>NZ_JBITEZ010000026.1:0-1207 GCF_044455665.1 Nonomuraea sp. NPDC051191 | reverse complement strand
GCGGACCACGGTCAAAGCCTTCGCGGCGCGGACCACGGTCACCGTAACCGCCGCCCTCACGCCGAGGACCACGGTCCTGGAAGGGACGACGCTCGTCACCCTCACGACGCGGCCCGCGATCATCCCGGTCCCGGAAGGGGCGACGCTCGTCACCTTCACGACGCGGCCCCCGGTCGAAGCCCTCCCTGCGAGGACCACGGTCATCGCCCTCACGGCGCGGACCACGGTCAAAGCCTTCGCGGCGCGGCCCTCGATCGCCATACCCGCCCTGACGGCGGTCACCGTAGCCGCCTCCGCCTTCGCGACGCTCACCGTAGCCGCCCTCGCGACGGGGCCCGCGGTCATCCCGGTCCCGGTAGGAGCGGCCCTCCTCCCGGAAACCACCCTCACGTCGCGGCGGGCGCTCGTCGCGAGCGCCTTCCCCGCTTCGGGGCGCTCTGTCCTCGCGGTTGTACGGACGCGGCCGGCCCTCGGAACGGAACGGACGATCGCCACCGGAATCACGCCCGCGAGAGCCGTATCCGCCAGTCCTGCCGCCGCCAGAGCGCCTGTCCCCGTAGTCGCCGCGCCCGCGCTGTCCGCCGTCCGATCCGTTATCTCTGTTCACTTCTGGTCCATTTCGTTGGCTCACTCAGCGGACTCACAACGGCGGTCCACCGTGGCTGGTCGCCGCCCGCCCTCGGGCCTTACGCGACGAAGGCCACCCGTGGGGGTGGCCCGCTCCCTCCAGCCTAGCAAGCCCTCGCACGTTCACGAGCCCTCCAGACGCCCCCGCAAACATCCAGCCAGCCGCGAACCAAGTGGGATCGTCTGCTGTGATCCCACCTCCGTCCGCGTCCGAAGAGCGACGCCTCCCCGAAGGAGCGGAACATTGACGTCATCGACGAGTCCAACCAGGGACCAGACCCGTGTCTCCTTCATGGCGAAGAGCCCGACATTGAGGCCCTAAGGCCACGGGACTCTCCCCCAGAGAGGCCAGCCCATGGGCCAGCTGCAGCTTGCGCTGTCGTCGGGCAATGCCGTGACCGGCGGCCGGCATCACATGCACCCGACCCGGGCTGCCTAGCCTCCAGCGTTCGAGGAGCAGTTGGAAGCCCTTGGGAAGGGCCCACAACGCAAAGAAGGCCCCACACAACCGTGTGGGGCCTTCTTCGAAAGATTGTCCGGCGGTGACCTACTCTCCCACACCCTCCCGAGTGCAGTACCA
>NZ_JBITEZ010000025.1:0-135367 GCF_044455665.1 Nonomuraea sp. NPDC051191 | reverse complement strand
CGACCACCTCCCAATATCGAAGAGGCAGCAAGCCTGGCGGGTTCACCGCTGGAGATCAATTACCCGTCCAAGATTCGGTGACGGGCCACTAGCTGGCCGCAGGTGAGGAGTCGCCGCCCTGCCAGGGACGCAGATGGGTGGCGAGGGGCAGGCGCATGCGCAGCCGCAGCCTGCTGCCTCCTTGCGGATGGTCGATGCCGACCTCGTCGCACAGCCGGTGGATCAGCCACAGGCCGAGCTGCCGTCCCGTGCCCGTGGGACGCGTGAGGCGGGCGTCGGCCAGATGCTCGGCCCGAAGACGCCCGGCGGTGTCGCAGACGTCGACCGTGAGGACGGCGGCGTCGGTGTAGGCCGTCACCGTGCCGCGCCCGCCGCCGTGCTCCAGGACGTTCGCGGCGGCCTCGTTGACGGCGAGCACCAGGTGGTCGAGCCGCGCGCCGGACAGCCCCGCGTGGCGGGCGTAGACGCGGACCAGGTCACGGATGAGCGCGAGATTGTTGGTGATGGTGCACCGCAGGTGGAAGGGGGCGTGCATGGCCCGCCCCTACCGCGTGCGGGGGTGGCGACGGCGTAAGGCGCTCGATCGAGGGCAGAGAGTGAGATGACCGAGTAAACGAGCCGAGCCGGGCGCGCTGGCTGCGCCCCCGTCCAGCTCACCGGCGGCCCGCGCCGCGGTGACCTGGCCGGTGCCTGGCGGAAAGGGTTGATCGCCCGACATCTGCTTCTCCCTCTGCCCGATGTGCCGACGCTGTGTGGACGCGCGGCGCGCCGGGCGATCTTGTTTTCGGCGATCTGTCAGGGGCGCCCGTACCCTCCCGTGATCGAGGACGTGGCGCGGCTCGGCTCTGCCCTGAGACGACCGCAAATAGGTGTGATTTCGATGACCGACCAAACCGGCGGCCCTGCTGACGTGCTGCCCATGGTGCACCCCTTCGGCCTGCGCGTGCGGGGCGAGATCGACCACCATGGACGATCCGCGCTGGCCCGAGCGCTGGCGTGGGCGTTACGCATCGGCGAGACCGACCTCCATCTGGACCTGTCCGAGCTTACCTTCATCGACGCCGGCGGGCTGCGGCTGATCATGAGCGCGGCCACCGGCCTGCCGCCGCCGCGACGGCTGGTGCTCCAGAACGCCTCGCCCACGGTGCGCGAACTGCTGGCGCTGCTCGGCTGGCGCCTGGGGCCCGACGATCAGCTTTACGAGGTGGTCGGCGAGTCCCATCCCCACGGCCCCGACCCGGCGCCCTCACCTCCGCCCTAGGAGTCCTAGGAGGGCGCGCCCCCACGGGCGTCCGCGGGCCGTCCTGGGGGCCCGCGTTCCCGCGGTGTCAGGACGGCCAGCCGCGCGGCCTGGTCCAGGTCGCGGCCTCGGCCGGGCCGTCGTCCGGCGGGAACAGGCGTGACAGCCGGGTGATGTCCAGCAGGCGCGCCAGCGGCCCGTGCACCCCGACCAGCCGGACCGTGCCGCCGCGCCGCTCGGCCTGCCGCTGGCCGACGAGCAGGGCCCAGAGGCCGCACGAGTCGCAGAAGGCCAGGTCGGTGACGTCGATCACGACCTTCGGACGGTCCGCTTCGAGGAGTTCGGCGAGCGTACGGGCCAGGGACATCCGGGTCACGCGGTCCAGCTCGCCGTCGAGGTGCACGACGTGGCAGCCCGGCAGACGTTGGACATTGATCGCTAACTCTGTCATGAGGGAGAATCCAGAGCTCGGCGACATCGGACATCGGCCACTCCTACCCCTCGACGACGTCCTCGCTCCTCCAACCGCGCGAGGTGAGCACGATGTGGCCCAGCCGCCACAACCGCGCCCGGTGTCGTCCGGCCGGATGAGCGCTCGTCACAGCCGTCTCGGACGTATAGTGAGTTGGGTGACTGACTCAACGAGGACCCGGTCCCGGGGGGCCGACAAGCGGCGCAGGCTGATGGCCGCCGCCGCCCGCGTCCTGCACGAGCAGGGCGTCGAGCGGACGACCATCGCCGACATCGCCGAGGCCGCCGGCGTGCCCGTGGGGAACGTGTACTACTACTTCAAGACCAAGGACGAACTGATCCTGGCCGCGCTGTCCGAGCACGCCGGGCACCTGGCCGAGCTCACCGCCGAACTCGACCGGCTACCCGACCCGCGCGCCCGGCTCAAGGCCATGGTGGACGCCTGGGTGAGCCGGCGCGACGTGGCCGCCCGGTACGGCTGCCCCACCGGCACCCTCGCCGCCGAACTGGACAAACGCGCCGAGGGCGGCCTCGACGTCGAGGCGGGCCGGGTCATGCGGCTGCTCCTCGACTGGTCGGAACGCCAGTTCCGGGCCCTCGGCCTGCCCGACGCCGACGATCTCGCGCTCACCTTCGTCGGCGCGTACCAGGGGATGTCGCTGCTGGCCAACGCCCTGCGCGATCCCGAGATCATGACCCGTCAGGGCGCCCGCCTGGCCCAGTGGCTCGACTCCCTCCCCACCGGCGGACAGGAGTCCTGACCCTCGTCCGGGGCCGCCGTCGAGATCCCGCCGGGTGCCCCGGCAAAGAGCCTGGCTGGTGCGGCGTGTCGGGGAGGCGGGCCGGGCGGAGGCCGCCGATCCTTGCTGAAGGCGGGGCAAAGAGGGTGGTCATGAACTTCGCGCGGATCGTGGAGGCGATCGGCCAGGCTGTCGATCTCGCGGGCGTGGCGATCATCGTGCTGGGTGCCCTGGCCGCCACCGTGTCCTTCGTCCTGCGACTGCGCGAGGGACGGTCCCCGAACGACGTCTACCGCGCCTACCGGCAGGGCCTCGGGCGGGCGATCCTGCTGGGGCTCGAATTCCTGGTGGCCGGGGACATCATCCGTACCGTGGCGGTGGCGCCGACGTTCGTGAGCGTCGGCGTGCTCGCGCTCATCGTGCTCGTACGGACCTTCCTCAGCTTCTCGCTGGAGATCGAGCTGGAGAACCGCCTGCCCTGGCAGGCGCGGCGCGGCGCCGACACCCCCGGCTGAACCCGCCCCCGTTCCACCGGCGGGTGGGACGGGGGCAAGAGTGGCGCCTACCTGCGGCAGACCTTGGCGTCCCGGATGTCGACCGGCAGGACGGGCTTGCCGTCGACGGGCGGCGTGGGCCCGTCGGGCTCCGGCTGGATGCCGCCGGCGGCGATGCGGTCGAGCGCGGCGAGCCCGGCGGCGTCGACCGTACCGAAGACCGTGTAGTTGGGCGCCAGACCCGAGTCACCGTAGACCAGGAAGAACTGGCTGCCGTTGGTGTCGGGCCCGGCGTTGGCCATGGCCAGCACCCCCCGCGCGTACGTCTTGCGCACCCCGGTCGTGTCGCCGGGCCACGGCGGCAGGTCGGTCGGCAGCTCGTCCTTGTAGCGGTAGCCCGGCCCGCCCTCGCCCGTGAAGCTGGGGTCGCCGCACTGCAGCACCTTCAGCCGGTCGTACGCGGTGAGCCGGTGGCAGGAGGTGACGTCGTAGAAGCGGTGACGGATCAGGTGCACGAAGCTCTGCACGGTGCACGGCGCCTTGGCCGGGTCGAGGGTGAGCCCGATGTCGCCGTGGTTGGTCCTGAGCACCGCCGAGACCGGACGGTCGGGGGTGCGGCGCGGGTCCGGCGGCAGCGGCACCTTGCGCACGGCCGGGTCGCCGGGGGTCTCGGTGTACGCGCACGGCCCCTTGGTCGTCCGCGGCGGCCGGTCCAGGGCCGTCGCGGCGGCCGGCATGGCGGCGGCCGCGACCAGCGCGCCCGTCGTGACTGCGGATAACGCGGCGCGGGCCGCGAGTCGTACCAACGCTCTGCCGGACATCGTGTCCTCCACTGCGTGATGATCGCCGGGCTTCCTGTGGTCTAGTCGATCTGACCCGCCCAGTCAAGACCGTGGCCGCACGAGGTCGGCGCCCCCTTGTGCGACTTCCGCGGCAGCCAGAGTCCACCCCTGGTCGGCACGCCGGGGCCGGGCCGAGATCAGCGTGACAGCCGCCCCTCACCATCTCACCTGCGCCCTTCGCTGGTGGATCTTCACCGTCGTTTGCTCCGACGGGCACGGCTACGCTTTTCCTGCGGCCACCACGTGATCTTTGGTTGTCAGCACACCGCTCGATCATCGCGGTGGCCGTACGCGTCTCTGCCCTTGCCCACCGGAACACCGTTGCAGGAGGACGCCAAGTGCGCTGGCTCGACGTGCGCCGACACAGCTTGACCAAGAAGGGCGCGGCACGTGGCCGTGGGTCACACCTGTCGGCTGACGGGATAGCCCTCGCCCGCTTCGTCGGCTCCGGAGTCGGCCCCTACGAGCGTGTGGTCACCAGTTCGTCTCCTCGGGCCGTCGAGACCGCTGTTGCGATGGGTTTCGCCGTCGACGACACCATGGAGATGCCGTCAGGTTATGTGCCGGGAGAAATCGCTCGGCACGCGCAATGGGGCTGGACCGAGCCCTACCGGCGTCTCGCGGAGATCATCCGGGAGGGTCGGGAGGCGGCGACCGTGGCCGAGACCCACCGAGCGATCTGGGTGGACACGGTCCGCGACGTCGCTGACGGCTGCTCGGCGCTCCTGGTCGGGCATGGAGGGGCGATCGAGCTGGCCTTGGCGGCGTGCTTTCCGGACGCTTCACATGACTCCTGGGGGACGCCGTTCGCGCACTGCGACGGCGCGCGCCTCGGCTTCGCCGACGGCCGATTCGTGAGCATCGAGTTCCACCGGGCGCCGCAGAGCCCCGTCCGGCCGAGTTGAAGATCGCCGACTGCACCTGGCGTACTAGCCCAGCACGACTGGGTTCTTCCTCTCGTGCTCCGGCTTCTCGTGCTCGGGAGCCGAACGGCTCCGGCGCAAGCGTGGGACGAGGACGTTCCCGTTCGCCCGGATGGCTGGCTGCCGGAGGGGTCGCGGTGGTCAGCATTGGGTGTTCGGCGGTGGCAGAGTCAGGTCGGTGAAGTAGCGGTTCATCAGGTCGCGGGCGCAGGGGTTGAAGCCGTAGAGGGTGTGACCCGGGCCGTCGTGGCGGATGGTGGAGCTGCCGGGGACGTCGGCCAGGGCACGTTCGACCGCGTCCGACTCGCCCCAGGCGCCTGCTCCCAGGACGGGAGGCACGCCCTTCGGGAGGGGAGCGGGTGGGTTGGTGACCGGGACGGGCCAGCCGATGCAGGTGAGGGTCGCCGAGGCCAGAGTGTTGGCGGTGCCGGTGAGAGGAGCGATCTTGCGGAGGCGGGCGTCGATGCCGGCCAGTTCCTTGAGGGTCGTGGGGCGCGGCCAGTCGAGGCATTCGGTGACGGGGGTGGTCTGGTCGGGGTAGCGGGCCCCGCGGGCTGGGACGAAGTCGGAAGCGTCGCCCTGGCCGGCCGCCTTGCGGATCGCGCGTGCCAGGGCGGGCCAGCCGGGGGCTCCTTGGCGGGCCATGAAGACGGCGAGGGACTGCAGGTCGCGGGCGTCGTAGGCCATGTTGACCGTCGTGGTGGCGATGGGCTTGCGGCGGGCTCGTTCGGTCAGCTTGTGCCAGAGGCCGGGTATGTCTTGGCAGTCATGGGTGGCACACCAGGTGAAGAAGCGCCGCATGGACTGCTCGTTGGATTTCGCCATCTCCTCCAGTTCGCGCGACCAGTCGGCAGGACTGTGGTTCCAGGTGCCGTCGAGGACCATCGTGCGGATCTGGTCGGGGAAGAGGCGGGCGTAGTCCTGGCCGTAGAAGCCCGCGTAGGAGGCGCCGTAGTAGTTGAGCTTCGCGCCGCCCAGGGCCTTTCTGATCGCCTCCATGTCTCTGGCCTGGTCGGCCGAGCTCATGTTGGCGAACAGTTGGGGGTCTTGGTGGCGGCATGCCTCGGCGAAGCCGCGGTTGGTGTCGGACAGTCGGCCGAAGCCGGCGTCGTCACGTGGGGCTTCCGGGATGGGGATGCGGGTCCAGACGCACGCGAGGCCGGTGCTCAGGCCGCCGAACTGCTCGCCGTAGCCGCGAGTGTCCCAGGTGACGATGTCCATGCGCTCGCGCAGCCGGGCCCACCAGTCGGGGACGGCTGCGGTGGTGGCGATGCCGGGGCCTCCTGGGCCGCCATAGGCGACCAGGACCGACCCTTCGGAGGTGCCGGTCGCTTTCAGCCTGCCCAGCTTCAGTGTGATCTTGCGGTCGTCGGGCTTGCGCCAGTCGACCGGGACCTGGAGGTCGGCGCACGCCATGCCGATCTTGTCGTTGGGGCAGGGCTGCCAGGTCAATGAGGAACCGGCCGTCATGGCGGATCGGGTGGCCGAGGAGGGACGGACCGTGCTCTCGCTGCCGGGTCGGGTCTCGGCGCTTGGGGTGGCGGTGGCCATGGCGGGTTGGCCGATGATCGCCAGCAGGGCGGCCAGGATCGTGGCGAGGGGTTTCAGCATGCGGTCATGATTGCGGCGCGGGGGTCGGGAACGCGTCGGACCAGGGTCTGATCTTGGAGCGGCGAAGTCCTACCACGGGTTGTCAGACCGTGGTCTGGCCGGTGCCACGCACGCTCTGTGGTCTGGCCGGTGTCACGCACGGCCCGTGGTCCAGCCGGTGTCCCGCACGATCCGTAGTCCAGCCGGTGTCACGCACGGCCCGTGGTCCAGCCGGTGTCACGCACGATCCGTAGTCCAGCCGGTGTCACGCACGGCCCGTGGTCCAGCCGGTGTCCCGCACGATCCGTGGTCTGGCCGGTGTCACGCACGGCCCATGGTCCAGCCAAAGTCACGCGCGATCTGGAGCCCGTGTTACTGCTCGTGCAGGCTGTCTCGTCACCTCTCCGCCGAGGAGTCTGTCCGGTCGGGACGCTCGGTGAGGGGCGGGTCTGTTTGGCGGGGCTTCCGGTTGGTCGCCGAGCAGGGGCGTGGGGCGTTGGAATGGCCTGGCAGCGTCGCGGGCTCGGCGGGTACGGTTGCGCTAGCCTGCCGGGGATGCAGCGGATTCTGGTGGCGGGCATCAGCGGGGCGGGCAAGTCGACGCTCGCGCGCGCACTGAGCAACCGGCTTGCCGTGCCCTGTCACGAGATGGACGGCCTGTACTTCGCGGGGCCAGGTTGGGCCGTGGACGAGGCGTTCCCGGAGCGGGTCGCCGAGATCGCCGGGACCCCGGCGTGGATCTTCGACTCCTTCGGCTACCCGGAGGTGCGCGACCTGCTGTGGGAACGCGCCGACACCATCGTCTGGCTGGACTATCCGCGCCGGGTCGTCATGCCGCGGGTCCTGCGGCGTTCGCTGCGCAGGACGGTTCTGCGCGAACCCGTCTTCAACGGCAATCGAGAAACGGTCGCCGGATGGTTCCAGAGTGATCATCCGGCGTGGTGGGCCTGGTCGCAGCACGCGGCGCGGCAGGCGGAGATCCGGCGGCGCACCCGTGATCCGCGTTTCGCTCCCTTGCGCGTGCTCCGCTTCACCAGCCCGTACTCGGCGGCGGTCTGGCTGCGGTCGGTCGCGCCGGCCTGACGGCGGACCGCCTCCCCCTCACAGGCGTCCGTCACCCCGGGGCCGTCTGCTTCACGCACGTGGTGGCGGTGAACATGGGGTGGGTGGACCGGGATCGCAGGATTCTGGACGTTCAGGGTGTTCGGCCACAAGGTGGGCGGAGGTGGCGCGGGAGAGTCGGGGCATGGTTGAGATGTCGTCCGCGCAAGGCGGCTCGCAGGAGCGCTCCCCCACCGGCCGGGTGCTCATGGCCGTGGCACGTCGCTGGCCCACGGGGCTGGGCGTGGCTTTCATGGTCTTCAACGTCCTGGGGCTGGAGGACGGGCGGGACGCGGCCCTTGTGGTGTTCCTCGCCGCGTTCGTCTACCTCGCCACGGCGGTGACCGGCAGGCCGGGGGTGGCCTGGCCGTTGTTCGGGGCGTCCGTGGTGGCGGTGGCGGTGCTGCGGCTGCTCGCGCTGGAGCCGTGGCCGGGGCTGGTCGGGGGTGCGGTGTGCGTCGCCGTCGTCGGCCTGACGGACGGGCTGGTGAGGAGGCCGACGCTCGTCGCGGCGCAGGTTCCGGCGATGCTGGTCTTCGGGGCGGTGTCGGTGGCCGCGCTGTCCCTGTCGCCTGCGGTCGGGGGCTGCCTGGTCGCCGCGGCCCTGGTGGGGCATGCCGTTCTGGACGTGGTCCTCTGGCGCAGGAACAAGGTGGTGGCCCGGTCGATGGCCGAGTTCTGCGCCGCACTCGACCTGACGCTCGGGATGGTGATCGTGGCGCTGACGGTCTCGGCCTAGACGGCGGCGTCGGCCGGCGTCGAGAGGCCGCAGGGAAAACCCAGCACCACCGGTGGGATTACCTTCATCCCGGGCCGAGAATTCCGACCTCGTGACCTGCGACAGCCACCTCGCACCGGGGCGGCGGCACGAGAAGAGGAACTCGCCCATGCCCAAATATCTGATCCAGTCCACGTACACCACAGAGGGTCTCCGCGGGGTGCTGCGGGACGGTGGCACCGGACGCCGACAAGCGGTGGATCGCCTGGTGGAAAGCCTGGGCGGGCGGGTCGAGCAGATGTACTTCGCGTTCGGCGAGACGGACACGTTCGTGGTCGTCGACCTGCCGAGCAATGCGGCGTCGGCGGCGTTGGGGTTGGCGGTGTCGGCGTCCGGGGCGGTGCGGACGACAACGGTCGCCCTGCTGACGGCGGAGGAGGTCGACGAAGCCACGCGGATGAATGTGGCTTACCGGGCTCCTGGCGCGTGACAGCCAGGCGCAGACGCAGACGCAGGCGCAGGCCTATGCCTCGGCTCGCGGGATGTCGGCGAAGGCAGCCGTTGGACACGGCGGTGAGGAGCGATCCGCGGTCGGCGCCTGCATAGTGCGCGGCGAGCGCCATTGCGGTGGCTCGCACGGCTGCCCCGGAAAGGTCAGGCGCGCTTGTCCTCCAACGCTGAGACGCGGTCGGTGATCTTCCTCAGCTTCGCCTCGAACACAGCCCGCGGGTCGTCGACGACGGAGGTGAGGGCCACCATCGCCGTCACGATCACGTCGCACAACTCGTCGGCGAGGTCCTGGCGGGTGTGGGAGGCGGGCTTGCGCGGGTTCTGGCCGAGTTCCCCGATGCGGGCCTCGACCGCCTCGCCGAACTCCTCGCCGATCTTCATGACACGCAGCGTGAGTTCGTGCGGGTCCCGGCCGTTGTTACGGTCCAGCCATGCCACCAGCTCGCCGATCGTGGACCACAGGTCTGTCGAGGTGGGATCAGGCATCGGGCTCTTCCTCCATGCCGGCCTCTGAGAGGGCGCGGTACCGGCGCGTACACCAAGCAAGGTTGCCATCGTCCGCGTTGCCTCTGACGGGGCCGTGGCAGGCGACAGCTCGCGCTCCTCGCCGGGTGCCCGGCGTTCGGTGGGCCCGAGGGGCGTCGCCCTCGGGTCCACCGGGTGACGTTCGCCGGTGTGGGGAGCGTGCCGCTAGACGTGGGCGAGCAGCACGGCAGGGTTCTCCACGCAGTCGGCGACGAAGCGCAGGAAGCCGCCCGCCGCGCCGCCGTCGCAGACGCGGTGGTCGAAGGTGAGGGACAGCTGAGTGATCTTGCGGGGCACGACCGCGCCGTCGTGCACCCAGGGGCGGTCGATGACCCGTCCCACGCCCAGGAGCGCGGCCTCGGGGTGGTTGATGATGGGGGTGGAGCCGTCCACGCCGAAGACGCCGTAGTTGTTGAGGGTGAACGTGCCTCCCGTCAGCGCGGACGGGGGCAGGCCGCCCGAGCGGGCCAGGCCGGTCAGCCGGGTCAGTTCGGCGGCCAGGCCGGCGGTGGTCATGAGGTGCGCGTCGCGGACCACCGGCACGACGAGGCCGCGGTCGGTCTGGGCGGCGAAGCCCAGGTTGATGTGGCCATGGCGGACTATCTCGGCCCGGTCGGTGTCGACCGAGGCGTTCAGCTCGGGGAAGCGCAGCAGGCCGGCCACGCAGGCGCGGGCCAGGAGTGCCAGCAGGCCGACGCCCAGGTCCGGGCTGGTCCGCCGCAGGGTGTCGCGGACGGTGATCAGGTCGGTGGCGTCCACGTCCACCCAGGTGGTGGCATCGGGGATCTCGGTGCGGCTGCGGGTGAGCTTGTCGGCCACCGTACGGCGCAGGCCACGCAGCGGGATGCGCTCGGCCACCAGCCCCGTCGCGGCCCCGGCGGACGGGGTGTCAGGGGCGGGTGCGGGGATGGGGGCGGCGATGGCTTGTTCGACGTCGCGGCGGAGGATCACGCCGTGGGGGCCGGTGGGGACGACGGCGGTGAGGTCCACACCATGATCGCGAGCCATCCGGCGGACCAGCGGCGAGATCACCCGAGGCGCGCCCTCCGCCCCGCCCGACGACGAAGGCCCGGCCGCGACCACGGGCGCCGGGACACGCCCGGAAGCGGGCTCGGGCTCAGGCGCGGGCCCAGGCGCGGGCACGGGTGCGGGCACGGGTGCGGGCCTGGAGGTCGGGGTGGAGGGGTGGGAGGGAAGGGGCTTGGCAGGGCGGGGGCGGCGGCGGCTCCTGGGCGGGGTGTCGGTGGTGCCGTAGCCGATCAGGACGTTGCCCGAACCGGCGCGTTCCTCCTCCCGGTACCGCGCCGCCGCCGGGTCCTCCGCCGGGCCGGCCGCACGGCCGTCGGACCCGGCCCCGACCTCGATGAGGGGCTCCCCCACCGCCACGACCGCGCCCGCCTCGGCGTGCAGCCGCAGTACGGTCCCCGCGTACGGCACCGGCACCTCCACCGCCGCCTTGGCCGTCTCCACCTCCACCACGATCTGGTCGATCTCGACCGTGTCCCCCACGGTCACCTTCCACTCGACGATCTCGGCCTCCGTCAGGCCCTCGCCGAGGTCGGGCAGCCGGAACACCTGCCGCGCGGCGGTCGCCGTCATGACGCCTCCCGGGTGAGGTGCAGGAGGTCGGGCTCGTCGTCGAACTGGAGCCGGTCCACGGCGTCCAGGACGCGGTCCACGTCCGGCAGGTGGGAGTGTTCCAGGATCGGCGGCGGGTACGGGATGTCGAACCCGGTGACGCGCAGCACCGGAGCGGCCAGCGAGTGGAAGCACCGCTCCTGCACGCGGGCGGCGATCTCCGCCCCCACCCCGGCGAACCCCTGCGCCTCCTGGATCACCACGCAGCGCCCGGTCCTGCGCACCGAGGCCACCACGGTCTCGTCGTCGAACGGGACGATCGTCCGCAGGTCGACCACCTCCAGCGAGAGCCCGTCCTGGGCCGCGGCCTCGGCGGCCTGGAGCGCCACGGGCACGCTGGGCCCGTAGGCGACGAGCGTGGCGTCGCGTCCCTCGCGGCGGACGGCCGCGCGGCCGAACCCGGCGGCGCGCCGGTCCGCGGTGGACGTCTCCTCCTTCGACCAGTACAGCCGCTTGGGCTCCATGAAGATCACCGGATCGGGGTCGGCGATGGCGTCGCGCAGCAGCCAGTACGCGTCGTCGGCCGTCGCGGGCGTCACGACCTTCAGCCCCGGCGTGTGGGCGTAGTACGCCTCGCTGGAGTCGCAGTGGTGCTCGACGCCGCCGATGCCCCCTGCGTACGGGATCCGGATCACGATCGGCAGCGACAGCCGCCCGCGGGTGCGGTTGCGCAGTTTGGCCACGTGCGAGGCGATCTGCTCGAAGGCCGGGTAGGCGAAGGCGTCGAACTGCATCTCGATCACCGGACGGAAGCCGCCCATGGCCAGGCCCACGGCCAGGCCCACGATCCCCGCCTCGGCCAGCGGCGTGTCGAAGCACCGCTCCTCGCCGAACTCCTTGGTGAGCCCGTCGGTGACGCGGAAGACGCCGCCGAGCGGGCCGACGTCCTCGCCGAAGACGAGGACGCGCTCGTCCTCGCGCAGGGCGTCCCGGAGGGCGGCGTTCAGCGCCTGGGCCATGCTCATGGAGGCGTTGGGGGTGGTCGCGGTCATCTCAGTCCTCCCGCGCGGTCAGTTCGGACGCCAGCAGGGCCCGCTGCTCGTTCAGCTGGGGCGTCGGCTCGGCGAAGACGTGGTCGAACAGCTCGAAGGGGTCGGCCTCGGGGTCGGCGTTCATCGCGTCGCGGAGGCGGGCGGCGTACTCCTCGGCGGCCTTGTGCGCGGCGGCGACGTCCTCGGCGCCGAGCAGGCCGCGCCCGCGCAGGTACGTCTCCAGCCGGGCCAGCGGGTCGGCCGACTCCCACTGCTCGACCTCCTGGCTCTCCCGGTAGCGGGTGGGGTCGTCGGCGTTGGTGTGGGGGTCCATGCGGTAGGTGTGCGCCTCGACGAGGAAGGGGCCGCCGCCGGTCCTGGCGTGCGCGACGGCGGCGTCCAGGACCGACAGCACGGCGACGAGGTCGTTGCCGTCCACCTGCTCGGAGGGGATGCCGTAGCCGATGCCCTTGTAGGCCAGCGCCGGGGCCGCGCTCTGCTTGGCCAGCGGCACCGAGATGGCGTACTTGTTGTTCTGGACGAGGAACACGACGGGGGCGCGCAGGACCGCGGCGTAGTTGAGCGCCTCGTGGAAGTCGCCCTCGCTGGTGCCGCCGTCGCCGATGAAGGCCATGACGACGCCGTCCTCGCCCTTGCGGCGCAGGGCGTCGGCCATGCCGACCGCGTGGATCGTCTGGGTGGCCAGCGGCGTGCACTGGGGGGCCACCCGGGTGGCGGCGGGGTCGTAGCCGCAGTGCCAGCCGCCGCGCAGCAGCGTCAGCACCTCGACCGGGTCGAGGCCGCGGGAGACGAGCGCGACCGAGTCGCGATAGGTGGGGAACAGCCAGTCGTCCTCGCGCAGCGCGAGGACGCCGGCGATCTGGCAGGCCTCCTGGCCGCGGCTGGAGGGGTAGACGGCCAGCCGGCCCTGCTTGGTCAGCGCGGTCGCCTGGCGGTCGAAGCGGCGGCCCAGGACCATCCGCCGGTACGCCTCCATCAGGTGCTCGCCGGTGGGCTCGGCGTACCCGGCGGGCGGCTCGACGGCGGTGCCGTCCTCGGCGACGAAGCGCACCGGCTCGGGTGAGGGCAGCAGGCCCTCGACCGTCCGCGGACTCCTCCTCACGGACATGGCGACGCTCACTTTCTCTGGACGTTTGTGAGGGAAAGCGTCCGCTTCCGGAGCCATACGTTCAAGACATCAGGCATGATGAGCGACAAATGGATTCATAGAGGACTTCAGGAGGGCCAATTGTCGGCCAACGAGGGCATCGAGGGCGGCTGGCCGGGACGTTCGGCCGCCAACCTGGACGCGGTGGACCGGGCGATCATCGCCGAGTTGCTGCGCGACGGCCGGATGTCGATGCGTACGCTGGCCGAACGCGTGCACGTCTCGCGCGCCAACGTCTACGCCCGGCTCACCCGGTTGATGGACGACGGCGTGATCACCGGCTTCACCGCCGAGCTCGCGCCGCACCGGGCGGGCCTGGGCACCAGCGCGTACGTGTCGGTGACGATCGAGCAGAACTCCTGGCGCCAGGTCACGGCCAGGCTGCGCGAGACGCCCTACGTGGAGCACTTCGCCATGGTCGGCGGCGACTACGACGTCCTGGTGCTGGTCAGGACGCCGGACAACGCGGCGCTGCGGCACGTGGTGCTGGAACGCATCCAGGACATCCCGGGCGTGCGGGCCACCCGGACCTGGCTGGTGTTCGAGGAGGCCCGCGGCCGGGGCGCGGAGTGGGGGGCACACGAGAGCTGAGGCGCCACCCCGGCCCCCACAGAGGGGTCGGGGCAGCGTTCCTCGAAGCTCGGCGTCCCTCGAAGGGCGGTGTTCCTCGAAAGGCGGTGTTCCTCGGAGCTCGGCGTCCCTCGAAAGTCAGCGTCCCTCGAAGGTGGGGCGGCGTTTGGCGAGGAACGCCTCCACCGCGCCCGCGTGGTCGGCGGTCAGCCCCAGACGGGCCTGTGCGCGCGCCTCGGCGGCGAGCACCGCGCCGAGCCCCTGCTCCCACCCCTGCGCGATGAGCCGCTTGGACTCGGCGAAGGCGGCGGTCGGCCCGGCGGCGAGCCGGGCGGCGAGCTCACGTCCCGCCATGCACACCTCGGCCCTCGGCACCACCCGCCCCGAGACGCCCCACGCGACCGCCTGCGCGGCCCCGAACGGCTCGCCCAGCAGCACCAGCTCCTTGGCCCTGGACTCGCCGACCGCCCGCGTCAGCGTCACCGACAGGCCGGAGTCGCAGGTGAGCCCGATGCCCGCGAACGCCGTGGCGAGCTTCGCCTCCTCGGCGATGACGCGCAGGTCGCAGGCGAGCGCGAGAGCCAGCCCGGCGCCGACGCAGGTGCCGTTGACGGCGGCGACGACCGGCTTCGGCATCGTGGCCAGGAGCCGGACGACCGGCGCGTAGTCCGCCTCGACGGTGTCGAAGGCGTGGCCGGGGTCGGCGCGCAGGGCCTCGGCGTGCTCGGCGAGGTCCTGGCCGACGCAGAACGCGCGGCCCGCGCCGGTCAGCAGCACGGCCCTGACCGAGTCGTCGGCGGCGACCTCCTCCAGCGCCCGGCGCAGGGCCTTCTTGAGCCCGTCGTCCAGGGCGTTGCGCCGGTCGGGGCGGTTGAGCGTCACGACGGCCACGGCGCCGTCGCGTTCGAGCAGGATCGGGGTGTCGGCCACGTCAGCCCTCCCGCCAGGTCTTGGCCACGAGGGTCAGCACGTCGTACGTGGCGACCGGGACGTCGTCCTGGTTGGTGACGGTGGCGTCCCAGCGGACCTCGCCGTAGTCGGCGCCGCTGCGCGGCGTGATCTGCTTGACGGTCAGCGCGACGGCGATGGCGTCGCCGGCCTTGACCGGGGTGAGGAAGCGCAGCCCGTCCACGCCGAAGTTGGCCAGCACCGGGCCGGGCGCCGGGTCCACGAACAGCCCGGCGGCCAGGGACACCACCAGGTACCCGTGCGCGACGATGCCGCCGAACAGCGGGTTGCGGGCGGCGGCCTCGGGGTCGGTGTGGGCGTAGAAGGTGTCGCCGGTGAAGTCGGCGAAGTGCTCGATGTCGGCGAGCGAGACCGTGCGCGGCGCGGAGGCGATCGTGTCGCCCACCCGCAGCTCGGCCAGCGACTTGCGGAAGGGGTGGACGCCGGACTCGGCGCGGGCCGAGCCGGTCGTCCAGCGGCCGGTGATGGCGGTGAGCTGGTCCGGGGAGCCCTGGACGGCGGTGCGCTGCATGTGGTGCAGGACGCCGCGCACGCCGCCCAGTTCCTCCCCGCCGCCGGCCCGCCCGGGGCCGCCGTGGACGAGGACCGGCAGCGGCGAGCCGTGCCCGGTGGACTCCTTGGCGTCGTCGCGGTCGAGGACGAGGACCCGGCCGTGCCAGGGCGCGAGCCCGAGCACGACGGACCGCGCGACCTGCGGGTCGTGGGTGGCGACGGAGGCGACCAGGCTGCCCCTGCCCCGCGCGGCGAGGGCGACCGCCTCCTCGACGCCGTCGTAGGCGAGCACGGTCGCGACCGGCCCGAACGGCTCCACGTCGTGCGGCTCGGCGGCGCCGGGACGGGCCCGCAGCAGCAGCGGGGTCATGAACGCGCCGCGCTCGGGGTCGCCGTCGAGCAGGGACGCGCCCCGCGGGTCGCCGTGGACCACCTCCGCGCCGGCCAGCAGCGCCTCGACCGCCTTGCGCACCTCCTCGCGCTGCCCGAGGCCGGCCAGCGGGCCCATCCGCACGTCGGGGTTGCGCGGGTCGCCGACGGTGATCTTCGACAGGCGGGCGGCCAGCGCCTCGACCACCTGCCCGGCCAGGTTCTCCGGCACGAGCACGCGGCGGATGGCCGTGCACTTCTGCCCGGCCTTGACCGTCATCTCGGCGACGACGCCCTTGACGAACAGGTCGAACTCCGGATCGTCCGGGCGCACGTCGGGGCCGAGGATCGAGCAGTTGAGCGAGTCGGCCTCGACGCCGAGGACGACGCCGCGGTCGAGCACGTTCGGATGGCGGCGCAGGATGCCGGCGGTGTGGGCCGAGCCGGTGAAGGCCAC
This sequence comes from Nonomuraea sp. NPDC051191, assembly GCF_044455665.1. Classification (NCBI taxonomy): domain Bacteria; kingdom Bacillati; phylum Actinomycetota; class Actinomycetes; order Streptosporangiales; family Streptosporangiaceae; genus Nonomuraea; species Nonomuraea sp. NPDC051191. The sequence goes on along the minus strand of NZ_JBITEZ010000025.1, from coordinate 119,579 downwards.
GGAGTCCTGGACGGTCAGCTCGTCGAGCAGCCCGGTGGGGCTGCCGGACAGGAGCTGGAGCGTCCCTTCGGGCAGGATGCCCGACTCGATGATCTGCCGGACGGCCAGCTCGGTGAGGTAGGCGGTCTGGGCGGCGGGCTTGACGATGGACGGGAGCCCGGCCAGGAAGGCCGGCGCCAGCTTCTCCAGCATGCCCCAGACGGGGAAGTTGAAGGCGTTGATCTGCACGGCGACGCCCGGCCGCGAGGTGTAGATGTGCTGGCCGGCGAAGGTGCCGCCCTTGCCCAGGCGTTCCAGGCCGCCGTCGAGGACGACGGTGTCGTTGGGCAGCTCGCGCACGCCCTTGCTGGCGTAGCTGAACAGGGTGCCGATGCCCCCGTCGACGTCGACCATGGTGTCGCGGGCGGTGGCGCCGGTGCGGGTGGACAGGGCGTACAGGGCGTCCTTGCGCTCGATCAGGTGCTTGGCCAGCGCCTTGATCAGGGCGGCCCGTTCGTGGAAGGTCAGGGCGCGCAGCGCCGGGCCGCCGGTGTCCCTGGCGTGCCGGACCATGGCGGCGACGTCCAGCCCCTTGCTGGAGATCCGCGCGACCTCCTCGCCCGTCGCGGCGTCGAGCAAGGGTTCCCCGTCGTCGGCCGCGCGGAACCATCGTCCGGCGGCGTAGCTCTCCAGCAGCGCGCTCACGCTGTCTCCTCTCTTGCGCGGAAGCCCCGACTCATGCAACCGTATTACTGACCGAGCGATAAGTAAATAAGACCGATGCCTCGGAGGGACGATGACCACCACGCCGGCGGAGCCGGACCTGGAGCAGCGGCTGCAGGCCGCCTTCGACGCGACCATCGCGGGTCACGACCGGATAGAGCCCCGCGACTGGATGCCGGAGGCGTACCGCAGGACGCTCGTCCGCCAGATCGCCCAGCACGCGCACTCCGAGATCATCGGCATGCAGCCCGAGGGCGAGTGGATCGGGCGGGCCCCGTCGCTGCGCCGCAAGGCGATCCTGCTGGCCAAGGTGCAGGACGAAGCCGGACACGGCCTCTATTTGTACTCCGCGTGCGAGACGTTGGGCGTCTCCCGCGCCGAGCTGACCGAACTCCTCTTGGCCGGGAAGCAGAAATACTCCTCGATCTTCAACTACCCGACGCTGTCCTACGCCGACGTCGGCACCATCGGCTGGCTCGTGGACGGCGCCGCGATCTGCAACCAGGTGCCGCTGTGCCGCACCTCCTACGGCCCGTACGGCCGCGCCATGATCCGCATCTGCAAGGAGGAGTCCTTCCACCAGCGGCAGGGCTACGAACTGCTGATGACGATGATGCGCGGCACCGACGCCCAGCGGGAGATGGTCCAGGAGTCGGTGAACCGGTTCTGGTGGCCCTCCCTCATGATGTTCGGCCCGCCCGACGAACACTCGCCCAACAGCGAACGCTCGATGGCCTGGGGCGTCAAGCGCAACTCCAACGACGAGCTGCGCCAGAAGTTCGTCGACATGACGGTCCCGCAGGCGAAGGCGCTCGGCGTCACGCTGCCCGACCCCGACCTGCGCTGGAACGAGGAGCGCGGGCACCACGACTTCGGACAGCCCGACTGGTCGGAGCTGGCCGCCGTCATCCGCGGCGACGGGCCGTGCAACGCCCAGCGCATGCGGCACCGCCGGGCCGCCCACGAGGACGGCGCCTGGGTGCGCGAGGCCGCGTCGGCGTTCGCGAGCCGTTCGGCCGCCGGGGCGGGTGCCCGATGAGCGCCGACCGGCGGGAATGGCCGCTCTACGAGGTGTTCGTCCGGGTCAAGCGCGGGCTCAACCACGTCCACGTCGGGTCGCTGCACGCTCCCGACGACGCGATGGCCCTGCGCCACGCCCGCGACGTCTACACCCGGCGCAACGAGGGCGTGAGCATCTGGGTCGTACGCTCCGACGCCATCACGGCCTCCAGCCCGGACGAGAAGGACCCGCTGTTCGCGCCGAGCGGCGACAAGGTCTACCGGCACCCGACGTTCTACGACATTCCCGACGACGTCCCGCACATGTGAGAGGGGGTCCAGCGTGAGCGATGACCACGAGAGCATCTTCGACGGCCTGGCCGGCGGGGACTCCACGCAGTGGGCGTTCGGCACGGACTTCGAGGACCCGCTGGCGGGCGTCGACACGTCCGTGCCCGAGGGGGTCGGCTCGGCCGAGCTGGCCGCGTACTGCCTGATGCTCGGCGACGACGCGCTGATCCTGTCGCAGCGGCTCGCGGAGTGGTGCAGCCGCGCGCCCGACCTGGAGGAGGACATCGCGCTCGCCAACGTGGCGCTCGACCTGCTCGGGCAGGCGCGCCTGCTGCTGGCGCGGGCGGCCGCGGCCGACCCCGGCGTGGCGCCCGCGCTCCCGGAGGGCTCGCCGGTGCCGCCGGAGGACGCGCTGGCGTTCTTCCGCGACGCCGGGCAGTTCAGGAACGTGTGGCTGGCCGAGGTCGAGAACGGCGACTTCGCGCACGTCGTCGTGCGGCTGCTGCTGTTCTCGACGGCCCGGCTGGCGCTGCTGGAGCGGCTGGCCGCGAGCGTGGACACGGTGCTGGCCGCCGTCGCCGCCAAGGGCGTCAAGGAGGTCGCCTACCACCGGGACTGGGCGGGCCGCTGGTTCCTCACCCTGGCCCAGGGCACCGAGGAGTCGCGCCGCAGGCTCGACGCCGCGCTCGGCGAGCTGTGGCCGCTGCTGGCCGAGCTGGTCACCGCGCATCCCGTCGAGCTGACGCTCGCGCGGTCGGGGGTCGCCGTCGATCCCGCCGCGCTGCGTGCCGACGTGGACGCCGTGCTCGGCCAGGTGTTCGCCGTGAGCGGCGTGCCGCGTCCGGGCGGCCAGGGCGAGCCGGGCGGCGGCCGGGACGGCGGCCACACCCCGGCGATGACCGTCCTGCTGGCCGACATGCAGTCGGTCGCCCGCGCCCACCCGGCAGGCCGCTGGTGAACGCCCGCGAGCACACCGGCCACGCGCCCCCGGACGCCCGCGAGCACCCTGGCCCCGTCCTCCCCGACGCCCGGGAGCGGGCCGTCCGGGTCGCCGAGCGGGTGCGGGATCCGGAGATGCCGATGCTCACGCTCGCCGACCTCGGCGTGCTGCGCGGCGTCGAGGTGGAGCCGGGGCCGGACGGCGAGGTCGTGGTCGCCTCCATCACCCCGACGTACACCGGCTGCCCGGCCATGGCGACCATGCGCGACGACCTCGTCCACGGGCTGCGGGAGGCGGGCTTCCCGCGGGTCGAGGTGCGCGTCGTGCTCGATCCGCCGTGGTCGAGCGACTGGATCTCCGAGCGCGGCAGGGCCGCCCTGCGCGCGGCAGGGCTGTCGGTGCCGGGACCGGCCCGCCGGACGTCCGGGCCGGTGCCGCTGACGCTCGGCCCGGTCAGGCCCGCCCCGGCCTGCCCGCGCTGCGGGTCGCGGGCCACCCGGCCGACCTCCGAGTTCGGCGCCACCGCCTGCAAGGCCCTCTACGCCTGCGCCGACTGCCTGGAACCGTTCGAGCATGTCAAGGAGATATGAGATGACCACGCTCGCGCCCGCGCCGGCCCGGGCGCACGCCGCCTTCCACCCGCTGACCGTGGCGGCGGTCGACCACCTGTGCGAGGACGCCGCCGCGATCACCTTCGCCGTGCCCGGCGAGCTGCGCGAGGCGTACGCCTTCCGCGCCGGCCAGTCGCTCACCCTGCGCCGCTTCGTGGACGGCCGGGAAGAACGGCGGTCGTACTCGATCTGCGCCCCGGCCGGGGAGGCGCCGCGCATCGGCGTCCGGGAGATCCCGGACGGGCTCTTCTCCTCCTGGCTGGTCCGCGAGGTGCGACCGGGGACGCGGATCGAGGTGCAGACCCCGACCGGCTCCTGGCAGGCCGACCCCGGCCTGGGCGAGCGGCACCTGTGCGTGGCCGCCGGTTCGGGCATCACCCCGATGATGTCGGTCGCCTCGACGGTGCTCGCCCATCCCGGCGCGCAGGTGTCTCTCCTGTACGGCAACCGGACCAGCCGGACCGTGATGTTCGCCGAGGAGCTCGGCGACCTCAAGAACCGGTACGGCCCCCGCTTCCAGCTCGTCCACGTGCTCTCCCGGGAGCCGCGCGACGTCGAGCTGTTCTCCGGCCGGCTGGACGGCGACCGGCTGCGGCGGATGTTCACCGAGCTGGTGCCGATCGAGACGTTCGACCACGTCTGGCTCTGCGGGCCGCTGCGCATGGTCGAGGACGCTCGCCGGGTGCTGGCCGAGCTCGGCGTCCCGGCCGCGAACGTGCACGTCGAGCTCTTCTACGTCGACGCTCCCCCGCCGCAGCCGAGGCGGCCGGAGGGCGTGCCGGCCGGCGCGACGACCGTGCTGACGACGGTGCTCGACGGCAGGCGCACGACCGCCACCGTCTCGCGCGAGTCGACCCTGCTCGACGGCGCCCAGCAGACCCGCTCCGACCTGCCGTTCGCCTGCCGGGGCGGGGTCTGCGGCACGTGCCGGGCGGTGGTCCGCGAGGGCGCGGCGGACATGCGCCGCAACTACGCCCTCGAACCGGCCGAGGTGGAGGCGGGTTTCGTGCTCACCTGCCAGACCTTCCCGGCCGGCGACCATGTCACCGTGGACTACGACGCCTGATCCCCACACAGAGGAGCCTTCCGTGACCGAAGCCCGCGCTCCCCAGGCGGAGCGCCCATGACCCTCATCGTCGAGGAGGGCGCCGACCGGGTGGTGTGGCGGCTCAACCGGCCGCAGGTGCGCAACGCCATCGACCGGGAGCTGGTCGCCGCGCTGCACGAGGCGTGCGCCGCCGTCGAGGAGGAGCCGCGCGTCGTCCTGCTCACCGGCGAGGGGACGACCTTCGCCGCCGGGGCGGACATCGCCCAGCTCCGCGAACGGGACCGGGGCGACGCGCTGCGGGGCATCAACTCCAGGATCTTCGACCGGATCCACCGGCTGCCGATGCCGACCGTGGCCCTCGTGGACGGCTACGCCCTGGGCGGCGGTGCCGAGCTGGCCTACGCCTGCGACTTCCGGATCGGCACGCCGCGCACCCGGATCGGCAACCCGGAGACCGACCTCGGCATCCTGGCCGCCGCCGGGGCCGCCTGGCGGCTGGCCGAGCTGGTCGGAGAGCCGTTGGCCAAGGAGATCCTGCTGGCGGGCCGGGTGCTGACGGCCGAGGAGGCGCGGGCGGTCCACCTGCTCAACGACGTCGTGGAGCCGGAGGACCTGCTGGCCGCCGGTCACCGGCTCGCCGACCGCATCGCAGCGCGGGCGCCGCTGGCGACCCGGCTGACCAAGGCCGTCTTCCACGCCCCGCGCGCCGCGCACCCGTTCGTGGACGACCTGGCCCAGGCGGTCCTGTTCGAGACCGAGGAGAAACACGCGCGCATGACGGCGTTCCTGGACCGGCGGAAGGAGCCGCGCTCATGACCCGGCCATCGACACTTCCACAAATCGTCGGCGTCTTCGGCGGCGGGCGGATGGGGTCGGGGATCGCGCACGCCTTCCTCGCCGCCGGCAGCCACGTGATCGTCGTGGAGAGCGACCCGGCGACCGCCGCCCAGGCCCTGGAACGGGTGACCGGCAGCCTGGCCAAGGCGGCGGAGAAGGGCCGCCTGGGCAGCCCGCTCCATGACGTCCTGTCCCGGCTGCGCACGACGTCCGACCCCGCCGAGCTGGGCCCGTGCGAGCTGGTCGTCGAGGCGGTGCCGGAGGACGCGGCGCTCAAGGCCCAGGTGTTCGCGCAGGTCGAACGGCAGGCGCCGGGCGCGGTGCTGGCCACGAACACCAGCAGCCTGTCGATCGGCAAGCTCGCGGCCGGCCTGGCCGCGCCGGAGCGGCTCATCGGGCTGCACTTCTTCAACCCCGTCCCGGTCAGCGACCTCATCGAGGTCGTGGTGGGGCCGCGTACGGACCCCGAGCTGGTCGAGCGGGCCCAGGAGTGGACCGAGGCGCTGGGCAGGACGCCGGTCACGGTGGCCGACTCGCCCGGCTTCGCCAGCAGCCGGCTCGGCGTCTGCCTGGCCCTTGAGGCGATGCGGATGCTGGAGGAGGGCGTGGCGAGCGCGGCCGACATCGACACGGCCATGACCCTCGGCTACCGCCATCCGACGGGCCCGCTGCGCACCACCGACGTGGTGGGCCTGGACGTGCGGCTCGCGATCGCCGAGCACCTGGCCCGCGAGCTCGGGCCCCGGTTCGAGCCGCCGCGGATCCTGCGCGACCTGGTGGCCGCCGGGCATCTCGGCCGCAAGACGGGCAAGGGCTTCTACACCTGGTGAACCCTGATCAGCGTGCGTGCTTGGCCAGGCCGTCGAAGGCGATCGCGGTGACGGCGTCGGCGACCATCGCCCGGTCGTAGGCGCCGTCCGGGCGGTACCACTCCACCAGCGAGTTGACCATGCCGAACACCAGCCGGCTGACCAGCGCGGGCGGCACGTCGTCGCGCAGCGCGCCCTCGGCGACGGCGTCGGCGACCAGCGCGGCGAGGCGGTCGTCGAGCCAGCGGCGGCGTTCCAGGGCCGCCAGCTCGACCGGGCTGTTGCCGCGTACGCGCAGCAGGAGCGTGACGCTGGGCTGGTGGGCGACCAGCACCTCGACGCTGCGCCGCACGACCTCGCGCAGGCGTTCGTACGCGGTGCGGCCGGCGGCGTCGCGGGTGGCGGCGGTCAGGGCGGCGGTGAGCTCGTCGAGCGCGTCGTCGAGGGCCTGGCCGAGCAGCTGCTCCTTGCTCGTGACGTGGTGGTAGATGGCCGGCTTGGTCAGGCCGAGCTCCTTGGCCAGGTCTCCCATGCTGGTGGCGTCGTAGCCCCGGCGGTTGAACAGCTCCACCGCGGCGCGCAGGATCGCGGCCTGGTCGTAGCCGGGGCGGCCGCGCCCGCGGCGCGGGGCGGGCCCGGCTGGCTCGGTCGTCGTCACGAAAGCCAGCATCTCACGGCAGATCAGACGTCCTCCCCGAGGCGGCCGCGCCCGGGACGCGGGGACGTTCGCGGGGTACATTCGTGCTGATCTTCTCCTGACCCCCGAGGAGTGAACCCTGTGACGTTGCCTGCCGACAGCCATGTGCACAGCGAGTGGTCCTGGGACACGGCGGGGGGTGACATGGAGCGTTCCTGCGCGCGGGCGGTGGAGCTGGGCCTGCCCGCGATCGCGTTCACCGAGCACCTCGACCACACCGTCTGGACGGTCGACCCCGGCGCCCTCGACGGCTACGACCACCTGCTCGCGCTGACCACACCGGACGGGCACCTCACTCCCCCGGCCTTCGACGCCGCCGGTTACCTGGAGGCGGTCGAGCGGTGCCGCGAACGCTTCCCCGGGCTGCGGATCCTGAGCGGCCTGGAGGTGGGCGAGCCGCACCGGCACGCCGAGGGAGTCGCCCGCGTGCTGGCCGCCGGGCGGTTCGACCGGGTGCTCGGCTCCCTGCACTGCCTGCCCGCCGGCGACGGCTTCCGCGAGCCGCCCGGCCTGTACGCCCGCCGCGCCGCCGCCGAGGTCGTCCGGGACTACCTGGCCGAGATCCCCGAGGTCGTGGCGGGCAGCGACGTGTTCGCCGTGCTGGCCCACGTCGACTACCCGGTGCGGTACTGGCCGCGGGCGGCCGGGCCGTTCGACCCGGCCGACTTCGAGGAGGAGTTCCGGCACGCGCTGCGGGTGACCGCCGGGTCGGGCCGGGCGCTGGAGATCAACACGGTCGTGCCGCTGGACGCGACGCTGCTGCGGTGGTGGCGCGAGGAGGGCGGCCAGGCCGTGACGTTCGGCAGCGACGCCCACGAGCCGTCCGTCGTCGCGCGCCGGTTCCGGGAGGCGGCGGAGCTGGCCCGGGCGCACGGCTTCCGCCCGGGCCGGGACCCGTACGACTTCTGGGGCCGTGCGGGGTGACGCCTACCGTTCCACCAGGCGGGCCCTGATCAGGGCGAGGTCGGCCGGTGGCAGGCCGCCGGCCAGCAGGTACGCCTCCGCGCCGCCGTGCCGGCCGTCCAGGTGGGTCAGGGCGGCGAGCATGGTGTCCGCGGTGACCTCGGCGAACAGGCGCAACGACCTGTCCCGTACGGCGTCGTCGTCCAGAGCGGCGAGGTGGTCGTCGAGGCGCAGGCAGACGGCCGTGACGGCGTAGTCGGCGGCGATGTCCTGACGGGAGACGCCGGCCAGCGAGAGGGCCAGCGCCACCGCGAGCCCGGTGCGGTCCTTTCCGGAATGGCAGTGCAGCAGGACGCCTCCGGCCGGCGCGTGGGCGACGGCCGACAGGACGGCGGCGAACCGGCGGGCGCCCCGGTCGAGGATCACCCGGTAGATGCCGGGCAGGGTGTCGTCCAGCGCCTCCAGGACGTCGTCCTCGTCCCGCAGGACGGGCAGGTGGCGGCGGCCCGGCACGGCGGGGCCCGGGTCGGCCCGGCACTCGGCGGCCAGCCGGAGGTCGGCGACGAGCCGCACGCCGTGGGCCCGCAGCGCCGGGACGGCCGTGCTCCTCGGCCGGTCGCCGCGCACCAGCGCGCCCCAGCGGACGCGCCCGCCGTCCGTGGTCGGCAGGCCGCCGAGGTCCCGCACGTTCTCGCAGCCGGGCCAGCTCAGCACCCGCCCGCCCGCCGACGGCTCCAGGGGCGTCATGCGAGGTCCCGCAGGTTGCTGGTCCAGGCGTCGACGGTGGCCTGCCACTCCTTCGGGTCCTCCGGGCGGCCCGGCACGCCGGGCCGGGTCTGCCACGGCAGCGGCCCCGACTCCCGCCGGTACTCCACCCCGATCGCCTCCAGCCTCGGCAGGTGTGCCGCCAGCCGGGCGCGGAAGTCCTCCAGGTCGCGCGCGGCCGTCGCCCAGACGGTCTCGGCGAAGGCCGCCAGCCGGGGGAAGACCATGTAGTCGATGCGCCGGTTGGAGTCGATCAGCTCCGTCCAGACCCCGCACTGCGCGCCCAGAACCCGTTCCGCGGCGGGGTCACCGCGCAGCTCCCGCGGGACGGGCTCGAAGGCGTAGACGTCCTCCAGGGTGAGCACGGTCCCGAACGGCACCGGCTCGTCCTCCCCGACCCCTTGGCGGTAGTCGAGGTAGACCTGGGTGTTGGAGCAGTTGACGACGTCGTGCCCGCGCCGGGCGGCGGCCACCGCGCCGAGCTCGCCGCGCCAGGACGCCACCACCGCCCCCGGCGCCAGGCCGCCCTCCAGGATCTCGTCCCAGCCGACCAGCCGGCGGCCGCGTCCGGTCAGGAAGTCGTCGAACTGGTGGATGAACCAGCTCTGCAGCTCCTCCTCGTCCCGCAGCCCCAGCTCCCGGATCCGGCGCTGGGCGGACGGGCTCTCCCGCCACTGGTCCTTGCGGCACTCGTCGCCGCCCACGCACACGTACGGGCTGGGGAACAGCTCCAGCACCTCCTCCAGGACGTCGCGGAAGAAGGCGATGGTGGCGTCCTCGGCGTTGAGCACGTTGCGGCCGACGCCCCAGGTGGTGCGGACCTCCGGAGCCGTGCCGAGGTTGCCCAGCTCGGGGTGGGCGGCGATGGCGGCCTGCGTGTGCCCGGGCAGGTCGATCTCGGGCACGACGGTGACGTGGCGGGCCGCGGCGTAGGCGACGATCTCCCTGATGTCGTCCTGGGTGTAGAAGCCGCCGTGCGGGCGGCCGTCCATGGCGCCGTTCCAGCCGGTCCGGCTCTCCCGGCGCCACGCGCCGACCTCGGTCAGGCGGGGGTACCGGCGGATCTCCAGCCGCCAGCCCTGGTCGTCGGTGAGGTGCAGGTGCAGGACGTTGAGCTTGTGCAGGGCCATCAGATCGATGAACCTCAGCAGGTCGTGCTTCGTCATGAAATGCCGGGCGACGTCGAGGAGGCAGCCGCGCCAGCCGAAGCGCGGTTCGTCCTCGATGTACGTGCCCGGCGCGACGAGGGGTTCCGTGCCCGGCGTCCGGCGGAAGGCGGCGGCGGGCAGGAGCTGGCGGAAGGTCTGCGCGCCGTAGAAGGCCCCGGCGGGCCCGCCCGCGTCGATGGCCACGCCGTCGTCGCCCACGCTCAGCCGGTACGCCTCCGGCCCGAGGCCCTCGCCGAGCCCCAGGGTGATCGTCCCCGGGCCCGGCGTGCCGGGCAGCAGCTCACCTCCGGCGACCTGGCTGAGCTCGGCCCGCAGCCAGGCGGCCACCCCGGCGAGCGCCGGATCGGCGGTGAGCGCCGTGCTCGCGTCGAGGACGAACCTCCCGCGCCTGGTCCCGTGCCTGACCGGCCTGGGAACGATCTTCAAGTGAATCTCCTCACTGCCAGACGATGGCGGAGCGAGCCGGACTTTACGAAGGAGCCCTTCATTAATAGCACCGGCATTTCTGAGGTTCAACGCCCAATTTCGGGGAGTTCACCTGAGGGACGGTCGCTGGGATAATCTGTGTTTACAGAGGAGACCTACGTTAAGGACGGCGATGGCGGATCTACGCGGCGGCGACCTGTCACGGCTGCGACAGCTCAACTCGCTGACCGCTATCCGGGCGCTGCGCCGGGCCGGGCCGCTCACGCTGTCGGCACTGGCCGAGCGTACGGGGTTGTCGCGCCCGTCCATGAAGGAGGTCGCCGGCGAGCTGATGGACCTGGGCTGGGTGGAGGAGGTCCCGCCGAGCCCCGGCTCGATGGGCCGGCCGGCCCGCCGCTACCGCTTCCGCGCCGACAGCGGCTACCTGGTGGGCGTCGACGTGGGCGGCCACAACGTGCGCGCCGCCCTGGCCGACCTCGACGGCGAGATCCTGGCCGAGACCCGGCAGCCGGTGCTGCCGGACGCGCCGCTGGAGGAGCGCCTGGCCGCGATCGAGCGGGCCGTCTCCGGCTGCCTGGCGCTCGGCCGCGTCCCGGTGTCCGACCTGTGGACGATCGCCGTCGGCACGATCGGCGTGATCGACGTCGAGGGCCGGGTCATCTACTCGGCCGCCGTCCCCTCCTGGCGCGACCTCGACCTGGCGGGCCGGATCCGCGAGATGTTCCCCTGCCAGGTGCTGATCGAGAACGACAGCCGCCTGGCGGCCATGGCCGAGACCAGGCGGGGCGTCGCCCAGGACGCCAGGGACGTGGTGTTCCTGCACGTCGGCAGGCGCATGGGAGCCGGGCTGATCATCGGCGGCAAGGTCCACAGGGGGTTCGGGGCGGCGGCCGGGGAGATCGCCATGCTGCCCGAGTCCCGCTGGTTCGACGCCCCCGAGCACCTCAACACGTGCGCGGCCGTCCCCGAGGGCACGCCGCCGGAGGACGCGGCCGGCTGCACGCTGGCCGCCGCCAGGAACGGCGACCCGGTCGCGCTGGAGGCCGTCGGGCGCTACCTCGACGACCTGGCCGTGGGCACGGCGGCCATGGTGCTCGTCCTCGATCCGCAGGTCGTGGTGCTGGGCGGCGGGTTCTCGCGGTCGGCGGACGTGCTGCTCGGGCCGCTGCGCGACCGGCTGGAGCGGCGGTGCATGCGCATGCCGGAGGTGCGGGCGTCCACGCTGGGCGACGAGTGCGTGGTGACGGGCGCGATCGAGTACGCCGTCGACCATCTCGACGACCGGCTCTTCACCCCCGAACACGGCCCGCTCCCCCTCACCCGCTGACGTCCGGGGCACGCTGATTGCACGATTTCTGCAATCGGTTGTTGCAGAAATAGCGGCATCACCAGGCAGAACACCGAGCGCGTTTGCAGTTTTACCTGAATGTGTTGACCTTTCATCGGCGTGAAGCCACTGTTACTGCAACCGGTTGGCACCAGCTCGCGCGGCACACCCCCCTTCCACTCCTCCATCGAAACGGAGCTGGACGTGCGCAAGAACCAACCCTCGGCGACAAGGCCGGCGGTCGTGCTGATCACCGGCCTGCTCACCGCGGTCGGCCTGGTCGCCGTACTGAACACGCCCGCGTCGGCGGCCCCCGCCGGCGGGAACTACACGCTGGTCAACGGCGGCAGCGGCCTGTGCGCCACCGTACCGGGTCAGAGCACCGGCGACGGCGTGCAGCTCGCGCAGAACGCCTGCGCCGAGTCCGCCGGGCAGGTCTTCACCCTCACCGCCGCCGGGAGCGGCTACCAGGTCAAGGCCGCGCACAGCGGCAGGTGCGCCGGCGTCCGCGACGCCTCCACCAGCGCGGGCAAGCCCGTGCAGCAGGAGACCTGTACGGGCGCCGCCTCCCAGACCTGGCAGCTCGCCGCCGCCGGCAGCGCGTACCGGATCGTCAACGCCAACGGCGGAAAGTGCCTCAACGTCAAGGACGACTCCACCACCCCGGGCGCGCTGCTGCAGCAGAACTCCTGCGACTCGGCCGCCACCAAGCAGTGGACCCTGAAGCCCGCGGGCGGCGGCCCCACGACCACCCCCACACCGACCCCCACACCGACCCCGACCGTCACGCCCACCGTCCCGCCCGCCGGCGCCCTTTACGTCTCCCCGAACGGCAGGGACGGCGCGACCGGCACCCGGTCCGACCCGACGACGCTCACCTCCGCCATCACCCGCGTCGCGGCGGGCGGCACGATCTACCTGCGCGGCGGCACGTACGCCTTCTCGCAGACGGTCACCATCGCGCCGGGCAACGACGGCACCGCCTCGGCCCGCAAGAAGCTGTCGGCCTACCCCGGCGAGACGCCGGTGCTGAACTTCGCGGCCCAGAGCGAGGACCCGGCCAACCGGGGGCTCGCCGTCAACGGCTCGTACTGGCACCTGTACGGCATCATCGTCGAGCGCGCCGGCGACAACGGCATCTTCGTCGGCGGCAGCGACAACATCGTCGAACGCTCGGAGACCCGGTTCAACCGCGACACCGGGCTGCAGCTCTCCCGCATCGCCTCCGACACGCCGCAGAGCCGGTGGCCGTCCCGCAACCTCATCCTGAGCACGGTCTCGCACGACAACGCCGACTCCGACGGCGAGGACGCCGACGGCTTCGCCGCCAAGCTGACCGTCGGGCCCGGCAACGTCTTCCGCTACGCGGTGTCCCGCAACAACATCGACGACGGCTGGGACCTCTACACCAAGCCCGACACCGGCCCGATCGGCCCGGTCACCGTCGAGGACTCCCTGTCCTACGGCAACGGCACGCTCAGCGACGGCAGCCAGGCCGGGAACGGCGACCGCAACGGCTACAAGCTGGGCGGCGAGGACATCAAGGTCAACCACGTCGTCCGGCGCAACATCGCCTACCGCAACGGCAAGCACGGCTTCACCTACAACCGCAACCCCGGCACGATGACGATCGCCGGGAACGTCAGCATCGACAACACCGAGCGCAACTTCTCCTTCGACGCGGGCACCTCGGTGTTCCGCGACAACACCTCGTGCCGCTCGGGCGGCGGCGCCAACGACAAGATCGTCGGTGACGCCGACGCGTCCGACCAGTTCTGGTCCGGCTCGAACGGGTCCCGCTGCTCCGCCTACGGCGGCGCCCTGAACTGGTCCTTCGCCGCGGACGGCCGCCTGGTGGTGACCTTCGGCGGCGTCCCGGTCGTCCCGGCGGGCTGACCGGCCACCCCACAGGTCCGGGACCTCGCGCGGGGTCCCGGACCTTCGGCGTGCCGGTGGGGTAAACGAGGCGGAAGTGGAAAAGGTGGCCTTGTGAGGGCCTCCCGGTGAGGCCACCGCTTCCCGTACGAAGAAAGAGGAGACGCCATGCCGTCTTCCGCCCTGCACCGTTCCATCCAGGTCGCCGAGCCCGGCGGCGCCATGGCGCAGACCGCGGCGCCGACCCGCGAACCGGGCCCCGGCCAGGTGCGGATCACCGTCGAGGCGTGCGGAGTGTGCCACTCCGACGCGCTGATCATCGGCGGCGCGATCCCGGGCACCGCCTTCCCCGTCACGCCGGGGCACGAGATCGCCGGACGCGTCGACGCGATCGGCGACGGCGTCGCGGGCTGGTCCGTGGGCGACCGGGTGGCGGTCGGCTGGTACGGCGGGAGCTGCGGCCACTGCGACGCCTGCCGGGAGGGCGACGGCGTGCTCTGCCCCGAGCTGCGGGTGCCGGGCGCCGCCTACCCCGGCGGGTTCGCCGACTCCGTCGTGGTGCCGGCCGTCGCCCTGGCCGCGATCCCCGGCGAGCTGACGGCGGCGCAGGCGGCGCCCCTGGCCTGCGCGGGCGTGACCGTGTTCAACGCGCTGCGGCGCAGCTCGGCGCGGCCGGGCGACACCGTCGCGATCCTCGGGCTTGGCGGCCTGGGACATCTGGGCGTGCAGTTCGCGGCCAAGATGGGCTTCGAGACGGTCGCGATCGCGCGCGGCGGCGACAAGGAGCCGCTGGCACGCGAGCTCGGCGCCGCCCACTACGTCGACGGCGCCGCCGAGAAGGCGGCCGACGCGCTGGCGGCGCGCGGCGGGGCCAAGGTGGTGCTGGCGACGGTGACCAGCTCGGCGGCGATGTCCGGCACGATCGACGGGCTGGGCCGGCGCGGCGAGCTCATCACCGTAGGCATCGACACCGAACCGCTCACCGTCACGCCTCTCCAGCTCGTCGGCGGCGCCCGCCGAGTCTACGGGCACGCCTCCGGCATCGCCGTGGACACCCAGGACACGATGAGGTTCGCCGCCCTGAGCGGCGTGCGGGCCTGGACGGAGGAGGTGCCGCTGGAGGAGGCCGCGACGGCGTACCAGCGGATGTTGTCCGGTCAGGCGCGCTTCCGCATGGTCCTGACCACCGGCAACTGAGCGGCGGCGAGCCATGACCGAGTCCTACGACCCGCGCCGCACGGCGGTGCTGCCGGCCGATCCGTACAACGACTTCATCTCCGAGGGCGGCAAGGTGTGGCCGCGGCTGGAGCCGGTGGCGCAGGCGATCGGCCTGCTGGACAACCTGCGCGCGATGATCGCCGCGGCGCGGGCGGCCGGGGTGCGGGTGGTGTTCGTCCCGCACCGCCGCTGAGAGCCGGGCGACTACGAGAGCTGGGCCCATCCGAACCCGTGCGCGACGCGACCGCCGCCTACCTGCCGGAGATGTTGCACGCCGCCCACGAGCTGAACGGCCCCACCTTCGCCCACGCCATCCTCACCACGGAGGAGCTGGTGACGGCGTTCGCCCGAGGCTGACGGGGGCTACGGGGTCAGTGGGTGCTCGGGCGGGTGGCCGTCCAGTAGGAGCGGGTCATCTCGGTGGCCAGGCCGAGCACGACGAGCCCGACGATCCCGTGGTACCAGCGCCAGCCGACGCCGAGGCCGACGAACCCGTCCAGGATCATGATGCCCGCGCCCCCGCCGAGGGCCGCCAGCATCACGGCCAGGGCGGCGAGCACCACGCCTCTCGGCAGCCGGCGGCCCACGGCGGTGACCGTGGCCAGGACGAGGCACGCCCCCAGCACCCCGGAGGCCGCCGCGAACCCCTGCGCCAGGGACGGGTCCAGGAAGTAGCGCGCGGCCTCGGCCGCCGGCACGGGCGGCCCACCGGGGAACCCGAGCCTGCCCTGCACGGCGAAGACGGCCTTGCCCGCCGCGTACCCGAGCATCAGCGCCGCCAGCCCGTACGCCGGCCAGCGCCGCGGACGATGTGAGTCAACCATGCCCGCCACGCTAGGCATCCCCCGCCGCACCACCCTCCCCTTCACGCGTGACCTCCCTCCCCCGCCAGAGGGATTCCTGGGCCCTGGCTCCGTCCGTCGAGGCCCCCTGCAACGCGCACCCTGAGGCGCGGCGGTTCGACAGCCGGAATTCATGCCATTCTTCTTCCGGAAATTCAGGGCTATCGTTTCGCCATCTCACGGATTCAATGTCCGGACATTTCCGTTTCCGGCGTTAATTCATTCCTATGGAGGTGGCTTCATGCCTGCAGGGTTGTGGAGAATCTCGGGCGCGCTCGTGCTCGCCGTACCACTGGCCGTGGCGCCCTCCGTCGCGGCGAGCGCGGCGGACCCGCCGTCGGTGGTGATCGACTCCTCCGAGTCCGCCCCCGGCCTGGTACGGCTGACCGGCCGCTTCACCTCCGCCTACGACGTGTCGGTCGTGGTGGACGGCGAACGCATAGAACGGGCCAAGGTCACCGACCCCGACGCCGACGACACCGGAACCTGGTCCTACGACCTCGACACCAGCGCCCTGGACGGCGAGATCGAGGTCTACGCCAAGGCCACGGCCGCCGACACCCGCTACGGCGCCTGGTCGCCCCCGCTGACCCTGCGCGTGGACAACCCGCGGGCCAGAGCCCCGCGCGTGGCGATCGCCGAGCCCGCCGACGGAGCCCGGCTCACCCGTCCCACGCCGGTCCGGGTGGACGTGGCCGGCGCGGACGTGCGCACGGTCCGGGTCCGCGTCAACGGCGGCCCCTGGCAGCGCGCCGCCGGCGCGGCAGGGCGCTACGTCACGCTGGTGAACCCGGCGCGGTACGGCGACGTCATGGCGAGCCTGGAGGCGGAGGCGGTCGACGCGCGCGGCCACGTGTCCAGGTCGTCCACCACGTACGTGGCGCTGGGCGCGGCGCGGAGACGCGGCGCGGTGCCGCACCGGCAGGACCGGGCGATGTGGATCTGGGAGAAGGCGTCCTACAACCTGGTGCTCAACCCGGGTTCGCGCCGCCTGCTGGAGACCGTCCTGCCCGCCGGATCGACGCTCTACCTGGGCGTGGACACCTACGCCGGGCGCGACATGATGGAGGACGCGCGTCCGGAGCTGCGCGACCTGGTGGCCTGGGCGCACGGCCGGGGCATGAAGGTGCACGCCACCGTGGCCGGCGGGACCCGGCCGCCGTACCTGGGCGCGCTGTCCCGCTACCGCGAGCGCGCCGTCGGGGAGATGGAGCGGGTCCTCGACTACAACCTGTCCTCCAAGCCGGACGAGCGCTTCGACGGGATCAACGTCGACATCGAGCCGTACAGCCTGCCGTGGTTCACCAGCGGCAAGCCCGACGTGCAGATCCAGTGGCTGGACACGCTGCGCGCGATGATCGCCCGCCGGGACGCCTCCGGCCAGCCGCTGCTGTTCGGCCCGGCCGTGCCGCGCTGGCTGGACACCTCCGCCTGCTGCACGGACATCACGTACGGCGGGAACACCCGCACCCTGGCCGAGCACGTCCAGGACCTCAGCGACTACATCGCGATCATGGACTACCGCGACCAGGCGGACGGCGGCGCCGGCATCATCGCGCAGGCGGCCGGCGAGCTGGCCTACGCCGAGCGCATCGGCAAACCGCTGTCGGTCGTGGTCGGCGTGGAGACGCTGGACATCGCGACCAGCGGCGACCCGTCCAGCATCACCTTCCGCGAGGAGGGCAGGAACGCGCTGGAGGCCGAGCTGGCCAAGGTCTCCCAGGCGTTCGCGGGCAGCCCGGCCTACGCCGGGATCGCGCTGCACCACTACGACTCCTACCGGGAGCTGCCCACGGTCTGGGGCCCCTCGGCCGAGTGGCCCGACCCGCCCGCCGACTCCGGGCCGCCCACGGGCGTGGCGTCGCCGCCGCGGGCCGTCGCGTTCGACCACGCCACGGTGGACCTGACGTACGGGCGGGCGCGCGACGACACCGAGGTCGCCCACTACGAGGTGCACCGCTCGACCGAGCCGGACTTCACCCCCGGCCCCGGCACGCTCGCCGGGAAGGCGCGCGGCCTCACCCACACCGACACCGGCCTGCTGCCCGGCACCGCCTACCACTACCGGATCGTCCCGGTGGACGTGGCCGGGCACCGCGGGCCGCCCTCCGCCCCGGTCACCGTGACGACCGGCGCGACGGCCCTGCGTCCCATGGTCGTGGAGTCGATGTCGGTGACCGTGGAGGGCGGCGCGGCCCGCGTACGGCTGCGCGTGGTGGACAAGGAGAGCGGGCAGCCGGTGGCGGCCACGGTGCGCGGGCGGTTCACCTTCTCCGCCGGCCGCTACGTGACGGTCACCGCGGGCGCCGACGGCTGGGCCACCGCGACGTCGGAGGCGCTGAAGCAGCCGACCGGCGAGGTCGGCTTCGCCGGTCACCGCCTGACCGCCGCGGGCCACTACTGGGCCGCCGCCTACGACCGCGACAAGGACGCCACGGCCCGCTGGTGACCCCCGAAAGGATGGAATTCATTCCTAATATGCCGCTGATAACGGAGTGAATTTAGGGTTGACATTACTTCAGAATGACGAGAAGAATCCCGTTATGGAGCCACCTGAAGGAATGAATTCCCTCCCCAGGGGAAGGCGATTCCGCACCCTCGCGGCACGCCTGCGGCAGGAGATCGTGCAGGGCCGCTGGCCGGTCGGCGGCAGGCTGCCGACCGAGTCCGAGCTGGCGCAGACCTACTCGGTCGGGGTCAACACCGTGCGCCGCGCGGTCGACCTCCTGGTCGAGGAGGGGCTCGTCCGCCGCCGGCAGGGGTCGGGCACCTTCGTCACCAGCTCCGTCACCCCGGGGGCCAGGCCGCGTCTCATCGGCGCGCTCGTCCCGTCGAACACCTACTACTTCCCGCAGGTCGTCCAGGGCATCGAGCGGGCGGCCACCGCCGCCGGCGTGCAGCTCGTGCTGGCCTGCTCCAACTACGACCCCGACGTCGAGGCCGGGCAGATCCAGCAGCTCGTCGACGTCGGCGTGGCCGGGCTGCTGCTGGTGCCCAACCTGCACCTCACCGCCGACCCCGACGCCCACCTGGCCCGCCTGCGCGGGCTGCCGGTGCCGTACGTCCTGGTGGAGCGCCGGCCGGCCGACCCCCGCCCGGCCGACCCGACCTCCTACGTCTGCACCGACGTGCACGGCGGCGGCTACGCCGCCGTGCAGCACCTGAGCGGGCTCGGCCGCAGCCGGATCGGCTACCTCGGCCGGCTCGGCACCGCCAGCTCCGAGCAGGTCTTCGCGGGATACCGCCAGGCCGTCGCCGACCTCGGGCTTCCGGAGATCCCGGAGGCCGTGGCCAGGCAGCCCGTCTGGACCGGCCCCGACATGCTGGCCTACGCCAACACGCTGGTCACCGAGAAGGTGCGCGCGGTGGTGTGCCTCGGCGACCGCGAGGCCACCGCGCTCCTGCCCTACCTGCGCCGGGTCGGCCTGACCGTGCCCGACGACATCGCCGTCGTCGCCTACGACGACGAGGTCGCCGACCTGTCGGAGGTGCCGCTCACCGCGGTCTCGCCGCCCAAGGCGGAGGTCGGCCGCATGGCGACCGAGCTGCTGCTGCGCCGGATCGAGCTCGGCGCCGCCGCCCCGGTCTGCCGGGTCGTGCTGCAGCCCCGCCTGGCCGTCCGCGCCTCCTGCGGAGCCGCCTCCGGCAGCCTGGTCGAGGTCCGCGTCCCGACGTGACGCCGGCGTCCCCCTCACCCCCCTTCCCCCCTCTTCGTTCCTGTTGGAGGACCCAATGAGAGTGCGCGTGCTCGCCGCTGCCGCGGTGGCCGTCCTCACCGTGGCCGGCACGGCGTCGTGCGGCGGCTCGGCCGACGACTCCGGCGCCGTCACCCTGAAGCTCGGCTTCTACGCCGCCGCGGGCGACCCGGCCGACACGACCATGCGGCAGCTCGTCCAGGAGTTCACGGCCGCCAACCCGTCGATCAAGGTGCAGCTGGAGGTCGCGCCGTACGTCAAGTTCTTCGAACGGCTCAGGACGCAGATCGCCGGCGGCCAGGCGCCCCAGCTGTGGCTCTCGGACGGCGTGCTCGTGCAGGAGTTCGCCGCCCGCGGCGCGCTGGCCGACCTGAGCGACCGGGTCAAGACCGTCAACGCCGCCGACTACTCCGGCATCGACCTGAACCGCGACGCGGAGGGCCGGGTCTTCGGCTTCCCGCAGGGCGCCCAGACCCCGGTGCTCTTCTACAACAAGAAGATGTTCGCCGAGGCCAAGGTCGCCGAGCCGACGGCCGAGTGGACCTACGACGACCTGGCCGCCGCGGCCAAGAAGCTCACCAAGGACGCCAACGGCGACGGCAAGCCCGACACCTACGGCTTCCGCGCGTACTCGCCGGGGTTCACCGAGAGCTGGTGGCCCATCGTCAAGGCGTTCGGCGGGGACTTCGTCACCGAAGGGGGCCGCAAGGTCGTCGTCGACAGCCCGCAGTCCACGGCCGGCCTCGACTGGATGCTGGCCGCCATGGGCAAGGACGGCTTCGCCCCCGACTACGTGACCACCGAGGCCATGGGCAAGGGCGTCGTGCACACGCTGTTCGCGACCGGCCGGGTGGCCATGTCGTACGGCATCTACGCCCGTACGCTGCCCGCGGTGAGCGCCGGCGTCGACTTCGGCGTGGCGCCGCTGCCGAAGGGCCCGGCCGGGCGCGGCAACGTCGCGATCGTCAACTCGTGGGTGGTCAGCAAGGCCGCCTCCCCCGCGCAGGCCGACGCCGCGTGGAAGTGGATCACCTTCTTCTCCGGCGAGGGCCCGCAGCGCAAGTGGGCCGAGCTCGGCGAGGCGATCCCGATCAACAAGAAGGTCGCCTCCACGGCCCTGCCCGCCGACCGCGGCCCGGTCTTCCTGGAGTCGCTCGACGCGGCCACCGACCTCGGCACCAACGCCGTGTGGTCGGAGTACACCGAGGCCCTGGCCAAGCGCATGAACGAGGCGCTGTCGAACGCCACGCCGGTCGCCACCGCGCTCCAGACCGGGCAGAAGGAGGCCCAGGAGGTCATCGACCGCTTCTACGCCGGGAAGACGCAGTGACGGTGCTCACCAGGCGCTCCGGGCAGGTGGCCGCCGGACCGCGGCCGCCCGCCCGGCGGCGGCGCTCGGGCGAGCGGGCCTGGGCCTTCGCGTTCGCCTCGCCCTACCTGCTCCACCTGGTCGCGCTGGCCGCCTGGCCGCTGCTGGCCTCGCTGTTCTTCAGCATGACCGAGTACGACCTGATGTCCCCGCCGAGGTTCGTCGGGTTCGGCAACTTCACCCGCCTGTTCGGCGACCCGGTCTTCTGGCGCACCCTGGGCAACACCGCCTACTTCGCGGTGCTGTTCGTCCCGGCGCAGACGGCGCTGGCCCTGGCCCTGGCGGTCGCGCTCAACCAGCGGCTGCGCGGCATGGCGCTGTTCCGCGCGGCCTACTTCGTCCCGGTCGTCTCCTCGTGGGTGGTCGTCGCCTACGTGGCCGACGCGGTCTTCAACCCGCAGACCGGCATCGCCAACCAGGTGCTCGGCCTCCTCGGGCTGCCGGCCGAGAACTGGTTGCAAGACCCCGCGCTGGTGATCCCCACGCTGGCGGCGGTCGCCGTCTGGAAGGGCGTCGGCTACATGGCGGTGCTCTTCCTGGCGGGCCTGCAGGCCATCCCCGAGGAGCGCTACGAGGCGGCGAAGATCGACGGCGCGTCGGCCTGGAACCGGTTCCGGTACATCACCCTGCCGGGCATCTCCGGCACCACGTTCCTGGTGCTGGTGCTCACCTCCATCGAGACGCTGCAGTCGTTCGAGCAGGTCTTCGTGATGACGGACGGCGGGCCGCACGGCGCGAGCGAGCTGACCGTGCTCTACCTCTACCGGCAGGGTTTCCAGTTCTTCCAGATGGGCTACGCCTCGGCCGTGGCGTGGGTGCTGTTCGTGCTGGTGCTCGCGCTGACCCTGGTGCAGTTCCGGCTCCAGCGCAGGTGGGTGCACTATGCGTAAGACCGTCTCGTACGTGCTGGTGCTGGCGGGGGCGGCGGTCATGTTGCTGCCGTTCGTCGCGGCGCTCGGCAACTCGCTCAAGAGCTTCGCCCAGTACATCCAGGTGCCTCCCGCGTGGCTCCCCGACCCGGTCCAGTGGGACAACTACGCCGAGGTGTGGCGGCGCACGCCGTTCGGGCTCTACCTGCTCAACAGCCTGGTGATCGCGGTGCTCGCGGTCGCCGGGAACGTGCTGACCAGCGCCATGGTCGGGCACTCGCTGGCCAGGATGCGGCTGCCGGGCAAGCAGGCGCTGCTGACGATGGCCCTGGGCACGATGATGTTGCCGACGGTCATCACGATCGTCCCGAACTTCCTGCTGTTCCGCTCGCTGGGCTGGCTGGACTCGATGTTGCCGCTCATCGTGCCGTACTGGCTGGCCACGCCGATCGGGATCTTCCTGATGCGGCAGACGTTCCTCGGCATCCCCAAGGACTTCGAGGAGGCGGCCGGCCTCGACGGCGCCAACCCCTGGCAGGTCTTCTGGCGCATCCACCTGCCGCTGGCCAAGCCCGCCCTGGCCACGCTCGCGGTCTTCACCTTCACCACGTCGTGGAAGGCCGTGCTGGAGCCCACGATCTACCTCACCTCGCCGGAGAACTACACGCTGCCGGTCGGCGTGCTGAGCCTGAAAGGGCAGTTCGTCGGCAACGACCAGCTCGTGACGGCCGCGGCGATGATGAGCCTGCTGCCGATGCTGATCGTGTTCGTGCTGGCCCAGCGTTACTTCGTCCGCGGAACCATGTCCGCGGGTCTCAAGGGCTGAGATCAGGCCCTTCGTCCGATTCGGAAAGGAAATCGTGACCACAACATCCGGGCTGCGCCTGGGCGTCATCGGCGCGGGCACCATCGCGGAGTTCCACGTGGCCGCCGCCCGCCAGAGCGCCGGGCAGGTGAAGGTCGCCGCGGTGTGCGACGTGCGGGCCGAGGCGGCCGAGAAGCTGGCCGCCGAAGCCGGCGCCCGCGTCTTCACCGACCACCGGGCGATGCTCGACGCGGGCGGCCTCGACGCGGTCGTGATCACCGTGCCGCACGCCCTGCACGCCCCGATCACCCTCGACGCCGCCGCGGCCGGGCTGCACGTGCTCGTGGAGAAGCCGATCGCCACCACGCGCGAGGACGCCGTCCGCATGATCGAGGCGTGCCGGGCGGCCGGCGTCGTGTTCGCGGTCGGGCACGTCCTGCGCTTCGTGCCGATGCTGCGCGCGGCGGCCGGCTTCCTCTCCTCCGGCGAGCTCGGCCAGGTCGTGGTGGCCGCCGAACGGCGCACCGCCGACTACGCCGACCCCTCGCGCCCCCGCTGGTTCCTCGACGCCGACATGGCCGGCGGCGGCATCGTGCTCAACGTCGGCACGCACAGCATCGACAAGCTCCAGATGCTCGTCGGCTCGCCGATCGTCGAGGTGACCGCGCACGTCGCCGGGCCCGCCGGCGGGTCGGTGGAGACCGAGGCGGTCGCCCTGGCCCGGCACGCCGACGGCACCCGTTCGACGATCTCCGTCACCGGCACCGGCCTGCCGTTCACCGACGAGGCGGAGATCGTGTGCGGCGAGGGCGCGGTGCGCATCAGCCGCGGCGAGGGCGTCTGGTCCTTCCGGGGCGGCGTCGCCACCCAGGTCGCCGCGCCCGGCATCGGCGAGATGGCCACCGCCTTCGCCGCGCAGCTCGCCGACTTCGCGCGGGCCTGCGCCGGCCGGACCGCCCCCGAGGTCACCCCCGAGTACGCCCTGTCGGTCCTCGACGTCGCCCTGGCCGTCTACGAGTCCGCCCGCCGGGGTTCCACCGTCACAGTGAAGGGACAGTCATGAACCCGCTCGCGTTCAGCACGCTCGGCATGCCGGGCGCACCGGCCGAGGAGGTCGTCGCCACCGCCGCCCGGTACGGCTGCGCCGCCGTCGAGCTGCGCTGCGCCGAAGGTGAGATCGTCGCGCCGGACACCCCCGACGCCGAGCTGCGCTCGATCGCCCGGACGTTCGCCGCGGCCGGGATCGGGATCGTCGCCGTGTGCTCCTACACCCGCGTGGCCCGGCCGGACGGCGACCCGGTGGCCGAGGTGCTGCGCCACGTCGAGATCGCCGAGGCGCTCGGCTCGCCGTACGTGCGGGTCTTCGGCGGCGTCGAAGGGCAGGACGACCCGGCCGCCACCGCGACTCGGAGGCTCGCGGACGTGGCCGGGCGGCTCCCCGACAACGGCGTGGACGTGCTGCTGGAGACGCACGACGTGTTCCTGACGGGCGAGGCGATCGCCGGGGTGCTGGCCGGGGTCGGCTCGC
This sequence comes from Nonomuraea sp. NPDC051191, assembly GCF_044455665.1. NCBI lineage: Bacteria > Bacillati > Actinomycetota > Actinomycetes > Streptosporangiales > Streptosporangiaceae > Nonomuraea > Nonomuraea sp. NPDC051191. The sequence continues at coordinate 95,854 of NZ_JBITEZ010000025.1, read as the reverse complement.
CGCGCGTCGGCGCGCTGTGGGACGTGGTCAACCCGTGGCGGGCGGGCGAGAGCGCCGCGGCCACGGCGGACGCGCTGGCGCCGTACCTGCGGCACGTGCAGATCAAGGACGCCGCCTCGCCCGCCGACCTCGCGCCCGTGCTGCCGGGCAAGGGCGCGGTGGGCGTGCCCGCCGTGCTGGCCGAGCTGGACCGGATCGGGTACGCGGGCTTCCTGGCGCTGGAGTGGGAACGCGCCTGGTACCCCGACGCGGCGCCCGTCGGCGAGGCCCTGGCCGCCTTCCGAACGGTGCTGGGACGATGATCCCCCTGGCCGCCTCGGCGCGTCCGGAGGAGGGAACGTTCCAGCCGGGCGTGCGCGCGCCCGTACGCGGGCCGCACGCCGCCCTGGCCAGGGAGCTGCTCGGCCCGGCCGCGGGCGGCGACGCCTCCGGCGGGATCGAGCTGCGCCTGGTGTCCGACCCGTCGCTCGGCGCGGAGGGCTACACCCTGGCCGTCACCCCGGAACGGGCCGTGATCTCCGCGGCGGACGTCGCCGGGCTGCGCTGGGGCGTGCAGACGTTGCGCCAGCTCGACGGCCCGGACGGCGTGCCCTGCGGGACCGTGCGCGACGTGCCCAGGTACGCCTGGCGCGGCGTGATGATCGACGTGGCCCGCTGGTGGCGCCCGGTGTCCTTCCTGCGCTCGTACGTCGACCTGCTGGCGCTGCACAAGTTCAACGTGCTGCACCTGCACCTGACCGACGACCAGGGCTGGCGGTTCGAGGTGCGCGGGCACCCGCGGCTGACCGAGGTCGGGTCCCGCCGCGCCGGGTCGCCCGCCGGGCACGCCCGCGAGGGCCGGTCCGACGGCACCCCGCACGGCGGCTTCTACACCCAGCGGGAGCTGCGCGACCTGGTGGAGTACGCGGCGGCGCGCGGGGTGACCGTGGTCCCCGAGATCGAGTTCCCCGGCCACTCGCAGGCCGCCATCGCCGCCCTCCCGTGGCTGGGCCACTCCTCCGGGACGCCCGTCCGGGTGCGTACGGAGTGGGGCATCTCCTCGCACGTGCTCAACGTGGGCGACCGGGCCGCCGGGTTCGCCCGCGACGTGCTCGACGAGCTGTGCGACGTGTTCCCGTCCAGGTACGTGCACATCGGCGGGGACGAGGTGCGCGGCGAGGAGTGGGCGGCCGACTCCGAGGCCGCGCGGCGGGTCGCCGAGGCCGGGCTCGACGGGCCGCGGGCCCTGCTCGGCTGGTGGGGCCGGCTGCTCGCCGATCACCTGCGCGGGCTCGGCCGCCGCGCGGTGGCCTGGGACGACATGCTCGACCACGACCCGCCCGAGGACATGGTGATCATGGCCTGGCGGGGCGTGGACCGGGTCGAGGCGGCCCTGCGCGCCGGGCACGACGTGGTCGCCGCGCCGCACACGCACACCTACCTCGACTACGCCGAGTCCGACGCCCCGGGCGAGCCGGTCAGCATCGCCGGGCCGCTCCCCCTGGAGACGGTCTACGGCTACGACGCCGGCGAGTCCGTCCTCGGCATGCAGGCCCAGCTGTGGGGCGAGTACCTGCCCACCAGGGAACGCTTCGACTACAACGCCTTCCCGCGCCTGTGCGCCGTGGCCGAGGCGGCCTGGTCGGCGGGCCGCGACCTGGACGGCTTCACCCGGCGGCTGGCCGACCACCTACCTCTGCTGGACCGGCTGGGCGTGGCCTACCGGCGACCCGAAGGAGCCGCCCGTGTTCACCTCTGAGCAGGAGCTGGAGGACCGGCTGTCCACCCCGTCGGCCGCGCTGACCGCCGACGTCGCCGGGCTGGACGGCGACCTCGTCGTGCTCGGCGCGGGCGGCAAGATGGGGCCGAGCCTGGTCCGGCTGGCCCGGCGCGCCCTGGAGGCGGCGGGCCGCGGCTCGGCCCGTGTGTACGCGGTGTCCCGCTGGTCGGACGCCCGGGCGGCGCGCGCGCTGGCCGACGAGGGGGTCGAGGTGGTGGCCCACGACCTGATGTCGGGCGGCGACCTGGCCGGGCTGCCCGACGCGGCCAACGTCGTGTTCATGGCGGGCGCCAAGTTCGGCACGTCGGCGGCGCCGTACCAGGCGTGGGCGGTCAACGCGGCGCTGCCGGCCGCCGTGGCCCGGCGCTACCGCGACTCCGCGATCGCGGTGTTCTCCACCGGCAACGTGTACCCGCTGGTGGACGTGGCCGGCGGCGGCAGCGCGGAGGAGGACCGGCCGGACCCGGTGGGCGAGTACGCGATGAGCTGCCTCGGCCGGGAACGCGTCTTCGAGCACGCCGCCGCCGCGTACGGCGCCAGGGTCGCGATCCTGCGCCTGAACTACGCCGTGGACCTGCGCTACGGCGTGCTGGCCGACCTCGCGGCCACCGTGGCGGCGGACGAGCCGGTCGACCTCACCACCGGGCACGTCAACGTCGTGTGGCAGGGGTACGCGAACGAGGTCGCGCTGCGGTCGTTGCGCCACGCACGCGCCCCGGAGGCGTTCGTCCTGAACCTGACCGGCCCGGAGACCGCCTCGGTGCGCCGCACGGCGGCCCGGCTGGCCGCCGCGATGGGGACGCGGGCGTCCTTCACCGGCGTCGAGAGCGGCACCGCGCTGCTCAACGACGCCTCGCGCTGCCACGGCCTGTTCGGCTACCCGGACGTGCCGCTGGACACCCTGATCGCGTGGCAGGCCGCCTGGCTGTCGCGCGGGCTGCCCCTGTCGGGCAAGCCGACCAAGTTCGCGGTACGCGACGGGAGGTTCTGAGATGTCGATCGGCCTGCTGCGGGAGGGGACGGTCATCCCCGCCCATCCGCTGGCGCTGACCGCCGGGCGCGCCCTGGACGAGCGCCGCCAGCGCGCGCTCACCCGCTACTACCTGGCCTCGGGCGCGGGCGGCGCGGCCGTGGCGGTGCACACGACGCAGTTCGAGATCCGCCGGGCCGGGCTGCTGCGGCCGGTGCTGGAGCTCGCCGCCGAGGTCGTGGGCGAGGAGGCGGGGCGGCCGTTCGTCATGGTCGCGGGCGCGTGCGGCGACACCGCCCAGGCCGTGGCGGAGGCGGAGCTCGCGGCCTCGCTGGGCTACCACGCCGTGCTGCTGTCGCCCCAGGTGCCCGGGGCGGGCGAGCCGGAGCTGCTGGCGCGGGCCAGAGCGGTCGGCGAGGTGCTGCCGGTGATCGGCTTCTACCTGCAGGAGGCGGTGGGCGGGCGGCGGCTCGGCCCGTCGTTCTGGAGGTCGCTGAGCGAGCAGGAGTCGGTGGTGGCGATCAAGATGGCGCCCTTCGACCGGTATCGCACGGTGGACGTGGTCAGGGCGGTGGCGGCGTCGGGCCGCGACGACCTCGCGCTCTACACCGGCAACGACGACAACATCCTGGCCGACCTGCTCGCCCCCGTCGCGGGCCGCCGGATCGTCGGCGGGCTGCTCGGCCAGTGGGCGGTGTGGACGCGGGCGGCGGTGCTCATGTTCGAGGAGGTCCGCCGGGCGTGGGCGGGGGACGACGAGGTCCTGCGTTCCCTGCTGGCCCGCGCCGGCGACCTCACCGACGCCAACGGCGCGGTGTTCGACGTGGCGGGCGGGTTCCACGGCTGCATCGCCGGGGTGCACGAGGTGCTGCGCCGCCAGGGCCTGCTGGCCGGGACCTGGTGCCTGGACCCGGGTGAGGGGCTGTCGCCGGGGCAGGCGGCGGAGATCGCGCGGGTGAGCGCGGCCTATCCGTGGCTGGTGGACGACGAGTTCGTCGCCGCGCACCTGGACGACTGGCTGCGCTGAGACGCCGTCCGGGGCCGGGACACGCGTCCCGGCCCCGGATTCCGCGCGTCAGACGGACCAGTGAGCCGTGGACAGGGCGCGGACGGCGTCCTCGTCCACCTCGACGCCGAGGCCGGGGCCGGTGGGCACCAGGGCCGTCCCGTCCGAGACCTCCACCGTCCGGCCGCCGACGTACGCCGAGCGCACGAACTGACGGCCGTTGAGGTCTACCGGGGTGTCCACGCCGAAGGCCGCGAACAGGTGCAGCGAGGCGGCGAACCCCAGGTCGGTGTCCGTCAGCCCCGAGCCCATGATGCGCAGCCCGGCGTCCTCGGCGAACTGGCAGAGCCGGCGCGACAACGTCAGCCCGCCCGACCGCTGCACCTTGGCGATGGCGATGTCGACGGCGTCGAGCTTGACGAACGTGGCCAGGTCGGAGGGGTGGCGCAGGCTCTCGTCCAGCGCGACCGGGAGCGGGCTGTGGTCGCGCAGGCGGCGCAGCCCGGTGACGTCGTTGGCGGGCAACGGCTGCTCGAAAGCCGTCACGTCGAAGTCGGCGAGCCGTCGTGCCATGCGCAGCGCGCCGTCCACGGTGTAGCCCTGGTTGGCGTCGACCCACAGGGGCGCGTCGGGGGCCGCCTCCCTGACGGCCGCGACGACGGCCAGGTCCGTCGCCTCGTCATGCAGGCCGACTTTGACCTTGAACGCCCGGTAGCCCTCCGCCCGCCCCTCCTCGACCGCCTGCCGCACCTCACCGGGCGTCTGACCGGCCACGATCCAGCCCAGCGTGATCCGGTCGAGACGGCGCTGGCCCCACAGCACGCCGACGGGCACGCCGAGGGCCCGGCCGAGCAGGTCGTGCAGTGCGATGTCGAGCGCGGACTTGGCGATGGGCGACCCGATCGTCAGCCCGCGGTTGATCACCTTCTCGTAGGCCGCGCAGGCGCCGTCCAGGTCCCAGGCGGGGCGGCCGAGAAGGGCGGGGGCCAGGTAGCCGGCGATCGTCGTCGAGATCGTCTCCACGGTCTCGTACGTCCAGGCGGGCGTCGGGGTGGCCTCGCCCCAGCCGGTCACCCCGCCCGCCGTCACCTTGACGAGAACCCGCTCGGCGGGCCGCCCCTCGGTGGTGACGTTTCCTCCTGAAATGCTGAACGAACGGATGGACGGCAATTCCACGACGAATATATCGATACGTTCGACGACCAGCGATTTCATCATTCTCCAATGGGCAGGAATTCATGCTTACCCGAGCATTTAAGCCTCCCGAATCTAGCACGTCGGAAATGATTCACGAATCAATGGCAGGAATTCATGCGGCAAATGCGAGGGCCCTTTCCCCCCGGGCCCGTGGCCGCATCCGGACGTTGACCGGCGCCCGGCGCGGGCGCAGGCTTCGGTGGTCCCCACTTCTCCCGTTCACGACGAGGTGATCGAGATGGCCGGAACCCGTCCCGCCCTTCCGGACGCGACCAGCGACAGCTTCCTGGCCGAGGCACTGAACGAGGCCAACGCCTACCGCGCCAAGCACCACGCGCCCCCCATGGAGATGGACGCCAAGCTCGTCGCGTACGCCAAGGAGCGCGCGTCCTCCCGCTCCGAGTACGCGAAGCTGTCGGCCGGCCACGACGGCCTGCGCGACACCACGGGCGAGAACATCTTCTGGGGCATGACCTCCGGCACCACGCCGAAGACCGCCGCCGACGCGGTGACCGCCTGGTACGACGAGATCGCGGACTACAACTGGGCCAACCCGCCCGGCGACCCGGCCAGGACCGGCCACTTCAGCCAGCTCGTCTGGAAGGACACCAGGAGGGTCGGCGCGGCCCGCGTCGCGGGCCAGGGCCCCGACGGGTTCGAGACCTACATCGTGTTCGTCTTCGAGAACCCGGGCAACTACGAGGGCGAGTTCCCCCAGAACGTCCTGCCCGCCTGACGACGCGCCCCCAACCGGTCAGGGGGCGGCGAGGGCCCCCTGACCACGGGCCGCCGGCCGCGGCGGGCGGCCGGCGGTCACGGGTCGGTGCCCTGGTAGGCGACGTGATCCTCGTCGAAGATGTCCCCCGCCGAGATCACGATGCGCGGGTCGGGCACGCCGACGACCTCGGCGTCCTTCTCGTCGTAGTCGAAGAGACTGAGCACGTGGCGCATCGCCTCCAGCCGGGCGCGTTTCTTGTCGTTGCTCTTGATGACCGTCCAGGGCGCCGACTCGGTGTCGGTGTGCAGGAACATGTCCTCCTTGGCCTGGGTGTACTCGTCCCATTTGCGGAGAGAGGCCAGGTCCATCGGCGACAACTTCCACTGCCGTACGGGGTCCACCTGACGGATGATGAACCGGGTGCGCTGCTCGGCCCGCGAGACCGAGAACCAGAGCTTGACCAGGTGCAGCCCCGAGTCCACCAGCAGGTTCTCCAGCCGGGGCACCTGTTCCATGAACTCCAGGTACTCGTGCACGTCGCAGAAGCCCATGACCCGCTCGACCCCCGCCCGGTTGTACCAGGAGCGGTCGAACAGCACGATCTCCCCGTTGGCCGGCAGGTGGGCGATGTACCGCTGGAAGTACCACTGGCCGCGCTCGCGCTCGCTCGGCTTCTCCAGCGCGACCACCGTGGCCCCACGCGGGTTGAGGTGCTCCATGAAACGTTTGATCGTGCCGCCCTTGCCGGCCGCGTCGCGCCCCTCGAACAGCACCACCAGCCGGCGGCCGGTGCCCTTGATCCAGTACTGGAGCTTGAGCAGCTCGATCTGCAGCAGCCGCTTGTCCCGCTCGTACGTCTCCCGGGACAGGCGCTCGTCGTAGGGATAGTGCTGCCGCCAGGTGTCGACCGGACGGCCGTCGGCGCGCACCAGCACCGGATCGTCGTCGTCGCTGTCGTCCACCCACAACCCGGGGGTGGTGTCGAGCAGTTCGCTGTGCTCCGCGGCCGCCAGGGGGGCGAGGACCGTGGGATGCTCGTCGTCCGGACCGGTCATGCGGCCCGCGACCGGATGTTCGCGTTCATGGCATCCTCTCTTCACCGGACGCGGGCGGGCTAATCGTGCCGGCGCCCGCCACTCCTGGAATTCGCCCCGAGGCGGCGGCCCGTTCAGCTCGTGGCCCCCAGGCGTCCGCGCACCTGGGCGAGCAGGTCGTGCGGCAGGGGGGCGTAGCCGTACAGGGCCAGGTAGGACTGGCCGGCGTCGCCGGCGGTGTAGTCGAGGAAGGTGCGCACCAGCGGGTCCGCCCGGCCCGCGCAGATGATCTCGTACGTGACCTGGACGATCGGGTAGGCGCCGGGGACCGCCCGCAGGTGGTCGAAGGACAGCACCAGCCCGTTCGGGAGGTTCGCGACCGTGGCGCCCTGAAGGGCCTTGCTGGCGCTCTCGGGCGACAGCGTGACGAACTGGCCGGCGGCGTTGCGCACGTCCGCGGTGTTCAGCAGGGCGCTGCTGGCGAAGCCGTACTCGACGTACCCGATCGAGTCCCCGGTGTGCTGGAGGACCTGCGTCATCCCGCTGGAGCTGGTCACGCCCTGGCCGACGCCGGTCCACGTCCTGGACGGCTGGTGCGGCCAGCCGCCGGTCGCCCGCAGGAACTCGGTCAGGTTCTGCGTGGTGCCGGACTGGCCGGAGCGGTGGAAGACGTGGATGCGGGTGCCCGGCAGGCCCTCGCCGGGGTTGTCGGCGGCGATCTCGCGGGCGTTCCACTTGGTGATGCGCCCGGTGAAGATTCCGGTCAGGGTCGCGGGCGACAGGCGCAGGGCGGGCACGGCGGCCACGTTGTAGGCCACCGCGACCGGGGAGACGACCATCGGCAGGTGCTCGGCCGGGCCGCCGCACCGCCGGTCGGCGCGCGCCTGCTCCCACGGGGTCATCGGCACGTCCGAACCGGCGAACGCGCTGCGTCCCGCGATGAAGTCCTCGATGCCGCGGTCGGAGCCGTTGGGTTCGTAGGTGACGCGCAGTTCGGGGTGGACGCGGTGGAACTCGCCGATCCAGGCGTCCATGGCGCCCTTCTGCGAGGTCGAGCCCGAGCCCCGCAGCCACGCGACGACCGGCTCGGGGGCGGAACCGTCCTCGCTGCTCATGCTCAGGAACACGGCCCCGGCCGCGGCGGCGGCCCCGGCGACCAGCACGAGCACGGTGACCAGGACCGACTTGGCCGTCCATGTCAGCCTTGCCATTGCACCAGGCTATGAACTGGTCGCGTCCGGACGCGTCATCCCGGGGTCAAGCCCTCGGACATGAACGGTTACCGTGTCGCCAAGCCGGCCGGCCGTCCCGTACGGCTCGGACATGTTCACCGCATGGACATCACTTGGACGGAAAGATGTCCGGCGAGACGTACAGGATCGTGTCCCGCAAAGTACTTCTCTGCCCGATTCGTTCCATATGGGGGCGTCATGCATTCCTCGTCCAAGCGGCGCCTGACCGCCTCGGCCACCACCGCGCTCGCCGCCGCTCTCGCGGTCGTCGCCGTCAGCCCGGTCCTGTCCGCCGACGCGTCCAGCAGTGGCAGGGGCCGCGCCCGTAGCGTGATCTTCATCAACGGCGACGGGATGGCGGCCGCCCATCGCGAGGCCGCCCGCCTCTACCTGGCCGGCCTCGACGGCCAGCTCACCATGGACCAGCTCCCGGTCTCCGGCCAGCTCACCACCAGCCCGCACGACCCCAAGACGGCCATCACCGACTCCGCCGCGGCCGCCACCGCCTGGGCCACCGGCGTCAAGACCTACAACGGCGCCATCAGCGTCGACGTGGACGGCAAGCCGCTGCCCACCCTCGGGCAGCAGGCCAAGCAGGCCGGCAAGTCCACCGGGCTGGTCACCACCGCCCAGGTCACCGACGCCAGCCCCGCCGCGTTCTTCGCCCAGACCGCCAACCGCTCGGCCCAGGACGAGATCGCCCGCCAGTACCTGGCCGTGAGCAAGCCGGACGTCATCCTGGGCGGCGGCGAGGACTGGTGGCTGCCCGCCGGCACCCCCGGCGCCTGGCCCGACAAGCCCGCCGAGGACCCGACCGAGGCCAGCAAGGGCACCAAGGGCAACCTCGTCGACCAGGCGAAGGCCGACGGCTACCAGTACGTCTCCAACGCCCAGCAGCTCGACTCCGCCCGCCGCGGCAAGCTGCTCGGCCTGTTCGGCAACGAGGAGATGTTCCAGCAGCGCGCCGAGGGCGAGGGCGACGTCTACTCCCCCGCCGTCGACCTGGCCACCATGACCAAGAAGGCGCTCGACACCCTCTCCACCAACAAGAAGGGCTTCTTCCTGCTGGTCGAGGAGGAGGGCATCGACGAGTTCGCGCACGAGAACAACGCCCCGCGCACCCTTCAGGCGCTGGAGTCGCTGGAGAACGCCGTCAAGGTCGCCCGCGCCTACGTGGACGCCAACCCCGACACGCTGCTGGTCATCACCGGCGACCACGAGTGCGGCGGCCTGACCGTCGAGGACACCTCCACCGGCGACGAGAGCGGCACCGCCCCCTCGACCGAGGACGGCCCGTTCCCCGTCAAGGGCAGCAAGCTGCAGTTCGTCATGGACTGGACCACCGGCGGCCACACCGGCGCCGACGTCCCCGTGACCGCCGTGGGCCCGCTGGCCGAGCAGTTCACCGGCAAGCACCCCAACACCCACGTGCACGAGGTCCTCTCCCAGATCCTCACCTCACGCCACTGACCCCCGGCGAGAGTTCAGCCGGCCGCCTCGGTCAGGAGCCGGGCCAGGGCGGCCGGCTCGGTGATCATGGGCCAGTGCCCCGAGTCGAGGTCGACGAGGTCGAGGTGCTTGACCCGGGCCAGCTCGGGGACGTCGCCCCCGTCGATCCACTCCCGCGCCTGGGCGGGGGTGAACTCCGGGCACACGACAACGGCCGGCACCTCGAACCGCCGCTCGTCCGTCAGCCGCACCACGCCCTTGGCCACCCCCTCCGGGACGGGGACCGCGGCGGCGGCGAAGCTCCGCCGAGCCTCCTCGTCGAGGTCGGCCGCGTCCGGCCCCTCGAACGGCTCCCACCCGGGGAACGGCATGACGCCGTCCGCGATCTCGAAGAAGTCGGCGTAGGCGGCGCCGTCGGCGGCGGGGAAACCACCGATGAAGGCGACCTTGCCCACCTTGTCCGGCCGCGCGTCGGCGGCCAGCCAGGCCAGGGTGCAGGCCGCGGAATGACCGGCCACCAGGGGCCTGCCGTGCGCCGCGTCCACGGCGGTGAGCACCGCGGCCACCTGGTCGGCGAGCGTGGCCGGGGCGGCTCCGTCCCCCTGGCCGGGGAGCGCGACCGGCACGGGACGGTGGCCGAGCGCCTCGATCGCGGACGCCACCTCGTCCCAGGCGGAGGCGTCGAGCCACAGGCCGCCGATGAGCAGGATGTCCATGTCAGTCCTCTTTCTGTAGTGCGTTCAGGTCGCGTTCCGCGTAGAGCCGGTGTTCCCATTCCTCGTGCAGGACGATGTACAGGCACTCCTTGAGGGGGAATCCGGTCAGCCGCGGCCAGCCGGGCTCGTCGCGGGTGACGTCCGCGGCGAGCCGCTCGGCCGTGAGCGAGGCGACGACCTGGCCGACCATCGCCTGACGGGCGCGGCGGACCGCCAGCACCTCCTCCAGCGAGGGCTGTGCCTCGCGGTCCCACGGGACGCCGTCCCAGCCGGGCGCCTCGTCCCAGGGCAGGTCGAGCGGGTGCCACGGCGAGACGTCGCCCACGATCATCCGGCCGACCCAGGCGGCCGAGGCGAAGTTGAGGTGCCGCAGCGTCTGGATGAAGGCCCATTCGCCGTCGACGCTCCGGTGCAGCCGCGCCTCCGGGAACGTCGCGGCGCGGGCGAGGGTGCCCGCCCACAGCCGTCGCAGGATCGCCCACGCCTCGGCGAACCCCTCGGGGTCCTCGGGGCGCATCCGGGCGCGCTCGGGCATGCGGCGGTTCAGCTCGGCCTCGACGAGGGGGACGATGTCCACGCCGTTCACCACGACGTTCCGCAGCTCGCCGCTGATCTCCACGTCGACGAGCTCGACGCCGCTCAGCCGCAGGCCGGACAGGTCGGCCGCGCGTACGCGGGCGTCATGGAGGCCCACCCGCGCGAAGGTGGCCTTCCGCAGGTGCACGCCTTCGACGTGCACGTCTTCCTGGAAGTCGGTCATGGCGGCCCACGTTAGGGGGTGTTCCGGACGTTCTACTTCCGGATCTCGCCCTGACCGTTCTAGTCTGCTCGGATGCCGGCCGAACTCAGCCCCACCGCGCGGGCCCTGCGCGCCCTGGAGGTCCTTCAGCGGCGTCCGGGCGTGACGGCCGGCGAGCTGGCCGCGTCCCTGGGCGTGACCGAACGCGCCGCCCGCCGGTACGTCGGGATCCTGCGGGAGGCGGGCATCCCCGTCGAGTCGGCCAGAGGCCCCTACGGCGGCTACCGGCTCGGGCGCGGCACCAGACTGCCGCCGGTCGCCTTCACCGAGCCCGAGGCGCTCGGCCTGGTCATGGCGGTGCTCGACGGCCAGCCAGCCGCCGCCGACGCCGACGACCTGGTGGGCGCCGCCCTGTCCAAGGTCATCCGGGCCCTGCCGGAAGGCGTCGGACGGCAGGCCGCCGCGCTGCGCGAGCACGCCTCCGCCGCCCCCGACCGGTACGCGGCCCGTCCCGGCATCGCCGTGACCAGCGCGCTCGTCGCCGCGTCCGCGGCCCGGCGGCGGGTGCACATCACCTATCGCAGCGGGTCGGGCAAGGAGTGGGAGGCCGAGGTCGATCCCTGGGCGGTCGTCGTCCGGTACGGGCGCTGGTACCTGCTGTGCCACTCCCACCGCGCCGGCGCGATCCGCACCTACCGGGTGGACCGCGTCCGAACCGTACGTCAGGGCACCCTCGGCTTCCGGCCGCCCGACGGCCTCGACCCGGTGGCGGCGCTGGAGGAGAACCTGGGCACCGGATGGGCGTACTCCACCCGCGTGGTCTTCGACGCGCCCCTGGCCGAGGTCGCGCCCTGGGTCCGCCCGCCCATGGGGCGGCTCGAACCGTACGGGGAGGGCTGCGTGCTGGTCGGGAGCACGGGCAACCCGGCCATGTACGCCCAGGAGTGGTTGCCGGCCGTGCCGTTCGCCTTCCGCGTCGAGGGCGGGCCCGAGCTGCGCGCGGCGGTCGCGACCCTGGCGGCCCGCCTCACCGCCGCGCTGTCCGGTTAACCCGTTCCGTCCTGCCCAGGTCAGCCCGCCTCCGGCCACTCCGGTCAACGCGCCTCCGGCCTATCCGGTCAACGCGCCTCCGGCCTGTCCGGTCAGCCCGCCTGCGGCCGCCCGGCGTCGGCGGCCGCGGGCGCCGAGGATCAGGGCGGCCAGCACGGACGCCGCCGCCGAGGCCAGCAGGATCGCGCCCTTGGCCTGGGTCAGGTGCGCCGGGCCGGTGTAGGAGAGCTCGGCGATCAGCAGCGAGACGGTGAACCCGATCCCGCCCAGGACGCCCACACCGGCGATGTCGCTCCAGCTCAGCCGCGGGTTGAGGTGGGCGCTGGTGAGGCGCGCGGTGAGCCACGCCGCGCCGACGATGCCCAGCGGCTTCCCCGCCACCAGCCCGGCCAGCACGCCCCAGGTCACGGTCCCCGCCCAGAAGCCGTCCGCCCCCGACAGGGAGATCCCGGCCGACAGCAGCGCGAACACCGGCAGCACCACCCCGGCGCAGAACGGCCGCAGCGCGTGCTCGGCGCGCTGGGAGGGCGGCTCCTGCTCGCCGGCGCGCGGCCGGGTGCGCATCAGCAGGCCCATCGCCACGCCGGCGATGGTCGCGTGCACCCCGCAGGCGTGCGTCAGCGCCCAGATCAGCACGGCGAGCGGCCCGTACAGCAGCCACGCGGGCAGCGCGCGGCGCACGGCGGTGACCGCGCGGCCCCGCCCGTGCTGCAGGTACGCCCACACGCACAGCCCGGCGGTGGCTCCGGCCAGGGCGGCGAGATTGAGGCCCGAGGTGTAGCCGACGGCGATGACGACGACCGCGCACACGTCGTCCACGGTCGCCAGCGTCAGCAGGAACGTCCGCAGCGGCGTGGGCAGGCCGCGGCCCACGACGGCCAGGACGGCGAGCGCGAAGGCGATGTCGGTGGCCATCGGCACCCCCCAGCCGTTGACCGCCTCTCCCGGCGCGGCGACGTTCACCGCCAGGAACAACAGCGCGGGGATCACCACACCGCCGAGCGCGGCCACGACGGGCAGCGCGGCGCGGCGCGGGTCGCGCAGCTCGCCGTGCACGAGCTCCTGCTTGAGCTCGTTGCCGACAATGAAGAAGAACACCGCCAGCAGCCCGTCGGCGGCCCACGCCTGCGCGCTCAGCCGCAGGTCCAGCCCGGACGGGCCGAACGACCACGTGCGCAGGGCCTCGTAGGAGTCGGCGAGAGGCGAGTTGGCCCAGGCCAGCGCGGCCAGGGCGGCGACGATGAGCAGCACGCCGCCGACCGCGTCGGAGCGGAGGGCGGTGATGATCCGCGACATGAAGGAAGAACTCCAGAACAATAAGAACAATTCGGGCCAACGACTACACCGCCCCCAGCCATGCGGAACCTTCACACAACCTTCAGCCGCACGGCGAAGCCTCCGCACGGCGCAGCACTTCCGGCCGCTGTGCGGCGTTTCGCTTGATGGAGGGCTTGCAGGGCGCCGCGCAGGCCTTTGCGTGGTGCGCGGCTTTCAGCGGTCTCCGGCTGTGCGGGCCGCCGCCTGGCGGAGGGCTCTCAGTGGGCCTGCGGCGGGCGGATGCCCGGGATCACGCCCCACGTGCTGACATAGCCGTTCGTGCCGACCGGACGGAACTCCAGCGGACGCAGCGGGCGGGCGTGCCACTCGCGGGCGAAGTGAAGGCAGGAGCGGAACTCGCGCACCCTTGCCTCCCATTTGTCCGGCCCTATCCCCCTACCACCCTACAAGTTCCCGCCGCCCCTTGAATCCGGTACCCAGGTACGGGGTTACCGTCATGACATGACCACAGGCCTCCCCCTTCACCAGGGTTCCCAGGACCGGACGCCGTCCACATGCACGCGGCACACCGACGTCCTGGACGCTCTCCAGCCCAGAGCCGCCGGGCGGCACGCGTGAGCCCCGAGCCGGAGGAGCCGTACCTGCGCAGCGGGCAGGTCGCCGAGCAGGCCGGGGTCAACATCCAGACCCTGCGGTACTACGAGCGCCGCGGCCTGCTCGCCGAGCCGCGGCGCAGCCCGGGCGGGCACCGCGCGTACCCGCCCGGGACCGTCGCCCTGCTCACCGTGATCAAGGCCGCCCAGCGGCTCGGCTTCACCCTGGACGAGGTCGCCGCCCTGATCGACACCGGCCGCCGCCACCCCACGCCCGACCTGCGCGCCCAGGCCCAGGCAAAGATCGACGAGATCGACGCGAAGATCGCGGACCTGACCACCGTCCGGGAGTCGCTGACCCAGGTGGTCGCCGCCGGCTGCGACAGCCTGACCGGCTGCACCTGCCCCGACTGCCCCCTCCCCGCCACCGCCCTCGCGGATACGATGTACTGACCGTCATGACGATGATCCGCTCACTGCTGCTGTTCGCCTTGGCCGCGCTCGCCGAGATCGGCGGCGCGTGGCTGATCTGGCAGGGTGTGCGCGAGCAACGCGGCCTGCTGTGGATCGGCGGCGGCGTCGTCGCCCTCGGCCTCTACGGCTTCGTCGCCACCCTCCAGCCGGACGCCAACTTCGGCCGCATCCTGGCCGCGTACGGCGGCGTCTTCGTCGCCGGGTCCCTGGTGTGGGGCATGGTCGCCGACGGCTTCCGTCCCGACCGCTGGGACGTCATCGGCGCCCTGATCTGCCTGGTCGGCGTCCTCGTCATCATGTACGCCCCTCGCACCTGACCCTCGCCTCGCACCCGGGCCGTCGCCCGAGACCTTGCCCCGCTCAGCCCGTCGCCCCCCGGAGAGCCCGTGTTCGCCGGTGTGATGGCCGCCGCGCTCGCTGGTGCGGGCCTCCTGGGCCGCTTTCACGACATCGGCGTCAGCGCCACCGTCTGACCGGCCCCCGACGCGCCTGGAGGCGGCACCGGTGTCGATGCCGCCTCCAGACTCGCGCGCTCCCTGACGGCACCCCGGTCGGGGGCTACCGCCAGGCGGGTGTCCCTCAGTCGTCGTCGCCGTGGTCGTCGCCCTGGTCGCTGCCCTGGTCGTCGCCCTGGTCGTCGCTCTTGGCGCCGGCCTTGTCGCCGCCGTGGTCGTCGTTCTGGTCGCCCGCCTGGTCCTCCGCCTGGTCGTCCGCCTGGTCGTCCTCGGCCTCGTCGTCGCTGTCGGCGGTCTGGGCGTTCTTCTGGTCGCCCTGCTGGGCGTCCGTGCGATCGTCGGCGTGGTCGTCGGCGTCGTCGTCCGTTTCCTCGGCGAGGACGGTGCCCTTGGTGGCGTCCACGGTGATCTCGTGCTCGATGCCGTCGGCGGCGTCGATGTCGATCTCCCAGACCTGGCCCTCGTCCTCGTTCTCCAGCTCGGCCGAGGTGACCTTGCCGCCCGGCACCTTCTCCAGCGCCGTCTTCTCGGCCTGCTCCTGGGGGACCGCCGGAGCCGGGGCCGACGTGGCGGCGGACGTGGGGCCGGACGTGGGGCCGGACGTGGGGCCGGATGTGGGGCCGGATGTGGGGGTGGAGGCGGTGGCGAAGGCCGTGCCGGCGCCCGCGGCGAGCACGGTGGCCGTGGCCAGTCCAGCGATGATCATAGGCTTGCGCATGCGGAAAACCCTCCGTTGCGTGGTCGTCGTCCTGACGCCTCCCACAGTGGCCGCCGGCACGATAGCGACGAACTGCGAGAACCCTAACGTCCGGTTAAGGCCCGCATCGGAGCCTCACGACCGCCACGCCCGGCTGAGAGGGGCCTACTCGTAGCGGGCGCGGCGAGCGATCTTCTCGAACCCGAGACCTTGGAAGAGGGCGGCAGAGGCCGGGTTGTTGACGTTGACGTCCAGGAAGACCTGGACGGCCCCGCCGTCACGCATACGGCCGAGCGCCGCGACGGCCAGTGCCCGCGCCAGCCCGCGCCGCCGCCACCCGGGCACGGCGCCCACCTGGACCAGGAACTCGTCCGCGCACGTCACGAAGCCGACGGCGACGCCCGCTTCACGCGCCACCAGCGAGCAGCCCGGCAGGAACCCGTCGTCCACCAGCCAGTCGACCCACTGCTCCCGCGACCACCCGGGAAAGCCGGGACGATCCGCGAAGGACGCCGCGTACGCCTGGTAGAAGGCCCCTTCGCTGTCCGGGGA
Organism: Nonomuraea sp. NPDC051191; assembly: GCF_044455665.1. Taxonomy (NCBI): domain Bacteria; kingdom Bacillati; phylum Actinomycetota; class Actinomycetes; order Streptosporangiales; family Streptosporangiaceae; genus Nonomuraea; species Nonomuraea sp. NPDC051191. The sequence goes on along the minus strand of NZ_JBITEZ010000025.1, from coordinate 79,935 downwards.
CCACTCCTCGACCGCCACCTCCGGCGGCATCGGCACGGACGGCAACGGCACGGTCAGGTCGCGCCGGAAGACGTCCTCGGCGAACGCCTGACGGAACCCGCGCGCCAGGAACAGCGCGTGCGCCTGCGGGGTCAGCGACTCGGTCTCCAGCCGCCCGGCCCCCGGCTTCACGGCCAGCCGGTCGAGCAGGCCGGACCCGAGCCCGCGGCCGCGGTGGCCGGGGTCGACCAGGCCGGTCGCCGCCGTCGTCTCGCCCACCGGCCGCACCGCCCCGCAGGCCACCAGCTCGCCTTCCGCGAACGCGCCCACCGCCGGGCCCCCGGTGTACCTGCGTTCCAGGAAGGACGGCGACGCGGTCGCCGGGAGCCCACCGTCGCGCGCCGCGCACCTGCCGGCCAGGGCGGTGATCGCCGGCAGGTGCGCGGCGGACAGCTCGGCCCATTCGATGGTGGTCACTGCGGTCTCCTTCGCATACAGATGATCAAGTGTCCCATCGCGCCGGAGGTGACGGAGAGCCCAGGTGGGTGCGCCCGGTCAGCCGGGCCCGGGGACGCAGTCGAGGATGACGTTGCCGAGCGGGGTGTGACGCACCTCCGCCACGTCGAGCCCCGCCCTCTCGGCGAGCGCGGCGTAGTCGTCGACCGTTCGTTCCCGGCCGCCGCTGAGGACCAGCATGCGCAGGTTCATCTCGGCGAACATGGCCGGATCGTCGCCGGAGCCGCCCCGGGACTCGATCACCACGATCCGCCCGTGCGGCCCAGCCGCGTCGGCGCAGCGCCGCAGGACGCGTACGGCCTCGTCGTCGCTCCAGTCGTGGATCACGCGCCTGAGCACGTAGACGTCGCCGCCCTCGGGCAGCGGCTCGAAGAAGCTCTGCGGGGCGAACGCGCACCGCTCGTCCAGCCCGAGCCCGGTCAGGGACCGCCGGCCGCGTTCCAGCGTGTCCGGCAGGTCGACGAGCGTGGCCCGGAGCCCGGAGTGGGCCTTCAGGAGCTCGGCGATCAGGGCGCCGGTGCCGCCGCCGACGTCGATGACGTGCCGTACGCCGGACCAGTCGTACCCCTCGGCCACGTCGGTGAGGTCGCCGGCCCCGGCGGCCATGAGGGCGTCGAACGACTCGCCCACCTCCCGATGGGCGGCGAGATGGTTCCAGATCGGGACGCCGAACACGGTCTCCCACGCCGGTTCCCCGGTGCGGACGGTGTGCAGCAGGCCGGTGAACGCGACGTCCATCTGCCCGCCGAAGCCGTCCAGGTCGAGCCGGTCCCGCATCATGGAGGGGTGGCCGGAGGCCAGCAGCGCGGCGGGCTCGTTGACCGCGAACACGCCGGGTTCTCGTTCGGCGTAGACGCCGCGGCAGGCGAGGTGGCGCAGCAGCCGCCCCAGCGCGTCGGCGTCGGTGCCGGTACGGCGGGCCAGCTCCTCGACGGGCAGCTCGTCGCCGCCCATCAGATCGGTCAGGCGCAGGGTGGCCGCGACGCGTACGGCCATCGGGGTGACCATGTCCGTGACGGGGGCCAGCACCTCCCACGCCGCTTCCCACGCCGTCGGTCGGACGGTCTCGTCGCTGGTGCCTGTCACGGCCGCAGCCCCCTTCTCCCCAAAGGATCAAGGCTCGCCCGCAACCTACCACGCGATCACCCACCCGGCCCCTCTCGCGAACAACCAGAAAATCCCGGGCCGTCACCGACACGCCCACCTGAGAACCGACCCGCCGCAGTGGTGGGTCAGCCCTCAGGGGACTGTCAGCCGAGGAGTTTGGAGAACAGGGCGCCGAGGCCGAAGCCGTCCAGGAGCGACTTCGGCCGGTCCTGCTCGGTGGTCGCCGCCGACAGGGGCACGTCCTCGGTGGCGCACGCCGACGGCCTGCCCACCAGGACGTCCAGCATCCTTCGGACGCCGAGCGCGTCGAGCAGCGACACCTGGGACGAGTCGGCCGCGATCGACCTGCCGGTGTCGGAGGAGCGGATGGTCGAGGTGCCGTCGGTGACGCAGGACTCGGGCCGGTTCATCAGCGCTTCGAGCACCGCCGTGGCTCCCTCGGAGTCCAGGAGGGACGTCGCCTCCGGATCGGCCGACCAGCCGACGTCCGAGAAGCCGATGTCCGACGAGCCGGCGTCGGCGGAGTCTGCGGCAGAGGAGGTGGCGACCGAGGAAGTGGCTGCGGAGGTGGCTGCGGGGTCGGTGGCCGGTGGGGCGGCGGGCGGGGTGCATCTCAGGGCGTCGGCGACGAGCGCCTCCAGGATCCGCCTGGCCAGCGCGTCACTGTCCGCGCCGCTCGTGGCCGGCGCGACGTCGCCCGGGTCGCCGCCCGTCCTGGCCGGTTGGACGTCCTCCTGCGCGTCCAGCAGGAACACGTAGTCATCCACGTCCAGCAGGAGCGCGTCGAGGAGGCCCGGGAACTCGGCGGCCGCGGCGAACGACGTGTCCTCCGGGAGCGGCTGCGCCCCCGGCCGGTCCGCCGGACGGACGAGCCCTTGCAGGAACGTCCGCACCGCCGAGGTGTCGAGCAGGGCGCTCGCCCCGGCCGGGGAGCCACTGGCGACCTCGATCCGGGCGGCGACGCATGGCGCGGCGGCGGCGCTGCCGTCCTCGGCCGTCGCCGGTGCCACCGCTGTCAGCAGCCCCACCGTGGTCAGGCCGAAGACGGCGATCGTTCTCATGCACATGGGTGCCTCCCGGCGACGTTACGTGATCATCCGCAACGATCATTACCCATAGCAGTGGATCAACTACTCTATGATTGCTTCTAGCCCTCTTTACCCGCCGAAACCGGGTCACCGCCCATGCTCTACCGTCTGCTGAGCGAACGACCGTCGAGCGGAAGGACCCCCATGAGACACCTGAACGGCGTGGGCGCCGAGGAGCTGACCGAGCGGGTGCACGCCCTCCTCGCCGCCCCCAGGCCCTGGTCGGTCACCCAGGTCGGCGACCCCGTGCTGCGCCGGACGGCCGAGCCGTACGACGGCCAGCTCTCCGACGCCCTCCTGCGCGAGCTGCTGGACGCGATGTTCCGGCACCTGCCGGGCGTCGGCGTGGGCCTGGCCGCGCCGCAGGTCGGCATCCCGCTCGCGCTGGCGGTCATCGAGGACCCCGCCGAGCTGCCGCCCGACCACGCCGCCGAGCGCGAGCGTGCCCCGCAGCCGCCTCTGGAGCTGGTCAACCCGGTCGTCACGCCCGTCGGAGCCGGTTACCGGGCGTTCCACGAGGGGTGCCTCAGCGTGGAGGGGCTGACCGCCGTCGTCCCCCGGCACGCGCGGGTGCGGCTGTCGGCCCTGGACGGGGACGGCCGCCCGTACGAGACGGAGCTGTCCGGCTGGCCGGCGCGCATCGCCCAGCACGAGACCGACCACCTGAACGGCGCCCTCTACCTCGACCGCGCCGACACCCGCACGATCTCCACCACCGCCAACCACGAGCGTTTCTGGGCCCCCAGGCCCTGACGCCCGAGGCGGGGGTCACACGCTGCGGATCACCGAGACCACGATCCCCAGCACCACGGCCCGGTCGCCGTCGATGACGTCGTAGCGGGGGTTGCGCGGTTCGAGCCGGACGTGCCCGCCGCGCCGCCGGTAGACCTTCACGGTGGCCTCGCCGTCGATCATCGCGGCGACGATCTGCCCGGAGTGCGCCTCGGGCTGCTGCCGGACCACGACGATGTCGCCGTCGCAGATGGCCGCGTCGACCATCGAGTCGCCCCGCACCCGCAGGCCGAACACGGTGCCGCGGCCGGTGAGGTCGCGGGGCAGGGTCAGGGTGTCGTCGAGGTGCTCGTCGGCGAGGATGGGGGCGCCCGCGGCGATGTCGCCGACCACGGGGACGCTCACCAGCTCGCCGGACGGCTCCGGCGACGGCGGCCGCAGGAACAGCCGCACGTCGATCGGGCGGGTCATCGTCGTGCCGCGGCTGAGGAAGCCCTTCTCCTCCAGGCTCCTCAGGTGTCTGGAGACCGACGAGGGCGAGCGCAGCCCGACCGCCTGGCCGAGCTCGCGGGTGCTCGGCGGGTATCCGTGCCTGACCACCCAGTCGCGGATCGTGGCCAGGATGCGCTGCTGGCGTTGCGGCAGGGCCGAGAAGTTCAGGTACTCGAACGCGTCGTGGTCGTCGTAGGTGGTCACAGGGGAATGCTAGAGGGCGTCCGGGGGGCGGTAATCGCGTTGCCCCCGCGCCGCGGGACGTGTCAGGGTCGTGACTTCCTGGCGGTCGTGACGATCTTGGTGGTGCGGCATGAGGTATGCGGGGCCGGCCCTCGCGTTCGGGTCCTCGGCGTGTTTCGCGTTCTCGGGGCCGATGGCCAGGTACCTCGTCGCGGCGGGGCTGACGCCGATCGAGGCCGTGTGGGCGCGGATGACGGCGGCGGGGCTCCTGCTGCTGGCCGTGCTGGCCGTGGTCAGGCCGGGCGCGTTGCGCATCCCGCGGTCCAGGTGGCCGTTCTTCGCCCTGTACGCGGTCATGGCGGTGGCCGGGGTGCAGTCGCTGTACTTCGCCGCGATCACCCGTCTGCCGGTGGGGGTCGCCCTGCTGCTGGTCTACGTGGCCCCGGTGATGGTGGCGGCCTGGGTGCGGCTGATACGCAAGATCCGGCTCCCACGGGCGGCCTACGCCGGGGCGCTCGTCGCCCTGGCCGGCCTCGGGATCGTCGCCGAGGTGTGGCACGACCTCCGGCTGGACGCGCTCGGCCTGGCCCTGGGCCTGCTGGCCGCGGCGTGCTCCGCCGGATATTTCCTGATGAACGACAGCTTCGGGGACGACGTCGATCCGCTCGGGCTCGTCGCCTGGGGCATGGCGGGCGCGGCCCTGGTGCTCGTCCCGGTCGCCCGCCCGTGGGAGCTGCGATGGGCGGCGTTCACGGAGTCGGCCACGCCCGCGCCCGGGGCCCTGACGCTGCCCGTGCCGCTGGCCTTCCTGTGGATGGTGGTGGTCGCCAGCGTGGTCGCCTACATCCTGGGGGTGAACGCGGTGCGGCGGCTGTCGGCCGCGGTGGGCGCCACGGTGGCGTCGCTGGAGGTCATCGGCGGGGCGGTGGCGGCCTGGGGGCTGCTCGGCGAGGGCCTGGACGGCTTCCAGATCGCCGGCGGCGTGATCGTGCTGTCCGGCGCGCTCCTCGCCCAGACCGCGACCCGCCGGACCCCGACGACGGCCCAGGACGGCGACAAAGAGGTGACCTCCGGGGCGATGAAGTGCTGACACTACTGTAAGTAGTTAATTCACTACAGCGGGTATTTACAAGGGGAAGCAACGAGTGTCCCATCCCCGTCCCCGGAGAGGAGGTGGAGCGTTGCGTGTCCTGATCCAGCTCCGCCCCGCCCGTGAAACCGTCGAAGCCGTCCTCGACCCCGGCGTCACCGCCACGGTCGCCGACGTGGCAGGTGACCTGCCGGGAATCGTCCTGGACCAGGCGTTCGCCCCGCTGGCCCTGCCGCGTCCGCTGCCCGCCTCGCCCTCAGGCGGCCTGTCGTCGCTCAGCCGGCCGCTGGGCTTCTCCCTGTCGGCCGAGCACGCCAGCGTGCTCGTGCGCGGCGAGCTCTCCGACGACGACCTCACGTCCAGGCTGGCGCTGCTGTCGTCGTCCGTACGTGAGATCGTCGGCGTGTTCGCCGACCCCGCCATCCACCCCAACCTCACCTGCGCCGACACCGGCCCGGTCGGCGACTGGCACGACGTCGAACGGCTGCTGCACGCCTCCGACCTGCGCGCGGCCGGCTACGACGGCCACGGCGTCACCCTGGCGGTCGTGGACGGCGGCGTCAACGCCGACCACGTGAGCACCAAGCTCGGCCGTCAGGTCACCCTCGACGCCGGGCGCAGCTGGGCCCCGCCGGGCGTCACGCCCACGCCGGGGCGCTACCCGGTGGAGCACGGCAGCCTGTGCGCGTTCAACACCCAGATCGCCGCCCCGCGCTCGACGCTGCTCGACGTCGCCGTCCTGCAGAGCAGGAAGGGCACGGTCGAGGGCATGCTGTCCGACGCCGTGGCCGCCTACACCCATCTGCGCGGGCTCCTGGAGGCGATGCCGGCCGAGTCGCGCTCGCTGGTCGTCAGCAACAGCTGGGGCCTGTACAACCCGGAGCAGGACTTCCCGCCCGGCCACCCCGGCAACTACTCCGACAACCCGTCGCACCCGTTCAACGTCATGATCTCCAGCCTGGAGCACGCCGGGGCCGACATCGTGTTCGCGGCGGGCAACTGCGGACGCGACTGCCCGGCGGCGAGCTGCGGGTACACCGACATCGTGGGCGGCAACGGCCATCCGAAGGTGGTCACGGTGGCCGGGGTCGACACCCACGGCGAGCGCGTCGGCTACTCCTCACAGGGGCCTGCCCGGCTCGGCGACCACAAGCCCGACCTGGCCGCCTACACCCACTACACCGGCTCCGAGGCCAGTGGGCCCGGCACCCCCGACACCGGCACGTCCACCTCCTGTCCCGTCGTCGCCGGCGTCATCGCCGCCCTGCGCACCCGCCACCCGTCGACCAGGATCTCGCCCGCGCAGCTTCGCACGCTGCTCAACCGCACCGCCGAGGACCGCAGCACGGTCGGCTTCGACCATGACTACGGCTACGGCATCGTCAACCCCGCCGGCGTCCTGGCCGCGCTCCGCTCGCACCGCACCCGGGCCGCCTGACCCGCGACGGCGCCGCGCACCCGCCGACGAGACGGGTGCGCGGCGTCGCCGTCCACCGGGGAGGGCCGGTGGACGAACCGGTGGAGGAAGAGGTCAGCCGTGGTTCCAGACCGAGGAGATCCGGTCGTTCCAGCCGCTGGGGACGAGGGTCGGGATGTCGGAGAAGGGGGCGACGAGGATGGAGCTGCCGCCGAAGTTGATGTGCTCGTAGTAGCGGACCGTGCAGTTCGTGCCGCCCATGGAGCTGATGACGTCGTTCCAGTCGTGCAGGTGCAGCGGGCCGTGGTAGACGTCGGTCAGGTCGTTCAGGCCCCGGCGGGCGGGGCACCAGAGCCAGTCGCCGGCGTACTCCACGTGCTCGAACATCTGCACCTCGCCCTGCGTGGCCGGGCGCGGGTCCCGCAGCTGCGCCGAGGCCCACAGGGCGCCGTTGAGCGCGGTGTCGTCGGTGAGCGCGGTCAGGCGCTCGGGGTGGTAGAGGTAGGTCAGCGGGCGGCCGTCGAAGCGCGTCAGGTCGGCCGGGTCATGTTCGACGCCGTCCACGACCACCGCCATGGCGGGCGCGGGGTGGGTGACCGGCCGCGCGGGCGCGGGCTTGGGCCGGGTCAGCGCCCGGGCCGGGTCCATCGGCACGGGCTGGGCCGAGCGCGGCGCCCTGACCGCCTTGGCGACGAGCGCCTCCAGCGTGGTGATGCCGTGGTCGCGGAGGAGCGCCAGCACGTCGGCCTCCTCCAGGCCTCCGACGTGGTCGGAGAACTCCAGGAAGCGCTCGACCTGACGGCGGGCGGGGGTTGAGATCTGGGTCACGGGTGCCTCCCCTGATAGTGCTGCGTACTCCTTCATGGTCGGGTGGGGCGGCGGCCCGGACAGCCCCCCAGTGTTGGGGATGGCGTTCAGGTGGTGAAGGCGGCCATGAGCTCGTCGCGGCCGCTCGCACCGGTCTTGCGGAAAACCGCTTTGAGGTGGTCGTGCACGGTGTGTCCGGACAGGTCGAGCAGCCGGGCGATCTGCTTCGGCGCCGCTCCCCCGCACAGCAGGTCCAGGACGCCGCGCTCGCGTGGGGTGAGGGCGTACCAGTCGCAGAACGAGGGCAGCATCAACCCGCCCACGGCCGACTGGATCACCACGGCCACGTCGCCCGTGCCCTCCGCGTCCAGGGCCTGGGCCTCGACCGCGAGCCAGCGGCCGTAGCGGGCGGCGGGGGCGCAGATGATCGGCCGGGCGGCGTCCGCGCCGCGCGCGTGCTCGGCGGCGTCGGCGGCCAGGGCGGTGACGAACGTGTCGGCGAGCCACGCGTGCACGCCGTGCCGGTCGGGGCGGCGCAGCCAGTCGAGCCACACCCGGGCCTGCGGCGTCACGGCGCGGATCTCGCGGTCGGGGCCGACGACGATCACCCCGGCGGGCAGGGCGGGCACGGTGGGGGCGAGCGGGGCGGCGGTGACGTACCCGCGCAGCACGGTCATCAGGGCGGGGGCGAGCAGCGTCGCCCGGCGCAGGTCGTCCTCGGTGAACGGCGGGGCGTCGCAGGCGCGTACCAGCCCGAGCAGGCCCCAGACGCCGCCGCGCGCGTCACGCAACAGCAGCCGCAGCTCGCAGGAGGCGCCGCAGGCCGCGAACGCCCGCCGCGCCCCCTCCTCGGCCCCTGCCACCGCGACCGGCACCCGCAGCCGGGCCAGGGACGCGGGCCGGCAGGGGTCGCCGTGGGCGCGGCGGTGGGCGAGCAGGGAGACGGCGAGCTCGCGTTCGTACTGATGCCAGAAGCTGAACGAGCCCTGCCCGAGCCCGGTCGCCGGGCTGGTGCCGACCAGGCGCAGCGCGTCGTGCCGGAGCAGCGGGGCGATGGCGGCGGACACGGCGGCGCCGAGGTGCTCGGCGGCGATGCCGCGGTCCATCAGGGTGCGCACCTCGTGGACCACGCGGTCTTGGCATGAGCTCACGCGGCCAGGTCAGCACACCACGGCGCCGCCATGCAAGCGCAGGGTAGTCAGGCGACTACGCATCCGCCGCATCGCCGGTCGGTCCGAGCCGTCGCAGCTCGTCCCGCGTCAGGGTCAGGGCCGCCGCCCGCGCCGACGCCCGGACCGACTCCGGACGGCTGGCGCCCGGAATGGGGACGACGTGCTCGGAGTGGGCCAGGTGCCAGGCCAGGCAGACCTGTTGCGGGGTGACGCCGCGTTCCTCGGCCACCTCGTGGAAGGGGGTGCGCGGCGGGGCGGCGCCGGGGCCGTCCAGGGAGCTGCGGGCGATGCCGCCGAGGGGGCTCCACGGCAGGAAGGCGATGCCGAGGCGGTCACACAACCGCAGTTCGGGCAGGCTGTCGCGGTGCCGGGGGCTGTAGCGGTTCTGAACCGAGACGAGGGAGTCGCCGAGGACGGCCCTGGCCTCGTGGATCTGCTCGCAGGTCACGTTGGAGACGCCGGCCGCGCGGATGAGCCCCGCGTCGAGGAGGTCGCGCAGCGCGCCCACCGACTCCGCCCACGGGACGGCCGGGTCCGGCTTGTGCAGCTGGTAGAGGCCGATCGCCTCGACGCCCAGGCGGCGCAGGGAGCCCTCGCAGGCGGCCCTGAGGTGGTCGGGACGGCCGTCGACCGTCCAGGCGCCGTCGCCGGGACGGCCGCGCCCGCCCTTGGTGGCGACCAGCACACCGGAGGCGTCGCCGGGCCGGGCGGCCAGGGCCTCGGCGATGAGCTCCTCGTTGTGGCCGCGTTCGCCGGCGTGCCAGTGGTAGGAGTCGGCCGTGTCGATCAGGGTGATGCCCGCGTCGAGGGCGGCGTGCACGGTGGCGATCGCGCGGGCGCGGTCGGGGCGGTCCTCGATGGACAGCGGCATGGCGCCGAGGCCGACGGCGCTGACCTCGGCGGTTCCGATGCGGCGGGTGATCATGGTTGTTCGGCTTTCGGGGAGGAGGGCGGCTTCAGGAGGAGGTCGGTAGCGGGAGGAGGGCGGTGACGGCTTCCGGCAGCCACGTCGTGACGTCGGTGAACGGGAAGCCGAGCGCGGCGGCCCGGCCGTTGTCGAGGGCGTAGGAGCGGTCGAAGGAGAACGGCGAGGCCGGTTCGCCGCCGTCCACGACGCGGTAGGCGGGGACCGGCGAGCCGGTGACGGCGGCGATCTCCGCGCACAGGCCGGTGACGGTCGGCGAACCGTGGGAGGCGGCGTTGAGCGCGCCGGTGACGTCGGTCCCCGTGGCCGTCCAGTGCAGGAACGCGGCGATCTCCGCGTGGTGGACGAACGACGTCGGCGCCGGGTCGCGGTGCACGGCGACCGGCAGCCCGGCGCGTACGCGGTCCACGTAGTGGCGCAGGCGCCCGGTGAAGTCGGCGTCCCCGCCGCCCAGGACGTGGGCGCTGCGCACGGCGACGAACGGGAAGGCCGGGTCCCGGGCGAACACCGCCTCGGCCTGCCGCTTGCCCTCCGCGTACGCGCCCGCCTCGCCGAGCAGCCGGGACAGCTCGTCCGGCGACCCCCACGGCAGGCCCGGGTCCACCGGCCAGGACGCGGCCTCGACGACCTCCTCGCCGACCGGCGCCACGGCCGGCGGCCGGAGGGACGGCGAGGTGGCCGGGTCGTAGACCTCCATGGTGGAGGTCATCACGTACCGGGCGGCGCGCCCGGCGAAGACGCGGCGGGCGACGTCGGCGTGCAGCGGCGTGTAGCAGACCTGGTCCACGACGGCGTCGAAGGTCCGCCCGGCCAGGGCGCGGGCGAGGGCCGCCGCGTCCGCCCGGTCGGCGACGACGTGCTCGGCGCCGGACGGCGGCGCGGCCGAGCCCCGGTTGACCACGGTCACGTGGTCGCCGCCGTCGAGCAGCAGGCGGATCAGGCGGCGGCCGAAGTAGCGGTTGCCGCCGATGACGCAGATCTGTCGCATGCCGCCAAGACTGGCCCGGACGGGGTCAGCAGTGGTAGTGGTGACTTGCCGGCCTCGTGTTAAGGAGAACTGTTGATCGACGCCCATCGGCTCAGGGTGCTGCGGGAGGTGGCCGCGCACGGCAGCTTCAACCGGGCGGCGGCCGCGCTGCTGCTCACGCCGTCCGCCGTCTCGCAGCAGATCGCCGCGCTGGAACGGCAGCTCGGCACCGCCGTCGTCACCCGCAGCACCCGTGGCGTGGCCCTCACCGAGCCGGGCCGGCTGCTGGTGGAGACGGCCGAGACGATCGCGGCCGAGCTGCGGCACGCCCGGGAGCGGATCGACGAGCTGGCCTCCGGGCGCGGACGGCTGACCGTGGCCACGTTCACCAGCGGGGGCCGCGCGCTGCTGCCCGGCGTGCTGGCGCGGTTCGTCGCCGCCCATCCGCAGGTCGAGACGAACGTGGTCGAGCGGGAGCCGGAGGACAGCCTGCCGCTGGTCCGGCGGGGCGAGGCGGACCTGGCCGTCGCCTACCACTTCGCCGGGCCGCTGCCGGTGCTGCCCGGCGACCGTACGGGCCTGAGCTGGACGCCGCTGGCCGAGGACCCGCTGTCGGTCGCGCTGCCGGCCGCCCATCCGCTGGCCGGGCGGGCGTCGCTGGACCTGACCGAGCTGGCCGAGCAGCCGTGGGTGATCGGCTGCTCCAAGACGGAGGCGTTCCTGCGCGGCTACGCGGCGGCGGCCGGGTTCGAGCTGCGGGTCAGCGGCTCCACCAGCGACTACCACCTGGCGCAGGCGCTCACGGCGGCCGGGCTCGGCGTCAGCCTGGTGCCGTCCATCTGCCTGGCGCGCGGGACGCCCGGCCTGGCCGTCGTGCCGCTGAACCCGCCGCGTCCCGTGCGCTACATCGGGGTCGCCACCGCCCGGCGGCGCGACCACCCGCTGGTGCCGACCCTGGTCGAGTGGCTGCGCGAAGAGGCCGCGACGCTGGGCTGACAGCGGACCGGTTCTGTCGGCCGGTGCTGGCACAGTGTTCCCGGAAAAGCTTGCCGCACCGAACGGAGTGAGGTCACATGAGCCGCCACGTCCAGATCACCTTCGACGCCCACGATCCCAAGGCGCTGTCCACGTTCTGGCGCGACGCGCTGGGCTACGTCCATCCCGGCCCGCCCGGGGTCGAGCTGCCCGAGGGCGCCGACCCGCTGGCCGCGTGGGACGACTTCCTCGCCCGGGTCGGCGTCCCCGAGGAGGAGCGTGACACCAGGTCGGCCATCGAGGACCCCGACGGGCACGGCCCCCGGGTGTTCTTCCAGCGGGTGCCGGAGGGCAAGGCCGCCAAGAACCGCGTGCACCTCGACGTCCGGGCGGCTCCCGGGCTGCGCGGCGAGGAGCGCATGGCGGCGCTGGAGGCAGAGTGTGAGCGGCTGGTCGGGCTCGGCGCGACGCGGGTGCGGCGGCACGAGCCGGTGCCCCCGTTCGGCGGCGGTCACATCGTGATGACCGACCCCGAGGGCAACGAGTTCTGCCTCGACTAGCGCCGCCGCCCGTCCCTGTGGGACGAGGTGGGGTCAGTCGTCGGCGCACCTGCACGGCAGGGTCACCAGCATGCCCGCCTTGATGTGTGTCACCGTCTTCGAGCCGAGGCAGAAGCGGCAGCCGAGCTGCTCGGCGATCCACGGGTCGGACCACACCCTGTGCTCCCAGGCCGGCGGCGGCCCGCCGGGGGGCCTGCCGCCCCGCTCGGCGGGCTCGTCGGCGCCGCCCACCCGGCCGAGGCCGCCGCAGAACGTGCAGGTGAGGAACAGGTCCCCGAGCAGTATGCCGCGGGTGCCCTCGCATTCGGGGCAGGTGATCGGGTCCGTCACCTACGGCCCGTCCCGCTGCACGACTTGCACGACCTCCAGGTGGACTGCTGCTCCGACTCGCCGTTCCGGTCGATCCACTCGCCGCCCGCGCCCATGCAGGTGCCGCAGATCGGGAGCTCTTCCTGCTCGCCGTCGTTCGCCATACTCCGGACGGTAGCCGAGCGTGCGCGGGCTGTCTGTCGCTTGACGGAGACGGTCGCGCCGCCTGCCGTCCTCGCGGAACGGGACGCGGAAAGCCTTCGCCGGCGCCTGCGAAGATGACCTCATGACCAAGCTGACCGGACCGCAGATCGCACAGGAGGGGCTGGCCGGGTGGGCGTACCTGCTCGGCGCCCTGCACACCCGCCTCCGCACCGGGACGTTCGCGGCCGGGCTCGCGCTCGTCGACGCCATCGGGGCGGTGGCCGAGGAGATGGACCACCATCCCGACCTCGACCTGCGGTACACCCATGTCGACGTCCGGCTGACCAGCCACGACACGGGCGGGGTCACCGGCCGCGACGTGCGGCTGGCGCGCGCGGTCTCGGCCCTGGCGGCCGAGGCGGGGGTCGGCCTGGACTCCGCGGCCGTCTCCGTGCTCGACCTCGGCCTCGACACCCCCGCCCGGGACTCGATCCGGCCGTTCTGGGCGGCGGTGCTGGCGATGGAGCCCGACGCGGGGGGCGGCCTGCGCGACCCGGCCGGCGCGCTGCCCACCGTGTGGTTCCAGCAGTCCGGTGACGAGGAGCCCCGTCAGCGCTGGCACCTCGACGTGTGGGTGGAACCCGCGCAGGTCCGTCCCCGGATCGACGCGGCGGTGGCGGCGGGCGGCCGGCTGGTCCACGAGGAGGAGGCGCCGCAGTTCTGGGTGCTGGCCGACCCCGAGGGCAACCACGCCTGCCTGTGCACGTGGCAGGAGCGCGACTGACCGGCGGGAACGGTCAGCGGGGCCCGTCCGGCAGCGCGGCGCGGGCCCGGACGATGAGCTCGCGGGTGAGCGGCAGGTCCCTCAGACGGACGTCCAGCGCGTCCAGGGTGACGGCCAGGACGCGCACCGGCACGCCGCGCGCGGTCAGCACGTGCGCCATCCAGCCGGTGAAGGACGTGAACAGGCCGGGGTCGTTGACGTACGCGGCGGCCTTGAGGTAGTCGACGACGTACGCGACGTCCTCGGCGGTGTGCCCGGTCGGTTCCTGGCCCTCGGCGACGGGCGCGTGCTCGTCCAGCTCGTCCATGACGCCTCTGACCAGCTCCTGCGCCCGTTCGGTGAGCGCGGTGTACTCGGGGCCGGCCAGGTGCGGCCGCCGTCCGGCGCCCAGCCCCGTCATGGCCCGGCGCGGCGGCGGCCCGGCGTCGAGCAGGTCGGCGGCGGCCCGCGCGTCCGGCGCCCAGGCGTCGGCCCCGAGCAGGCGGGCGTAGCGGCCGTCGGGCCCGAAGGCGGCGCCACCGGCGAGCACGGGCGTGCCCGCCGCCTGGCAGGCGCTGATGGTGGCGTGCGCGGCGGGCAGCCGGGTGGCGATCGAGCTCGACAGCGCGACCGCGACCGGCGCGGTCCTGTGCACGTGCACGACCAGGTGCGCGGTGGGGACGTGCGCGCCCAGGTAGTCCACCTGCCAGCCGCGCAGCCGCAGCACCTCGGCCAGCAGCCGGGCCGGGAAGGTGTGCCACTCGCCGTCCACGCACGCCACGCTCAACCGCCCCCTGTCCGGCCCGGAACGGTGGCCGCGCACGGCCGGCTCGTGGGCCAGCACGGCGAGCACCCGCTCGTGGACCGCGGTCGCCGTGTGCTCCTGGGCGACGGTGAGCCGGTTGGCCGCCCAGTCCAGGCCCACGCGGGCCTGCGCGACGGCGACGACGTCGATGAGCAGGGTCTCCAGGGGCACGCCGGCGTCGAGGGCGGCCCGCGCGGCGTCGATCGCGGCGTACTCGTCGCCGGCCGTCGCCGCCGCCCGCAGCGTCTCGACGCAGCGCTCGATCTCGTTCTTCACGCCGGAGGACCGCCGTCCTGGCCGTCGGGCGGGCCGTCGGGCGCCTCGCGCGGCGCGCCGATGGCGACGATGGCGATATCGTCGCGCTCCCGCTCGCCGGCCCACTGCGAGGCGAGCATCTGGACGCGTTCGGCCAGGGCCGCGGCTGGCATGCCGGCGCACTGCCGCAGCTCCTCCCGCAGCCGGTCGTCGCCGAACAGCTCGTCGCCCAGCGGGCCGCCCCTGGCCTCGATGACGCCGTCGCTGTAGAGCAGGCAGGTCTCGCCGGGGTCCAGGAGCACCGTCTCGGTCACGCTGGTGATCTCCTCCAGCAGGCCGATCAGGGTGCCGCGGGTGAGGGCGTCCTCGACCCGGCCGTCGTTGCGCACGATCATCGGCGGCGGATGCCCGGCACTGGTCAGCCGCAGCTCCAGCCGCGGGCCGCGGCGCCCGACCCCGGCCAGCACGAGCGTGACGTACCGCGGGCTGGACTCGGCGAGCAGCACCTCGTTGAGCCGTTCCAGCACGCGCTGGTGGTCGTCGGCCAGCGGCAGCAGGGCGCGCAGCGTGTTGCGGATCTTGCCGGTGAGCACGGCGGCCTCCAGCCCCTTGCCGGAGACGTCGCCGAGGACCACCAGCGCCGTCCCGCCGGAACCGGCGACCGGGTGCACGTCGTAGAAGTCGCCGCCGACCAGCGCGCCGTGGCCCGCCGCCCGGTAGCGGGCCGCCACGTCGGCGACGTCCAGGTACGGCGTCATCGGCGGCAGCAGGTCGGCCATCAGCGTCTCGGTGACGGCCCCCTGCTCGGCGTACACGCGGGCGATGGAGATCGCCATGCCGGCGCGGGCCACGAACAGCCGCGCGAACACCTCCTCGGCCGGGGAGAAGCCGGTCGAGCCGCGCAGCAGGATCAGCGCGCCGGCGGGCAGGCCGTAGCCGGGCAGCGAGATCACCACCACCGAACGGATCCCGTCGTGCCCCTCGCCCAGCACCCAGCCGGGCGCCCGCTCGGGGTCGACCCAGCGGGCGGGCACCGGCGGGAAGGCCCGCAGCGCCTCGGCCAGGCCCGGCAGGTCCCGCGGATCGAGGTCCAGGTTCCTGCGCACGGCCTCGCCGCCGGCGTCGTAGTAGGCGACCTCGTACCGGCGGCCCAGCGGGACGACGACCCGGGCGGCTTCGGCGAGGTGCGTCACGGCCAGGCGGGCGACCGCCTCCAGGCAGCGGTCGAGGTTGAGCGAGGACAGCAGCTCGGTGGCGGCCGCCACCATGGACGCGGCCGAGTCCCGCTCGGCCCGCAGCACCTCCATGGCGTGCTCCCGTTCGGTGACGTCGACCAGCCACCAGGTGACGCGGTCGCGGCCGGCGTGCACGGGATGAGCTTCGAACACCCGCTCCCCGACCGGCCCCCGGACGGGCCGGGGCTCGCCCTCGGCGTCGGGCGTGCTTCCGGCGCCGGGCGGGGCGGCCAGGCGGGCGCAGAGTTCGTGGTGGGCGCGGGCGAGCCACTCCGGCCCGATCCGCGCCACGCCGCCCAGCAGCGACCGGGCGGCGGCGTTCGCCCGCTCGACGGCGCCCGAGGCGTCGGCGACCAGCATCGGGTACGGCGTGTCCTCCCCCAGCATGCCGATCGCGCCCCGTTCGTGATCACCTACGTGACTGTCACTCTACTGACGTGACCTGCACGGCTTTCCCGATGCCGAATCGTTTTTGTCGCATTTTTAGCCGCAGCGCCCCGGCGCGACACGATCCCCGTCCCGGCTCCGGACGCGTTTGCGGCAGCAGTGGCCGGGTGGTCTACGGTCTGATCGTGCTCGCCTCACATCATGCCCCCCGCGCGGCCGCGGCCGGAGGGAACGCGTCATGAGACATCAGCGGCTGACGGGCGTCTTCCTGTCCCGGTTCCACCACCCGGCGCAGGTCATCGCCACCGGGTTCGCCGCCTTCATCCTGACCGGCACGGCCCTGCTGACCTCGCCGATGGCCACGGCCGACGGCGAGCCGGCCGGCTGGCTGACCGCGCTGTTCACCGCGACGTCCGCGGTCTGCGTGACGGGCCTGGTCGTGGTGGACACCGCCACGCACTGGTCGGTGGCCGGGGAGGTGGTGATCGCCGGGCTGGTCCAGGTGGGCGGCCTGGGCATCATGACGATGGCCACGCTGTTCACCGTCCTGGTGGCGGGCCGGCTGGGGCTGCGCGCCCGCATGTTCGCCCAGGCCGAGACGAAGACGCTGAGCATGTCCGACGTGCGGCGCGTGGTGCGTAACGTGGTCATCTTCAGCCTCGTGTCCGAGCTGATCGTCGCCGCGCTGCTCACCGCGCGCTTCGTCACGGGCTACGGCGAGCCGCTGGGCCGCGCGATGTACCTGGGCTGGTTCCACGCGGTGTCGGCGTTCAACAACGCCGGGTTCGCGCTGTGGCCGGACAACATGATGCGCTTCGTCAGCGACGCGTGGATCTGCCTGCCGATCGCGCTGGCGGTGGTCGTGGGCGGGCTGGGCTTCCCGGTGGTGTTCGAGCTGGCCCGCGCCTGGCGCCGGCCCAGCCGCTGGTCGGTGCTCACCCGGGTGACCGTCGGGGTGACGCTCGTCCTGCTCGCGGTGGGCACACTGATCTTCCTGGTGACCGAGTGGCGCAACCCCAGGACGCTCGGCGGGCTCGACGACTCCGGCAAGCTGCTGGCCGCGTTCTTCACCGGGGTCATGCCGCGTTCGGGCGGGTTCAACAGCCTGGACATCGGCCAGCTCTACCCGAGCAGCCTGCTCGCCACCGACCTGCTGATGTTCATCGGCGGCGGCAGCGCCGGCACGGCGGGCGGCATCAAGGTCACCACGTTCGGGCTGCTGGTGTTCATCATCTGGGCCGAACTGCGGGGAGAGCCTCGGGTGAACATCGGCCACCGGCGCCTGGCCGAGTCCGCGCAGCGTCAGGTCATCTCGATCACGATGATCGGCGTCGTCCTGGTCGCCGTCTCGACCTACCTGCTGCTCGCCATCACTCCCCACAGCCTGGACCAGGTGCTGTTCGAGGTCGTCTCGGCGTTCGGCACGAATGGGCTGTCCACCGGCATTACCTCCCAGGCCACGCCGGCCGGACAGGTGCTGCTGGTCGCGCTGATGTTCATCGGGCGCATCGGCCCGCTCACACTGGGTTCCGCGCTCGCCCTGAAGGAGCGCACCCGTCGGTACGAACTACCCGAGGAACGTGTCATCGTTGGCTGACAAGAAGACAGACCCCGTCGTGGTCATCGGCCTGGGCCGGTTCGGCACCTCGCTCGCCCTGGAGCTCACCCGGCGCGGCACCGAGGTCCTGGCCATCGACAACCGGCCCAAGGTCGCCCAGAGCCTGGCCGGGCAGATCACCCACATCGCCACCGCCGACTCCACCGACCTGGAGACGTTGCGCCAGCTCGGCGTGCCCGACTTCTACCGGGCGGTCGTGGCCATCGGCGGCGACCTGGAGGCCAGCATCCTGACCACGTCGCTGCTGATCGAGCTGGAGATCGACGACATCTGGGCCAAGGCCGTCAGCCGCCAGCACGGCCGGATCCTGGCGCGGATCGGCGCCCATCACGTCGTCTTCCCCGAGCACGACATGGGCGAGCGGGTGGCCCACATGGTGACCGGCCGCATGCTGGACTTCATGCAGGTGGACGAGAACTTCGCGATGGCCAAGACCCGGCCGCCCAAGGAGTACATCGGGGTGCCGCTCGGCCGTTCCAACCTGCGCCGCAAGCACGGCGTCACCGTGGTGGCGGTCAAGAGCGCGGAGGAGGAGTTCACCTACGCCGGTTCCGACACCGAGCTGGGCTACGGCGACGTGATCATCGTCTCCGGCCGTACGGAGGACGTCGAGCGCTTCGCCGACCTCACGTAGCCGGGCGGTCGTCGGGGGGCGGTCGTCGGCGGGGCCCAACGGGGCGGGCCGATGTTGGCCGGTGCGACAGGCCCGTCCGCGTCGTGGTTCACGATGATGGGCGGTCCGTCCGACCGGAGGCTGCCATCATGACACCACGCCGTACCACGTCCGACCGGGCCCGCGAGGCCGCGATGATCGACGACATCGAGCGGCTCGTACGCTGCGAGTCCCCGTCGGGCGACCTGGCCGCGGTCGCCCGCAGCGCCACGACCGTCGCCGACGTCGGCGCCGCCCGCCTGGGGGCCGCGGCCGAGCGCGTCGTCATCGGCGGGCGCACCCACCTGCGCTGGCGGTTCGGCGGCGAGCCGCGGGTGCTGCTGCTCGGCCACCACGACACGGTGTGGCCGGTCGGCTCGCTGGAGCGGCACCCGTTCGAGGTGCGCGACGGCGTGCTGCGCGGGCCGGGGTGCTTCGACATGAAGGCCGGGCTGGTGATGGCCTTCCACGCGCTGGCGGCGCTGGACGACCTGGACGGCGTGACCCTGCTCGTCACCGGCGACGAGGAGCCCGGCTCCCCCACCTCGCGGGAGCTGGTCGAGGAGGAGGCGCGCGGGTGCGCGGCGGCGCTGGTGCTGGAGGCCGCCGGGCCGGGCGGGGCGCTGAAGACCGAGCGCAAGGGCGTCTCCCGGTACGAGGTGCTGGTGCGGGGCCGGGCCGCGCACGCCGGGCTGGATCCCGAACGCGGCGTGAACGCGACGGTCGAGGTGACCCACCAGATCGCGGCCGTGGCGGCGCTGGCCGATCCCGCGCTGGGCACGACCGTCACCCCGACCCGCCTGGAGTCGGGCACCACGGTGAACACCGTGCCGGCGCGGGCCCGGTTCGACGTGGACGTACGGGTCAGGGACGCCGCCGAGCAGGACCGGGTGGACGCGGCGATGCGGGGGCTGCGGCCGGTGCTGCCCGGCGCGGGCGTCACGGTCGGCGGCGGGCCGAACCGGCCGCCGCTCCCGGCGTCGGCGTCGAAGGACCTGTTCGAGCGGGCGTGCCGGCTCGCCGAGGCCCTCGGGATCGGGCCGCCGGCCTCGGTCGCCGTCGGCGGGGCCTCCGACGGCAACTTCACCGCCGGGGCCGGCACACCCACCCTGGACGGCCTGGGCGCGGTCGGCGGCGGCGCCCACGCCGACGACGAACACGTTCTGGTCGCCGAACTGCCGGGCCGCACCCGCCTGCTGACCGCCCTGGTCGCCGATCTGCTGACCGCGTAGCGGTGACCCCCCCTTGTCCGGCCGGACGAATCCGGCGCCGCCGCCCGGTGCTCGCCGACCAGCTACGGGACGAGAGCGGCTGCGACCATGACCGGCGTGACTGATCTCATCCGCGACCGTCGCGACTCCCGGCCCGTCGAGGCCGCGTGCGCCGCGGCGCAGGCCGCCGCCGACGGCGCGGGCATCGACATCCGCCCCCTGGACAGCGTCGGCGAGCTGGAAGCCGTCCGCCGCCTGTACGAGCACATCTGGCGCACCGGCGAGAACAACCCGCCGGTGACGGCCGACCTGCTGCGCGCGATGTCGAAGGCGGGCAGCTACGTGAGCGGCGCGTTCGACGGCGGCCGGATGGTGGGCGCCTGCTTCGGCTTCTTCTCCCCGCCGGCCCGCGCCGCCCTGCACAGTCACATCGCCGGCGTGCTGGCGGGCATGCAGGGCCGCAACGTCGGCTTCGCGCTGAAGCTGCACCAGCGCGCCTGGGCGATGCGGCGCGGCATCGGCGAGATCTGCTGGACCTACGACCCCCTGGTACGCCGCAACGCCTACTTCAACCTGGCCAAGCTGGGCGCCACCCCGTCCGAGTACCTGCCGAACTTCTACGGCCCCATGGACGACGACATCAACCGCGCCGACGACACCGACCGCGTCCTGGTCAGCTGGCGACTGGAGACGCCCGCCGTCGAGGCGGCCTGCGCGGGCCGTCCGGCCCGGACGGACGCGGCGGCGGCCCGGACGGCGGGCGCGGCCGTGGCGCTGGAGGCGTCCGCGGCGGGCGGGCCGCTGACCCGGTACGCCGGCACGCCCACCGTCCTGGTCGGCGTGCCCGGCGACGTCGAGGCGATGCGCGAGAGCGACCCGGCCCGCGCCGCCGACTGGCGCAGGGCGCTGCGGGACGTGCTGGGCGAGCTGCTCGACGGGGGCGCCCGGGTGCGCGGCTTCGACCGTACAGGCTGGTACATCGTGGACAGGCAGGAGACGGAATGAAGATCACCGCAGTCGAGGTCCGCACGGTGGAGATGCCGCTCGTGACGCCGTTCCGCACGTCGTTCGGCACCGAGACGGTACGGCAGGCGGTGCTGGTGCGCGTCGTCACCGACGAGGCCGAGGGCTGGGGCGAGTGCGGCGCGGGCACGGCCCCCCTGTACTCCTCGGAGTACACCCACGCCGCGGCCGACGTGCTGACCCGCTTCCTGGTCCCGGCGCTGGGCGGCGTGGCGGACCTGGACGCGCACAAGGTCGCCCCGGCGCTGGCCGCGTTCAAGGGGCACCGGATGGCCAAAGCCGCGCTGGAGACCGCCGTCCTGGACGCCGACCTGCGCGCCCGCGGCGTCCCGCTGGCCCACGCGCTCGGGGCGGTGCGCGACAGCGTGCCGTGCGGGGTGTCGGTGGGCATCACCGGGTCGATCCCGGCGCTGCTCGACGCCGTCGCCGAGTACCTGGACGCGGGCTACCTGCGGATCAAGCTGAAGATCGAACCGGGCTGGGACGTCGAGCCGGTCCGGGCCGTGCGCGAGCGGTTCGGCGACGTCCCGCTCCAGGTGGACGCCAACACCGCGTACGGGCGCGGCGACCTGCGGCACCTGGCCGGGCTGGACCCGTTCGGCCTGCTGCTGATCGAGCAGCCGTTCGCGCAGGACGACCTGATCGGGCACGCCCGGCTGGCCGAGCGCATCACGACGCCGATCTGCCTGGATGAGTCGATCGTCTCGGCCCGCGCCGCCGCCGACGCGATCGCGCTCGGGGCCTGCCAGGTGGTGAACATCAAGCCGGGCCGGGTCGGCGGCCATCTGGAGGCCAGGCGGATCCACGACGTCTGCGCCGCGCACGACGTCCCGGTGTGGTGCGGCGGCATGCTGGAGACCGGCGTGGGGCGGGCCGCCAACGTGGCGCTCGCCGCGCTGCCCGGGTTCCTGCTGCCGGGCGACACCTCGGCGTCCGACCGCTACTACCGGACCGACCTGACGCCGCCGTTCCGCCTGGTGGACGGGCACCTCGCGGTGCCGACCGGCCCGGGGATCGGCGTCGCCCCCATCCCGGAGGTCCTGGAGGAGGTCACCGTCGCGAAGACCTGGGTGCCGATGCCGTCCTGACCGGTTCGTCCGTTTCGACGGATCAGCCGGTAGCATTTCGTCATGCCGGACGAACGACGTGCCACCGGGGCGGCGCTAGCTTCGGGAGCGTGCTCGTCCCCATGACCGGCCTCCCGCGTGCCAGCCTGGGCCGCGTCCTGGAGGAACTCGGTACCACCCTGCTCCACGTCGTCTGCGGCGACGCCGCGCTCGGCCAGGACATCGGCGGCGTCGTCATCCACGACCCGCTCGACGAACCCGAGCTGCCCGCAAACGCCCTGGTCCTCGGCGTCGGCCTGCACGACCCGGCCGACGTCGAGCGGGTCGTGACCCGGCTCGGCCGGCACGGCGCCGCCGCGCTGGTGGTCCGCGCGCCCGTCGTCGCCGACGAACGGCTCGTCGCGGCGGCGGCCCGGGCGGGCGTGACCGTGCTGGCCTTCGCCCGCGGCGCGTCCTGGACGCATCTGGCGGGCATGCTGCGCGAGCTGACGTCCGAGGGGGGCCGGCTCGACCCCGACGCGCACGCCTCGGGACCGATCCGGTCCGGCGACCTGTTCGCCGTCGCCAACGCCATCGCCGCGCTGCTCGACGCGCCGGTCACCATCGAGGACCGCAACTCGCGGCTGCTGGCCTTCTCCAGCCGCCAGGAGGACACCGACACCTCCCGCGTGCGCACGATCCTCGGCCGCCAGGTCCCCGAGCAGTACACCCGCATCCTGGAGGAACGCGGCGTGTTCCAGGCGATCTACCGCAGCGACCGGCCCGTCTTCGTGGCCCCCCTGCCCGACCCCGGCGGAACGCTCCAACCGCCCGCGCTGCCCCGGACGGCGATCGCGGTGCGCGCCGGCGACGAGATCCTCGGCACGATCTGGGTCATCGTCCCCGGGCCGCTGGGCGAGGAGCGCAGCCAGGCGCTCTACGAGGCGTCCAAGCTGGTCGCGATGCACATGGTGTGGCAGCGTGCCGACGCCGACATGGAACGGCGGCTGCGGGCCGAGCTGCTGGGCACCGCGCTGGAGAGCGGGCCCGGCTCCCTGGAGGCCGCGCGCCGCCTCGGCCTGAAGGACGAGCCGGCGGTCGTCCTGGCGCTCACCGTCGTGGGCCCGGCGGGCGAGAGCCCGCTGCCCGCGCAGCTCGCCGCCGAGCGCAGGCGGCTGGCCGACGCCTTCGCCATGCACCTGTCCGCCGTACACCCGCGGGCCGCCGCCGCGCTGGTCGGCGACGTCGCCTACGGCATCCTGCCGCTGCCGCAGAACCGGCAGGACGCCGAGGAGCGCGCGGTCCTGGTGGCCACCGAGTTCCTGGCCCGGGTCGGCTCCCGCCTGCGCCCGCTGGTCGGCGTCGGGCGGCTGGCCGGGGACGGCTCGGCGCTGGCCCGCTCACGTTCGGGCGCGGACCGGGCGCTGCGCGTGCTGCGGTCGGGCGTCGGCGGCCGGCAGGCGGCCCGCCTGGACGACGTGCACGTGGACGCGCTGCTGCTGGAGCTGGCCGACCTCGTGCCGCGCGGCGACGTGCCCAGCGGGGCGATCGCCCGGATCGTCGCCTACGACAAGGAGCACCAGACGAGCCTGGTCGAGACGCTGGGCGCCTGGCTCGACGCCTTCGGCGACGTCTCGGTGGCCGCCGCCGCGATGTTCGTGCATCCCAACACGTTCCGCTACCGGCTGCGGCGCGCCGCCGAGGTCGGCCGCCTCGACCTCGGCTCCCCGGACGCGCGCCTGTCGGCCATGCTGCAACTGCGCCTGATGTCGATCAGGTCGGCCCCGGACGACTGACCCCGCCGCCGCGCAGGCCGAGCGTCCCGATGAGGAAGGCCAGCCACTCGGCGTCCTGCGCGACCGCAACGTCGTGAGGGGTGGCCGCGCCGTGCCCGGCGTCGTCGAAGACGTGCAGCAGGATCGGCTCGTCGCCCTGCTGGGCCGCCTGGAGGCGGGCGGCGAACTTGCGCGCGTGCCAGGGCCGGCAGCGCGGGTCGGCCGCCCCCGCCTGGATGTAGACCGCGGGGAAGACGCCGGGGCGCACCAGCTCGTACGGCGACATCCGCAGCAGCCGCCGGACCTGCTCGGGGTCGTCCGGGTCGGCCCACGCCTTGCGGATGACGAAGTCGAGGTACGGGTCGCGGACGCCGCCGATCAGGTCCAGCAGCGGCGCCCGCGGCAGGACGGCCCGCCACAGCTCGGGCCGGGTGGTGACGGCGATCCCGCACATGAGCCCGCCGTCGGAGCCACCGGTCAGCGCGAGCCGGTCGGCGGCGCTCACCCCGTCGGCGATCAGGTGCTCGGCGACCGCCACGAGGTCGGAGTCGCGGACGTGCCGCCGTTCCCGGTGCGCGGCCAGGTACCAGTCCCCGCCGAACTCGCCGCCCCCGCGCAGGTACGCCTGCACCAGCACGCCCCCGGCGGCGACGAACGCGGCCAGGTCGGGCTGGTACTGGGGAAGCAGGGGCACGTTGGCCGCCCCGTACGCCGAGACGAGCGTCGGCGCGGGCCGCGCCGGGTCCAGGCCCGCCGGGCGCACCACGTGGTACGGCACCGCGACCCCGTCGGCCGCCACCGCCTGCCCGGCCGTCACCTCGGCGTCGAGGACGACCGCCGGGGCCGACAGGGTCTCCGGCGCGCTCTCGCCGGGGCGGTGCCGGTAGACGCCCCAGGAGCTGGTCAGGGTGGAGAAGGCGAAGACGAAGTCGGCCGCGGGGACGCCGGTGGCCAGGGCGGTCAGCGCGAAGAAGGGGGCGGCGAGCGCGCCCCGGCCGGGCAGGGGCACCTCCCCGGCGACGCGGCCCGCGCGGTCGATGATCCGGACGCGGGCGAACGTCCGGTCGAACTCGCTGAGGTACAGGTGCTCGCCGACCGGTGTGAGGGAGCGCAGCACGGTGTCGCCCTCGGGGACCAGCTCGGCCCATCCCGAGGGGTCGTCCGGGTCGGCGGCGTCGAGCGGGATGGCGACCACCCGTCCGCGCGGCGCGCCGACGTCGGTGACGGCCACGTAGCGGTCGCCGACGATGTGGCCGGCGACCGTGCCGGCGCAGCGGGTGACGAAGGGACGCCAGGCCGCGCCGGGCTCGGACAGGTCGCGGACCGCGCACGGGATCGGACTGCCCACCCGGTGCGCGGCCACCGCCCACCTGCCGTCCGGCGAGTACTGGACGAGCGTGTACTCGCGCGAGCCCGCCGGGACCGGGACCGGCTCCACGACGGTCTCCCCCGGCGTCCCGAGCCGGTGGGAGAAGACCGCCTGCCGGAACTCCTCGGGCGGGCCGGTGAGCGCGAAGAAGGTGAAGCCGCCGCTGTCGGGCGTCCAGGAGACGCCGCCGGCCCAGGCGCTGTGCAGGAGCTGACCGGGCGCGTCGAGCAGCCGGCCGGTGTCCACCTCGACGAGCCGGACGGTGTTGTGCTCGCTGCCGTCGACGCACACGCCGAGGGCCAGGACGCGGCCGTCCGGGGAGGGCGCCAGCCAGGACAGCACCGCCGGGCCCTCCTGGCCGCCGAACCCGGCCAGGTCGGCCACCGTCCGCCCGGGGCCGTAGGGCCGGTCGGCGACGACCACGGCGGACGCCGTCCCACCCGGCGGGGTGACCGGGCGGAACCAGCGGCCGGCCGCGTACCTGGGCAGGGTGGGGCGGGAGCCGCTGTCGTAGGCCCGGATCAGGTCCCGGACGGCGGCCGGGTCCTGGCCGTCGTGGGCGACGGCGGCGGCCAGGTCGGCCTGCCGCTGCTGCCACCGCCGCACCTCGGGCGTCTCCTCCTCCAGCCACCGGTACGGATCGGGCACGCGGACGCCCGCGACATCCTCGACGACCTCGACGGTGCGCGCGGGCGGGTAGGGAAGAGTCACGGTGCCTCCGACGGTCGGGAACGGACGGGCTGCTGTTGTGGAGAGGCGGGCTGTTCCGGAGGGGCGGGCGGGGCGGCCGGCGGGGCGGCGGCGGCGAACTCGGCCTGGAGCCGTTCGAACGCGCCGGGGACCCGGGTGACCCGGCGGACGTGGACGAGGGCGTCGTAGGCGGCCGGGAAGTCGTCCACGGGGTCGAGGCCGCCGCTCGCGAGCGTGCCGTCGATCCCGTCGAACAGCTCGGCCGGCGCGCGGCGCAGGTCGACCACGGTCACCGGCGGCCCGAGACGGTCCAGCGACGCCTCGACGCAGTTCGGCGGCAGGGTCGTCCGGGTCTGCAGCGAGACGTCGCAGTCGAACGGGCGCGGGGAGCGCTGCGTGAAACGGACCTCCGGGCCGCGGCCGTAGGTCGCGCCGACGACGACCAGGCCGGTTCCCAGGGACTCGGCGAGCAGGCCGCCCAGCGTCGGCCGGCCGTGGAAGGGCGAGCGCCGGACGTGGGAGTTGTGCGCGCTGACGACGATCCGCTCCTCCCGTTCGAGCACCCATTCCACGGTCTCGGCCATGAACCGGTCCCGGGGCCAGGGCGCGTCCGGCCGCACGTCGCCCTCGGCCTCGTCGGCGAACGCCTGGAGGGAGGCCGCGCACCGGCGCAGCACCGGGTCGTCCAGCAGGAGCGCGCGCCCGGCCAGCTCGCGCAGCCCCGCGAGGAGCCGGGCGCGACCGGCGGCGGGCATGGCCGCGTACCGGACCGCCGCCTCGGTACGGCCGCCCAGGTCGCTCAGGAGCAGCAGCTCCTCGTCGCCCGGCCCGGCCGGCATGCGGTCCAGGCACGCGCGCACCGCCGGGCCGGGCGAGGTGGACGAGCCGGGCAGGTCCATGCCGTAGAAGGAGACCTTCGCCGGGCCGCCGGAGTTGCGGCGGCGCATCCAGCGCAGGTGCCGGCGCACCGGCTCGCACTCGCCGAACCGGTAGGTGATGCCGTCGCGGGCGACCGCCGCGGCCTCCCCCGGCCCGCCGTGGACCCAGGCGTCCACGGTCAGGCCCTCGGCGAAGCCGGACTCCATCACGAACGCCGAGAACCCCAGCTCGCGCACGAGGACGCGGAACAGCCGGTCCTTGAGCCGGTGGAACTCGGTGACGTTGTGCGCCCCCTCGCCGACGGCCACCACCCTGGCGTCGCCGACCAGCTCGCGCAGCGTACGGTCGTCCGCGAGGGAGGCGGCGGCCGGGTCGAGGTGGCGCAGCGGCCGGGCGAAGGCGTCCTGGATCATGCGTGGTAGTACCAGAGCTCGGGCGTGTACAGGTAGCTGAGCAGGGCGCGGAACGACGACTGCGGGCCGGACAGTGTGTCCTTCCACACCACCAGGGTGTGCGGGGTCGGGAAGAACAGCACGGGAAGCTCCTCGGCGATCCTGGTCACCTCGGCCGACAGGGCCTTGGCGTCGGCCCCGAAGGTCGAGGCGTCGATGAGCCGGTCCACCTCGTCGTCGCGGTAGCTGCCCAGGTTGAAGCTGCCCTTGGCGTTGTACACCGTGTTGCTGCTGGGGTAGCCGGCCGCCAGGTAGAGCGGGCCGTAGTCCTGCATCGCCCATTCGTTCTTGGTGGCGGGGGCGAAGGTGTTGCCGTAGTTGGCGTACATGTAGGTGAGGGACTTGGTGACGATCTTGACCTCGATGCCGAGCTTCTTGGCCGCCGAGGCGAAGGCGACGTCCCGGGCGCCGACGTAGGCGGGGGTGTTCGCCGAGGCCAGGGTGAAGCTGATCTTCTGGCCGCGCGGGATGCCGGCGCCGCACTCGCCCGTCCCGGTGCCGGGCCGCACGCAGGTGGTGGAGCCGTTCGGGACCACCTGCCAGCCGTTGTCGGTGAGCAGCTTGGCCGCCGCCGCCGGGTCGTGCGGGTACGGCGGCGCGTCCCCGAACGCCGGCGGGTACGGCGAGCCGCTGCCCGCCGTGCTGTAGTTGGGCGAGCCGGCGCCGTTGTAGATGCCCCGGCCGGCGATGTAGCCCGGCTGGTCGATCAGGCGCTGGAACGCCTGCCGGACGTACGGCTGGGCGATGATCTTGTCGAAGCCGTTCGCCGTGTTGCCGAAGTTGATGGTCAGCGAGTCGAACCGGGCGGGCGCGGGCGCGCCGTAGACGTTGAACCCCTTGGCCTTCAGCGCGCCGATCTGGGTGATGAAGCTGGAGTCCAGCGTGCCGACGGTCAGGTTGCCCGCCTTGAACTGGTTGAGCACCGCGGCGGCCGAGGTGAAGGCCTTGAAGTCGACCTGGTCCAGCCGCGACTCACCCGGCCCGCTGTAGGACTCGTTCGGCGCCAGCGAGAACGAGCCGGTCGTCGGGTCGAAGCTCTTGAGCCGGAACGGGCCGTTGACCACCTGCCACAGCGGGTTCGTGGCGAACGTGGACTGCGACTCCGACTCCTTCGTCAGGTACTTGTAGATCGCCTTGGCGTTCTTCGGCTCGGTGTAGTCGAGGTGCGGTCCGCCGGCGCGGTCGATGTCCCACGCCTTGGACGGCATCACGTACAGCAGCGTCAGCATCGACATCAGGTACGACGGGTTGTAGGCCGTCTCCAGTTCGAGGGTCAGCGTGCCGGGCGCGGCGGCCTTGGCGGTGACCCCGTCGGGGAACTGGCCCGGGGTGTAGAAGCTCCAGTTGGCCGGGCTCTCCGCGAGCGCCGCCTTGAGCAGCGTCAGGGAGAACACGACGTCATCGGCGGTGACCGGGGTGCCGTCGGACCACTTGTAGTCCTTCATCCTGATGGTCACGGTCTTGCGGTCGGGGCTGTAGTCGGGCGGCTCGGCCAGGCTCAGCTCGGCGTCGGCCACCTGGTCGCCCTCGCCGCTGGGCCGGTAGAGGGAGCGCCACATCAGGCCGCGGGCGATGACGGTCCCGTTGGCGGCGGCCGGCGGGTAGGGGTAGATGTAGTTCGGGCTGAGGCCGGGGGTCAGCGCGACCGTGACCGTGCCGCCGTCCTTGGGCTTGCCCGACTGCGCCGGCTGGCTGGCGTAGCCGGCGGCGGCGTCCTTGGCGGCGCCTCCGCCGCCGGTGCACGCTGTGGCCAGCACCGCCACCGCGGCGGCGAGCGCCACCGCCAGGCGTGCTCGCGGCTTTCCGGACACGTGCGTCATTGCGGGCTCCTACATGTGGGGGTGGAGAAGAATGTGGGGGTGGAGAAGAGCGAAGGGGCCGTAGGGGCCGCGGCCTCGCGGGGGACGAAACGCATCAGTCGGCCCGCCGCCCGACGGCGTCGCGCAGGGCGTCGGCGAGCAGGTTGAGCGCCAGCACGGTCAGGATGATGCAGCCCCCGACCGGGTAGATCAGCCACCAGTAGTCGGCCGAGATGTAGGCGACGCCGCCGGCGAGCTGGCTGCCCCAGTCCTCGGTCGGGTACGTCAGGCCGAACCCCAGGAAGCCCAGCGCCGCCACGACGAGGATCGCGTCGGCGACCTGGAACGTGATGTTGACGATGATCACGCCGAGCGCGTTCGGGATCAGGTGGGTGAGGATGAGCCGCCGGCGGGAGGCGCCCATCACCCGCGCGGCCAGCACGAACTCCCGCACCCGCAGCGTCAGCACCTCGCCGCGGACCAGCCGGGCGGAGACCAGCCAGGAGAAGCCGCCGATGACCAGGCTCAGCGACAGGGCGTCGGCGTGGAAGCGGGCCGACAGGATCAGCACGAAGAACAGGAACGGCACCGACAGCATGACGTCGACCAGCCGCATCAGGAAGCCGTCCACCACGCCTCCGGCCAGCCCGGCGACCGCGCCGTACAGGGTGCCGATCGCGGTGGCGAACAGGGCGGCGAGCAGGCCGATCTGGAGCGACAGGCGGCCGCCGGCCATCAGCCGGCCGAGCACGTCGAAGCCGTTGGCGTCCGTGCCGAGCGGATGCCCGGGGCCGGGGGGCAGGGCGGCGTTGACCAGGTCCACGTCGATCTGGTTGGTGCGGTAGATCAGCGGCCCCAGGAAGCAGAACCCGGCGATCAGCAGCAGGAGCAGGCCGCCGGCCAGGCCGAGCGGGCTGCGCCGGAGCCCGCGCAGCACCGGGAGCCGGCGCCGCGCGGAGGGTGTCTCGGCCTCGGGCCGCGCGTCCACGTTCTGGGTGGTCATTTGCTCAGCTCGATTCGGCGGTCGGCGGCGGCGACCACGAGGTCGGCGACGAAGTTGCCGGCCACGGTCAGGACGCCGCCGACGAGGGTGTAGGCGAGCAGCACCGGATAGTCCTCGCGTTGCAGGCTGTTGAGGAACAGCAGGCCGAGGCCGGGATAGTTGAACAGCGACTCGACGATCAGGTTGCCCGCCAGCAGCGTGGGGATCAGCGTGCCGACCAGCGTGACCAGCGGCAGGCAGGCGTTGCGCAGCAGGTGGCGGAGCAGGACCAGCCGCTCCGGCAGGCCCTTGGCGCGCGCCACCCTGATGTAGTCCAGACCGAGCTGGTCCAGCGCCGAGGAGCGCTGGTACTGCGCGAACACCGCCACGCTGGCCGCGGCGAGCGTGATGACCGGCAGCGCCATGGCCCGCGGATCGGTGAAGACGACCCACGGCGAGTGCGACTGGGACGCCTCGGCCGGGAAGAACGGGAGCGCCTGGCTGAACACGGCGATCAGGATCAGCCCGAGCAGGAACGACGGCGTCGCGTAGAGCACGTACGAGGCGGCCGTGAGGAGCCGGTCGGCGACGCTGTTGCGCCTGACCGCCTGGAGCACGCCGAGCGGCACGGCGATCACCAGCGCCAGCGCCAGCCCGGCCGCCGAGAGCATCGCGCTGCGGCCGGCGTTCTGCCCGAGCAGGGTCGCCACGTTCTCGTTCAGCTTGTACGACCTGCCCAGGTCGCCGTGGGCCAGCTGGCCCAGGTAGCCGACGTACTGGGCGAGGACCGGGCGGTCGAACCCGTGCTGCCGGTTGAAGTCGGCGACCGCCTCGGGCGAGGCGCGCTGCCCGAGGACGACCCGGCCGGGGCTGTCGGAGACGAGGTGCAGCAGCAGGAAGACCACCGCGGAGATCCCGAGCAGGACGACGACCGAGATCGCCAGCCGCCGGACGACGTACCAGGTCATGACCGGGAGGCTCCCTTCAGCGAGGTGGCCGCGGGTTCGAGCGGCTGGAGCGGGTGGTGGCAGGCGACCTGATGGGTGCCGGTGACCTGCCGTGGGAGGGGTTCGGCCTGCGCGCACACGTCGTCGGCCAGGGCGCAGCGGGTGCGGAAGCGGCAGCCGCTGGGCGGGTCGATCGGGCTCGGCAGCTCGCCGCGTACGCGGGCGCCGCGCGGCTGCGGGGCCTCGGGGTCCGCGTCGGGGACGGCGGCGAGCAGGCCGGCGGTGTAGGGGTGGGCGGGAGCGCCGTACACCTCTTCGGTGGTACCGGTCTCGACCAGTTTGCCCAGGTACATGACGCCGACCCGGTCGGCCAGGTAGCGCACGACGGCCAGGTCGTGCGAGATCACCACGCTGCTGAGGCCGCGCTCGATCTGGATGCCGCGCATGAGGTTGAGCACCTGGGAGCGGATGGAGACGTCGAGGGCGCTGACCGGCTCGTCGGCGACCAGCACCGCCGGGTCGAGGGCCAGGGCGCGGGCCAGGTTCACCCGCTGCCGCTGCCCGCCGGACAGCTCGTGGGGGTAGCGGTCCATGACGCTGCCGGGCAGCCCGACGTCCCGCAGCAGCTCGCGGGCGCGGGCCGTGCGGTGGGCGCGGTCGCCCGAGCCCTGGATCGCCATCGGCTCGCGCAGGATCGTGCCGATGCGCATGCGGGGGTCGAGGGCGGCGCCGGAGTCCTGGAACATCATCTGCAGCCGGCCGCGGCGCGGCCCGAGCGCCCGCGCGCTCATCCGGCTGACCGGCTCGCCGTCGAAGATCACTTCGCCGGAGGTGGGCCGGTCGAGGGCGACGAGCATCCTGCCGAGGGTGGACTTCCCGCAGCCCGACTCGCCGACCAGCCCGAACGTCTCCCCCGCCGCCACCTCGAAGCTGACGCCCGAGACCGCCTTCAGGGTGCGGCGCCCGCCGAACAGGCCCCTGCCGCCGACCGGGTACTCGCGCCTGAGGTCGACGACGCGCAACCGCGGGTCCTCCGCCCGCCCCTGCGACCCCGCCGGGCGGGTGACGAACCGGGCCTGGACCCGCTCGGCCGGTCCGGAGGCCGGGTGGTGGCAGGCGTGGACGTGCCCGCCGTCCTCCGCCGAGGGGGCCGGACGCTCCTCGCGGCACCGGTCGGTGGCGGCGTCGCAGCGCGGCGCGAACGGGCAGCCGGGCCCGGCCGCGGTCAGGTCGGGCGGCGCGCCGGGGATGCTGAACAGCCGCTCGTCCCTGTCGTGGGTGAGCGAGGGGATCGAGGACAGCAGCGCGTGCGTGTAGCGGTGCCGGGTCCGGCCGAAGAGCACGGGGGTGGGGGCGGTCTCGGCCAGGCGGCCGGCGTACATGACGCCGACGCGGTCGGCGTGCCGGGCGATGACGCCCATGTCGTGGGTGATGAGGATCATCGACATGCCGAGCCGGGAGCGCAGGTCGTCCAGGAGGTCGAGGATCTCGGCCTGGATGGTGACGTCCAGGGCCGTGGTCGGCTCGTCGGCGATGACGACCCGCGGCTCGCACGCCAGCGCCATCGCGATCATCACGCGCTGCCGCATGCCGCCCGAGAGCTGGTGCGGGTAGTCGTCCATGCGCTCGGCCGGGCGGGGCAGGCCGACCAGGGCGAGCACCTCTGCGGCGCGTTCGCGGGCGGCCCGCCTGGAGGCGCCCTGGTGCAGCCGTACCGGCTCGGCGACCTGTTCGCCGACGCGCCGGGTCGGGTTCAGCGCGGTCAGCGAGTCCTGGAACACCATCGCGATCTCGTTGCCGCGCAGCGCCCGGTAGCGCGCGGCGGGCAGGCCGACCAGCTCCTCGCCGCCGAAGTCGATCGAGCCGCTGGTCACCCGGCCGCCGGCCGGCAGCATGCCCATGATCGCGAGACCGGTCATGGACTTGCCGGACCCGGTCTCGCCGACGATCCCCAGGGTCTCGCCGCGGTTCAGCGCCAGACTGACGTCCGAGACCGGGCGGACGACCCTGTCGCCGCGCCGGATCTCGACCGACAGGTCCCGGATCGCCAGCACGCGATCGCTCTCCAAATCCATCCGACGATAGTGGGACCCGCGCCCCCGGCGGTGTTCGTCGCGGTCATCGAACGTTGCGGACCGGGTTCGTCCGGGCGTACCAACTGATCGGCGGGTGGCGGGCATGGGAAGGGCCCGCCCGGCGCGGGTGGCGCGGGCAGGCCCTTCCGGTTCGGGTGGTTCAGGCGGACGCGCGGCGGTCGGCGCGGCCGTCATGCAGGTACAGGGCGCGGCCGGTGCCGTCGTCGCCGAGGAAGGCGATCGGCGCGTGCACGCCGCGCTCGGGTTCGAGCGGGAGCACGACGTCCCCGCGCCAGGCGGCCAGCTCGGTGCGGTACGGCACCTCGTCCAGCTCGGCGGTGATCCCGACGGGCGTCCGCCGCAGCCACAGCCGCCCGGTCTCGTCGAGGCTCACCTCGGTCTCGCAGGTGCTCGACGTGTACGTGCCGACATAGCGGGCGGCGTCGGCGGGCGGCACGGAGACCGCGCGGGGCGCCGGGGGCGCGGGCAGCCGGACCCCGCCCAGCTCGTCCAGCACGCGCCCGGCGATCTCGGCGAACACCGGCCGCGACCGGCCGCCGTTGGCGACGATCACCACGGCGACGTCGCGGCCCGGCACGACGCGCAGGCACGCCGACTGGCCGACGGTGCTGCCGTCATGGCCGAAGACCGTGCCGCCGGGCAGGTCGAACAGCTCCCACCCCAGGCCCCAGGCCGTGCCCTGGCCGATGTCGGGCAGCGTGACCTGCGGCCGGCGCATCGCCCTGACGCTCTCCGCGCTCAGCAGGCGGACGCCGTCCGGGCCGGTGCCGCCGGCCAGGTGCATCCGGGCGAAGGCCAGCAGGTCGCGCGGGCGCATCGCCAGCATCGACCCGGCGGGCGCGTTCGAGCGGGCCAGCGCCCACACCGGGGTCGGCTCGTACGGGCCGTCCGGCGTGCGCTGGACGTGTCCCACCGCCGTACGGTGGACGATCGCCTCGTAGGGGTCGTTGGCGGCGTGGGTCATGCCGAGGGGCGTGAACAGGTGGTCCCGCAGGCACGCGTCGAACGGCTTGCCCCGGACGACCTCGATGATCCGGCCCAGCACGCAGTAGCCGGCGTTGTTGTAGGAGAACATCTCGCCGGGCTCGAACAGCTGCGGCACTTCGTGCAGGGCGTCCAGGAAGCGTTCGACGCAGTCGTCGCCCTTGCCGGTGTCGGTGAAGACGTCCCCCTCGAAGCCGGAGACGTGGCACATGAGCTGCCGGGTGGTGATCCGCCGCGCGGCCCGCTCGTCGCCGATCCGGAACTCCGGGAGGTGGGCGCGCACGGGCGCGTCGAGGTCGAGCCGCCCCTCGTCGGCCAGTTGCATGGCCAGCGTCGCGGTCAGCACCTTGGTGATCGAGCCGATCTGGAACAGGGAGCCGGTGGTGGCCTCGACGCCCGTGGCCGTGCTCAGCGTCCCGGCCGCGACCTCGACCGTCTCCCCGCCCGCGGCGACCGCCACGGCGGCCCCGGGCACCTCGTTCTCGGCGAGCAGCCCCGCCAGCCGGTGACGCAGCCACGCACCGATCTCCTCCAGCTCCGGCACCGGTGTCCCCCCTGGCTCGACTCCGCCCGACCCTAGAGCCGACGGGAACAACCCGGTTCGTCCACTGCCACTATGCCTGGCCCGATTCTTCGTCGGAACGACCCAGACCGATGTGATCTATGACAGATATTTCAGTATTGCCTGACTCACTGTCATATGCGATGTTCCGCTCACAAGCCGCATGAGCGCAGCTCATGTCACCCCCGGAGAAAGGCGTTTTCCATGCGTCGAATCTCAACCCTGTTAGCCCTGGCCTCCGGCGTCTGCCTGGCACTGTCCGGCTGGGCCACCGCCGCCGAGGCCAACTCCCCGGCCGCCGCCGACCAGCAGCGCTACATCGTCCAGCTCTCGGGCGTGTCGCGCGCGCAGGTGGCGAACGAGGCGCAGCAGCAGGTCACGGCGCACAAGGGCGTACTGGTGGGAACC
The DNA here is from genome assembly GCF_044455665.1 of Nonomuraea sp. NPDC051191. Lineage (NCBI taxonomy): Bacteria > Bacillati > Actinomycetota > Actinomycetes > Streptosporangiales > Streptosporangiaceae > Nonomuraea > Nonomuraea sp. NPDC051191. The sequence continues at coordinate 45,534 of NZ_JBITEZ010000025.1, read as the reverse complement.
TACCGGTACGCCTTCCACGGCTACACGGCCCTTCTCACCCCCGACGAGGCCGCCAAGCTGAAGAGCGAGCCCGGCGTGCTCACCGTCGAGCCCGACCAGGAGGTGCACGCCTTCGCGCAGACCGTACCCAGCGGCATCAAGCGCATCTACGCCGACCAGAACATCAACCTCGACATCGACGGCACCGACGACGCCCGCGTGGACGTGGACGCGGCGGTCGTGGACACCGGCGTCGACCTCGACCACCCCGACCTGAACGTGGTGGCCAGCACCAACTGCACCAGCGGCGTCTGCTCGGGCACCGGCGACGACGACAACGGGCACGGCAGCCACGTGGCCGGCACGATCGGCGCCATCGACAACGCGATCGGCGCGGTCGGCGTCGCCCCCGGCGCCCGCATCCACGCCGTCAAGGTGCTCAACTCGGCGGGCTCCGGCACGCTGGCCGGCATCGCCGCGGGCCTCGACTGGGTCGTGGCCAGGGCGAGCACGATCGAGGTCATCAACCTGAGCCTCGGCTGCCAGGGCTGCAGCAGCTCCGCGATCAGCAACGCGATCACGAACGCCACCAACGCGGGCATCGTCGTCGTCGTGGCCGCGGGCAACAGCACGGCCGACGCCTCCGGCTTCTTCCCGGCCAACCACCCCGACGTCGTCACCGTCTCGGCCGTGACCGACTTCGACGGCCAGCCCGGCGGTCTCGTCGGGACGATCACCGTGCCGTGCCGCACCGACGGCGCCACCGACACCGACGACACACTCGCCTGGTACTCCAACTACGGCACCACCGTCGAGGTCGCGGCCCCGGGCACCTGCATCTACTCCACGTGGATGAACGGCGGCTACAACACCATCAGCGGCACCTCCATGGCCAGCCCGCACGTCGCGGGCGCGGCGGCCGTGCTGACCAGCGGCGCGAACAAGCCCACCACCCGGGCCGGGGCGCTGGCCGTACGGGACAAGCTCAAGAACACCGGCAACCTGAACTGGACCGACGACGCCACCGACGGGGTCAAGGAGCCCCTGCTCGACGTGCACGACTCCAGCCAGTACCCGCCGACGACCGGTGGCAACCAGCCTCCGGTGGCGAGCTTCACCCAGTCGTGCGACAACACCACGCGGGTGTGCTCGTTCAACGGCTCCGGCTCCAGCGACCCGGACGGGACCGTCGCCTCCTACGCGTGGAGCTTCGGCGACGGCGCCACCGGCAGCGGCGCGACCGTGTCGCACACCTACGCCGCCGCGGGCACGTACAACGTGACCCTCACCGTGACCGACAACGGCGGGGCCACGAACGCCACCAGCAAGAGCATCACGGTCGGGACCACGCCCGGGAACTGCACCGGCTACCAGACGCCGTTCTCCGGCAACCTGACCAGCGGGCAGAACGTGTACTACCCGAACAGCTCCGGGTACACGGCCGCCGCCGGGACGCAGCGCGCGTGCCTCGACGGGCCCGCCGGCGTGGACTTCGACCTGTACCTGCAGAAGCAGGGCATCCTCGGCTGGACCACGGTGGCCAGCAGCACCAGCAGCGGGCCCGACGAGACCCTGACCTACAACGGGACGGCGGGCACCTACCGCGTCCGCGTGTACGCGTACAGCGGATCCGGCGCCTACACGGGCGGCTACACCAAGCCGTAGCCGTTCGATCTCCGCGACCCCGTGCCTCCGCACGGGGTCGCCCCCCGTTCCCGCCCCCGTTGCCGCTCCCGGCGCGCCACTTCGCGGTCACTCGCGCGCGGCCGTTCTCGCCGTGAACCGGGGCTCGATCTCGGGGAAGGACCCGTCGCCGAACAGGATCCGCGCCGCCAGCGCGCGGCCGGCGCGGCTGCGCAGGGCGGCCACCGCCGCCTCCGCCGCGAGCGGCGACCGGATGCCCGCGAACACCCGCCGCAGCAGCAACCGCCCACGGAACCGGGCCCGCAGCGCGGCCCCGTCGTACTGCCTGAGCACCCCTTGATCGCCGGTGCGCAGATACTCGGCGATCACCGCCGCGGCCGGTTCGGACATCCGCAGGCAGGGGTCCAGCCCGCCGGCCGTCAGCGGCGACACCGCGCCCGCCGCGTCCCCGACCAGCAGCCCGGCCGGGCAGGCCAGCCGCCGCAGCACGCCTCCGACCGGGATCGGGCCGCCCCGCCGCTCGACCGGCCCGGTGGGCGGCGCGTCGCGGCCGGGCGCGCCGGCGGCGAAGGCGTCCAGCAGACGCCGGACGCCGGCCCGCATCGCCCCCGGTTCCCCGGCGACGCCCACGTGCGCGTGCCGCCCGTCGTCCACCACCCATCCGAGGTAACCCGGAGCCACCCGGGGGTCCAGCACGCAGTGGAACACCGGGACCGCCGGGCCCGGCGCGACCGGATGGACGATCTCCGCGCCGACGAGGAAGCGCCGGTTGACGTCCAGGCCGAGATCACGGGCCACCCGCGACCGCGCACCGTCCGCCCCCACCACGAACCTGGCCCTCACCTCGCGCACCCCCTGCCCCGAGGCTTCCAGGCGGACGAGGCCCGCCGACGTGCCCGCGTACCGCGTGCCCAGCAGGACCCGTGCCCCGGCCGACTCGGCCGCGCGGCGGGCGTGCTCGTGGACGGCCGCCATGTCGGCCACCCGGAACTCGTCCCTGTCGCTGGTGAGGTGGATCGGCGAACGCCGCGACGGCGGGTGCAGCAGCACGTCCCGGACGCCGGGCCCGAGGAGGTGGTCCGGCAGGTCGAAGTCGTCGAGCGTGCGGCGGACGAAGATCCCGGTGGTGCGGATGCCGGCCGACAGCGACCTGCGGCGGTCGACGACCATGACGTCCAGCCCTCGCAGGGCGAGCAGCCGGGCCGTGCTCAACCCGGCAAGCCCGGCACCCACCACCAGAACATCCACTGTCCTCATATTTCGGGACGTTAGGCGGGTTCCCCCTCCCGTAGGGCGGTCTGCACGGTACCCGCCCCCGACCTTCACACCCCCGCCACAAGTCCGAGGCCCGTCGGTGCACCGCGCCCACGACCGCCTCGCCCTCGCCGGTCGCCGCCGGCCGGGGGAAGCAGTACCTCCACCGCGCGGTGCCGTGCTCGACCTCGTCGACACGGTCAAGGACCGTACGCCGTGCGTGCGAGCAGGCGATCGGCCAGGCCGTCGACGTACTCGGGGGTCAGCGGGGCGGCTCCGAACAGGACGCGGAGGTACATCGGGGCCAGGATGTGGTCGACCACGTCGAGGACCTCCGGAGGGTGCTCGCCCCGGTCGCGGGCCCGGTCGAGCATGACCTGGAGCTGGCGGGAACGCTCGGCGAGGAACGCCGCGCGGGCCCGCAGACCGTCGTCGCCCGCCGACGACAGGGCGATGACCAGGCGCAGCAGGGCCAGGCCGTCGGGGCCGGTGACGTCCCTGGCCACGTTGGCCGCGTAGGCGCGCAGGTCGCCGTCCAGGCTGCCGGTGTCGGGGACGGGCGAGGTGGTGGTGAGCCAGGTGATCGCGACGTCGATGGTCAGGGCCTCGATCGTGCCCCAGCGCCGGTAGACGCTGGTGTCGGCCACGCCCGCGCGCGCCGCGACGTCGCCGACGGTGTAGTTGCCGTAGCCGCGTTCGGCGATCAGGTCGGTGACGGCCTGGTGCACCGCGGCGCGGACGCGGGCGCTGCGCCCGCCGGGACGCCTGGCGGGCTGTCGCTCTTCCATGCCCTCACCTTAACGCAGCCATGACTTGCGTTTGCGGCTTCTCGCGCCCTAGAGTCCTCGCCGTAAACGCAGCCACATCCTGCTTTAGCGGTGGGGCGACGCACCTGAAGGAGAGCACGATGACCTCCGTGATCGAGCAGATCGACCGCGCCCTCGACATGACCGGCGTCATCGTCGAGGGCCTCACCGGCGACCGGCTCGCCGCCCCCGCCCTCTGCCCGGCCTGGGACGTGCGGACCGAGCTGAACCACCTGGTCGGCGGCATGCGCATCTTCGCCGCCGAGCTCACCGGCACCGACGCCGGCGCGGCGCACGAGGACGACTGGCTCGGCGGCGACCCGCGGGCGGCCTTCGCCCTCGCCGCCCGCCTCGACCGCGACGCCTGGCACCGCCCCGGCGCCCTGGACGGAACGGTCCGCCTGGGCTTCGGCGAGCTGCCCGCGCGGATGGCCGCGCTCGTGCACCTCACCGAGGTGCTCGTCCACGGCGCCGACCTTGCCCTGGCCACCGGTCAGGAGACGCTCGTGGACGACGACGCGTGCGGCGAACTGCTCACGGTCATGCTCGCCATGGATTTCGGCGCCTTCCGGCGGCCCGGCATGTTCGGCCCCGAAGTCCCGGCCGACCCCGGCGACCCCGCCCACCGCCGCCTCCTGGCCTTCACCGGCCGCCGGCTCCCGTCCCGCTGAAGGCCGGACGGGAGCCGATCGACCAGGGCGCGGGTCAGTCCTTCACGGTGACCGTCAGAGCACCCTGCACCGGCGCGAGACCGGTCGGGCGCACGGTCAAGGTGCCGCTGTACGTGCCGGGCCCGGCGAACGACCGGTCCGACCGGGCCGTGAAGGCGTCGTTGACCCGCATGTCCGAGATGCTCGCCACGCGTGGCGTGGTCAGCGTGACCTCCTCCGTCACCCCGTCGCTCCAGGCGATCGACGCCTTGAGCCCGTCCGCGGCGTGGCCTGGCGCGGTGACCGTCCAGGTGGCCCCCGCCGGACGTCCGGCACGGACGGTGACGGGCCGGCCGAGGACCTGCAGCCGCCACGGGACGTCGGCGGTGGGGAAGAAGTTGGTCCCCGCGACCGTCAGCCGGCCGCCGACCGCCGACAACCTGGTGCTGAATCCGGCGTAGTCACGCTGGTCCTGCGGGGTCCAGCCGACCTCGGCCGTCGCGATCAGGCGCGGGAAGGAGTAGTACTGCGCCTGGCCGAGCCGCCTGATGAACTCGCCCCACATCGCCGACTCCACGCCCAGCACGGACGACTCGGCGACGCCGGGCACGTACGTGCCGGGGTCCCAGTTGTAGTGGCGGTCCAGCCCGCAGACCCCGCCGCACGCCCACGTGCCGCCCTGCGGCTGACGGGGGTCCTGCTTCTGCGGGACGTACGTGTTGGCCGCCGGGGACAGGATCGCCTTGGCCCCGCGCTCGTTGACCGCCTTGGCGACGGCGGCCAGGTTGCCGTTCCAGAACTGCACGACGGCATCGCCCTGGGGCAGGGCGGTTCCGGCGTACTCGTTCCAGCCGACGACGGTCTTGCCGAGGCCCTTCACCGCGGCGGTGAACGCGTCCACCATCTTGACGTAGTCGGCGTGCGGGGTGACGTGCGCCTCGTCCCCGCCGATGTGCAGGTACGGGCCCGGCGTCATCGCGGCGATCTCGGCGAGCACGTGCCGGGCGAACTCGTAGGTGACGGGGGCGGCGGCGTCCAGCGAGGAGTAGCCGACCGCGCCGGTGCCGTTGTGCGGGACGGTGGTCTCCCCCGGCTGGAGCCGCGGCTGCGCGCCCGCCGTGTTGAGCTGCGGGACGGAGTGCAGCGCCGAGTTGACGTGACCGGGCAGGTCGATCTCGGGGATGACGGTCATGCCGTTCTCGCCCGCGTACCGCACGATCTCGGTGTAGTCGGCCTTGGTGTAGAAGCCGGTGATGCCCGGTTCGGTGCCCCGGTCGGTCATCGCGGTGGCGCCGCCGACCCGGGTGAGCAGGCCGTAGTCGATGCCCGAGGGGTTGGTGGCCGGGTCGCCGACGGCGATGCGCCAGCCCTGGTCGTCGGTGAGGTGCAGGTGCAGCCGGTTGATCTTGAACTGGGCGGCGGCGTCGATCGCGGACTTCACCTCCGCCACCGGGTAGAAGCTGCGCGCGACGTCGAGCATCATGCCCCGGTGCGCGAAGCGCGGGTAGTCGTTGATCGTCACCGCGGGCGCCGTCCACGAGGCGGGCACGACGGAGTCGGACTCGACCCACTGCGGGAAGAGCTGGCGCAGCGTCTGGACGCCGTTGAGCGCGCCGGCGGCCGTGCTCGCGGTCAGGGCGATCCGGCCGGGGGCGACGGTGAGCCGGTAGCCCTCGTCCTCGTGCCCGGCCGGGCCCTTGCCGGGGCCGACCTCGACGACGATCGGCGCGGGGCCGTCCCCTGCGGCGACGACCGGCAGGCGGTAGCCGGTGGCCGGGCGCAGCGCCCTGGCCAGGTATTCGGCGGGCGCCCGCGCGTCCTGCCCGGCCGCGACGACCCGGGTGTTCCTGTGCAGCGTGTACGGCGTCCCGCCCTGCTCCTGGAGCGCCACCGGCTTCGGCAGCAGGCCCAGGACGGGCCGGGGCGGCGCGGGCGGCCGGTCCCAGATCTCGAACTCCGAGATCGAGTAGCCGAAGGCGGCCCAGCGCTTCCTGCCCTGCATCCGGACATAGGACACCGGGGTCTGCGAGGCCACGTCGATGACGTCGGTGCGCGGGCAGGTGTCGCGTTGCAGCGAGGCCACGTCGGTCCAGGTCACGCCGTCGGCGGAGGTCTGCAGGACGAAGTCGCGGGCACAGGCGTTCGGCCAGCGCAACGTCACGTGGTCGACCTTGGCCGGCGCGTCCAGGCGTACCTGGACCCAGTTGTCGTCGGCGTACTTGGAGGACCAGCGGGTGGCGGTGTCGCCGTCGTTGACGTGCGCGGCGGCGAAGTCGGCGCGGTCCAGTTCGACGCTGGAGGCGGTGGCGGTGCCCGCGAGGGCCAGGTTGACGGGCTCGTCGGCGGCGTAGGCGCTCGGAGCGGGCCCAAGAGCCGGGACCACGAGCGCTGCCGCGAGCGCGGCGGTCAGGAGATGTCGACGCATCGGACTCCTTCGGGAGGCGGGGGATATCGCAAAGTGTGATCACCCTCACCGATTTACGTCAAGAGACCGGAAATAAAAACCGACATCTCTCCCCTATCACCCCCTTGCGAAGCTCATGATCCTTCTTTAACGTAAACCCTCAAGAAAAATTAGCGATCGGAGAGCGAGTGACCAGTCCCCGCAACGTCCTGTTCCTGATGACCGACCAGCATCGGGTGGACACGCTCGGCTGCTACGGCAACCCCGTCGTCCGCACCCCCGCGCTCGACGGCCTGGCGGCGGAGGGCACGCGCTTCGACCGGTTCTACACGCCGACCGCGATCTGCACCCCGGCCCGCGCGTCGCTGTTCACGGGGCTGCACCCGTTCCGGCACGGCCTGCTGGTCAACCCCGAGCGCAACGGCGGCGGCCGGGACGAGGTCGCCGACGACCAGCCGACCCTCGCCGCGCCGCTGCGGGCCGCCGGCTACAACCTGGGCCACGTCGGCAAGTGGCACATCGGCCGCGAACGCGGGCCCGAGTTCCACGGCATGGACGGCGAGCACCTGCCCGGGGCGCTGAACCCCTTCGACCACCCCTCCTACGAAAGCTGGCTGAAGGAGCACGGCCATCCCCCCTTCGCGGTGGACAGCCCGATCTTCGGCAAGGCCCCCAACGGCACCGGCCGCGGCCATCTCATCGCCGGCAGGCTCCGGCAGCCGGCCGAGGCCACGATCGAGGCGTTCCTCGCCGACCGCACCCTGGAGCTGCTGGAACGCTACGCCGCGGACTTCCGCCGCACCGGCCGCCCGTTCCTGCTGTCCTGCCACTGGTACGGCCCCCACCTGCCGTACCTCATCCCCGACCGCTACTACGACATGTACGACCCGGACCTCGTGCCGCTGCCCGCCTCGATGGCCGAGACCTTCGCCGGCAAGCCCGAGGTGCAGCGACGCTACTCCGAGTACTGGTCGGCCGACAGCTTCGACGCCGACGCCTGGCGCAAGCTGATCGCCGTCTACTGGGGCTACGTGACGATGATCGACGACCAGATCGGCCGGCTCCTGACGGCGCTGCGCGAGCTGTCCCTCTGGGACGACACCACGGTCGTCTTCACCGCCGACCACGGCGAGTTCACCGGCGCCCACCGGCTGAACGACAAGGGCCCGGCCATGTACGAGGACATCTACCGCATCCCCGGCATCGTCCGGGTGCCCGGCGCGCCCGCGAAGACCGTGGACGCGTTCGCCACCCTGATCGACCTCAACCCCACCATCCTGGACCTGGCCGGGCTGCCGCCGCAGGAGCCCTGCGACGGCGAGAGCCTGCTCCCGCTGCTGCGCGGCGAGCCCGCCGAGGGCCGGGACTCGGTGGTCGCCGAGTTCCACGGCCACCACTTCCCCTACTCCCAGCGCATGATCCGGGACCGCCGCCACAAGCTGGTCTTCAACCCGGAAGGCGTGCACGAGCTCTACGACCTGGACGCCGACCCGCACGAACTGCACAACGTCTACCCCGCGCCCGCCTACGCGGCGGTCCGGCGCGAGCTGACCGTACGCCTGTACCGGGAACTGCTGCGCCGCGGCGACCCGGCCTACACCTGGATGAGCTACATGGCCGACATCGGCGAGGGCCGCGCCCCCGACGTGGACGGCGTCGCCGACGAGGTCGCATGAGGCCGCCGTCACCCCCCGATCCCTCCGTGAGACGAGAAAGGACCCCCCGATGAGGCGTCCTCGCACCCTGGTCAGCGCCCTCGCGGCGCTGGCCGTCCTCCTCCCCGCCGCCGCCTGCGGCTCCTCCTCCGGCGACGGCCCCGAAGCCAAGAGCGTGCGCTTCGGCTACATCGCCGACTTCTCCGGCGCCGCCGCGCTCGCCGCGGCCGACCAGCAGGGCCTGTGGGCCAAGCGGGGGCTGGAGCCCGACCTGAAGGTGTTCACCAACGGCCCGCTGCAGATCCAGGCGCTCGGCTCCGGCGACATCGACTTCGGCTACATCGGCTCCGGCGCGACCTGGCTCCCGGCCAGCGGCAAGGCCAAGATCATCGCGCCGAACATGCTCGGCATGGCCGACCGGGTGATCACCTACCCGGAGTCGGGCATCACCTCCGTCAAGGACCTGAAGGGCAAGAAGGTGGGCGTGCCCGAGGGCACGTCCGGCGACATGATCCTTGAGCTGGCCCTGAAGGAGGCCGGCCTGTCCGGCAAGGACGTGCAGAAGGTCAACATGGACCCGAGCACGGTCGTGACCGCGTTCAGCGCCAAGCAGATCGACGCGGCGGCCATCTGGTACCCGCTGATCGACACCATCAAGAAGAACGTGCCGGAGCTGGTCGAGCTGACCAAGAGCGAGGACTTCTACCCCAAGCTGAGCTTCCCCAGCTCGTTCGTCGCCCGCAACGAGCTGGTCTCCGGCGACGCGGCCACCGTCACCAAGGTGCTGAAGGTGCTCCAGGAGGCCAACGACTGGGTCGCCGGGCACGCGGCCGAGGCCGAGACGCTGACCGCCGCCTTCCTCAAGGCGCCGCCGCAGCAGTTCAAGGGCGCCTCGGCGGTGACGAAGATCCTGCCGACCGCCGAACTGGTCAAGCTGGCCAAGGACGGCACCGCGGCCGGCTGGTACAAGGGCCTGGCCGACCTGTTCGTCACCATGGGCAAGCTGACCGAGTCGCCCGAACCGTCCACGTACTTCACCGCCGACCTGTACGCGTCGGCCGCCGCCGGATGATCCGGACGGAGAGTTGACCGCAATGCCTTGCCCACCATCATGGTCCCATGTCGTCACCCACTGACGCGCTGCAGCGGCTGCGGCTGGTGCACGAGGACGCCGTGCTCGCCACGCTGCGCGCGGCGGGCGCGCTGAGCCGGGCCCAGCTCACCGAGCGCACCGGCCTGTCCCGCAGCACGCTGTTCGCGATCATCTCCGACCTGATGGACCGCGGTGCGGTGATCGAGACGGACTCGGTGCCCGCCGAGCCGCGCGGACGCGGCAGGCCCGCCGCCTTCGTCTCGCTCAACCCGGCCGCCGGCCTGCTCCTCGGCCTCGACCTCGGCCGCGGACGGGTCCGGCTGGCCGTGGCCAACGCCGCCCACCAGGTGGTGGCCACCGCCTCCGCGTCCCTGCCGGAGGACGCGGCCCCGCTGGAGGAGGCCGAGGCGGCGATCCGGCTGACCCGGGAGATCGCCGCCGAGCGCGGCATCGGCCTGGGCGCGCTGGAGGCCGTCGGCCTCGGCCTGGTCGGCGTCGTGGACGAGAGCCCCGCGCCGGCGCCGGTCGACGTCCCGGGCATCCCGCCGACGCTCCCGGCCTCCTACCTGCCGGTGGCCCGGCGGGTCGCCGAGGAGTTCGGCGTGCGGGTGGCCGTGGACAACAACGCCAGGCTCGCCGCGCTGGCCGAGGCCACGTGGGGCGTCGGCCGCTCGGTGCGCGACATGGTCTACGTACGCTGGTCGGTCGGCGTCGGCGGCGGATTCATCGTCGCCGGCCGGCTGCTGCGCGGCGCGCACGGGGCCAGCGGCGAGATCGGCCACGTCTCCCTCGACCCCGGCGGCGAGCCCTGCCACTGCGGCAGCCGCGGCTGCCTGGAGGGCGGTATCGGCGGGCAGGGCCTGCTCAGGGCGTGCGCCGCCCGCGGGGTGCGGCTGTCCGGCCTGGACGCGCTGGTCGCGGCCGCCCAGGACCGCGTGCCGGCGGTGTGCGAGGTCATCGTCTCGGCGGCGGCCGACCTGGGCCGCGTGCTGGCCGGCACCGTCGCCCAGCTCGACCCCGCGCTGATCGTGGTGGGGGGTGAGCTGGCCGGGCTGGGCAGCCTCGTCCTCGACCCGATCCGGGACGCGGTCTCGCGGCTGGCGCTGCCGCGCGCCCCTCGGGAGATCGCGGTCGCGCAGGCGGACCTGGGGGTGAACGCCTCCGCCATGGGAGCGATCGCCCTCCTCGTCCACGAGGAACCCTCGATCCCCGCCCACCTCCGCCCCCTGACCCCCTGACCGTCACCCCACCCTCACCCCACCCGCCGCTCACCTCACCCGCCCCTTCACCCCGCCCGCACCTGCTTTTCCACGGAAGCCCCAGACACGCATGCACCACCCGGAAGGACCCCCGACGATGACGAGCCCCGAACCATGACCGCCGTGACCGTGACCGATCCTCCCCCGGCCCGCAGGCGGCGCCTGGCGCGACCCCGTCGCACGCTCGTGCTCAACGCGGCCGCCGTCGTGGCGGGCCTGGCCGTCTGGAGCGGGCTGTCCCTGGCCGGCATCCAGGGCCTGTCCAGCCCGGCCGACGTGGCGGCCCGCGCCGCCGAGCTCGTCTCCGACGGCACCCTCCCCACCGACCTGCTGGCCAGCCTGCGCCGCGTGTTCACCGGCTTCGCGCTCGGCACGGCGCTGGCCGTCCCGATCGGCTTCCTCATGGGCTGGTACGCCACCGCCCGCGCGCTGATCGAACCGTACGTGCAGTTCTTCCGTACGATCCCGCCGCTGGCGATCATCCCGCTGGCCATCGTGCTGATGGGCATCGGCGAGACGCCGAAGATCTTCGTGATCTTCCTGGCGGCGTTCCTGTCGAGCGTGGTCTCCACCTTCCAGGGCGTCCTGGACGTCGACCGCACCCTGATCAACGCGGCCAGGGTGCTGGGCGCGGGCGACCGGACGATCTTCCTGAAGGTGATCGTCCCGGCGTCCACGCCGTTCATCATCGTCGGCATGCGGATCGGGCTGGGCGCGGCCTGGGGCACCCTGGTCGCCGCCGAGCTGATCGCCGCCCAGGAGGGCCTGGGCTACCGCATGCAGCAGGCGCAGCTCTACTACGACCTGCCCACGATCTTCGTCGGGCTGATCAGCATCGGCGTGCTCGGCCTGGTCATGGACCGGCTGCTGCTGCTCGCCGAGCGCCGTTTGACCGGATGGCAGGAGCGCCGATGACCCCCAAGATCTCCTTCGAGGCCGTCTCGAAGACCTTCCCGCTCAAGGACACCGAGTTCGTCGCCCTCGACCGGGTCGACCTCGACATCGCCGACCGCGAGTTCGTCACCGTCGTGGGCCCGTCGGGATGCGGCAAGAGCACGCTGATGAGCATGGCCGCGGGCCTGACCGAGCCGGGCGCCGGGCGCATCCTGCTCGACGGCGTCCCGGTGACCGGCCCCGGCCCCGAGCGCGGCGTGATCTTCCAGCAGTACGCGCTGTTCCCGTGGCTGACCGTGCGCAAGAACGTCGAGTTCGGCCTGAAGCTGGCCGGCCTGCCCGCCGACGAGCGCAGGCGGCGGGCCGAGCACGCCATCGAGCTGGTGGGCCTGACGGACTTCGCCGACGCCCTGCCCAAGACGTTGTCCGGCGGCATGAAGCAGCGCTGCGCCATCGCCCGCGCGTACGCGGTGGGCCCGCAGGTCCTGCTCATGGACGAGCCGTTCGGCGCGCTCGACGCCCTCACCCGGGTGCAGTTGCAGGACCAGCTCCTCGACACCTGGAGCAGGGAACGGCGCACGGTCATGTTCATCACCCACGACGTGGACGAGGCGGTCTACCTCGCCAACAAGGTCGTCGTCATGGCCGCCCGGCCGGGCCGGATCCACCGCGTCATCGAGGTGGATCTGCCCTATCCGCGCACGGAGGAGATCCGGCTGTCGCCGGAGTTCGCCCGCATCAGGAACGAGGTCTGGCACTCGGTCTACCACCAGGAGGCCACCGTCTGACGCCCCGTCCCCGACGTCCGGGCGGGCGGCGGGGACGGATGGGCTCAGGCGAGCAGGCGGAGCAGGCCGGCCTCCTCCTCGGCCGTGAGGCCGGAGCGGGTCACCGTGTGGCCGGAGTCGCGCAGCCAGGCGAGTGTGTCGCGGGCCGTGTCGGCCACCGGACGGATGCGCAGCCCGGCGGCCACCGTGGCGGAGGTGTCCCGGGTCATGAACCCGGCGTACTCCGGCAGCGGCAGCCACAGCGGCAGCGAACGCGGCCCCATCCACGGCTCGACCTTGTGCTCGGTGAGGAACTCCTGACCGGCCCAGACGAGCTCCGGCTCGACCTCCAGCCCCTCGGCGATCCGCGCCAGCATCTCCCCCCTGCCGAACGGCATGGAGATCCCGTCGTACGGCCCGGTGAGCCCGGCCTGGGCCGCGTCGAGCGTCCAGGCGGCGAGATCGCGCACGTCGACGAACTGGACCAGGTCGCCGGGCGAGCCGGGGGCCAGCACGGGCCCGCCGCGCGCCAGCCGCTCGACCCAGTAGGTGAACCGGTCGGACAGGTCCTCGGGGCCGACGATCAGCCCGGCCCGCACGTGGAGCGCGTCGGCACCGACGATCTGCTCGCACGCCACCTTGGCCGGGCCGTAGTTCTCCGGGTCGCCCTCGTCGGCGTCGCCGGGCAGCGGGTCGTGGAGGACCTGGGTGACCCGGGTCGCGTCGGCGTAGACGCTGCACGTCGACACGAACGTCCAGTGACCGGCCCGGCCCGCCAGCTCCGTGACCGCGCGCCGGACCTGGCTCGGATGCCTGGCGACGTCGATGACCAGGTCGAACGCGCCCTTCACGGGCGCGAGCCCGCCGTCCTCGGCCCGGTCGACCCGGACGAACTCCACCCCCGGCGGCGGATCACCGGCCAGGCCGCGCGCCGCGCACACCACCTCGTGCCCGCGATCGCGTGCCTGTCGCGCGATCTCCCTGGACAGAAATCTCGTGCCACCCAGAACAAGTGTCCGCATGCCCACCATCCTGGCCCACCCGCCCCGGCCGGGCCCCCGCCCTTCACTCGCAGCGCAAAAGGCCCCCGGCGGCCGCGATGAGACGCCTCTGCGAAAGAGGTCGATCGCATTCCGCAGTCAGGTATCAGCAGAGCGGCGGACATGCTCTCATAGGGGTGATTCGGGGACTCAGTTCAAGTCAGGCGAGGAGACATGCCCGAACCAGGCTCCCCAGAAACCGGCCCCCTGGAAACCGGCGGCTCAGGTCCCACGGCGCCGACCATCGAGGAGGCCGCCCGGACGATCCTGCTCGACGTGGCCCCCGAGGACGCGCGGTTCCTGCCTCTGGCCTGCGCGGACTTCTTCGGCAACCCGATCGCGCGCAGACGCGCGGTCCGCGCCGTGCTGCGAGGACGCGAACGCGACCAGCCCACCGGCTTCGACGCGGGCGAGGGCATGCAACTCGTCCTCGGCGTGGTCCTGACCCTGCTCAACGGCGTGGCCTGCGAGGTGCTGACGGGCATGGCGACCGAGCGGGTCGACCGGCTGCGCGGCCGGTGGCGGGAGCGCCGCCGTCGCAGGGCTCTGACCTCGGCCGTCGCCCCGCAGGCCGAGCGCACGCCGTTGCCCAGGGTCAGCGCGGTGGACGCGGCGGCCATCGGCGCCCAGGCGGCGGAGATCGTCCGGGCGGCGGGGATGTCCGAGGAGGCCGCCCAGCGGGTGAGCACGCTGCTCGCCGCGGCCCTCATCGACCCGCGGCCCTGACCGTGCCCACCACCAGCGGGCCGCGCCAGGACGGCGCGGCGCCGGCCGGTCCGCCGGTGCCGCCGTCGCCGCCGAGACTGGACCCGTTCGCGCTCCCCGCGGCGACCACGGCGCGTTTCCTGCTCATGATCGTGGTCGCCGTCACCAGCGCCGTCCACCTGTACCTGGTGCTGCTCGACCGGTACTTCACCGCCAGGACCGACCTCGGCCCGCGCGCCTGCGCCCTGGCCGCGAACTCCGGCGCGGGACGCGTGCCGGACGGCGACCTGGTCCGGGACTACCTCGGGTGCCTCCAGCACGCGTCGGTCCGTGCCGGGTGGACGGTGATCGGCATGGTGGCCGTGCTGCTCGCCGTGACCGTCGTGATCCACCTCCTCCACCCGCGCCTGGTCATGCGCTCCCGCCCACGGCCGCTGGCCCGGCTCGCCGTGGACGAGGGCATGGCCGCCGTGGTGCGCCGCGTCGAGGACACCGTACGGGCCCTGGCCCCGGGGACCGAGGTGTACGTGGCGACCCTGCGCGCGAGCGCGAGCGGCCGGGCCTTCGGCCGTCGCCCCCGGTACCGGATCATCCTCGACCTCGGGCTGCTGCGCGCGGCCGACGCCGACTCCGGGCAGCTCGACGCCGTCCTCGCCCACGAGCTGGCCCATCTGCGCAACAAGGACGTCGGCCTGACGACGTTCGCCTTCGCGATCTGGTGGGCGTACGTGCTGGTCGTCGCCCTGCCCCTGCTGCTGCTCTCGGCCGTCGAGCCCGGCCTGCGCGCCGTCCTGCCGTGGCGGGTGGCGGCGGTGCTCGCTCTCCTGTGGTTCACCCGCACCGCGGTGCTCAGGACCAGGGAGTACTACGCCGACCTGCGCGGCAGCGCCACGCCGGGCGGCGAGCGGCTGCTCCTGGACACGCTGCGCCCGTCGCGGCCGACGAGCGGGCGGCGCCGGTGGGAGCCGTTGTCGTTCCATCCCGGCGACGACGAGCGGGCGGGCGTCATCCGCGGCGCGCCGCTGCTCTTCCGGGTCGGCGTGGTGGAGTCGGCGGCCGTCGGCGTGCTGCTCGGGCTCGGCTACACGCCGTGCGTCCACCTGATGAGCCTGCTGTTCCCGGCGTCCGGGGTCTCCCTGTTCACTCCGGAGCGCCTGGCGGTCGGGGTGCTGTTCGGGGCGCTGGCCACCGGCGCGGTCGCGGGCACCGTGTGGCGGGCCGGGCTGCTGGCGCAGGCCACGCACACGCGGCCGCCGTCCACGCTGCTCGCCGCGACGGCCCTGACGGCGGGGGTGCTGGCCGGCCAGCTCGTCGCGCCGCCGCTGGCGACCGCCCACGGCTCGTGGGCCGCGATCCTCGCCAGGTCGCCCGTGATCGCGGCCGTGCTGGCATTGCTGCTCGCCGTCCTGTTCCAGCTCATGCTCAGGTGGGCGCTGCTGTGCGCGTCCGTGTGGCTGCCGCTGGCCCGGCGGGTCCGCACGGCCGCGTTGGCCGGCTCGGCGCTGTCGGCGTTGATCTTCGGGACGTGGTTGAGCTTCTGGTTCGACGTCATCACGAACATGACCGGCAGCTCGGCCGACTGGAACATCCTCTGGTTCAGCCTGTTCACCACCGCGGTCAACCCGACGTTGCAGCTCTGCGTCGTGCTGGCCTGCGCCGTCGCGGTGACCGGCTGGGCGGCGCGCCGCGGGCTGCCACCCCGGCCTCTCGCGGCCGTCTGGCGGGACGCGCCGCCCAGCCGCCTGGCGGCGCCGCGCATGCCGCTGCCTGCGGTCAACGTCACCGCGCTGGCGATCGTCCTGGCGTACTCGGGGGTGATGGTCCCCTTCTACGGCCGGCTGCGCTCGACCTTCGGCGGCGTGCCGCTCACCGGGGACGTGCCCATGGCGAGCGCGGCGGCTCTCTTCGCCCCGCTGCTCATCGTGGCGACGGCCGTGGTCCTGGCCGGGTCGTTCTGCTTCGGCGTGGCCGCCGGAGGGCGCGGCGGCACGGCGCCGGTCGTGGCGGGCGCCGGGGTCCTCATGCTGCTGATCGTGCTCGGCCTCGTACCGCTGGTCCTGGTCCACCTGGTCATCGCGGCGTGCGGTCCCGGGCAGCTCTCGTCCTGCATGGCCCCGCTGCCGCGTCTACTGTCCCGGAACGGGCCGTTCTTCACGATCGGGTTCGCCGTGCTGATGCTGGTGGGCCCCGCCGTGGCGTGGCTGGGCAGTGTGCTGCGCGGCGGCGTGCAGGCGCTGTCCGACGCGGGTCCCCTTCCCCGGAAGGCACGTCCCTGGGGTGCGCGTCCATGGAACGGCGCCGCCGGGCGGCCCTTCGGCGCCGTGCTCTCGCTCGTCCCCACCGTGCTCGGCTCGCTGCTGTTCGGCCAGCTGGCCATCACCGCGTTGTCCACCGCCGGCGACAAGCCACTGCCGGTCGACCGGGCGGCCGTGGTCCGCGAGCTGAGCGTGGCCTCCGAGGGTCCGGTGCCGCCCGTACGCGCCTGCGCGGCCGCCGACCGGGCCGGCGCCGAGCCGGTGTTCCGCGTCCTGGACTCCACCGGCATCGTCGTCGGCGTGGCCCGGAGCGCCCGGTACGCCGTGGCCGCGCGCGACCCCGCCGTCCAGGCCATGGGACGCGAGGCCGCCGCCGCCCTGCTGGCCGGGGACTACGGGCGGGCCCTCAACACCCACGCCGCGCTGCGCAGCCTGTGCACGGTCACGGGCCTGCTGCCCGGCTGATCACTCCTGCGAGGCGGGCGGGAGCCGGAGGGCGATGATGGCGATGTCGTCGAGCCCGGTGCTGGGCAGGCCGCTGAGCACCTGGTCGCAGAAGCTGTCCAGCGGTTCGGCGGCGAGCGACTCCGCCACCCGGCGCAGCCGCTCCAGGCCGAGGTCGAGATGCTCGCCCGACCGCTCGATGAGGCCGTCGGTGTAGAGCAGCACCGTGCCGCCCGGCGGGAGCGGTTCCGTCTGGGAGGCGCGGGTCTCGTCGTCGGGGAAGCCGAGCAGCGGGCTGACCGCGCCCTCCAGGAAGCGTCCGTGGCCCTGGGCGGTGACCAGCAGGGGCGGCGGATGGCCGGCCACCGCGAACCGCAGCCGGTGGCCGCCCTCGCACTCCTCCACGCGGGCGAACACGCACGTGGCCGTGACGTCGGAGGACAACGACTCCATCGCGACGTTGAGCCGGGTCAGGATCTCGCCGGGCGGCTCGCAGCGGTCCATCGCCAGCGCCCGCAGCATGTTGCGCAACTGGCTCATCAGGACGGCCGCCGACAGGTCGTGCCCCGCCACGTCGCCGATGACCAGCGCCGGGACGCCGTCGGGCAGGACGAAGCAGTCGTACCAGTCGCCGCCCACCTCGGCGGCGCTCGGGCTGGCCCGGTAGCGGGCCACGATCCGCAGGCCCGGCAGCCGCGGCGGCTCGGCGAGCAGGCTGTACTGCAGGGCCAGCGCGACCTGCTGGGTGCGCTGGAAGCGGATGGCCCGGCTCAGGGCGTCGTGGGCGTGGCCGAACATGTTGGTCAGCAGCGAGATGTCGGCCCGGCTGATCGCGGCGCGTTCGCCGCACGTCACCACCCCGACCACGGCGGGGACCGTGCCGTCGACCACGACCGGAAGGATCAGCAGGCTGTTGGCGTCGCTGGCCGCCAGCCACTCGCGCGTGCTCGCGGGGGCCAGGCCGGGCGGCGGCGACCCGGCCGGGAACGTCTGCAGCATGGGCCGCCGCCGGCGTACCGCCGTCACGAAGGCGTTGTCGTCGTCGAGCTGCTCCTCGCTGTACGGCGACAGCGGCACCAGGCCGCGACGGACCGCGGTGACCAGCCGCTCGACGACGAACGGCGCCCCGCCGTGCCGCTCGCCGGTGAGGTCGGTGACGAGGTAGACGCCGCAGCCGTCGGCCAGCTCGGGCACGATGACGTCGGACAGCGCGCCGAGCATCTCCTCCAGGCTGGTGGCCTGGGCCGTGGCCGCCGCGGCGTTGTCGAGCAGGCGCTGCCGGCGCTGCTCCTGCCACTGCTCCTCGATGTCGGTGCACGACCCCACCCACTCCACGATCTGGCCGTTCTCGCAGATGGGCACGGCGCGCATCTGGAAGTGCCGGTAGGAGCCGTCGGCGGTGTGCAGCCGGTAGACGTGCTCCCAGGTGTCGATGGCCCTGCTGACCGCCCGGGCCCACGACCTGATCGTGTCCTGGCGGTCGTCGGGATGGACCATCTTGAGCCAGCCCTGGCCGCGGTGCTCCTCCCACGGCTGCCCGGTGACCCGCTCCCAGGTCGGGCTGGGCTCGTGCACGTAGCCGTCGCGGGTGGTCACCCAGATGATCTGCGCGCTGACCTTCATCAGGCTCTCGTAGCGGCGCAGGATGCGGCGGCGTTCCTCGGCGATGGCCTCGATCCGCCGCGCGGCGGTGACCTGGTCGGTCACCTCCATCACCACTTCCAGCACGCCGTAGTCGCCGGGGCCGAAGACGACGCGCGACAGGCTGGAGGTGAAGAACCGCTTCTCGGTGCCTTCCAGCCCGCCGACGACGTACTCCGGCTCGGCCGTGGTGACGAACGGCTCGCCGGTGGCGTAGACCCGGTCGAACTGGGCGCGGAAGTGCACCTCGACGAACTCCGCGAACGCCTCCTCGATCGGCATCCCAGTGCGGCTGTCGGCGAACAGGGAGCGGTAGGCGGCGTTGGTGTAGACCAGGCGGTGGTCGGGGCCGCGCGCGACCGCCACGCCCACCGGCGCCGGGTCCAGCACTTCGAACGCCAGCCCGCTGCCTGCGGGCTCGCCGTCAGCCCCCATCGTGACCTCCCCCGACGGCCACAGCCTCCTCCCCCCCTACCCGCGCGCGATCGTCCCTGAACGCCCCCCGCCGGGCCGGTCAGCCCCGGTCGCCCGGCGGGATCAGGCCCGACTGTTCCTCCAGGTAGGCGATGGCCCCGACGCCCTCCTCGGCGAAGAACACCAGCTCGGTGAGGGGCAGCGGCAGGAAGCCCTCCGCCTCCATGCGCTGGAACTGCTGCTTCAGCCCGTCGTAGAAGCCCGCGGTGTTCAGCAACACGACCGGCTTGGCGTGCAGGCCGTGCTTGCGCAGCTCCAGGATCTCGGTGGCCTCGTCGAGCGTCCCGCTGCCGCCCACCATGATCACGAAGCCGTCGGCGCGGGACAGCAGTTGCGCCTTGCGCTCGGCCAGGTCGCGGGTGACCAGCATCTCGTCGGCGCCCGGCCGGGCCTTGTGCGCCAGGAACTCGACCGAGACGCCCACCAGGCGGCCGCCGGCCTCCTGCACGCCGTCGGCCATGACCTTCATCAGGCCGGTGTCGGAGCCGCCCCACACCAGGGTGTGGCCGCCCTTGCCGATGAGCTCGGCGAACTCGCGGGCGGGACGGGTGTAACGCTCGTCGAGGTCGGCGGCGGAGCAGAAGACGCAGATGTTCACGCCGTAACTGTAGGCGAACCAGACCAGGTCAGGGCACCCGTGAAGGATCTACCCAAGATCCGACGAACCCGGTTGCCCGGCCGTCACGCCGGGGGTACGTCCTGGTCCATGAAGAAAGCCATCAACGTGTGCTTCGGCGTGGACGTGGACGCCGTGGCGGGCTGGATCGGCTCGTACGGCGGCCAGGACTCACCGAACGACATCCAGCGGGGCGTGTTCGCCGCCGAGGTCGGGACCCCGAGGCTGCTGCGCCTGTTCGCCCGCGAGGGAATCCGGACGAGCTGGTTCGTCCCTGGACATTCGGCGGAGTCGTTCCCCGACCAGATGCGGCGGATCGTCGAGGCCGGGCACGACGTCGGCGCGCACGGCTACATGCACGAGAACCCGGTCTCGATGTCCGCCCAGCAGGAGGAGGACGTCCTGGCGCGCAGCCTGGAGGTGCTGGACCAGGTGCTCGGCGTCCGGCCCCGCGGCTATGTGGCGCCGTGGTGGGAGATGTCCGCGCGGACCGCCGAGTTGCTGCTGCGCTACGGCTTCGGCTACGACCACTCGCAGTCCTACCGCGACTTCCAGCCCTTCTACGCCCGCAAGGGCGAGCGCTGGACGCGCATCGACTACGAGCAGGCCGCCTCGACCTGGATGAAGCCGCTGGTGCCCGGCGAGGAGGTGGACCTGGTGGAGTTCTCGGCGAACTGGTACCTGGACGACCTGCCGCCGATGATGTTCATCAAGAGCTCGCCGAACAGCCACGGCTTCGTCAACCCGCGCGACCTCGAACAGCAGTGGCGCGACCAGTTCGACTGGGTCTATCGCGAGCTGGACTACGCGGTCTTCCCCATCACGCTGCACCCCGACGTCAGCGGGCGTCCCCAGGTGCTGCTGATGCTGGAGCGGCTCATCGCGCACATGCGCGGACACAAGGGCGTCACGTTCATGTCGATGGCCGAGGCCGAGATCGACTTCCGCGCCCGTTTCCCCTTCGACGGGCGGGCCCGTCCGGCCGACATGCGGTGAGCCGCCCCCGGTCGCGGGCCGGGGACGGCTCGGGGCCCGTCACGCCCAGGGCGGGCTGACGGCCCAGCTCACGTCGGCCGCCCAGGAGGTGGCGCTGTCGAAGGCGTGCGAGCCGCCGTTGCTCGCGATGTAGACGGTGTTGTCGTAGTGGCGCAGGAACCGGTCGGGGAAGTTGGCGGAGGCGAACGACGTGCCCTGGCCGCTCTTCCCCGCCTGCGGGCAGAAGGTGGCGTCGGCGGCGAACAGCGCGCTGCCGTCGTTGTGCTGCCGGTGGAGCTGGTAGTTCTGGTGCCGCAGGTAGTCGCCCGGGTAGTTGCGCGACTCGAACGACAGGCACGAGCTCCCGGCCAGCCCGGCGCGGACGATCCACGTGGCGTCGCTCCTGTCCAGCGACGAGCTGCCGGAGCCGATCACCGACGTGACGACCTGGTCGTTCTGGTGGCGCAGGTAGCGGGTGGTGCAGCAGGCCGTGGTCGCGCGCAGCGAGACGGACGCGCCGGGGGTGAGCGTCCCGTCCGCGCCGCCGCCCGTCGTGGTGTAACCGGCGGCGACGATGGCCGCCTGCACGGCGTTCTCGGTGGCGTTCGAGGGGTAGCCGGAGGTCATCACGCCCTCGTAGAAGGTGCCGGCGGAGCCGTTGCTGTTGTCGCCGCCGATGCCGAGGATGATCGCGCCCTCCTTCTTCATGGGGTTGTAGCCGGGGGCGTTGGGGCGCGGGCCGTCGTAGTAGGTGGACAGGCCGCCGGACTGGGCGTTCCCGGCGCGGATCGCCCAGTGGTTCGGCTCGCCCTTGACGACGGCGGTCAGGTAGCGGTGGCTGACGCTGGGGTCGTTCGCGTTGTAGCCCGGGTTCACGCCGGAGAACAGGCCGTTCTCCAGGTCGGCCATGACCCAGGGGCCGTTGCCGGTGCCGTAGCCCCAGACCTTGATGTCGCCGAAGTAGATGGCCTCCATCGTGCCGTTGCCGTTGTCGCGGCTGTTGGTCTCGGCGTTGCCGTAGTCGAAGCAGCAGCCGCCGTTGTGGTGGGTGCCGTCGAAGACGGCGTACATGCCTTCGGGCTGGTCGCCCTTGGCGACGCCGTTGGTGGTGTTGTTCCGGTAGCCGGTGCCGGGGGTGACCCGGACGCCGTACGCCTTGTGGCCGTTGATCATGGTCGGGGCGGCGGTGGCGATCGCGAGGTTGTCGTACCCGCCGGGCGCCGGGCCGGGGAACCCGCCGGGGGGCGCCTGGGTGAGGTGGTTGCCCCGTCCGGACTGGTCGTAGAGGACGGTGATGAGGCAGGTCGTGCCGGCGCAGAAGGCGTCCTGGGCGGCGGCGTCGGCGTAGCCGCCCGCGCCGAGGAGGCCGACGTCGCGGGTGGCGTTGTCGGAGGAGCGGCGCACCTGGTAGAGGGGGCCGTTGTAGGCGGCGTACAGGGCGCGGGTGGTGCTGTGCGCCGCGACGCAGGGGGTGCCGCCGGCGGCGTAGATGTCGCACGACTGCTGGGTGGCGGCCTGCGACGCCGCGGGGGCGACGGCGAGCAGCCCGGCGACGAGCGCGACGGCCGCTCCCGCCTTTTTGAGAATGCTTGATCCGGACCGGGACATCATCAATGAACCGCTGCCTTTCAGGGGGTGCCGAGGTAATTCGACGCACGGAAACAGGCGATCGGCCGCTGCGCGGACGCGGACAGCCCTATGCCCATTGACCTGCGACGAACCGTCAGGGACGGAAAGGAAGTTGCTCTGTTATCGCTAACATTATTGTCGCTGCGAACCTCCGGGAATACGTAAATAGGTGACCGGCTCACTATGAAACGAAATTGCGGGCGCCGTCAAGTTCCGCAGGTTGCGTCAATCGCGTGCCGCTCACGCCGTTTCACACAGGCGCGCCACCACGAGCGCGCCGGCCCGCGGCCGACCGGCGTAGGCGTCCGCCTGCATCTGGTGGGTGCCGGCGCTCCACAGGGAGCCGAGGGTGAGGGACGCCTGCTTCCACGTCGGCGACCTCATCAGGAGGAGATTCGGCCCGTCGCCGCACCGTCCGGCCGATCTCCCGAACCTGGGCGAGGGTGATCAACGCATCCTCAACGAGGACTCAACAGCGGCGGGGCAGGCTGGCCGGGCCCTCGCGTTCACCTCACCACGGAGTTGGGATGACCACTGTCACGTCACGGGACGACCTCGAACTGGAATCGGCGTACGAGGCTCCGCGCACCGACATCGAACGGCGGCTGGCCGGCCTGTGGTCGGCCAAACTGCGCGTCGCGCCCGTCGGCATCGAGGACGACTTCTTCGAGCTGGGCGGCGACTCCCTGCTGGCGGCCGACGTGCAGTTCGCGATCGACCGCGAGTTCGGGTTCGAGGTGCCCGCCTGGACGCTGTTCCTGTCGCCGACCATCGCCGAGCTCGCCGAGGTGATCGGCTCGCCGGCCCCCCTCGACCATGCGTGACCTCGCCGACCCCGCCCTGTTCGAGGCGGGCGGGCAGCACCGGACCTGGCGGTGGTTGCGCGAGAACGACCCGGTGCACCGGCACGACCGGGGCTTCTGGTCGGTCACCCGGTACGCCGACGTGGACCGCGTCCTGCGCGACCACACGTGCTTCACCAGCGAGCGCGGCACCCTGCTCAACCTGCTGGGCCGCGACGACCCGGCGGCCGGACGGCAGCTCGCCGCCACCGACCCGCCCGAGCACGACCGGATGCGCGCCCCGCTGCGGAAGGTCATGGACCTGCGCTCGGCCGCGGCCTACGAGCCGTCCGTCATCACCGCGATCACCGGGCTGCTCGCGCCCGGCCTGGACGGGCCGGAGTTCGACCTGGCCGCCGCCGTCCGGGGACTGCCGCTGGCGCTGGCCGGGCCGCTGCTGGGGCTGCCGGACGAGGACCGGCCACGCCTGCTCACCCTGGTCATGGCGGCCAGCGCCGAGGACGACCCCGACTACCAGGTCGCCGGCGACGCGTCCGGGACGCTGCGCCGGGCGCACCGCGAGCTCTTCGCCTACTTCCTGCACCTGGTACGGGAACGCGCCCGCACCCCCGGCGAGGACCTGATCAGCCTGATGTTGTCGCCGGACGGCGGCCGGATGAACCCCGGCACGGCCGTCTCCAACTGCTACAGCCTGCTGCTCGGGGCGAGCGTCACCCTGCCGAACGTGGTCAGCTCCACGGTGTTCGAGCTGGCCCGCGGCGGCGGCTACCGCGCCTGGGCCGGCCGTCCTGAGCTGCTGCGCGACGGGGTCGAGGAGGCGCTGCGCTGGGCGTCGCCCGGCAGCCACTTCATGCGGCACACCACCCGGCCGGTGCGGCTGTCCGGCGTGGACCTCCCGGCGGGCGAGCCCGTGGTCGCCTGGATCGGCTCGGCCAACCGCGACCCCGCCGTCTTCGCCGACCCGGACACCTTCGACCCGGCCCGTACGCCCAACCGCCACCTCGCCTTCGGCAGCGGACATCACTACTGCATCGGATCCCACCTGGCCCGGCTGACGCTGCGGCTGTTCTTCGCGACGCTGTTCGCGACCTTCGCCGACGTCGAGGTGGTCGGCGAACCGGTCCGGGTGCGATCGACCTTCCTCACCGGCTTCAAGAAGCTGATCATCTCGGGGACGCCCAGGAGAGGCCAATGACGACAGAGATCCCGTTCACCTACGCCCAGCGGTTGCTGCTCGGGCTGGAGGAGGCCGTGCCGGGGAGCGTGGTCAACTCGACGTTCATCGTCCGGGCGGCCTACCGCGTGGCGCACGAGGTGGACGCCGATGTGCTGCGCCGGGCCGTGGACGACGTCGTGGCCAGGCACGACGCCCTGCGCACGACCGTGTCGCGCGATCCGGACGGCGGCGTCCGGGCGCGGGTGCACGAAAGCGTCCCGGGGCGCCTGCTGGTGCACGACGTGGACGACGAGGACGCCTTCCTCGCGATGGCCACCGGCTCGGCGTACCCGCCGGAGGAGCCGCCGTTGCTGTGGGTGCACCTGGGCCGGTGCGAGGACGGCACGAGCCTGCTGGTGATCGTCGCCCACCACCTCACCTCCGACGCCTGGTCGCTGCCGCTGCTGGCGCGCGACCTGTCCGACGCCTACACCGCCCGCCTGCGCGGCGGCCCGCCGCCGGGTTCCGGGGTCCTGGGGTACGCCGAGGTCGCCGCCGACGATTTCTCGCCGTCCTGGGAGAGGACGATCGCCGACGCGCTGCCGTACTGGAGGGACCGGCTGGACGGCGTGGCGGAGCTCGCCATGCCGGTGCCGACGCCCGGCAGGCGCGGCGACCAGCGGACGTGCCGCTTCACCGTGCCCGGCCCGCTGTGGCTGCGCCTGGGCCGGGCGGCCCGCCGCCGCCGGACCACGCCGTTCACCCTCCTGCTGACGGCGTTCACCGCGTCGGTCTGGGCGGGGCACGGCGACGCCGTCGTGCCGGTCATCACCGCCGGGCGCAAGCCGTCGGAGTGGTACACGGCCGGGTTCATGCTCAACCTGTTGTGGCTGCGGATCACCACCGACGACCCCGCCGACCTGGACGAGCTGAGCCGCCGGGCCGACGAGGCGTGCCGGGCGGCCTACCGGCACGACGTGCCGCTGCTGCGGGTGCTGCCCGAGGCGCCGGAGCTGGCGGCCGTGGTGTTCGACCCGTCGGAGGTCGTCGAGCGCACCTTCCCGGTGTTCCAGCTCATCCCGAGGACGCCGTTCGCCCCCACCGCCGAGGACCCGGCGCTGCTGCTGACGCCGGTGCCGGAGGAGCGGCAGCCCGCTCCCGTGATGCCCGTGCACCTGCTGTGGTCGATGCGGGTGGACGAGGAGGTGGTCGGCGTCGTCGCCTACGAGGCCGGGATGTTCGGCCTGGACTGGGTGGAGGAGAAGGTCGCCGGGTTCCTGCGCGTGCTGGAGCGGCTGGCCGATGCTTGAGCTCATCGAACCCCACCTGGGCCGCGAGCACACCGCGATCGCCGACCGCGAGGGCGAGCTGTCCTACCGGGACCTGGACCGGCGCAGCGCCGGGCTCGCGCGGGTGCTGCTGGAGGCGGGCCTGCGGCCCGACGAGCCGGTGGTGATCCATGCGCACCTGTCCCGGTGGGCGGTCATCGGCATGCTCGCCGTCCTGCGGGCCGGCGGCCGTTACGTGGCCATCGACGCCGCCTTCCCCTTCCAGCGGCAGCAGGACGTCGCGCAGGCGTGCGGGGCGCGGATCGCGCTCATCGAGCCGGACATGATCGTCCCGCTGACCGGCCCGGCCCTCCGCGTCGAGATGGCCCGTACGGACCTGCCGGACGGGCCGGTGCCCGCCACCTCGGCGCGGCTCGCCTACACCTGCTTCACCAGCGGCTCGACGGGCACGCCGAAGCCCGTCACCGTCTCGCGCGCCGCCTTGGCCTGGTCGACCTCGGCCCGGCTGGCCCACTACGCGTCGCCGGTCACCGGGTTCCTGCTCTGCTCGTCCATCTCGTTCGACAGCTCGGTCGCCGGGATCTACTGGACGCTGGCCTGCGGCGGCAGGCTGGTCATCCCGAGCCAGCGCCCGTCCGACCTGGCCGCCGCCGCGCGCTTCGCCGTCGAGCACCGGCCGTCGCACCTGCTCATGGTGCCGTCGTTCTACGGGCTGGCGCTCCGCAACGGCCTGGCAGACGCGTTCGGGTCGCTCGGCACGGTGATCGTCGCGGGCGAGACGTGCCCGCCCGCGCTGGTCGGGGAGCACTACGCCGCGCTGCCCGGCACGGCCCTGCACAACGAGTACGGCCCCACCGAGTGCACGGTCTGGAGCACGGTCCACCGCTGCGTCCCCGAGGACGCGCAGGCGGCCCGGGTGCCGATCGGCCGCCCGGTCCCGGGGGCGCGCGTGACCATCGCCGACCCCGGCCCGGACGGCGTCGGCGAGCTGCTGATCTCCGGCCCCGGCCTGGCCGAGGGCCTCGGGGACGCCTACCGCACCGGCGACCTGGTCTCCCGGCGTCCGGACGGGGAGCTGCTGTTCCACGGCCGCGCCGACCACCAGCTCAAGCTGGGCGGCGCGCGGGTGGAACGCGCGGAGATCGAGCACGCCATGGCGGGCTTCCCCGGCGTGCTGGCCGCCGCCGTCGGGGTCGCGCGGACCGGCTCCGGCCCCGTGCGGCTCAAGGGCTACCTCGTCACCGACCAGGACCGGATCGACCGCCGGGCGCTGCGCGCGCACCTGCTGGACCGGTTGCCGATCGTGGCCGTCCCGACGGTGTTCCAGCGGCTGGACTCCCTGCCGCGCCTGCCCAACGGCAAGGTCGACCACCAGGCCCTCGACGGCGGCTGACCGCCTCCCGGGAGGATGAGGGGCGTTCCGTACGCGGTCGCCGGGAACCGCTCGCGGCCGGCCAGGCAACAACTGTTGTCCTGATTCATCGCCGAAAGGCCACAAAGTGAGCGCCCCGAACCATCCGGAAGGTGATGACGCCTCCCATGTCCAACGCTCCCTGCACGAGCCGGAGGCCTTCGCGGAGCTGTTCCGCCGGCACGCCTCCGGCATCACCCGGTACGTCACCAGAAGGCTGGGGGCGGACGCCGCGGACGACGTGGTGGCGGAGACGTTCCTGACGGCGTTCAGGCAGCGTGGCCGCTACGACCTGTCCCGTCCGCACGCCCGTCCCTGGTTGTACGGGATCGCCACCAATCTGATGAGCCGCCATGTGCGTACCGAAGTGCACCAGTTGCGCGTGCTCGAACGCACCGGCACGGACCCGGTGACGGCCTCCTTCACCGACCGCAGCGACGACCGGGTGAGCGCCGAGGCGGCCCGCCGCCGCCTGGCCGGGGCGCTGGCGACGCTGCCCGGAGGTCACCGTGACGCGCTGCTGCTGGTGGCGTGGGCCGGGCTGACGTACCCCGAGGTCGCCGAGGCGCTGGACGTACGGGTCGGAACCGTGCGTTCTCGCATCAACCGGGCCAGGGAGAAGTTGCGCGGAGAGCTCGGAGGAGTCAACCCGATGGCCGTCGTCAGCGAGGAGCCCGTCCATGAATGAGATGACCGAGCTCGGACGCCTCCGCTCGGAGGTGCCCGCGCCCACCGCGGAGGCCCTGGCCGCGCAGGAGGACCGCTTCCTGGCCGCGCTGGCCACGCCGGCCACGCCGGCCGAGCAGGAGGACCGCCGTCACGGCGCCTTCCCCGCATCCCGGCGCGGGCGTCGGGGGCGGCTCCTGTTCGGCGGGCTGCTCGCCGCCGCCGCGCTCGCCGCCGCGGCCGTCCTGGGCCCGGTGCTGGCCGGCCCCGGCGCCCGCCCCACCGCGTACGCCAACTCCGCCATCGGCATCGAACTGCGCGGCGACGAGTACGTGGCCACGATCAAGGACCTGTTCGCCGACCACGCCCTCTACAGCGAGGCGTTCCGGGCGATGGGCCTGGACGTCGCCCTCGACCTGCGGCCCGCCTCCCCCACGGCGGTCGGCGAGGTCTTCCGGCTCGGCTTCAGCGGCACGACCGAGAGCGACCGCATCGGCGGCACCCTGCGCCCGGAGGGCTGCACCCCCGGACGGCCCGGCTGCGCGCTCACCGTCACCGTCTCCAAGGACTTCGGCGGCAAGGGCGTGCTCTACCTGGGCCGCCCCGCCAGGCCCGGCGAGCTGTACCAGAACAACGCGGACGCCGGCCGGAAGGGCGAGGCCCTGGAGGGTTACGTCGTGGACGGCCGCCCGGTCGCCGAGGTGCTGGCCGAGACGCGCAGGCGGGGCCTGGAGGTGACGTTCCAGATCATCGAACCCGCTCCCGGCGGGGACGGCTTCTCGGTGGACCCGCGCGGGCAGTCGGCGAAGGTGGGCGGCCACTGGGTGGTCTGGGCCGCCGAGCCGTACCGGCAGGGCGCGGTACGGCTGCTGGTGTCCGAGAAGCGCGTGCCGAAGAACCCGGTGACCGGCGACTGACCTCACGTCTCCTTGCTCGGGACCCTCGAAGTTCGCCGCGATTCAGGGCGAAATGATGGCGCATGCGCGCACATAGGCAGAGGTGTCCGAGCAAATGATTCGATGAGGAGATTCGCCATGGGAACCGCCCGTGGATGACGAGCGGTCGGCCAAGTTCGAGGCCGCCTACAACCGGGCCTACGGCCAGATCACCGCCTACGCCGTACGCCGGTGCGACTCGCCTCAGGACGCCGCCGACGTGGTGGCGGAGACCTTCACCGTCGCCTGGCGCCGGGTGGACGAGCTGCCCGAGGGCCCTGAGGCCACCCTCTGGCTGTACGGCGTGGCGCGCAAGGTCCTGGCCAACCATTTCCGGGGCGACAACCGCCGCAGGGAGCGCACGGCCGAGCTCGACGCCGAACTGGCCGACCTGTACGGCCACTCGCCCGACAGCCAGGTCGAGCTGGACGCGATCGGCCGGGCGTTCAGGAGCCTGTCCGAGGACGACCGGGAGTTGTTGTCCCTGGTCGCGTGGGAGGGGCTGGAGCGCGAAGAGATCGCGAAGGCGCTGGGCCTGTCGCGCAACGCCGTACGCATCAGGCTGCACCGCGCCCGCAAGCGCCTGTCGCGCGCCCTGGCGTCGGCGGGCGTGCACGTCACCGCAGAGAGCCGGCTGGTCCCGGCGGAGAGGCCGTTGGGAGGAGCGCTGTGAAGAACGCCGAGAACGCTGAGAACACCGAGCGGAACCTGGACGGGATCGAGGCGATCGGGAGGCTGGCCCGGGTCGCGCCCGGTGAGCGGGGAGGCGAGCCGTCCGGCGCGGGGGCGCGGGCGCTGCTGGCCGCGATCACCGCCGAAGAGCCGGGCACAGCGCCGGGAACAGCGCCGGGAACAGCGCCGGGCTCGGCCCGGCGGGCGCGGCGCGGCGTCCGGCCCGGGCGCCTGGCGTTCGGGCTGGTCGCCGCGGTCGCGCTGGCCGCGGGTGTGGTGACGGTCCCGATCGTGCTGGAGGACGGCGCGCCCAGCTCGTGGGCCGTCAACCTGGACGAGGGGATGGTGACGATCCAGATCCGCGACTTCGACGACGCTCCCGGGCTGGAGAAGCGGCTGAGGGAGCTGGGCGTGCCCGCGCTGGTGGACTACGTGCCCAAGGGCATGACGTGCCGCCGGCCGCGCGGCAAGGACGTGGAGAACATCCCGCGCGGCATCTACAGCCTGCCGGAGAACATCCCGGGCGAGTCCGAGGGCGTGCAGATGCGCATCAACACCAAGCTGTTCGGCCCGGGGCAGACGTTCGTCTGGACCCTCAGCGGAAAGGGCGGCCTGACCAGCACGTATCTGATGGAGGGCCCGGTGGCGCCCTGCGAGCCCGTGCCCCTCCCCACGGTGAAGCAGGAGGAGCCGGAGTTCCGCGGCGTGAGCACCCGCGAGCTGGGCGGTCTGCGGGTGGACGAGAAGACCGTCGGCGAGGTGCTGCCCGAGCTGAGGAAGCTCGGCCGGAAGGTGATCTTCGCGGTCATCACCGTCCCGCCCGGCAACCCGGGAGGGTTCGCCATCGACCACACCCAGAGCACGCCCGTCGGCGACCACTGGGTCGTCTGGGAGGCGGAGCAGAACGCCAAGGGGGTGATCCAGCTGCTCGTGACGGAGGAGCGCCTGGACAAGAACCCCTACTACGGCGGCCCCCGCGACGCGGTCATCAAGGACTGACCGCCGTCCCCTCCGCGCCTGCCGGGATCACCCCCGAGGCGCGGAGGGCGTCGGTCACCAGGTGAGGGGGCCCTCGGCGTCGAAGTAGCCGCCGGTGGGGCCGTCGGGGCCCACCTGGGCCATGCGGACGATGATCTCGGCGCCCTGCCCGACGGTCTGGTGGCCGCTGTTGCCGTTCAGGTCGGTCCGGGTGAAGCCGGGTTCGACCGCGTTGATCCGCATCTCGGGGAACGCCTTCGCGTACTGAACGGTGATCATGTTAACGGCCGCTTTCGACGCCGGGTACGCCACGCCCCGGTAGTCGTGGCCGACCCTGCCGGGGTCGGCCATCCGGGACAGGGAGGCCAGGCCGCTGCTGACGTTGACGACGACCGGCGCGCCGGATCGCCGCAACAACGGCAGGAACGCGTGCAGCACCCGGACCATGCCGAAGACGTTCGTCTCGAACGTGCGCCGCATCATCTCGGCGGTCAGCTCCGCCGCGCCGGCCACCACGTGGCCGTCCTCCATCTCCACCTGGATGCCGGCGTTGTTGACCAGCACGTCCAGCCCGCCGTCCGCCTCGACGGCCCGTGCCGCCGCCGTCACGGACGCGTCGTCGGTGACGTCCAGCGGCACCGCCCGCGCGCCCAGCCGTTCGGCGGCCGTCCGTCCGCGTCCGGCGTCCCGGCTCGCGACGTAGACGGTGTGCCCCGCCGCGACGAGCCGCCGGGCGGTCTCGAACCCGAGCCCCTTGTTGGCCCCTGTGATCAGCGTCGTCGTCATGGACGCGACGCTAGGAATTCGAGCGCGCTCGAAGTCAAAGTCAGCGTTTGAGGTAGGCGAGGACGGCCAGGACGCGGCGGTTGTCGTCGGCCGAGGGGGCGATGCGGAGCTTGGCGAAGATGTTCGCGGTGTGCTTGGCGACCGCGCTCTCGCTGAAGTGCAGGGTCGCGGCGATGGCGACGTTGGACCGGCCCTCGGCCATCATCTCCAGCACGTCCAGCTCGCGCGGGGTCAGGCTGTCGATCATGCCGCGCGCCTGGCTGCGGGTCAGCAGCTTGGTGATGACCTGCGGGTCCATCACCGTCCCGCCCGCCGCGACCCGGCGGACCGCGTCGACGAACTGGGCGGTGTCGGTGACCCGGTCCTTGAGCAGGTAGCCCACGGCGCCGTCGCCGGTCGCCAGCAGCTCGTTGGCGTAGAGCTGGTCGACGTACTGGGACAGGACCAGGACGGGCAGGCCGGGACGCCGGCGGCGCGCCTCCAGGGCGGCCTGCAGGCCCTCGTCGGTGTAGGTGGGCGGGAGCCGTACGTCCACCACGGCGACGTCCGGCTCGTCCTCCAGCAGCGCCCGCAGCAGGGACGGGCCGTTGTCGACCGACGCCACCACGTCGCAGCCGTGTTCGCGCAGAGTCCTGGTCAGCCCGTCCCTCAGCAGGAAGAGGTCTTCGGCGAGGACAACGCGCACGGGATCTCCAGGGTGGCAGTGGTCGGCCCGCCGGGCGGGCTGTGCAGGGTGAGGACGCCGTCGAAGGATTCCAGACGGCGGCGGAGCCCGCGCAACCCGGTGCCCTTCGCGGGGTCGGCGCCGCCCCGGCCGTCGTCGGTGACGGTGACGCGCAGGCGCCCGCCGTCGTGGTCGAGGACGATGGCGACCTCCCGCGCGGCGGCGTGCTTGGCCGCGTTGGCGAGCAGTTCGCCGACCGCGAAGTAGGCCGCCGACTCCACCGGCGAGGGCAGCCGGCCGCTCAGCCGGACGTCCACGCCGACGTCGAGGAAGCTGTCCAGCGCCAGCGACCTGACGGCGTCGCCGAGCCCCCGGTCGGCGAGGACCGGCGGGTGGATGCCGTGCACCAGGTTGCGCAGGTCCTCCAGGGCGCGGGCGGAGGTCTCGGCCACCTCCAGCAGCAGCTTGCGGGCGGCGGCCGGGTCGCTGTCGAGGAGCCG
The DNA here is from genome assembly GCF_044455665.1 of Nonomuraea sp. NPDC051191. NCBI lineage: Bacteria > Bacillati > Actinomycetota > Actinomycetes > Streptosporangiales > Streptosporangiaceae > Nonomuraea > Nonomuraea sp. NPDC051191. The sequence goes on along the minus strand of NZ_JBITEZ010000025.1, from coordinate 13,490 downwards.
GGTGGCGCTGTCGAGGGTCAGGCCGAGGGACACCAGCCGGGCCTGGGCGCCGTCGTGCAGGTCGCGCTCGATGCGGCGCAGCTCGGCTGCCTGCACGTCGAGCACCTCGGCCCGGGTGTCGGTCAGGTGGGCGATCCGCCGGACCATCTCCGTACGGCGGGGCACCGACAGCAGCCGCCGGGTCCAGCGGCCGTGCAGGCGCAGGATCGGCGGGGCCAGCAGCAGCCCGGCGGCCATGAAGGCGACCCCCAGCACGAGGGCCGCCAGCATGGTCGGCGTGTCCTCCACCGGGACGAACGCGTACCAGTTGTCGGGGCCGAGCAGCGGCCACACGAACGGCTGGACCAGCGCGCCGAACCCGCCGTACCAGAGGAAGCCCAGCGGGACGCCGACGAGGAAGCCGCCGACCCACGGCTCCAGCCAGGCCCAGGCCAGGTCCCGCCAGAAACCCTCGGCGGCCAGGATCGCCCCCGCCCGCCTGCGCCTGCTCCATGAGTGATCGCCGGCGTAGGGCTCGGGCGGGGTGATGCGGGTGCCCGTCCACCGGGTGGCGCGCTCGCGCGAGCGGTCCGACAGCGACCGCAGCGTCGTCGCCCCGGGGACGAGCAGCCAGAAGCCGACGCCGACCGGCAGCAGAAGGAGGGCCAGGACGACGAGCGACCCCACCGCCGACCCCGCCACGGCGAGCAGCCCCGCGAGCTGGCAGCGCGCCACGGCGACCAGCCTCTCCTTCGCCCTCATCGGACGTGGATTCTAGCCGGTGCCCTCCACACCCAGAGCACCGCCGCCAGCAGGCACGACGCGGCGAACAACATGATCGGCGTGACCGCGCCCGCCTCCTCGTCCATGAACAGCAGCAGGCCGAGGTTGATCAGCGTGTGGAAGCCGCCGGTCAGCAGCAGCCGGTGGGCGCGTACCCGCTCGACGGCCAGCCCCATCACGACCGACATCGCCACCGTCGCCACCAGGAACGCGGCCGCGTACGCCGGCGCCTGGCCGAACACCGGGACGTGCCACGCCCCCCACAACAGGCCCACCACGACCGACGCCGTCAGCGGGCCGGTCCGGCGGCGCAGCAGCGGCTGCAGCAGGCACCGCCAGCCGATCTCCTCGGCGCACGCCCCGACGAGTTGCGCGACCACGATCAGCGCGAACGGGTTGTTCAGCGCCCCCGGAGCGGTGAACCGCGGGTCGCCGGTCAGCAGGCCGTGCGCGCCGACGGCCGCCGCGATGATCAGCGGTGCCGTGACCAGCAACGCCACCCCGGTGGCAGCACCCCACCCGGCGCGCCCGGCGGCCCCGGACGTGCCCTGCGCCCCGGACAGGGCCGTCCGGTCGACCCAGCCCACGGCCCCGGCCAGGGTCTCACGGGCGGTGCGCGGCCACAGCAGGGCGACGACCGCCACGGCCAGGGCCGGGCCGAACTGGGTCAGCTGGATGACCTCGGGCGGGATCGGCGTGCCCGCCTGCGCCACGCCCAGCAGACCCGCCGCCACGAAGGCGACCGCGACGAACACCCCGGTCGGCGCCGCGATGCCACGGGCCGTCCCGCGTTCTGTCCTCAGCATGTGTGCTCACATTTTCGTCGAATCGGTAGATACGGGACCACGATGTCGCCCGGCACGAACCCGTTCACTGCATCTGGCCCCCGAGCCGGGGTGGACCTAGATACACCCCCGGCCCGCGCCAGGACCGGTCGCGGTTGGCCCTGGCCGGTCATCTCTGCCAAGATCGCCGTGATTCCCCCGCCTTGACCGAGGAGCCCTGTGGACAGGAGACGTTTTCTCACCCTGACCGGTGTCGCCGGACTGGCGGCCGCCACAGTGCCGGTCGCGGTGCCGGCCACGCCCGCCCTGGCGGCGGCCTACCCGTCCGCGGACGCGGGCCTGACCGCCGAGGCGCACGCCAAGCTGGCCGAGCTGGCTCCCTACGGCGTCACGGCGCTCGCCTTCACCCCGTCCGGCGGGTGGGTCATGGTCACGCAGGACGGGCGGTACTTCGCCCGCGGCATCCCCGACGCCTGCTTCACGGAGCTGGGGGCGCTGCTCAAGGCGGGCCGGAAGGTCAACGCCGTCGCCTTCCCCCCGGAGGGCGGCGACCGCTGGGTGATCACCACCGACAAGGGCGTGTCGGCGCGCGGCCTGCCCGCGGCCTGCCTCAGCCGGATCAAGGCGTTCTACACCGCCGGGCAGCAGGTCGTGGACGTGGCCTTCCCGCCCGCCGGCGGCGACCGCTGGGTGGTCGTCGCCGCGAACGCCTTCCAGGCCAACGGCGTCGACGACGAGTGCTACCAGATGATGCGCAACCTGACCCAGGGCGGCCGCCGGCTGACCCGCGTCGCCTTCCCGAAGGCGGGCGGCTGGGCCCTGGTCGCGCAGGACGAGTTCTACGCCCGCAGCATCCCCGACGCCTGCTTCAAGCAGATGAAGACCGTGGCCGGCGGCGGCTGGCAGCTGCACAACCTGGCCTTCGCGCCCGGCGGCGGATGGGCGCTGTGCTCCCGGGGCAAGGCGCCCGCGCTGCCCACCGACCGGGTGCGGCAGTTCGAGAACGCGGTCGGCGGCTCGACCGTCTGGCAGCGGATGAGCGCGTACAAGACGCCGGGCCTGGCGGTCGCGGTGGTCGTCGGCAACAAGATCGCCTGGTCTGCCGGCTACGGGCGGCTCGCGGCCGGCGGCGCCGCGGCCGCGCATCCGGAGAGCGCGTTCCAGGCCGCCTCCATCAGCAAGGCCGTGACCGCGGTGGGCGTGCTGCGGCTGCTCCAGGTCCGCAAGATCGCGCTGACCGCCGACGTCCGCCCGCATCTCGGCTGGACGCTGCCGGCCCGCTCCTGCGTCTCGCCGACGGCGGAGCCGACCGTCGAGCAGCTCCTGACGCACCGGGCCGGGATCGTCGGGCGCGGCTCCACCTCGCCCGCCGGGGCCTGCTCCGGCTTCGACTCCTCCGGCGGCGGCTTCGCCGGGTACGGCGCCTCCGCCACGGTCCCGTCGCTGCTCCAGGTCATGAACGGCGAGGGCAACTCCCCCAAGATCGAGCTGTCCACGGAACCGGGCGCCGAGTACCACTACTCCGGAGCCGGGTACGTGCTGCTGCAGCGCATGGTGGAGGAGCTGACCGGCACGTCGCTGGCCGACTACATGAGCCAGGAGGTGTTCGCCCCGCTGGGGATGGCGGGCAGCTCGTACGCGCTCTCCCCCGCCTTCGAGCTCGCCTCCGGCCACACCTCCACCGGGACGGTGATCCCGGGCGGCCACAACCGCTACCCCGAGTCGGCCGCCGCCGGCCTGTACACGAACGTGCTCGACCTGTGCCGCCTGATGTCGTACCTCAACCGGGCCTGGACCGCCACCGGCGACATCGCCGGCCCGCTCAGCCGCGCGTCCGTGCGTACGCTGCTCACCCAGGGCCCGCAGCCCGGGATGGGACGCGGGCTGTTCATCGCCGGCTCCGGCACCCAGAACTTCTCCTACACCCACGACGGCTCGAACTACGGCTTCAAGTCGGTCTTCAAGGGCTATCCGGAGCTGGGCGCGGGCTACGCCGTCCTGTCCAACGGCAACGACACGGCGCTGGTCAACGAGGTCGCCGCGGCCGTCAGGTCGGTCTACGGCTGGGCGTAGGGCCTTCCCCGCCCTGACCGGCGGCCGGTCGTCTGACCTGCGGAGTCGTGGGTAGGGGTCCTGACATGGACAACGAACGGGGAACGTCGGGGGCCGTCATCGTCGTGGGGGCCGGGATGGCAGGGCTGGCCTGCGCGGTGCGGCTGCACGAGGCGGGCGTGCCGGTACGGGTGCTGGAGGCGTCCGACGGGGTGGGCGGCCGGGTGCGCACCGACGTCGTGGACGGCTTCCGGCTGGACCGCGGCTTCCAGGTGTTCAACACCGCCTATCCCGAGGCCCGCCAGGTGCTCGACCTGGACGCGCTCGACCTGCGCCCGTTCGCCTCAGGCCTGATCGTCCAGGGGACGAGGGCGCGGGCCAGGGTGATGCTGCCGTGGCGGCACCCGCTGCACGCGCTGAGCGGGCTGCTGACCGGCCTCGGCACGCCGCGCGACGACGCCGTGCTCGCCGCGATCACGGCCCGCGACCTGGTCCTGCCGGCGTCCAGGCTGCGCGGCGGGCCGGACCGGCGTACCGACGACGAGCTGCGTGCCTGGGGCATGTCCGAGCGGATGATCGACTGCCTGATGCGTCCCTTCCTGGCCGGGGTGCTCCTGGAACGCGATCTGGAGACCTCCAGCCGGATCTTCCACCTGTTCTGGCGGTCGTTCGCGCGCGGGACCATCGCGCTGCCCGCCCTCGGCATGGGGCAGATCCCGCGCCAGCTCGCCCTCCGGCTGCCGCCGGGCGCCGTCACGTTCGGCGCGCGCGTCACCGAGGTCACCTCCGGCGGCGTGCGGCTCGCGGACGGCTCCACGGTCGGGGGCCGCGCGGTGGTGGTGGCCGCCGACCCGCCGGCCGCGGGCCGCCTGCTGAGGGAGATCGACACGCCGGAGATGCGTGCGGTGACCACCTTCTACCACGCCGCGCCCCGCTCCCCCATGCGCGAGCCGATCCAGGTCATCGACGCCACCGGGGCCGTCGCCGACACCCTGGTCCTCACGGACGCGGCCCCCGGGTACTCCGCCGACGGGCGGGCGCTGGTGTCCACGTCGGTCCTGGGGGTGGCCGACGACGAACGTCCGGTGCGCCGGCGCCTGACCGAGATCTACGGCGACACCTCCGGCTGGGAGCACGTGGCGACGTACCAGGTGCCCGCGGCGCTGCCGGCGATGCGGCCGCCGTACCCGCTGCGCAAGCCGGTACGGCTGCGCGCCGGGCTGTACGTGTGCGGCGACCACCGCGACACCGGCTCCCTCCAGGGGGCGCTGGTCTCCGGCCGGCGCGCGGCCGACGCCGTGCTCACCGACCTCGCGTCCCTGGATCTGTCGCTGGGCGCCGACCGTTTCACCGCCGTCGATCGCGCGACGCTCTAGCGGTCCGGGGTCACAGCTCGCGCAGTGCCAGCATGGCGTCCCGCTCGATGCGCGCGAGGTCGCGCAGGACGGCCCCGGCCTGCTCCAGGTACGCCGCGTCGCGCCCCTCCCCGGCCTTGGCGACCAGGGCGGACACGTCCGTCCACAGGGCGGCGGCCTCGGCGTACAGGCGGTGGCCGGCGCGCAGGCGGTCGTCGTCGACGAACGTGGCGCACTCGGCGAGGAAGTCCCGGTACAGGGCGCGGAACAGGCCGCCGCCGGTGCCGCCCTTCTCCATGAGGAGCGCGGCCTGCGGCAGGTCCCGCGCGGGCTCGCCGGCGCGGGACAGCCAGGTGGGCACCAGGCGGGCGGCCTTGTCGATGCCGCGGTGGCCCAGGTTGGCGATGGGCGCGGCGAGGAACGCCTCGGCGCACGTCCTGATCGCCGGGACGGCCCGCTCCCGCCAGGCGGGCGGGCCGTCCGGCAGGGCGAGGGTGAAGGAACGGTTCCTGGCGGTCATCGGGCCGCGTTCGGACCGCGCCGCCGCCAGGCTGTCCCGGCTCGTACGCACGGCGCCGCCCTGCTGCGCGGTGTCCACCAGGTACGCCTGCCGCTCGTCGTAGCCGTACATGGCGACGACGTGGCCGCCGAAGTGCACCTTCGTGCCGAAGTACTCCAGGTGGTGGCAGTCGAGCTGGAGGCCGACCGGCAGGCCGTCGTCGATGCGGGCGGCCACGTTCTCCCATGCCTTGCGGGCCGAGCCGGTCTCCTCCACGCGCAGGGTCAGCCCGAGCCTGCCGGCCAGGTTCCTGGTGAGCTCGAACGGCTTGACCCGGCCGCCCATGAACGGGAAGTCCATGCCCTTGGCGTCCCAGTAGACGAAGGACAGGCCCGAGCCGAGCCCGAACAGCATGGGCTCGGACAGGTCGAGCCCCTGGTGCCGCAGCAGCACTCCCAGTGCCGTCGTCTCGCAGTGCTCCAGGCCGCGAGCCTCGATGCCTTCCACGATGGTCATGCGTCGCTCTCCTCGGTGGCCGGGTCGATCAGCGTGCGCGGGGCCGCCGGCCGGTCCGTGCCCCGCGAGCAGCATGACGCCTCCCACGGGGGGAGAGTCCACCGTCCCGGCCGCGTGGCCCCGTCCTACGGCTGCGCCCGGTCCGTACGGCCGGCCGCGCGGGCGGTGAGGGCGCCGGTGGCGCAGACGGCCGCGAAGCCGAACAGCACGTACCGGGCGGAGTCGAGCATCGAGGCGCCGCCGAGGTTGACCAGGATCCCGGCGACCGCCGTGCCGAACGCGATCGACAGGCTGGTCACGGTGGCGATCGCCGCGGCGGCCCGCCCGCCCTCCTCCGGATCCCGCGTGCTGGTCATCACGGCCACGGACAGGTGCGGGTAGGCGAGGCCGATCCCAGCCCCGGCGGCGAACAGCACCGGCACCCAGACCAGCACCAGCCATCCCGGCGTGTCCGCACGCTGCACCAGCCCCTGGACGAGGAGTCCGGCCGCGAGCAGCATCGGGCCGAGCACCCGCAGCCGCCGCACGGCGCGCCGCCCGGTCACGGACGAGCTGCCGATCTGGGTCGTCGACCAGCCGAGCGAGACGGCCGCGGCGAAGAACCCGGCCACCAGCGGCGGCAGCCCGGCCAGCCGCTGCCCGAACAGCGGCAGGAACGACTCGACCGCGACCCCGAAGGTCAGCACCCCGATCGTCAGGTAGGCCCACTTCAGCGACGATCCCCGCCGGTACGTCGCCTCCGGGAAGACCCGGCGCCCGCTGCGCCGCTCATGGACGACGAACCCGCCCGCGAACAGCAGCGCCAGGGCGAGGACGGCGGCCTTGGCGGGCGTCCCGGCCACGACCGCCGCCACGCTGACCGCCCCGGCGGCCGCCGTCACCAGCACCAACGACGCCACCGGCACCGCACCCGGCGCCCCGCGCTCGCCGCGCTCCCCGCGCCCGTCGCGCGGCATGGCGCGGGGGACGATCGCGCCGCAGCCGACCCCGATCACCGCCATCGCCGCGAACGCCGGCCGCCACGCCCCGAACTGGGCGAACAGCCCGCCGAGCGCCGGGCCGGCGAAGTTGCCGACGCCGTACATCGCCGACATGAGGGCGGTGCCGCGCGTCCAGAGCCGGGACGGCAGCGCCGACCGGATGACGGCGAACCCGAGCCCCGACAGCAGCCCGGCGCCGAGCCCCTGGACCCCCCGGGACACCAGCAGCACCGCCATCGCCGGGCTCACCGCGCAGGCCAGCGAGCCCACGGTGAACGTGGCGAACCCGGCGAGGTAGGAGCCGACGTTCCCCCACGTCGACAGCGACCGGGCGGTGAGCATCGTCGCGATCACCATGGCGACCAGATAGACCGTCATGTTCCAGGCGTAGAAGCTCGCCCCGCCGAGCTCGGCCACCGCGGTCGGCAGCAGGCTCGCCGCCAGGTAGATGTTGATCGCCCCGGCGAGCACGCCCCCGGCCAGCACGACCGCGGCCCCCAGATGCTCCCGTCCCAGCAACTCCCCCCAGCCGGCGGCGACGTGCCCTGTCGGAGGGGCGGTGGCGGGCCGGCGGCCGCCGGGCTGTTCGTCGTGGTCAGCACTCATGACTTCAAGGCTGTCGTTGAACCGTTCCCGGAAGCTTTCGCCCGAGCGCCGCGGACGACGCTGGACGGGCGGGCGGGCAACCCTCAACCGCCGGGCGAACCCGTCGCGTCAGCTGTACGTGCGCATCGTCCTGCTGATCCACTCCGCGTACGCCGGCACGTTGGTGTACAGCCCAGGACCTTCCGCGCAGGACGGGCTCTTGGCGCCGGGGCCCGAGGTGACGCCGATGAGCTCCCACCGGTCTCCCCGGCCCCGGCGCAGCTGCGGGGAGCCGGAGTCGCCGTTGCACGCCATGGCCTTGGGCACCCGGCTGACCGTGCACAGCCGGGTGCCGCCCGCGAACCCGGGCCCGCACTCGGACTTCGCGCCCCTGCGCGTGTCCAGCTCGTTGAGCCGCGGGGACATCTTCCAGCGGGCCGGATCGTGCTCGGCCACGGTGACGCCGAAGCCGATGATCCGGGTCGGGGTGCCGGGCCGTCCCGGCTGCGCGGCGATCGGGACGGGCCGCTGGCCGACCGGGCGGTCCAGGCGGATCAGGGCGATGTCGTTCCTGTTGGGCGTGTGCTGGGAGTAGCGGGGGTGGAGCACGGCCTGGGCGATCCCGCGCACCTCTCCGCCGGACGTCCGCCGGTCGCTCCCGACGCGGACGGTCCCCTTCGGGATCGACCCGATCTCCATGTCCAGGCAGTGGGCCGCGGTCACCACCCACTGCGGGGCGATCAGCGCCGCTCCGCACACGCCGTCCGTGAGCCCCATGGCCGGGGCCGAGATCGGGATCGAGGCCATGAACGGGTACGCCTCCGTGGCCTTCGTCCCGTTGATGATCGCTCCGGCGCTGCCGGCGGTGGCGGCGAGACAGGCGGCGCCCGCCACGACGACGACAGCGGAACGGGTCACGACACGACGCAGGGATTTATTACCGAACAACGGATATATCCATTTCAGTGGGCGATTCGTATGAAATGACGCTATCTGCGAAGAATCCGGCCGGGTCAGTACGCCAGCACGCCAACCGGTGGTAGGGACAACCCCCCTGCGCGGCGCGGGGCTGTGGTTTTCCGCAGGGGGACTGGGCGGAGCACCGCATTCCGCCGTGGAGCCGATCTTCCTAACGTTGACCGCATGATGCAGACGATGATGAACGTGCTGGTGGCGGTGACGATGGCGGCGGGGAGCCAGGGCGCCGGAGTGGGCCCCGAGCTGGAGAGGATCGTGACGGGACAGGGCGCGACGGCCGCCCTGGCGCGGGTCACCGACGGCGGCCGCACCTGGTCGGGCTCGGCGGGCGTCCGCGACGTCGAGCGCGGCGGACGCCCCTCGCCCAACGGCTACTTCCGGATCGGCAGCGTGACCAAGACCTTCGTCGCCACGGTGGTGCTCCAGCTCGTGGACGAGGGCAAGCTGAAGCTGGACGACCCGATCGACGCCCACCTGCCCGGCCTGGTCCCCGGCGGCGGCCGGATCACGGTCCGCAGCCTCCTCGACCACACCAGCCACCTGTACGACTACATGAGCGAGCCCGGCTACTCCACCAACCGCTGGCGCGGCGAGGCCCGCTTCCGCTCCTACCGGCCGGCCGAGCTGCTCAAGGTGGCCTTCGCCAAGAAGCTCCCCGACGACGGCAAGTGGCACTACTCCAACACCAACTACGTGGTGCTCGGCCTGCTGGTGGAGAAGCTGACCGGCCGCCCGTACGGCGAGGAGGTCACCCGCCGGATCCTGCGCCCGCTGGGGCTGCGCCACACGCTGGTCCCCGGCGACCGGGCGGGGGTACCGTCCCCGCACGCCAAGGGGTACGAGCCGATGCCCGCCCTCGTGGACGCCACCCGCATGAACCCCTCGCTGGACTGGGCCGCGGGAGAGATGATCTCGACCGCCGCGGACCTGGAGTGGTTCATGTCCGCCCTGCTGGGCGGCAAGTTGACCAGCGCCGCGTCGCTGAAGGCCATGCGCACGACCGTCGAGACGGGCGCCGGGTTCGGCTACGGGCTCGGGCTCCAGGCGTACGCGCTGCCGTGCGGCACGGTGTGGGGGCACAGCGGGGAGCTGATCGGGTACCTGACGTTCGCGTTCCGCTCGGACTCGGGCAAGTCGCTGACCCTGTCGCTCAACCCCTCGACCAGGAACCCGTCCACGGCGGAGATCATGGGCATGGCCGTCAAGGTATTCTGCGGGACCGCGGGCTGAGATCAGGGCGGCCCCCGAGATCACGAGGAGGTTCCCTTGGCAGGTCCGACGGAGAGCGTGACCGGCGAGCCGCCGCTCCTGGGCTCCTTCCGGCTCCCGGACGGCTCCTGGGTCCGCGGCCGGGGCCTGCGCCACCCGCTGCCCGAGGGCCCGGCGCCCGGCTTCGGCCTCTACCTCGGGTCGGCGCGGCTGGCCCGCCGTCATGAGGACGGGCTGCGCTGGCCGCACGCGTGGATCGAGTGGCCCGACTTCCTGCTGCCCCGCGACCGGGACGCCGCCGTGGAGGCGATCCGCGACCTGCACCGGCGGGCGCGGGAGGGCACGGCGGTGGAGGTGGCGTGCGGGGGCGGCGTGGGCCGCACCGGCACGGTCGTCGCCTGCCTCGCCGTCCTGGCCGGCATCGATCCGGCCGACGCCGTCGCCTGGACGCGCGAGCACCACCACCCCCGGGCGGTGGAGACCCCGTGGCAGCGCCGCTTGATCCAGCGTTTCCCCCGGCCCGTCCGCCCGGAGCCGGGCGACCGGGGGCCCGCGCCGCGCCGCTGACCCGGCGGTCCGGGGCGCCGGGGCGCCGGGGATGGCCTCAGCGTCCCTTCGTCGGCGGGGAGTCCGTCAGGAGGCCCTCTTCGAGGACCAGGTCGAGCTGGAGTTCCCGGTATCCGGCGTCCTCGAACAGGACCGTCAGGCGGTCCTCGCCGCGCTGGATGACCTGGCCCGGCCCCCACGCGCGGTGTTCCACCCGGGCGTGCAGCGGGAAGGGGCCGGTCTCCTGGGGCGCCTGCCCGGCGGTCCCGGCGCGGCAGTTGTCGCAGTTGCCGCAGTTCTCGGCGAGCTCCTCGCCGAAGTAGCCGAGCAGGAAACGCCGGCGGCAGTCGGTGGTCTCGGCGTAGCGGCGCATCATCTCCAGGCGGCTGCGGTCGACGTCCCGGCGGCGCTCGGCCAGTTCCCTGGCGCGGCTCGCCGCCGCCCGCGGGTCGAGGCCGGGCACGGGATCGACCCTGCGGGTGCCGAGCCGTACCGCGCCCGCTCTCTCCAGCAGGTCCAGCAGGGCCGTCAGGCGGCGCGCCGACAGCCCGGCGCGTTCCGCCAGCGCCTTGCGTTCACTGCCGGGGCCGGACTCCGCGACCGCCTCGGCGACCCGCGCCAGCTTCTCCTCGTCGGGCACGCCGCCGGTGAAGAACCGCTGCACCCCCAGGTCCTCGGGCCGGTAGAAGAGCACGGCCGCGGCCGGCTCGCCGTCCCTGCCCGCCCGGCCGATCTCCTGGTAGTACGCGTCCGGCGAGCCGGGGATCTCGGCGTGCAGGACGAAACGTACGTCCGGTTTGTCGATGCCCATGCCGAAGGCGTTGGTCGCGACCACGACGTCCAGGTCACCGGCCATGAACCGGCCGTGCACCTCGTCCCGCTCGGCCCTGCGCAGGCCGGCGTGGTAGGCGGCGGCCCGGACGCCGGCCTCGGCCAGCAGCCCGCTCAGGCGGCCGGTCTGCCTGCGCGAGGTCGTGTAGACGATGCCGGGCTTCTGCGCCGCCACGACGGTCGCGACGATGTCGTCCGCCGGGTCGTCCAGCGCCCGGCGCACCTCCAGCGAGATGCCGGGCCGGTCGAACCCCTGGACGATCTCCACCGGCGCGCGCATGCCCAGCCGCTCGGCGATCTCCGCCCGTACCGGCGGCGCGGCGGTCGCCGTCAGGGCCGCGACGACCGGACGGCCGAGCGCGTCGGCCACCGAGCCGAGCCGCAGATAGTCGGGGCGGAAGTCGTGCCCCCAGGCCGAGACGCAGTGGGCCTCGTCCACCACCATGAGCGAAGGGGCGGCGGCGGCCAGCTCGCTCAGGACGTCGGGACGGGCGAGCTGCTCCGGCGCGCAGAACAGGAACTCCGTCTCCCCCGCCCGCAGCGCCTGGAACAGCTCCGACCGCTCGCTCGCGCGCGTCCCCGCGTTGAGACTGACGGCCTCCTCGTCGCGGTCGCGCAGGGCCTCGACCTGGTCGCGTTGCAGGGCGACGAGCGGCGAGACCACCAGGGTCGGGCCGCTCAGGAGCAGCGCCGGCACCTGGTAGACGGCCGACTTGCCGCTTCCGGTCGGCATCACCACCAGTGTGTCCCGGCCCTCGGCCAGGGCCGTCATCGCCCGTAGCTGGCCGGGCCGCAGGTCGGTCAGGCCGAGCGCCTTCCTGGCCACCCGCTCGCATTCCGCCGCTGTGTCGCGCATCCGGTCCTCTCCGGTCGGGGAGACCGTCCCTCCTGCCCCGCCATCGGCCTTCGCATGCGCGATCTCATGAACGGCGGGTCATCGGGGCGGGAGCCGGAGCTCGAAGACGACGCGGTCCACGCCGGGACCGTCGTGGTCCGGGACGGGCCCGGTGACGGTGAAGCCCGTCGTGGCGTGGAAGGCGACGGACGCGCTGTTGACCGGCGAGGTGATCGCCTTGACCCGGTCGCGCCCGTCGGCCGCCTGTCCAGCGGCGGCGGGCGGCGACCGCTGATGTCGGTTTCTGAGCGGCACGATCTCAACCTCCCGCCGAACGGCGACGATCACAGGTCCGACCTCACACCTTCTCCAGGCATACATCTCCGGCAGATGTCTGTCCACAGCCGGTCGCACCTCCGATGTCTCCGGAGGGCCGAGTTAGGAAAGTTTCCTAAACTTGGATCGTTCCAAGATCGATAATCTGTTGACGCGTGTGACTCCCTGTGGGAACACGATGAAAAGCCGCTCACCCCCCAGGAGCCACCCGATGAACCTGTGGAAGTCCCGGTTGTGCGTCCTCGCGCTGGTCGCGGGCATGCTGGCCGTACCCGCCGGCCCAGCCGACGCCGCCCCCACCCGGTACGAGGCCGAGAACGCGACGGTCTCGCAGGGGGCCGTCGAGTCCAACCACACCGGGTACTCCGGCAGCGGCTTCGTGAACGGCGACAACGTCGCCGGCGCCTACACCGAGTGGACCGTCGACGCGCCCGCCGCCGGGACCGCCACGCTGGCCCTGCGCTACGCCAACGGCACCAGCGCCGACCGGCCCAGCGACCTCGCGGTCAACGGCTCGGTGGTGGCCGCGTCCCGGGCGTTCGCCCCGACCGCGAACTGGGACACCTGGGCCACGGTCACCCTCGCCGCCCAGGTCAAGGCGGGGCCCAACACGATCAGGGCCACCGCCGCCACCGCCGGCGGCAACCCCAACTGGGACTACCTGGACGCCGACGTCCAGGTCAGCGGCTTCACCGACCACCAGGCCGAGACGGCCACGATCGTCCAGGGCGTGGTGGAGTCCAACCACGCCGGATACACCGGCTCCGGGTTCGTCAACTACGACAACGCGACAGGCTCGTACGTCGAGTTCCAGGTCAGCGCGGCGGCGACCGGCCCGCAGAGCCTGACCTTCCGCTACGCCAACGGCACCACGATCGACCGGCCGATGAGCATCTCCGTGAACGGCTCGGCGACCACCCGCTCCTTCCCCGGCACCGGCGCCTGGACCACCTGGAACGAGGTCACGCTCAACGCCACCCTGAACGCGGGCGCCAACACCGTACGGGCCACCGCGACCACCGCGAACGGCGGCCCCAACCTCGACCGGCTGCGCGTCAGCGGACCGGGCGACACCGAGAAGCCGAGCGCGCCCGGCCAACCGGTGTGCGGCGAGATCACCCACAACAGCCTGAAGCTCGACTGGCCGCCCGCCACCGACAACATCGGCGTCGCGGCCTACGACATCTACCAGCAGGGCCAGCTCATCGCCACCGCCCCCGC
>NZ_JBITEZ010000024.1:0-152676 GCF_044455665.1 Nonomuraea sp. NPDC051191 | reverse complement strand
CTGGAGGACCGCGCCCACCAGCTCACGCTGGCCTCGACGTACAAGAGCGAGTTCCTGGCGAACATGAGCCACGAGCTGCGCACCCCGCTCAACTCACTGCTCATCCTGGCCCAGCTCCTGGCCCAGAACCACACGCGCAACCTCACGGCCAAGCAGGTCGAGTACGCCGAGATCATCCACTCGGCCGGCTCCGACCTGCTCCAGCTCATCAACGACATCCTCGACCTGTCCAAGGTCGAGGCGGGCAAGATGGACATCAACCCCGAACGGGTGCCGCTGCGCCAGCTCCTCGACTACGTCGAGGCCACGTTCCGGCCGATGACCTCGCAGAAGAGCCTCGACTTCACGATCACGAACGCCCCCGGCATCCCCGTGGAGGTCATGACCGACGACTCGCGCCTGCGGCAGGTGCTGCGCAACCTGCTGTCGAACGCGGTCAAGTTCACCGAGACCGGCAGCGTCGAGCTGCGCATCGAACCGGCCGCCCAGGACGAGCTGCCCGCCTCGGTGCGCCAGCACGGCGCTGCCATCGCGCTGCGCGTCGTGGACACCGGCATCGGCATCGCGGCCCAGCAGCTCGAAGCCATCTTCGGCGCGTTCCAGCAGGCCGACGGCACCACCAGCCGCAAGTACGGCGGCACCGGCCTCGGCCTGTCCATCAGCCGCGAGATCGCCCACCTGCTCGGCGGCGCGATCGCGGCGCAGAGCACCCCGGGCCAGGGCAGCGTCTTCACCCTCTACCTGCCGATCGCCCGGCCGGACTTCGTCGGGCTCTCCCCGAAGAAGCTCCTGGCCGACCCCTCGATCCTCGTCGAGGCCGCTCCCGCCACCATGCCCGAGCCGAACGCGGCCGCCCCGGCCAGGTCGCACCAGCCGCAGCCGCGCCGCCTGCTGGTGATCGAGGAACGCCCGCAGGGACTGCTGTCGCACGTGGCCGAGAGCGTGGTGACGGAGCTGGCGCCGGGCAGTGACGAGACGATCGAGATCGTCACGGCCGCCGGGGCGCAGGAGGCCGCGGCCACCCTCGCCGCCGACCCCTGCCACTGCATCGTGCTCGACCTCGACCTGCCCGACCAGAGCGCCTACCGCCTGCTGGAGGCCATGGACGGCGACCAGGCCCTGAACTCGGTGCCGGTCCTGGCCTACAACAACTGGCGGGCCAGCTCCCAGCAGGCGGCGCCGTTGCAGGCCCGTGAGGGCGGGCAGCCACTGGAGCTGCTGTCCAGCCTCGACGAGCTGCGCGAGCGCATCGCCCTGCACCTGACCGCCGACCAGCCCGGCGACGTGCTGCCGCTGATCAGGGCCGGGAACGTCAACCAGCTCGCCGGAGCCGAGATCGACACGTCGCTGACGGGCCGGACCGTGCTGATCGTCGACGACGACGCGCGCAACCTGTTCGCCCTGACCAGCATGCTGGAGGTGCACGGCATCGACGTGCTGCACGCCGAGGACGGCCGCAAGGGCATCGACACGCTCGTCGCCCACCCGCGGATCGACCTGGTGCTGATGGACGTGATGATGCCGGAGATGGACGGCTACACCGCCACCGCCCGCATCCGGACGATGCCGCAGTACGCCGACCTGCCCATCATCGCGGTCACGGCCAAGGCGATGCCCGGAGACCAGGAGAAGGCACTGGCCGCCGGCGCGAGCGACTACGTGACCAAGCCGGTCGAGGCCGACCATCTGGTCGAGCGCATCCGCCACTGGCTCGGCGCCTGACCCGTCCCCCCCGAGGAGCAACGCAGTGCACCACCTGCACGATCCGGCGGCCGCCGTACCGCCGGAGCGTATCGAGCCGCCCAATCTCGGCCGCCTGGCCGCGACGGTCGACCGCCTGCACAGCCAGATCCTGGAGGCCCAGCGGGCCGCCGAGGGCCGCGCCCTGGTCGAGGTGGCCAAGGGCGTGCTGGTCGAGCGCCTGCAGTGCAGCCTGTCCGCCGCCGCCAGGCAGCTCGCCACCCTGGCCGACCAGGCGGGGGTGACGCAGCTGGAACTGGCCGCCGACATCATCAACCAGGCCGCCCACGACCGCATCAGCGAGACCGCGCGCGACTTCCTGAGCTCGGCCCGCGCCGATGAGTCCGCGGAGGTGGCGGTGCGGCTGCGTACCGCCGAGAACGGGGCGCTGACCGCCACCGACGCGCAGGCCGTGGCGCAGTCGCTGCTGGAGCAGGCCCTGTCCGCGCTGGGCGCGACGACGGTCGCCATCTGGGAGGCCGGGCCGGACGCGTCGCTCACCCTGGCCGGCTACGCGGGGCTGGCCGACGAGGAGGCCCGGCGCTGGCGTTACGTGCCGCCGGGCGTGGCCACGCCGGCCCGCCGCGCGCTGCTGGCCCGCGGCACGGTGTGGCTGGACGACCTGACCGCCGTCGGCCTGCCCTCGATCGGGCAGCGCCAGACGTCCGGCGCGCGGGCGACCGCGCCGGCCGGGACGGGCGGCCGCATCCTGGGCGTGCTGGAGATCGGCTGGCCGCACGCCATGCCGCGGCCCGACCCGCGGGTCATCAAGCAGATCGAGGTGCTGGCCGACCTGTGCGCCCACACCTTCGAGACCGCCGACCAGGCCGCCCACGAGCCGCAGGTCCTGCCCGAGCTGATCGACCTGGCCGACGCGCTGCCCGACGCGGCCCTGGTGCTGCGCCCGCAACTGGGCACCGAGGGCCGGCTGACCGACTTCCGCATCGTGCACGCCAACCCCCGCTTCCTCGACCCGGCCGGACGGCCGCGCGGCGAGGTCGTCGGGAGCCTGTTCCTGGAGGCGTACCCGCTGGCCGCCGAGGAGGGCGCGCTGCTGGCCAGGATCGAGCACGTGCACGCCACGGGCGAGACCTTCAGGGCCGAGAAGATGGCGATCACGGCCCTGGTGGACCAGATCCCGTTGCACACCGTCGCCGGCATCGCGATCATCCGGCTCGGCGACGGCGTGCTGCTCATCTGGCGGCTGCAGGACCAGGACGCCCAGCTCGCCAACCTGCTCCAGCACGCCCAGCGTCTCGGGCGCATCGGCGGCTTCGAGGAGAACCTGCTCACCGGCGAGATCGTCTGGAGCGCCCAGCTCCACGACCTGTACGGGATGTCCGCCGACGAGCCGCCCATCCCGCTCGAACGCCTGGCCACGCACGCCCACCCCGATGACGCCGTGGCCATCGGCCGGTTCGTCCGGGCCGTGCTGCACCATCGCCGGCCGGCCTCCACCGCCTACCGGCTCCAGCGGTCCGACGGCACCGTACGGCACATCAGGGTCGTCGCCGAGCCCGTCTTCGACGACAGCGGCCTGCTGCTGGCCATTCGCGGCGCCTTCCAGGACATCTCCTCCCAGCACTGGACAGAGGTGGCCCTGGCCGCCACCCGCGACCAGCTCGCCCACACCGAGCAGCAGGCCGCCGAGCGCAACCGGCTGGCCCTGCAGCTCCAGCAGGCGATCATGCCGCCGAGCCGGGAGCCGCTGGAGGCGTTCGACCTGCAGATCGCCGTGCGCTACCGTCCGGCCGAGAAGGAGCACCTGGTCGGCGGCGACTGGTACGACGCGGTCGTGCTGCCCACCAAGCAGATCCTGCTGTCGGTCGGCGACGTGGCCGGGCACGGCATCGAGGCGGCCACCGGCATGGTCGTGCTGCGCAACGCGCTGCGCGGCCTGGCCGCCACGGGCGCCGGGCCGGGCCAGCTCCTGACCTGGCTCAACCTGGTCGCCCACCACCTGACCGCGAACGTCACAGCCACCGCCATCTGCGCGCTGTTCGACCCCCGCACGCGCGTGCTGCGCTACGCCAGGGCCGGGCACCTGCCGCCCATCCTGGTCCGCGACGGTCAGGCCAGGGAGCTCGACATGACCAAGGGCCTGCTGCTCGGGGCGGTCGCCGAGGCCGACTACGAGGAGACGCACCTCCAGCTCGCCTCCGACGACATCCTGCTCATGTACACCGACGGCCTGATCGAACGGCGGGACGTCAACCTGCACGAGTCCCAGCAGCGGCTCCTGGACGTCGCCCGCCAGCCCGCGGCCACCCTGGAGCAACGCCTCGACCACCTCCTCACGCACAGCAACTCCGACACCGACGACGACACGTGCATCATCGGCGCCCGCCTCCAGTGACCGTCCTCATCGAGGCCGGGCCACGGGACACCGATCCCGCGAGTTTGCCGGGCCTCCGCCCGGTAAGCATCGAGAGCCGGGTGACCCGCCACGCCACACCCAGGCAGGACTGATCAGACCATGGCCATGGAACCGGAGCTACGCTGTCCCATCAGCACCGACCTCGACGGCATCCGCCGCCTCGTACGCGAGCACGCCGGCCGCGGCGGGCTGTCCGGTGAGCCCCTGGACAACTTCGTGCTGGCGGTCAACGAGGCGGTCACCAACGTCCTCGACCACGGCGGCGGCACCGGCACCGTGGTGGGCCTCGACGAGCCGGGCGGCGTCACCGTGGAGGTCGCGGACGACGCCGGCCTGCTCAGCGCCGCCCACCTGGCCGCGGCCGAACACGGCCGCGCGCACACGGCGGGGTTCGGCTTCGGCCTGTGGCTGATCCAGCACCTGTGTGACCAGGTCGAACTCGACCAGAGCCCGCAGGGCAGCCGGTTACGCCTGCACATGGACGTCCGGGCCGCGCACCCCCCGCAACCGGCCCTCCTCGTCCCGGACGAACAACCGCCCGTCCCCTTCGTCCCGCGCGCCACCGGCCCGGCGCGGACCGTCCTGCCGCCGGCCGAACCCGCCTAGCCTGACCCGGCCGGAATCCCCGGAACCCTAGGATGAGGCAGGTGAAATACATGCTGCTCATCTACAGCAACCCGGCCGCCCAGCAGGCCGTCGCCGACGGCTTCGACCAGGTCATGGCCGAGGTCGACGCGCTCATGGCGGAGCTGGAGGCCAACGGCGAGCTGGCCGGCGGCCAGGCGCTGGGCGACCCGGCCTCCTCCAAGACCGTGACGGTGCGCAACGGCGTGCCCGCCGTCACCGACGGCCCGTTCCTGGAGGCCAAGGAGTACCTGGCGGGTTATCTGATCGTCGACTGCGCGAGCGTCGAGCGGGCCACCGAGATCGCCGCGCGCTGGCCGGACGCTCGGCTGTGCGCCATGGAGGTGCGGCCGATCATCGACGAGGTGGCGGAGTGATCGAAGGGCTGCTGCGCGAGCTGGCGCCGCAGGTGCTCGGCGTGCTCGTGCGCCGTTACGAGCAGTTCGACGCCTGCGAGGACGCCGTCCAGGAAGCCCTGCTGGACGCCGCCGTGCAGTGGCCCGACCAAGGCGTGCCGGACAACCCACGGGCCTGGCTGATCACGGTCGCCTCCCGGCGGGTCATCGACCATTTCCGCAGTGAGAGCGCGCGCCGGCGGCGGGAGGAGAGCGCGGCGGTCGCCGTCCCGGCCGACGAGTTCGTCGAGCCGGCGCCGGGCGAGGAGCGCACGCCGGCCGGCGACGACACGCTGACGCTGCTGTTCCTGTGCTGCCATCCGTCGCTGTCGGAGCCCTCGCAGCTCGCGCTCACGCTGCGGGCCGTGGGCGGCCTGACCACGGCCCAGATCGCGGCGGCGTTCCTGGTGCCGGAGGCGACGATGGCCCAGCGCATCAGCCGGGCCAAGCAGCGCATCAGGTCCACGGGGGTGGCGTTCGGGCCGCCGCCGGAGCAGGAGCGGGCCGAGCGGCTGCGCGTGGTGCTGCACGTGCTCTACCTGATCTTCAACGAGGGTTACACCGCCACCTCCGGGCCCGACCTGCAGCGGCCCGAGCTGACCGCCGAGGCGATCAGGCTGGCCCGGCTCGTCCGCCGGCTGCTGCCCGACGACGGCGAGGTCGCCGGGCTGCTGGCGCTCATGCTGCTGACCGAGGCGCGGCGGGCGGCGCGTACCGGGCCGGGCGGGTCGCTGGTCCCGCTCGCCGAGCAGGACCGCTCGCTGTGGGACCGGCGGCTCGTCGAGGAGGGCGTCGAGCTGGTCAGCAAGGCGCTGGCCACCAGCGTGCTCGGCCCGTACCAGTTGCAGGCGGCGATCGCGGCCGTGCACGACGAGGCGCCCACGTCCGCCGAGACCGACTGGCCGCAGATCCTGGCTCTCTACGGCGTGCTGGCCGGCCTGGAGGACAACCCGGTGGTCCGGCTCAACCAGGCCGTGGCCGCCGCCATGGTGCACGGCCCGCGGGCCGGGCTCGACCTGCTCGACGGCCTGGCCGCCGACGACCGGCTCTCGGGGCACCACCGGCTGGCCTCCGTACGCGCCCACCTGCTGGAGATGGAGGGCGACACCGAGGGGGCGGCACTGGCCTTCCGCGAGGCGGCCCGGCGTACGCTCAGCCTGCCTGAGCAGCGCTATCTGGAGGGCAAGGCCGCCCGGCTGGCTTGACAACGATTTTTTTCGGTGCGATCGTTCAGGCATGCACGAAGTGGCAGTGATCGAAGACGCGGCGGCCGCGGAGGCGTCGCTCGACCCGATGCGATCGAAGTTGCTGGCCGAGCTCGTCGAGCCGGGCTCTGCCACCTCCCTGGCCGCCAAGGTGGGCCTGGCCCGCCAGAAGGTCAACTACCACCTGCGCACCCTCGAACGCCACGGGCTGGTCGAGCTGGTCGAGGAGCGCAGGAAGGGCAACGTCACCGAGCGCGTGATGCAGGCCACGGCCGCCTCCTTCGTGATCTCCCCCACCGCGCTGGCCTCGGTGCAGCCCGATCCCGCCCGGTCTCCCGACCGGCTGTCGGCGCGCTGGCTGCTGGCCCTGGCGGCGCAGCTCGTCCGCGACGTCGGCACGCTGATCACCGGCGCGGCCAAGGCGCAGAAGAAGGTGGCCACGTTCGCCATCGACGGCGAGGTGCGCTTCGCCTCGGCCGCCGACCGGGCCGCGTTCGCCGAGGAGCTGGCGCAGTGCGTGACCTCGCTGGTCAGCAAATATCATGACGAATCCGCGGAGGGCGGGCGGGATCATCGGCTGATCGTCGCCGTGCACCCGTCCGTGAAGAAGGGCTCCTGAGGTGGGGCACGAGTTCGAGATCCCCCTCGACTCCCTGGTCGAGGCGACGCCCGAGCAGGTGTGGGAGGCCATCACCACCGGGCCCGGCATCGACTCGTGGTTCATGGGCCGCAACGAGGTCGAGGGCGGCGCCATCCGCACCGCGTTCGCCGGGGTCGAGCTGCCCGAGTCCAGGGTGACCGCCGAGGAGCCGCTCAAGCGCTTCGCCCATTCCGGCGTCCCCGGCCCCGACGGCCGGTTCGTGGCCTACGAGTTCCTGCTGGAGGCCCGCGGCCAGGGCAGCACCCTGGTCCGCATGGTCACCAGCGGCTTCCTGCCCGGCGACGACTGGGAGCAGGAGTACGAGGCGATGTCCACGGGCCTGGCCCTGTTCTTCGCGACGCTGACGGAGTACCTCGGCCACTTCGCCGGCCGGGCCGCGACCCCGCTCACCGAGTCGGGCCCGCCGGTGAGCGACTGGCCGCGCGCCTGGCGGTCCCTCCACGCCGCCCTCGGCGGCACCCCCGAGCCCGGCGACGCCGTCCGGATCACGCCGCCCGGCCTGCCGCCGGTCGAGGGCGTGGTCTACTTCCGCAACGCCCAGTCCGTCGGCGTCCGCACGTCCGACGCCCTCTACCGGTTCGTCCAGGGCATGGGCGGCAGCATGCTCGCCATGCACCTGCTGTTCGGCGACCCCACGGGCCAGGCCGCGGCCTGGCGGTCCTGGCTGGAGGATGCGCACGCGGAACGGGCATGACTTCCGGATGAACGTGGTGGCACTGTCCGACACCCACGCGCCCGCCCGGTGGCGCTCCTGCCCGCCCCGGGTGGCCGAGCACCTGCGTACGGCCGACGTCATCCTGCACGCGGGCGACGTCTGCGTCCGCGCGGTGCTCGACGAGCTGGCCGCCTACGCCCCGGTGCACGTGGTGAAGGGCAACAACGACGGCCCCGACGTGGTGGCGCCGGAGACGCTGGAGCTGACCCTGGAGGGCCTGCGGATCGGGATGATCCACGACAGCGGACCCGCCAAGGGCCGCCTGGCCCGCCTGCGCCGCCGCTTCCCCGAGGCCGCCCTGGTGGTCTTCGGCCATTCGCACATCCCGCTCGACGAGTCGGGCGACGGCCTGCGCATCTTCAACCCGGGCTCCCCCACCGACCGCCGCCGCCAGCCGCACGGCACCCTCGGCCTGCTGACCGTCCGGGACGGCGTGCTGACCCGCGCGGAGATCGTCCCGGTCACCTGAGCGGCTCGACGGTGACGGGGACGCCGTTGAGCGCCGCCGTGCCGGTGAGCTCGTCCAGGCGGGTGGGGTCGGTGAGGTCGTTGGCGCTGGCGCCGCCGAGCGTGGAGGCGACCGACAGCAGCACGCCCGGCCGGTCGTGGCCGTAGCCGTGGGGCAGGCTGACGACGCCGGGCATGACGTCCTCGCTCGCGCCGACCTCGACCGTCACCTCGCCGCTGCGGGAGCGCACCCGGACCGGCGCGCCGTCGGTGAGGCCGCGGGCGCGCAGGTCGTCGGGGTGCATGAGCAGGTGGTGACGAGGTCGGCCCTTGGCCAGCCTGGCGGAGTTGTGCAGCCAGGAGTTGTCGTCGCGCAGGTGACGGCGGCCGATCAGCAGCAGCCCGGCGGAGGCGGGGGCCAGGAGTTCGGCGCGGGCGCGGGCGAGGCCGTCGAGCAGGACGGGCGGCGCTGCCTGGACGCGGCGGCCCGGCGTGCGCAGCCGGCCCGGCAGGCTGGGCCTGAGCGGGCCCAGGTCCAGCCCGTGCGGGTGACGGCGCAGCCGCGCCACGCTCAGCCGGTACGGCCCCGCCCGCAGCCCGAGGTCCACGATCCGCTCCGGAGAGAGCCGCAGCATGAACCGGTCGGCCGGTGAGCCGGCGCGGACCAGGCGGCGGTAGCGGCGGGCCAGCTCGCGCAGGATCTCCCAGTCGTGCCGGGCACCGGGCGTCCTGGGCAGCACGGCCGGGGTGTAGCGGGCGTGGTCGCGGACCGCGACCAGGTTGAAGACGAGGTCGTAGTGGTCGCGTTCGAGCAGGTCGGTGGGCGGGAGGATGACGTCGGCGTGCCGGGTGGTCTCGTTGACGTAGAAGTCGAGGCTGACCATGAAGTCCAGCCCGGCCAGGGCGCGCGACAGCTCGTGCCCGCCGGGGGCCGAGCGCACCGGGTTCCCGGCGATGGTCACCAGCGTCCGCACCTGCCCTTCGCCGGGCGTGCCGATCTCCTCGGCGAGCGCCGCGGCGGGCAGCTCGCCGCCGAACTCCGGCAGGCCGCGCACCCGGCTGCGCCACCTGCCCTCGTGGCCGGGGTCGATCAGACGGTTGCGCACCGGGTCGACGGCCGGCCTGCACATCAGCGTGCCGCCGGGCCGGTCGAGGTTGCCGGTGACCAGGTTCAGCAGCTGGATCCCCCACTGGCACAGCGTGCCGAACCGCTGGGTGGACACGCCGATCCGACCGTAGGCGGCGGCGCTGGGGGCGGCGGCGAACTCGGCCGCGATCCGGGTGATCACCTCGGCCGGTACGCCGGTCACCGCCGCGGCCCGCTCGGGCGTGAACGCCGCCAGCGCCGGCGCCAGCCGGTCGAGCCCGTCCACGTAGGGCGCGGGACGGGCCGCGCCCCCGTCGATGATCAGGCCGACCATGGCCAGGATGAGCGCGGCGTCGGTGCCGGGGCGGACGAAGTGGTGCTCGTCGGCCAGCCGGGCGGTCTCCGTGCGGCGCGGGTCGAACAGCACCATCCGGCCGCCGCGGGCGCGCAGGTCGCGGATGCGCCGGACGACGCCGGGCGCGCTCATCACGCTGCCGTTGGAGACGGCCGGGTTGGCGCCGAAGGTCAGGAAGTAGGCGGTGCGGTCGATGTCGGGCACGGGGAGCAACCATTGGCTGCCGTACAGGTGGCGGGCGACGTACTGGTGCGGGAGCTGGTCGAGGGAGGCGGCGGAGTAGCGGTTGCGGGTGCCCAGCAGGCGGGCGAACGGCGGCGCGTGCGTCAGCGCGCCCAGGCTGTGGACCACCGGGTTGCCCAGGTAGACGGCCACGGCGTCGGCGCCGTGCACGAGACGGGTGCCGGCCAGCCGGGCGGCGACCAGGTCGAACGCGTCCGGCCAGGGGATCTCGCGCCAGCCGCCGGAGGTGCGGACCACGGGACGGCGCAGCCGGTCGGGGTCCTCGCGCACGTCCTGCAGAGCCACCGCCTTCGGGCACAGGTGGCCTGCCGACAGCGGGTCGTCCTCGTCGCCGCGGATGCCGGTGATCCGGTCGCCGTCGAGGTCGACGCGGAGGCCGCACATGGCCTCGCACAGGTTGCAGGTAGCGAGCCGGGTCACCATGTGACCAGGCTATGAGCGGACGCGCCCGTCCCCGAGACGCCACCCCGGCGACCGTCCGACCAGGTAGGCGCGGTGTGCGCGGCTCGGGGCCGGTCAGGCGCCGCGGTCGCGGGTCAGCGCGCCGCCCGCCATCGGGGGCAGGGGGCGGTCGCGCAGCCACGCCGTCAGCAGCGCGGCCGCCGGGACGTGCCGCTCGGCGTGGGCGGCGAACTCCTCGGTGGTGACACTGCCGTGCCGGCGGCTGTCGGCCCAGGAGCGCAGGAGGGCGAAGAACGCCTGGTCGCCGGCGGCCCGGCGCAGGGCGTGCAGGGTCAGCGCGCCGCGCTTGTAGACGCGGTCGTCGAACAGCGCGGCCGGGCCCGGGTCGGCCAGCGCGAAGTCCTGCGGCAGCGCGGCGAGCCTGCGGTGCCAGCGCAGCGCGTGCTCGTCGGCGGGCGGGCCGCCCGACCGCTCCGACCACAACCACTCCGCGTAGGTGGCGAAGCCCTCCTGGAGCCAGATGTCGGACCAGCGGGCCACGGTGAGGCTGTTGCCGAACCACTGGTGCGCCAGCTCGTGCGCGACCAGCCGCTCGCAACCGCGGGCGCCGTCGACGTGGTTCCTGCCGAAGATCGACATGCCCTGCGCCTCGACCGGGATGTCCAGGTCGTCGTCGGCCACGACGACGGTGTAGCCGCTGAACGGGTAGGGCCCGAACAGCTCGCCGAACAGCGCCATCATCTCGCCCTGCCGGCCGAAGTCGTGCCGGACGCGGGCGGCCAGCCGCGCGGGATGGGCCAGCCGCGTCCCGGCCGCCTCCGAGAGCTGGTAGCGCCCGATCTGCACACTGGCCAGGTACGTCGCCATCGGCTCGGCCTGCTCGTAGACCCACGTGGTGGTCCCGGCCGTCCGCTGCCTGGAGGTGAGCACGCCGTTCGCGATCACCTGGTACGCCGGCGACGTCGTCACCGAGATCCGGTAGGGCGCCTTGTCGTCCGGCCGGTCGTTGCACGGGAACCAGGAGGGCGCGCCGATCGGCTGGCCGGCCACGATCGCGCCGTCGGTCAGCTCCTCCCAGCCGAGCCCGCCCCACGGGCTGCGGACCGGCACGGGCGTGCCCGCGTACCGCACCTCGACGACGGCCCGGTCCCCGGCGGCCAGCGGCCTGGGCAGGCTGAGGCGCAGCTTGCCCTGGCCGTGGGTGTGGCGGGCGGCCCGGCCGTCCACGGCGACGCCCGAGACGCGGAAGTGGCCGAGGTCGAGGCCCAGGTCGCCGAGCGGCTCGACGGCCGAGACCGTCAGGCGGGCCGTGCCGTCGAGCCGGTTGGCCGCGACCCGGTAGTGCAGCGCCAGATCGTAGTGCTCGACCGCGTACCGGTGGTCGCCGTGCCCCGGGAAGTACGGCGTCATCGCCACGCCGAGACGGGGTTGCCGAACCACCGGCCACCGGCGGGCAGCGCCTCGCCGCGCATGACCAGGGACGCCGGCCCGACCGTCGTGCCCGCGCCCACCCGCGCGGCCGGCAGGACGACGCCATGGGGTCCGAGCGTCGCGCCGGCCTCCAGCGTCACGGTGTCGATGCTCATGACCCGGTCGTGGAACAGGTGCGTCTGCAGCACGCACCCCCGGTTGACGCACGCGCCGTCGCCCAGTGTCACCAGATCCGCCTCCGGCAGCCAGTACGTCTCGCACGTGACCCCACGCCCGATGCGTGCCCCGAGGGAGCGCAGCCACACGTTCAGCGGGGCGGTCCCCAGCCACGGCTGGGCGAACCAGGGCGCCGCCAGCACCTCGACGAAGTTGTCCGCCAGCTCGTTGCGCCACACGAACGAGCTCCACAGCGGCCTGTTCCCGGCCGAGATGCGACCGACCAGCGCCCATTTGGCGGCCGTCGCGACGGCCGCGGCGAGCACCCCGGCGGCCAGCACGACCAGGCCGCCCAGCGCGGCGGCGACGGCGAACCCGTACCCGGCGGCGAGCCACTCGAAGGCCGCCACGGCCAGGACGGCCAGCGCGACCACGCCCATCGCGGGCACCACCCGGCACAACTCGACCAGCGCCCGCGCCGCCCTGAACCGCACGGGCGGGTCGTAGGTCCTGCTGCGGTCGGCCTCCTCGGCGGTCCTGCGCAGCTTCATGGGCGGCATGCCCACGTACGAGGAGCCCGACTTGGCCTTCTTGGGCGTCGCCGACAGCACGCCGACCAGGCCGTCCTTGGGCACCTTGCGGCCGGGGGCGGTCATCCCCGAGTTGCCGAGGAAGGCGCGCTTGCCGATCCGCGCCGAGGCCAGGCGCATCCAGCCGCCGTCCAGCTCGTACGGGGCCACCATGGTGTCGTCGGCCAGGAACGCGTCGTCACCGACGGAGGTCATCGTGGGCAGCGCGAGCACCGTGGACAGCTCGGCGCCGCGGCCCACCTTCATGCCGAGCGCCCGCAGCCACACGGGCGTCAGGACGCTGGCGTACAGCGGGAACAGCCACACCCGGGCCGAGGCCATCAGCCTGCCGGTGACCCACGCCTGCCAGGCCGGGCGGCTGTGCACCGGGTGGTGGCCCGGGTGCAGCCCGAGGCCGAGCAGCCGTACGCCGGCCAGCGTGACCAGGGCGAAGGCGGCCATCCCGGCGAGCGTGGCCAGGGGCACGGCGGGCAGGGCGGCGGCCAGCGCGCCGCCGAGCGTGGGCTCGTCCCCGGCGAAGGCGGCCAGGACCGCGAGCGCGGCGCCGGCGGCGGCCACCGGGAGCAGGCTGAGCACGATCGCGCTCACCCCGTACAGCGCGACCCACGGGCGGGAGCGGGCGGCGCGCCCGGCCGGGCGGGAGCGGCGCGGCTTGCCCTGGCGGAAGGCCGGGACGCCGGCCCAGCGCTCGCCGGAGGGAACCGTCCCGGCGACCGCGGAACCGGGGGCGACCTGCGAGTTCTTCCCGACGCGCGCGCCGGGCAGCAGGGTCGCGCGGGAGCCGACCGTGGCACCCGCGCCGATGCGGATCTCGCCGACGTGCAGCAGGTCGCCGTCGTACCAGTGGCCGGCGAGGTCGACCTCCTGCTCGACGGAGGCGCCCCTGCCCAGCTTGAGCAGGCCGGTGATGGGCGGAGGCGAGTGCAGGTCGGCGTCCGGGCCGACGGTGGCGCCGAGAAGCCGGGCGTACCAGGCCATCCACGGCGCACCGGCCAGGTCGGGGACGCCGAGCCGTTCGGCGAACCGCTCGGCGAACCACAGCCGCAGGTGCACGCCGCCGCCGCGCGGGTGGGCGCCGGGGCGCACGCCGCGCAGCAGCAGCCGGGCCACCGCCGCCGACAGGCCCATGCGTCCCATGGGGGTGACGAACGCCAGCGCGCCCAGCGTCACCCACCACCACGACAACGTCGGCGCCCACGGCGGGGCGAGCAGGTTGCCCAGGGCGGCCAGCGGCACGACCCAGCGCAGCGCGCCCACGGTGAGCAGCGGGATCATCAGCGCGGTCTGCGCCAGCGAGGCGCGCACGGGCATGGGGGCGGCCGCCTCGGCGTGCGCGGGGGCCCGCGTCCCGCCTCTGGAGGCCAGCAGCTCCGCCAGCCCGGCCAGGGTCGGGTGCGCGTAGACGTCGCCGACCGCCACGTCGGGGTGCGTGGCCCGCAGGGTGGAGACCAGGCGGGCGGCGGCCAGGCTGGTGCCGCCGTCGGTGAAGAAGTCCGATCCCGGCCCTTGCGGAGGCACGCCGAGGATCTCGGTCCACTGCTCGGCCAGCAGCGCCTCGGCCGGGCTCAGGCCGGCGTCCGTCTGTGCCGGGCCGTCCAGCGGCCACGGGAGCGCGTCCCGGTCGATCTTGCCGGAGGTCCTGGTGGGCAGGGCGTCCACGGGGGCCAGGCGGGGCACGAGCGCGGCGGGCAGCGAGCCGGCCAGCAGTTCGCGGGCCTGTCCGGCGTCGAAGCCGGGCCCGGTCACGACGTAGCCGACGAGCACCTGGTGGCCGCCGCCCGCGGTCCGGACGGCCGCGGCCGCGCCGGTGACGCCGGGCAGCGCGTTCAGGGCGGCGTCCACCTCGCCGAGCTCGATCCGGCGTCCGCCCAGTTTCACCTGGTCGTCGGCACGGCCGGCGAAGACGAGACCCTCGGGCTCGGCGCGGACGAGGTCGCCGCTGCGGTAGGCGCGCTCCCAGCCGAGTGATGGCAGGGGCGCGTACTTCTCGGCGTCCTTGGCCGGGTCGAGGTAGCGGGCCAGGCCGACGCCGCCGATGATCAGCTCGCCGGTCTCGCCCATGGCGACCGGCTCGCCCGCGCCGTCCACCACGGCCAGGTCCCAGCCGTCCAGGGGCAGCCCGATGCGTACGGGCCCCTCCCCCGTCAGCCGGGCCGCCGAGGCCACCACGGTCGCCTCGGTGGGCCCGTACGTGTTCCACACCTCGCGACCGGGCACGGCCAGCCGTTCGGCGAGCTCGGGCGGGCACGCCTCGCCGCCGAAGATGAGCAGGCGGATGCCGTCGAGGTGCGCGGCGGGCCAGAGCGCGGCCAGCGTCGGCACGGTGGAGACGGCGGTGACGCCCTGCTCGGCGAGCCAGGGGGCCAGGTCCATGCCGGTGCGCACCAGCGCCCTGGGGGCGGGCACCAGGCAGGCGCCGTGCCGCCAGGCCAGCCACATCTCCTCGCAGGAGGCGTCGAAGGCCACCGACAGCCCGGCCAGCACCCGGTCACCGGGGCCGAGCGGGCGGTCCTGGAGGAAGAGGCCGGCTTCGGCGTCGGCGAACGCGGCGGCCGAGCGGTGCGTCACCGCCACGCCCTTGGGCCTGCCGGTGGAGCCGGAGGTGAAGATGATCCAGGCGTCGTCGTCCGGGGTGGGCCGCTCGGTGGCGGCCGCCTGCCGGACCCGCGTGGCCGGGCCGCCGTCGAGCACGGCGTCCACGGCGGCCTCGGCGAAGACGAGTTCGGCGCGTTCGTCCGGATCGTCGGCGTCCACGGGGACGTACGCGGCGCCGGCCGCCAGCACGGCGAGGATGGAGACGTACAGCCCGGCGGTGCCGGAGGCGATGCGCACGCCGACCCGGGAACCGCGCCCGACACCGGCCGCGGCGAGGTCGGCGGCGACTCGGTCGACCTCGGCGCGCAGCGACCGGTAGTCCAGGCACACGGTGCCGTCGTCCAGCGCGGGCGCCTCGGGGTGGCGGCGGGTGGTCTCGTCGAGGATGTCGATCAGTGTGCGGGGCGGCGAGGCCAGCATGCCCGCGGGGTAGACCGCCGACGCGGTCCTGAGTCTTAAGTCTGCCGAGTCGGTGCGCAAACGCTGCTCCTTCGGTCGGGCGGTCGGCCCCGGCCCATCCAAGCCGCGGCCTGCCACTGTCGTGGCGTTCGCGCCACCTCCGTTCGCAACGGTCGTGGATTCGCCAACTATTCCACGATGTGACGGAGATCGCCGCACCTGGCGGGCACGGGTCGGGGCGGGCGGGCCGGGGCGGCGGCTCAGTGGAGCCAGGCGTCGACGGCGGCCAGCAGGTCCGTCTTGAGCGCGTCGGGGGCGAAGGAGGCCCTGATCGAGGCGCGGGCCAGCTCGGCCAGGACGTCGTCGCCGTACCCGAAGACCTCGCGCAGCCGCTGGTACTCGTCCGCCAGGGCCGTCTCGCCGTCGGTGTTGACCGTGACCGCGAGCCCCGCCGCGCGCAAACGCGGCAACGGGTGCTCGGCCAGCGACGGCACGAGCCCGAGCAGCACGTTCGACGTGGGACAGACCTCCAGCGGGACGCCGCGCTCGCGCACCTCGGCCACCAGCTCCGGGTCGTCCAGCACCCGGATGCCATGGCCGAGCCGCTCGGTGCGGCCGAGGTCCAGCGCCTCGCGGATGCTCGCCGGCCCGGCCGCCTCGCCCGCGTGGTGCACCAGGTGCAGGCCCGCGTCCCCGGCCGCGGCGAACACCTCGGCGAACGGCGCGAGCGGGTACGCCTCGTCGCCCGCGAGCCCGAGGCCGATCACCTCGTCGTAGCGGGTGGCCAGCTCGTACGTCCGCCACAGCCGTTCCAGGGGCCGCCGCCTGGAGTGGTCCAGCAGCACCCTGGACTCGATGCCGTACCGTCTGCCCTCGGCCAGGCCGTCGAGCACCGCCTCCAGCGGCATCTCCGGCGCGCCCAGCCGCTCCCCGTGAGAGGCAGCGGTGAAGGTGACCTCGACGTAGCGGGTGCCCTGGGCGGCCTCGTCCTCGCAGAACTCCAGGGCGACGCGGCGGAAGTGCTCGGGGGTGCGCAGCAGGTCACGCACCTTGGCCCGTTGGTCGGCGAACTCACGGAAGCTCGTGAAGCTGCCCTCGGGCTCGGGCGGGCCGCCCAGCTCGCGCACGGTGCCGGGCCGTACGGTGCTCTCCAGGTGGACGTGCAGGTGTGCCTTGGGCAGCAGGTGGAGGTCTCTCACTCTCCGGGAGGTTATCGCCGGGTGATGCGGATTTTCGACTGTTTATGCGGGCCCTGCTCCCAGTCGTCCATGAACGTCGCCTTGAGTCCGTATTGGCGGGCCAGCTCGACCAGGGTCTCGGTGCGGTAGTAGAAGTCCTCGCGCAGGACGTGGTGCTCCTGCCCCTCGGTCCTGTCGAAGGTGAAGTCGAACCAGCCGTCCGGTTTCATGATCCGGCCCACGTGGGCGAAGCACTCCTCGATGACCTCGATCGGCGAGTGCGAGAAGACGCTGTGGGCGTGCACGACGTCGAAGTACTCGTCCGGCAGGAACGCGAACCGCAGGTCCCGCACCGGCGCCAGGTACGGCAGCTTCTCCTGCAGGGCGTGCTTGTCGATCGTGTCCTGGGCGGCCAGCAGGATGTCGGGCGAGATGTCGATGCCGTAGTAGTTGCCGGTGAACAGGTAGCCGATGAACAGACGGCCGGCGCGCAGGTTCCCGCAGCCGATCTCCAGCATCCGGCAGTCGGGCTTGAGCCCGTGTTCCACCAGGTAGTCGAACTGCATGCGTCCCAGGGCGAGCCAGCGCCGGTGCTTGTGCGAGCCCACGGCGCCCTCGGGGTCACGGGCCGTGTCGGACCTCATGACGGCGCGGTAGTAGGTGACGTGGTCGTGGGTGCGGAGCCTGAACCAGGTGTCGCGGGCCAGCCGGCGCAGGTGCGGGGCGATCCTGTGGGGGTGCCGGAACGCGTAGGCGGCCTGGTGGACGAGGCTCGTACGGGAGCGTTTCACGTTGGGCAGAGTAGGTCGGGCTCATCGGGCCCGCTCAGGGCTCGGCACACTGATGAGCCACCGTTTACCCCCTCTTTCCCGCCCCCTGTCTCTCCCCCTGCGGACCCGTCCGGTCAGCTCTCCCGGCTTCGGGCCCCTCGCCGGGGTGGTTCTCGCCAGGATGGACGGAGGTCGTGCCTGTCGCTGGTGTCGCCGGCGCCGCGGCGGCTGGTTCGGTCGACAAGGCGGTGACGCTCCACGTCCACACGGCGAGCCCTGCTCGGCGTGTCACGTGATGCTCCCGGGCCGGGGCGATCAGCTCAGGTAGTCGCGCAGCGCCATGGCCCGGGAGGGGTGGCGGAGCTTGGACATGGTCTTGGCCTCGATCTGCCGGATGCGCTCACGGGTGACGCCGTAGACGCGGCCGATCTCGTCGAGGGTGCGCGGCTTGCCGTCGGCCAGACCGTAACGCATGGTGATCACGCCCGCCTCACGCTCGGAGAGCTGGTCGAGCAGGCTGTGCAACTGCTGCTGGAGCAGCGTGAACGAGACCGCGTCGGCCGGCGAGACGGCCTCGGTGTCCTCGATCAGGTCGCCGAACTCGCTGTCGCCCTCCTCGCCGAGCGGCGTGCTCAGCGAGATCGGCTCCCGGCCGTAGCTCTGCACCTCGGCCACCCGCTCGACGTCGAGATCGGTCTCGGCGGCGATCTCCTCGGGGGTGGGCTCGCGGCCCAGGTCGGACTGCAGGCGGCGCTGCACGCGGGCCACCTTGTTGATCAGCTCGACCATGTGGACGGGGATGCGGATCGTCCGGGCCTGGTCGGCCATGGCACGGGTGATGGCCTGCTTGATCCACCAGGTGGCGTAGGTGGAGAACTTGTAGCCGAGCCGGTAGTCGAACTTCTCGATCGTCCGGATCAGGCCGAGGTTCCCCTCCTGGATCAGGTCGAGGAAGAGCATGCCCCGGCCGGTGTAACGCTTGGCGATGGAGACGACGAGCCGGAGGTTGGCCTCCAGCATGCGGCGCTTGGCACGAAGGCCGTCGTCGGCGATCCACTCCAGGTCGGCGCGCAGCTCGGGGGGCAGGCCGGGCTCGCTGTCGAGCCGTTCCGTGGCGAACAGGCCGGCCTCGATGCGCTTGGCCAGCTCGATCTCCTGCTCGGCGGTGAGCAGCGGGACGCGCCCGATCTCCTTCAGGTAGGTCTTGACCGAGTCGGCGCCGACGGCCGTGCCACCGTCGGCGATGGTGTCGTCCAGTTCGAGAACCTCTGCTGCTTGGGACAAAATTCTCTCCTCGCTCGCGTTGGGTGGACGCTCAGTGACTGAGCCGGCCTGCGGGCAGGGCCGGCGGGGGAACGTAGCGGGCCGATAGGCGTCGGAACCTTCAGGACATGAGGGAACGGAAGAAGCGGGGCCTGGCAGGGCCGTCTCTGACCAGGCTACCCAACGCTTCCTCGAACGCGGCTTCGACGGAACGGCGACCACTGATGGGCCGCCGCCGGCAAGCGCCCCCTGACCAGCACCCCAACCCCGCCACCCCTCTTCCACCCCGTCCGATCCACGGCACTCCAGAAGACGCCCCCTCCCAGGTGTCGCGCGGGGCTTCTCCGCCAGAGCTCCTGGGCGGTGGCCATGCGACGCTCCCCTCCTCGACTCCGGCGAAGGCCATCAGGCGCGCCCCCTCCTCGACGGGCTCCCCCATCACGCCGTCGCCCAGCGGATGGAAGGGCCGCGCCGTCGGCACGCCGTTCTCAAGGTCGCACACGCCACCGACAGTTCCATCCCCCTGACCCGTCGAAGGCGGTTCAGGGACGGTCAGCTCGCCGGAGCGTGTTCGAGAGTGTGGCCGGTGGCGTCCGGCTCGGCGAAGGCGAGCAGCGCCAGCCCCTCCTCCTCCAGGACGTCCAGAGGCGTCGGGCCGGCGAAGGGGCTGATGACGAGCTTGGCCTTCTTGCCGGACCGCTTGATCTGCCAGGTGCCCGCCGCGAACCCGTCGACCAGATACGTCGCCTTGATGCGCAGGTTCTTGGTCGCGACCAGCGGCCTGAACTCGTCCGCCAGCACCCGCCTGCGATCGGCGTGCCCCAGGACGAGGTTGTCGAAGTCGGGCAGGAACCGCACCGGCGCGGGCACGTCACCCCCCGGTCGCGGCGCGCCCGGCAGGTCGAACAGCTCGCGTCCCGTCTCGTCGGCGAGTCTCTCCAGCTCCATCCCCTTCATGACGGTCCGCAGGCCGCCCAGCCCCGACCAGGTCTGCACGTCGGCGGGCGTGGCCGGCCCGAACGCGGCCAGGTACCGCTCGACCATGCCCTCCACGCCGGGGTCCGGGTCCAGCTCGACGCCGGGCAGGCCGAAGGCGGACTCGCGCGGGAAGCTCCACCGGTCCTGCGTCGGCACCATGACCAGCGGCGTCATCATGCGTACGGCGTACCCGAGCACGCGCTCGTCCGCGCCGGGGAACTCCTTCAGCAGCAGGGGCCGCAGCTCGTTGAACGTGAGCGGCCCGTCGACGAGCAGCCGGTCGGCGACCGCCGCGACGGCCTCGAAGTCGACGCCCTCGAACCGGCGCGCCGCGGCGGCCAGCATGGGACGCAGCAGCGGGCGGAACGTGGCGAAGTCCTCCGCCGTCACCAGGTGCAGCGTGGCCCGCATCATCGTCGCCCGCACCAGGCTGCCGTCGTGCAGCGCGTCGTGCAGGTCGTCGCGGACGAACCCCTCCAGCCGCGTCCACACCCCCAGGTAGGGCGGCCTCGGCTCCTGCGCCTGCAGCCCGGCCAGCCGGCGCACGATGTCGGCCGGCTGCCCCTTGTGCCGGGTGAGGAGGTGCTGCCTGGCCAGGGTGGCGCGGTTGAGGTCTCTGAGGGTGAGCATCTACTTATCATGCCTTTCCCCCTGGAGTCCGTACGTTCCTCTTATCCCGCGCTTTCCGATGGCTTCGCCTACCTTGACGGCGCGGCCGGCACCCAGACGCCGGACTCGGTGATCGACGCCGTCTCCGCCGCCTACCGGGCCGGGCTCGGCAACGTGGGCGGCGCCTTCCCCGCCAGCCACCGGGCGGACGAGATCGTCGCCGCCTGCCGTGCCGCCGTCGCGGACCTGGTCGGCGGCCATCCGGACGGGGTGATCCTCGGTCCGAACATGACGACGCTGACGTACCGGCTGGCCAGGGCACTGACCGGCCCCGGGGACGAGGTGGTGGTCTCCAGGCTCGACCACGACGCGAACGTACGCCCCTGGACCCAGACCGGCGCCGCCGTACGCTGGGCCGAGGTGGACCCGGTGACCGGCGAACTCCCGGTCGACCAGTACGCCGGCCTCATCGGGGAGCGGACCAAGGTCGTCGCCGTGACGGCGGCCAGCAACATCCTCGGCACCCGTCCCGACCTGCCCGCCATCGCCGAGCTGGCGCACCGCGCGGGCGCCCTGCTGTACGTGGACGGCGTGCACGCCACCCCGCACGGCCCGGTGGACATGCGGGCCCTCGGCGCCGACTTCTACGCCACCAGCGCCTACAAGTGGTCAGGACCGCACGTGGGGGCCGTCGTGGCCGACCCGGTCCTGCTGGAGACGGTCCGGCCGGCCAAGTTACGCCCCTCCCCCGACACCGTGCCGGAGAGGTTCGAGACGGGTACGTCCGCCTTCGCCGACCTGGCCGGGGTCACCGCGGCGGTCGACCACCTGGCCGCCATGGTCCCCGGCTCCGGCACCCGCCGCGAACGCCTCCTCGCCTCAATGGCCGCCGCCGAGGAGCACGAGCTGGAGCTGTTCGCCACCATGATCGCCGGCCTGGAGACGATGCCCCACGTCACCCTGCACGGCAAGCCGGCCCGGCGCACCGCGACCGCCTACTTCACCGTCGCCGGCCACACCCCGCGCCAGGTCGCCGAGCACCTGGCCGGTCTGGGGGTGAACGTCTGGAACGGCCACAACTACGCCTGGGAACTGACCGGCGCCCTGGGCCTGCGCGACTCGGGCGGCGCCGTCCGCGCCGGCCTGGTCCACTACAACGACCACTCGGACGTGACCCGCCTCCTGGAAGGAGTGGCCCGCCTCTCCTGACGCCACCGGCGTCCACGCCTCGACCGGTGGCCGGATCACCTCAACCACTCGACATCGGTCCTTTCATGCTCTACAACGGCAGCACGTACCAACCGGACCTGCGGGCGGCCCTGCGAAGGGCCGCACCGCCCGTGAAGCAGCGTCAGGTGATCGCGATGGCAGGCGGACTGCCGGCTCGGCGGCAGGGACGCCTGGTCGTCGCGGCGTCGGGCCCGATGGCGGGCGTGACGGCGGGCGCTCACCAACCTGCTCACCACGACCTGGAACTGGTGGCTGTTCGGCGGGCTCGTCCTGGTGACCAGCGTGGTGAGCGCCGGCACGCTGATCGCACTGCCGCACGACGCTCCCCCGAACCCGGCGGCGTCACCTGGTGAGGACCAGCAGCCGGGGTGGGCGCTGCAGCCGCCGACCGGCACCCGGGTCTTCATCGGACGCACCAAGGAACTGGACCGCCTGACCGCTCCTGTTCCCGAGGAGAACCGGCCCGGTCCTCTCGTCCTGGTGATCGCGGGGATGCGCACCTATGCCGCCGCCGAGTCACGGATGACGAGCACCGCGGCACTGCGTACGCTGCTCAACGCCCTGAACGTGCCGCCGGACCCGGGCGCGACCGACGTTCAGGCGCTCAGCCGCGCCTGGCGGGCCGCGACCGCCGGCAAGAGGATGTTGATCGTCCTGGACGACGCCGACACCGCCGCACAGATCCGTCCGCTGCTGCCCGCCGCCGAGGAGTCGGCGATCCTGATCACCACCCGCCACGTGCTGGTCGGCCTCGATCCTGACCGCGGCGTCACCCTGCGACCGTTCACCCGCGGCCAGGCGGCCCAGTTGGCCGGCACGATCCTGCGCCGCGCCGGCCTGAACGACCCCCAGGCCGTCGCCGCGATCGCCGCGGGCTTCCGCCTCCCCCTCGCCATCCGGCAGATGAGCGACCTCAAGGCGGCGAATCCGGCCCAGGAGATCCCTTCCGCGGCCACGCTGCCGATCGACGACGAGACCGCCACCGCGTTCGCCCGGTCTCTCGCCGCGCTGGCCAAACCCGCCCGCCTCGTGCTCCGCCGCGTCGCCCGCTATCCGGGCTCGCTGGTCAGCGCGCCCATCGCCGCCGTCCTGGCCGACCGACCGGCAGCTGGCCGCCGCCGACGAACGGCTCTTCCGGTACGCGCGCCGCGCCGTCAACGCCGCCGTCCTTCTCGTCGACACCAGCACCTCCTTCACGGACGTGGACGCCGACCAGGACGCATGCCGCGTTCAGCCACCCCAGCACGAAACGGACGTCTCCGCGCTGCGCTGGCTCGACCGGAACCACCCGGATCTCCTGGCCGTGGCCCGCCGATGCCTGTCCGCGGGTTCCCCCCCAGGCCTGGCGCCTGATCCACAATCTGGAGTGCTACCAGCGGATGCGCGGCTTCTACTCCGAGATCATCGTGTTGAACACCGAGGCGCTACGCCTGGCCGAGCAGGCCGGCGACCTGCTCGGGCAGGCCGCCATGCACCAGAACCTGGGCCTGGTCGACATGCGTACCAGCCGTTATCGCGCCGCCCTCACGCGCTTCCGGACCGCGCTCCGGCTGTACACCCAGGCCGGCAACGCCGACGGCCTGGCGACGATCCACCACTGTCAACAAGTGGCTCGACGATCTCCCCCAGGCCCGGGTGCACGCCACGTACTGCTTCGAAGCCGCGTTCTCCGGCGGGGACCTCACCAGACAGGCCTTCGCCCTCAGCACCCTCGGCACCCTCGACCGCCTGGAGGGCCACCACACCACGGCCCGCGGCCGTCTCACCCGGTCGATGGCCCTGTTCGAGCAGGCCGGGCAGCGCCGCGGCCTCGGCATCTGCCACCGCCAGCTCGGCATGCTGGACGAGCAGCAAGGCCGCCACCAGGACGCCCAAGCCCACCTCGGCCAGGTCCATACCCTTCACCAGCTCCTCCACCAGGAAGACGACTCCGAACCGCCCTACCCACTGCCCAGGTGATCAGCTCCAGGGAAGGCAAATGACGTACAGCGTTCCGCTGGCGGAGTTGGTGGCCCTGACCTCCCAGCCTCGTGGCTCCTTGGTCACCCCGAAGACGGGGAGGCTCTGGTAGACCTGGCCCGCACCGTTGTTGACCTTGTAGCCGCCACCGGTCGCGTACTCTCCGGGGCTGCACATGACGCCACCGGAGCCGCCGCTGAAGGGGGCTTCCTCGACATGAGCTCCCCTCACCCCTCCCGCATCCCCCTTCTCCCCCTTGGGGCCTTGAGGGCCTTGGGGGCCTTGGAGCCCCTGCTCGCCTTGCGGGCCGGTCTCTCCCGCCTCACCTTGCCGCCCGGTCGGGCCGGCGTCGCCCTGGGGACCCTGCTCTCCCTGCGGCCCCTGCTCGCCTTGTGGCCCCGCCGGGCCGGCAGGTCCCGCCGGCCCCTCGGGCCCGACAGGACCCTCGGCCGCCCATTGCACAGAAGACTCGCTGAACAGACACTCGGCTCCAGAATCGACAATTCGGACAACGCGAGTGATCTTGTTGACGCATGCGTGAACCTGTGTCGTGGCGGACGAGGCAGTCGCCATGCCTCCGAGCGGCAACAGCGCCGCCGTCAGTACACCCACTGATGCGAGCATGGTCACCCGCCCGCGCTTCCCGGCACTCATCATGGCATCCCGTTCCTGAAGTGATCTGCGCTCCTGACACCGACCCTTGGCAGGGCGGACCGATGCCTCCTTTTGATCATGTGGGTGGACAGCCGTCAAGATCGGTGTGAGACGGCAGTCAGGCGACGGCACGGAAGGCGGGCGTCCCCCATGAACCCTCGGCCGGTGATGAGCCACGCAATGTCATGCGCAGCGGCCATCTGAGGACTCCGGCACCGCCCGCCACCTCGCCCAGCGCCCGCAGCAGCGCGGCCCTGCCGGAAACCGCACCCGCCCTCGTCGCGCCGCGACCGCTCCGACAACGTCCTTGGAACGCCCGCGCCCGCCAACAGTGGACGCAGGGGGCGCGGGGGGCGCAGGCGGAATGGGCGACGTGAAGGTCATGGGGGTGATGGGCGTTGTGCGGGCCGTGGGACATGGGGGGTGGGAACGCGGGGGGCGTCCCGGAGCGGGAGGACGGGGCGGGTCCGGAGGTGGGGGGGCGTGGGATCCTGAGGGGATGTTGCCCCCGATCGACGTGCTGCGCGAGCATGTCACCGCTCATCTCGCCGCCTTCGACCGCCGGGAGGTGCCGCCCGCCTCGGGGGTGCGCCGGGCGGCCGTGACGGTGTGCGTGCTGGAGGACGCCGGGCGCGTCCCGTACACGGTCCTGATCCGCAGGGCGGCGCGCGGGCGCAACCCCGGGCAGTGGGCGCTGCCGGGCGGGCGGCTCGACGAGGGCGAGCTGCCGGTGGAGGCGGCGCTGCGGGAGCTGGCCGAGGAGGTCGGGTTGACCGGCGTGCAGGTGGCCGGGCTGCTCGACGACTTCGTCGCCGACTCCGGGTTCGTGATCACCCCGGTGGTGGCGTTCGGCGGCCGGCAGGAGCCGGTGGGGGACGCCCACGAGGTGGCCTCGGTGCACGCGGTCCCGCTGGAGCGCTTCCTGGCGCCCGGGGTGCCCCGCTGGCAGGGCGAGATGCTGCAGATGCCGCTCGGGCCGGGCATCGTGATCCACGCGCCGACCGGGGCGATCCTGTGGCAGTTCGCCGAGGTGGCGCTGCGCGGACGCGAACAGCGGGTGTTCGACGTCGCCCAGCCCCACTGGACGAGAACCTGACCCTCCCACCGGACCACCCCCAGAACCCGGGCGGCTCAGAAGGGGCCGGTCAGTTCGCCGAGTTTGCCGGTCAGCTCCAGGTTGGCCGCGTAGTCGACGGGCACCGCGATCACCGACACCGTCTCGTCGGCCAGCGCCTTGCGCAGCGTGGGAAGCAGTTCCCCGGCACTGCTGACCCGGTAACCGCGCGCGCCGAAGCTCTCGGCGTAGGCGACGAAGTCGGGGTTGCCGAAGCGGATGCCCGAGTGGCGGCCGAGCTCCAGGTCCATCTTCCACTCGATCAGCCCGTACGCGTCGTCCACCCACACCAGAACCGTGATCGGGATGCGCTCCCGTACGGCCGTCTCCAGCTCCTGGGAGTTCATCAGGAACGCCCCGTCGCCGGTGGCGGCCAGCACCTTGCGCCGCGGGAAGGCCAGCTTGGCGGCCAGCGCCCCCGGCACGGCGAATCCCATCGAGGACAGCCCGTTGGAGACCAGCATCGTGTTCGGCTCGTACGTCGGGTACATGCGGGCCATCCACATCTTCACCGCCCCGGTGTCGGCCAGGACGATGTCCTCGCGGCCCATGGCCTCGCGGATGTCGGCGACCACGCGTCGC
Source organism: Nonomuraea sp. NPDC051191 (assembly GCF_044455665.1). Lineage (NCBI taxonomy): Bacteria > Bacillati > Actinomycetota > Actinomycetes > Streptosporangiales > Streptosporangiaceae > Nonomuraea > Nonomuraea sp. NPDC051191. Next base: position 126,917 of record NZ_JBITEZ010000024.1, on the reverse strand, counting down.
GGCGAGAGCGGGAAGCCGTCCTCCGAGCGCCCCTGCTCCAGTTCCTCGCGCATCAGCCGGCGGATCTTCTCTCCGGTGCCGTTGACCTCGAAGCGGCGGGGGACGGCGTCGGCGAGCGCGTCCAGGGAGCGGGAGATGTCGCCGTGGACGCCCACGTCCACCGGGTAGTGGTCGTCGACCTCGGCGGGGAACCGGTGCAGGTGGATGATCTTCTTGTCCCGGTTCGGGTTGATCTTGACGGGGTCGAACTCCTGCAGCTCGTACCCGACGCTGATCAGCACGTCGGCCTCGTCGAAGCCGAAGTTGACGTAGTCGTGCCGCATGAAGCCGACCGCGCCCAGCGCGTGCGGGTGGTCGTCGGGGAAGACGCCCTTGCCGTTGAACGTGGTGGCCACCGGCAGCCCGAGCCGCTCGGAGAAGCGCACCAGCGCGGCGGAGGCCCCGGCCCGGCCGGCGCCGTGCCCGGCGAGCACGATCGGCCTGCGCGCGCCGGCCAGTACGTCGGCCGCGCGGGCGATCTGGGCGGCCGAGGGGTCCTGGGGGCGTACGACGTTGACGGGCAGCGGGCCGAGGTCGGCCGGCACGGGGGCCGACTCGACGTCCTCGGGGATGGCAAGGTAGACCGCGCCGGGCCGCTCGGTCTGGGCGGTCTTGAACGCCTTGCGGATCATCTCGGGCAGCGCCAGGGCCGTCGGCGCCATGTCCGCCCATTTGGTGATCGGCCGGAACAGCGACACCAGGTCGACCACCTGGTGCGACTCCTTGTAGATGCGGTCGAGCCCGACCTGGGCGGTGATCGCCACGACGGGGGTGCTGTTGGTGGTGGCGTCGGCCACGCCGAGCTGCAGGTTGATCGCGCCGGGGCCGAGCGTGGCCGAGGCCACCCCCGCCTTGCCGGTCAGCCTGCCGTAGATCTCGGCCATGAACGCCGCGCCCTGCTCGTGCCGGACGAGGATGTAGCGGATGGAGGAGTCGCTGAGCGCGTCGACGAAGTGGATGTTCTCCTCGCCGGGGATGCCGAAGACGTACTCGACGCCTTCCGCCTCCAGGGCTCGCACGATCAGATGGGCCGCGTCCGCCTGCGGAGACATGGGTAACGCCTTCTTTCATGAGCGACTGCGTCCCTGACAGCACCGGGGAGGCGCGCTTCATTCCGGAGGCGTCCCTGTGCCCGCGCGACGGCGGATTCACGCGGGCACAGCGGGTCAGGAGCCCAGCGCGCGCGTGGCCAGCGCGCCGAGGACCATGCCGACGATCATGCAGGCCGCGGCGGCGATGGCGGCCCACTTGCCGAGGGGCTCGCCACGGGTGTGGCCGACGATGCCCAGCACGATGCCGGCCAGGCCGAACAGGATCGGTATGAACAGGACGGCCACCGCGGCGCTGACGAACCCGATGATCGACAGGACCTGGGCGCCCTGCCGCGGCTGCGGCGGCCGGCCGTAGGGCGGCGGTTGCGGCCGGCGCCCCTCACGCGTGTGCTCGTCGTCGCCTGGCGGCGGGTCTTGCGAAGCGGTCATCTCCGGCTCCCTCGTGAAGTGAATCACATCACACACCAGAGCCGTGGGCCTGTCGAGCCGCCGAGTCCAGACATCTGCCCATTTCAGAAGGCTTATGACGGGCGGGAAAGCTGCGGGGGAAGGGCTTCGGCGTGGACCACGTCGAGCCGGGAGACCGCGCGGGTGAGGGCGACGTACAGGCGGTTGAGGCCGCGCGGCTCGGCGGCGACGACGGCGGCCGGCTCGGCCAGGACCACGTGGTCGTACTCCAGCCCCTTGCACATAGAGGCGGGCAGGACGCTCAGCCGCTCGCCGAGGTCCAGCCCTTCGTCCCAGAGCGCGCAGGTGATCGCCTCGACGTGGGCGTCGGCCGCGATCACCCCGATCGACCCCTCGAACCCGCGCGCCTCCCGTACGGCCTCCACGACCCCCTTCTCCAGCCCCGCGGTCGCGATGACGCGCAGCCTGCCGTCGGAGCGGTAGGAGCGGGTGAGCGGCACGTCGGCGTCGAGCGCGGCCAGCAGCGTGTTGGCCAGCTCCACGACCACGCCGGGCACCCGGAAGCCGGTGGTCAGCTCGACGATCCGGCCGTCGGGCCTGCCGAGCAGCTCCAGGTGCTCCGGCCACGAAGCCGCCGCCCACGGCGTGGTGCCCTGGGCCAGGTCGCCGAGCACGGTCAGGGAGCCGTGCTCGCTGCGCCTGGCGACGGCGCGGCACTGCATGGGCGACAGGTCCTGCGCCTCGTCCACGATGACGTGGCCGTAGCCGCGGGGACGTTCGAGCAGGCCGGCCAGCTCGTCCAGGAGCACCAGGTCGGCCTCGGTCCATTTGGCGCTCTTGACGCCGCGCGGCGGGCGGGACCAGGCGAGGGCGGCGCGTTCGTCGTCGGTCAGCAGGCCCTCGGGCGGGGCGCTGAGCACCTCGTGCAGCACGTCCTCGGGGCGGACGGCGGGCCAGGTCGCGTCGAGCGCCGGGGCCACCGCGCGGCCGGTCCTGCGTTCCCAGGCGGCGTTGCAGGTCAGGCCGCGGGCCTCGGCCTGCCGGCGCATCGCCGCCACCATCCTGGCCCTGACCCGGTCGCGGCCGACCCCGTACGGGAGCGCGGCCCGCCGGGTGTCCTCCACGATGCGGCGCAGCTCGTCCTCGCCGACGCGCCAGCGGTAGGAGCCGTCGGCCACCACGACCGGCTCGGCGGGCCTGCGGATGCGGCCGTACAGGGCGCGGCGCAGCACCTCGGCCATGCGGACGTCGTGCTTGACCGCCGCGGCCCGCGCGGTGTCGACGGCCCGTACGGGGTAGGCGCCGAGCAGCCCTTCGAGGGTGGTCTGCTCGACGTCCACCTCGCCGAGCGCGGGCAGCACGGCCGCGATGTAGCCGAGGAAGGCCCGGTTCGGGCCGAGCACCAGGACGCCGGAGCGTTCGAGGCGGCGGCGGTGCGCGTACAGCAGGTAGGCGGCCCGGTGCAGGCCGACGGCGGTCTTGCCGGTGCCGGGGGCGCCCTGCACGCAGATGGTGGTGTCCAGGTCGGCGCGGACGAGGTCGTCCTGCTCGGGCTGGATGGTGGCGACGATGTCGCGCATCGGGCCGACGCGGGGGCGTTCGATCTCGGCGGCCAGGAGCGCGCCGCCGCCCTCCTCCCCCGCGCCCAGGCGTTCGTCCTCGAAGCCGGTCAGCGTGCTGCCCGACCAGCCGAAACGGCGGCGCACCTCGACGCCCTGGGGGTCGCGGGCGCCGGCGCGGTAGAACGCGCGCGCCACGGGCGCGCGCCAGTCGATCACCACGGGCGGCCCGCCGTGCTCGCCGGTGATGTGCCGCCGGCCGATGTGGTACGACCGCCCGCGATGCTCGGCCGACTCCTGGCCGAAGTCCAGCCGGCCGAAGAACGGCGGCCCGTCGGGCTCCTCGCCCAGCTCCTTGGCCAGGCTCTTGAGGTGGCGGCCGAGCCGTTCGGCGCTGTAGCGGTCGCCGGCCACGGTCTCCCCGACGATCACGTTCTCGCGCGCGCCCTCCAGCATCCTGCGCAGCCCCGCCCTGCAGCGTTCGACGTGACGCCGTTCGTCGTCGAGCGTTCCCATGCACACCCCCAAAAGCGTTAACTCGGTTAAGACATTAACCAGGTTAACACTTTGCTAGGCTGGCGACATGACAGGACTGCGGGAGCTGCAACGACGGCAGACGCACGAGGCCATCTCGACGGCGGCGATCGCGCTCTTCCTGGAACGCGGCTTCGACGAGGTGCCGGTGACCGAGATCGCGGCGGCGGCCGGGGTGTCCAAGCCGACACTGTTCAAGTACTTCCCGACCAAGGAGGACCTCGTCCTGCACCGGTTCGCCGACCACAAGGGCGAGGCCGCCCGCGTGGTGCGCGGACGGGGGGCGGACGAGCACCCGGTCGCCGCGCTGCGCCGCCACTACCTCGACGGCCTGGCCGCGCACGATCCGGTCACCGGGCTCAACGACCACCCCGAGGTGCTGGCCTTCCACCGCATGGTGTTCGACACCCCCGGCCTGGCCCTGCGGCTGTCCCACCACATGACCCAGGACGAGGCCGAGCTGACCGAGGCCCTGGCCGAGACCATGGACGAGCTGACCGCCACGCTGCTGGCCGCTCAGGTGCTGGCCGTGCAGCGGGTGCTCGCCCGCCGCACCTGGGCACAGCTCGCCGGGGGCCGCCCCCTGCCCGAGGCCGAGGCCGACGCGGTAAGCGCCGCCGAACACGCCTTCGCACAGCTCGCGGGCGGCCCGCCGCGCCGCTGAGCCCCGGCGCGCAGGTCACGCGTGCCCCATGTGGCGGGCACGATTACCTCCAACGCCGGAGGCTGTGCTTAACTCGGAAATGCCGATGTGGCTGTGTCCCCCGGGCCGCAAATTACCGCCTTCACGGAATACCGTTCGGCTGGAACCGTGTTGTGCATCTCGCCGAGGAGGCGACCACCACATCGGCCTTAAAGCTTTCCGGGCGTCCCACTGCCTTAGGGTGGCATGGCCGACTGCCCATGATCCAGGAGAGCCCGTTGCTGTACGAAGTGGTCAAGTTCGCCGCCGCGCCGCTCGCCCACGCGATGTGCCGGCCGCACATCACCGGCGCCGCGAACGTGCCGAGGGTCGGCCCGGCCATCCTGGCGGCCAATCACCTCTCCGTGCTCGACTCCTTCCTGCTGCCCGCGCTGCTGCCCCGGCACGTCACGTTCACCGCCAAGAACGAGTACTTCGACGGCAACCCCGTCTCCGGCTTCTTCATGCGGATCGGCGGCAGCCTGCCGATCGACCGCGAGAGCGCCCACGCCGCCCAGGCGATGCTCGACGCCGCCGCCGAGCTGCTGGAGCGCGGCGAGCTGTTCGGCATCCACCCCGAGGGCACCCGCTCCCCCGACGGCCGCCTCTACCGCGGCAAGGTCGGCGTGGCCTGGCTGGCGCTCAAGACGGGCGCGCCCGTGCTGCCGGTGGCACTCAAGGGCACCGAGAAGGTGCTGCCGGTCGGGTCGAAGGTCCCCAGGCCCGCCAAGATCGGCATCTCCATCGGAGAGCCGATGCGCTTCGAGGGCGACCACACCAAGGCACGCGACCGGCGCCGGGTCACCGACGAGATCATGGAAGCCGTCCAGAAGCTGTCCGGCCAGGAGTACGTGCCCGCCTACGCCTCCAGCCACAAGGCCTCCGACGGGACGCCATGACGGATCACCGCTAGGCTTCTGACACCTGTCGTCGAGGACCGGGGGGCTGACCAGTGGCGCGGGGCCGTACCATCGCGATCGTGTCGGTGTCCGCAGTGCTGGTGGCGGGGGCCGCCGGCGGAGGCGCCTACTACCTGCTGCGCACCAAGGGCACACCGGGCGAGACGGCGCAGCGCTTCGCCGCCGCCTGGCAGGCGGGCGACAAGACCGCCATGACCGCCGAACTGGCGGCACCGCAGCAGCTCACCGCCTACGACCAGCAGCGCAGCGCGCTCGGCGTCGAGTCGGCCACGGTCAAGCTGGGGCAGGTCGTCGAGGGCGACGGCCGGGCGCACGTCCCCTACAGCGCGACGCTGACGCTGAAGAACATCGGCTCCTGGTCCTACGACGGGCAGATCGACCTCGTCGTGGCCGACCGCGCGTGGAAGGTCGACTGGCGGCCCACCGCGCTGCACCCGAAGATGACCTCCGGGGCGACGTTCGGCATCAAGACGAACTGGCCGCAGCGGGCCGGGATCACCGACGCCGACGGCGGCCGCATCGACGCGGGCACGTCCGGCGGCTCGGTGCAGCAGCTCGTCGGCTTCCTCGACAAGGCCACCAAGAAGGACGTCGCCAAGCTCGGCTCCTCCTACAAGCCCGGACAGGCCGTCGGGCGCGGCGGCCTGCAGGAGACGTTCCAGAAGCGGCTGGCCGGCACCCCCACCACCCAGATCCAGCTCGGCGGCAAGACGCTCGCCACCATCGAGGGCACCGACGGCAAGCCCGTCGAGACCTCGCTCGACCCGCAGGCGCAGGCCGCCGCCGTGGCCGCGGTCAAAGACGTCCCCAAGCCCACCTCCATGGTCGCCGTCCGGCCCTCCACGGGCGAGATCCTGGCCGTGGTCAACAACCAGGGCGGCTTCAACCGGGCCCTCGACGGCCGTTACCCGCCGGGCTCGACGTTCAAGGCGGTCACCGCCATCGGCCTGCTGGCGGCCGGCATGTCGCCCGGCGACACGGTCACCTGCCCGATGTACGCCACCGTGGGCGGGCTGAAGATCCGCAACTCCGAGAAGGAGGAGTTCGGCTCGCTGTCGTTCCTCGACTCCTTCGCCCACTCGTGCAACACCACCTTCGCGCCGCTGGCCGAACAGCGGCTCGGCGCCGACAAGCTGCTCAAGACGGCCGAAGGGGTCGGCTTCAACCAGCCGCTCAACATCGGCGTGCCCGCCACCAAGGCCAGCTTCCCGAGGGCCCAGTCCGACGCCGAGCTGGCCGCCGAGTCCTTCGGCCAGGCCAGGATCACCGCGAGCCCCCTGTCGATGGCCTCGGTGGCCGCCGCCATCGCCGACGGCACCTGGCGGCCGCCCACGCTGGTGCCCTCGCTCAAGCAGAAGGCCGGCGAGAAGCCGCTGCCCAAGGGGGTCAAGGAGCAGCTGCACAGCATGATGGCGGCCGTGGTCTCCAAGGGCACCGCCAGGGCCAGCGGGCTGCCCGCCGGCACCCACGGCAAGACCGGCACGGCCGAGTTCGGCACCGGCGACAAGCTGGAGACCCACGCCTGGTTCATGGGTTTCAAGGGTGACGTGGCCTTCGCCGTGGTCGTGGAGGGCGGCGGCACGGGCGGCAAGGTCGCGGCCCCGGTGGCGGCGACCTTCCTCAAGGGCCTCTGAGTCCTCCTGTCTCGCTGACTCGCATGCGCGGGCCCACCATTGCATGCAATGTATGCAAACCGCTAGAGTCACGTCCCGTGCAGAGCGATGTGGCCTGGCGCCGGTTGCGGGAGCTGATTCTCGACGGGACCTACCCGCCGGGGGCGCGGCTGACCGAGATGGAGGTCGCGGCGACCCTGGAGATGAGCCGTACCCCGGTGCGCGAGGCGCTGCGGGCGCTGACCGCCGACGGGCTGGTGCGCCCGGCGGGGCGCGGGGTGGTCGTCGTGGCCCTGGAGGCGTCCGCGCTGGAGGACGCCTTCCAGGTGCGGGCGGCCCTGGAGGCGCTGACCGCCGAGCTGGCCGCCACCCGGCAGGGCGAGGGCCGCATCGCCCCCGCCGACCTGGTCTCGCTGCGCGAGGTCGCCGACGCCACGGCGGCCGCCACCGCGCAGGGCCGCCTCACCGAGGCTGTCGGGCTCAACCGCCGCTTCCACCGGCGGATCGCCGAGCTGGCGGCCAACGCCATCGCGCTGCACACCCTGGAGCGCGTCTGGGACCAGATCCAGGTGTCCACGCTGCGCTCGCTGGCGCCGCCGTCCCGTCCGGCGCACGTCTCCGGCCAGCACGAGCAGCTCCTCGCCGCGATCATCGAGGCCCGGCCGCAGGACGCGGCGGCCATCGCCCGCGCGCACGTCCTCGACACCCGTGCCGTCACCCACAGAACGGACGAACCCATATGACCCGTCATCACACGTACGACGTCACCGTGACCTGGACCGGCAACAAGGGCGCCGGCACCGACGACTACCGCGCCTACGGCCGCGACCATGACGTGTCGGCCGAGGGCCCGCCGGTCATCGCGGGCAGCTCCGACCCCGCCTTCCGCGGCGACCGCGCCCGCTGGAACCCCGAGCAGCTGCTGGTCGCCTCGCTCTCCCAATGCCACATGCTCTGGTACCTGCACCTGTGCGCCGACGCGGGCGTCGTGGTCACCGCGTACGCCGACCGCGCGGCGGGCACCATGGCCGAGAACGGCGCCGGCGGCCGGTTCACCGAGGTCGTGCTCCGCCCGGAGGTGACCGTGGCCGCGCCGGAGATGGCCGAGACCGCCGCCCGCCTGCACGCGGACGCCCACAAGGCGTGCTTCATCGCCGCCTCGGTCAACTTCCCGGTACGCCACGAGCCGACCGTCCGCACGGCCTGAGCGTCACCGGAGCCGGACGCCGTCCGGGAACGGTCAGCGCGAGGCGGCCAGCGCCACGGCGGTGGCGGCCTCGTGCTGGAGCACCATGATCAACAGGGTGGCCACCAGCGTCGCGATGAGCACCCAGCTGATCACGATGATGACCGTCGACCGGCGCGGCCGCCTGCTGCCCGGCTGCCCCTTCGCCCTCGCCTCACCGCGACGGGCCCGCTCGTTGAACGACTCGAGCCGGGCGACGAGACGCGGATCGTCGTCGACGAGGTGCTGCTCGATCTGGGCCAGCATTCGCTCCTCGTCCTGCGACCAGGCCATAGACGCACCTCCGGAACGCAAGCACTGTGGCGTGTTCCTCCCCAACCATGAAGATCATTAGCCTTGGCGTGACCCCCTAATTACCGCCTCTTTTCGGTTTGCGATCACGCTCGAACTTTTGTTCTAATCATGGGATGCGCTGGGACAACCTGCGCCTGGCCGGGCCCGGTCAGGCCGATCCGGCCGTGCCGTTGTTCGCCCGCGGCGCGGTCACCCGTACGTTCGACACGCCCGAGTTCAGGGGGATGACCTTCTACGAGGTCCAGGCCCGGTCCATCATCAACCGGGTGCCGGGGGCCAGCCGGGTGCCGTTCGAGTACACGATCAACCCCTACCGGGGCTGCGGGCATCGCTGCGTCTACTGCTTCGCCCGCAAGACGCACGAGTACCTCGACCTCGACGCCGGGGCCGACTTCGACTCGAAGATCGTCGTCAAGGTCAACGCGGCCGAGCTGGCCCGCAAGGAGCTGGCCGCGGCCCGCTGGGGCGGCCACCACGTGGCCATGGGCACCAACGTCGACTGCTACCAGCGCGCCGAGGGCCGCTACCGGCTGATGCGGGGCATCCTGGCCGCCCTGCGCGACGCGGCGAACCCGTTCTCGGTGCTCACCAAGGGCACGCTGATCCTGCGCGACCTCGACCTGCTCACCGAGGCGGCCGAGGTCACCGACGTGAGCACGAGCGTGTCGGTCGGCTTCGTCGACGAGGCCGTGTGGCGCGAGGTCGAGCCCGGCACGCCCAACCCGCGCCGGCGGCTGGAGGCGTGCGCCACGCTCAACGACAACGGCGTGGCGTGCGGGGTGCTGATGGCGCCGATCCTGCCGTACCTGACCGACTCCCCCGCCCAGCTCGAACGCACGGTCAAGGAGATCGCCGAGGCCGGTGCGACCCACGTCGTCCCGATCGTCCTGCACCTGCGGTCCGGCGCGCGCGAGTGGTGGCTGAGCTGGCTCGGGCGCGAGCACCCGCGTCTGGTTCCGCGCTACCTGGAGCTGTACGGCCGCGGCGCCTACGCCCCCACCTCCTACCAGGACCGCGTCGTGGCCCAGGTCAGGGAGCTGGCCGAACGCCACGGCGTCGGCAGGGCCACCCCGGCCATGGCCCGCCGCGTGCCGCCCCGCCCGATCCCCGCCGCCGTCGCCGAGCCGGAGCAGCTTCGCCTGTTGTGACCCGGTTTAAATCGGTGGCCGGTCCCTCCGCCTCGGTGACAGGATGACCGGGCACTTGCCGGACGACGTTCAGGAGCATGAGATGCGGCGCCGCCCAGAGATCTTCCAGCGCCCCATTGGCACGAGAGTTCTCGAGGGCTCCACCACTCATGCACATCCTGAACATCGGCATCCTCGCGCACGTGGACGCGGGCAAGACCAGCCTCACTGAGCGGCTGCTGTTCGAGAGCGGCGCCATCGCGCGCCTCGGCAGCGTCGACGACGGCAGCACGCAGACCGACAGCGGCGAGATCGAACGCCGCCGCGGCATCACCATCCGCTCGGCGGTCGCCTCGTTCACCGTGGGCGACCTGCGGGTCAACCTGGTGGACACCCCCGGCCACGCCGACTTCGTGGCCGAGGTCGAACGCGCGCTCGACGTGCTCGACGGCGCCGTCCTGGTGCTGTCGGCCGTGGAGGGCGTGCAGCCGCACACGCGGGTCCTGATGAAGACGTTGCGGCGGTTGCGGCTGCCCACGCTGATCTTCGTGAACAAGATCGACCGGATGGGGGCCCGGGAGGCGGGGGTGCTCGCGGAGATCCGGCGGTGGTTGTCGCCGCGGGCGGTTCCGTTGAGCACGGTTTCCGGCATCGGCGGGCCGGGCGCCGCCACGCGTCCCTTCGCCTTCGCTCCCCCGGCCTTCCGGGGGGCTCGCGGCCTTTCGGGGGCGGCGGGCGGGGGCTCGGAGGAGGTGGTGCGGGCCGGTGGGCCCGTCGAGGCGGAGGCCGTCCGCGCGGACGCCCGCCGCGCAGAGGACCGTCGCGCAGAGGCCCGTGACGTGGAGGCCCGTGACGTGGAGGCCCGGGCGGTCGAGGCGGTCGAGGTGTTGGCCGAGGGGGATGACGGGCTGCTGGAGTTGCTGGTCGACGGGGTGGTTCCGGGGCCGGGGCGGGTGCGGGAGGCGCTCGCGGCGCAGTGCGCGTCGGGCGAGGCGCATCCCGTGTCGTTCGGGTCGGCGATCACCGGCCAGGGGGTGGCCGAGCTGCTGGGGGCGATCCGGCTGCTGCCCGCGGCTCCCCAGCCGCCGACCGGCTCGGACGAAGCCGACGGCCGCATAACGACGGCCAAGCCGACCACGACAGGCGCGACTGCCACGACTGCCACGACGGGCGCGGCGGGCGCGGCGGACGCGACGGGCGCGGTCGGCGCGGTCGGCAGGGGTTTCACGAGGGCTACGGTGTTCGCGGTGGAGCGGGGGCGGGCCGGGGAGAAGGTGGCCTATCTGCGGCTGCGCGGCGGGGAGTTGCGGGCGCGGCAGCGGGTGACGTTCCTGCGCCGCGAGCCGGGTGGGGGCGTCCACGCCTACGAGGGGCGTCCGAGCGGGGTGGCCGTGGTGGGGTCAGGGGCGCGGGTGGCGGTGGCGGGGGACATCGCCACGGTCCGGGGGGTGCCGGAGATCCGGGTCGGCGACCGGCTGGGCGAGCCCGGCCCGGCAGGGCAGGCCCACTTCGCCCCGCCCAGCCTGGAGACCGTCGTACGCCCCCGGATCCCCGGCCAGGAGCCGCGCCTGCACGCCGCGCTGGTCGCGCTGGCCGAGCAGGACCCCCTGATCGGCACCCGTACACTGCCCGGCGGCGGGACGGCGGTCCTGCTGTACGGCGAGGTCCAGAAGGAGGTCATCGGCGAGACCCTGGCCAGGGACTTCGGCGTGGAGGCCGAGTTCGAGCCGAGCCGGCCGGTCTACTTCGAGCGCCCGTCGGGCACCGGCGCGGCCCGGGAGGAGATGCGTCAGGCCGGAGGCGCGTTCATGGCGACCGTGGGCCTGCGTGTGGAGCCCGCCGCGCCGGGCTCGGGCGTGCTCTACCGGCTGGAGGTCGACCTCGGCTCGCTGCCGCCGGCCTTCCACCGGGCGATCGAGGAGGGCGTACGGCACACGCTGGGCTCGGGGCCGCGGGGATGGCCGGTGACGGACGTGCTGGTCACGCTCACCGCGACCGGGTACGCCTCTCCGGTCACGGCGGCGGGCGACTTCCGCGGGCAGGCGCGGGCCGTGCTGAGCGAGGCCCTGCGCAGGGCCGGGACCAAGGTCTACGAGCCGTGCCACCGCTTCGAGTTGGAGGTGCCCGCCGACGCGTTCGCCACCGTGTCGGCGGCCCTGGCCGGGCTGGGCGCCGCCCTGGACGGCACGAGCAGGCGGGCCGAGACGTGGGTGCTCGAAGGCGAGATCCCGGCGGCGTCCGTGCACGAGGCCGAGCGGCGGCTGCCGGGCCTGTCGCACGGCGAGGGCATGTGGTGGTCGCGACCGTCCGGAGATCGCCCGATTCGCGCGCGATAGGCAGAATGTCGGATTTCGGGGATAGATGGGTATTTAACCGCCATAGTGTGCCAATCGGGCGCAACCGTCACAGGGGGAAGACGATGGCTGACACGAAGAAGAAACCTGCCACCAAGTCCGGCAAGGCCAAGAAGCAGGCCATCAAGACCAACCGGCAGGCCAAGGAGACCAAGAAGGAAACGAGAAGGACCGACGAGGGATGACCCCGTGAGGTGAATCGCGCAGCCGGGGGCCGGCGGCCCCCGGCTGTCCGGTGGAGGAGGAGCTGCGCACATGTCGGCCTATCTCCGCTTTCCCACTGTCTTTCAGGACGTGGTGGTCTTCGCCGCCGAGGACGACCTGTGGATGGTCTCGGCCCAGGGCGGCCGCGCCTTCCGCCTGACCGCGGGCGCGGCCGAGGCCGGCTATCCGCGCATCTCGCCGCGCGGCGACCAGATCGCGTTCGTCGGCCGTGAGGAGGGACCGGAGGAGGTGTACGTGATGCCGGTCGTCGGCGGCGCCGCCCGCCGGGTCACCTTCCACGGCGCGCGCTGCACGGTCACCGGCTGGGACCACGAGGGCCGCATCCTCTACGCCAGCGACCAGTCCCAGCCGTTCGCCGGGCGCAAGTGGCTGCACCGGGTGACGCCGGGCGGGGTGCCGCAGCGGCTGCCGTACGGACCGGCGAACTCGATCGCCTACGGCCCCGACGAGATGATCGTGCTCGGCCGCAACACGGCCGACCCCGCGCGGTGGAAGCGCTACCGCGGCGGCACGGTCGGCGACCTGTGGATCGACACCGACGGCGACGGCGAGTTCAGGCGGCTGATCCGGCTGCCGGGCAACCTGGCCTCGCCCTGCTGGAGCGGACGGCGGGTCTGCTTCCTGTCCGACCACGAGGGCGTCGGGAACGTCTACTCCTGCCTGCCCGACGGCCGGGACCTGCGCAAGCACACCCACCACGACGACTACTACGCGCGCAACCTGTCGAGCGACGGCCATCGGCTGGTCTACCACGCCGGCGCCGACCTGTACCTGCTGGAGCCGGACGAGGAGCCCAGGCGGCTGGAGGTGCGGCTGGCCAGCTCCAGGACGCAGCGCAACCGCCGGTTCGTCGACGCCGAGGACTTCCTCGACAGCGCGACCCTCAGCCCGGACGGCAGCGCGCTGGCGATCACCTCGCGCGGCAAGGCGTACGCGATGGCCGACTGGGAGGGCCCGGTCAGCCAGCACGGCGAGCCGGACGGCGTCCGCTACCGCTTCCTGACCTGGCTCAACGACGGCGTACGGCTGATCGCCGCGGCCAGCGGCGAGGCCGACGAGGAGACGCTGGTCATCCTGGAGGGCAGCGAGGGCGGCTGCGGCGTCGAGGTGGCCAGGCTGGGCCGGATCAACGAGCTGGTCCCCGATCCCGCGCACGACCGCGTGGCCGTCGTCAACCACCGCCACGAGCTGCACCTGCTGGACCTGGCCACGGGCGCGGCCACCCTGGTGGAACGCAACCCGCACGGGCCGCCCGAGGACCCGGCCTGGTCGCACGACGGGCAGTGGCTGGCCTACGCCGGGCCGCTCAACGCCCAGACCACCGCGATCAAGCTGCACCATCCGGAGACCGGCCGGACGGTGGCCGCCTCCGAGCCGGTGCTCAAGGACTCGATGCCGGCCTTCGACCCGCAGGGCCGCTACCTGTACTTCATCGGCCAGCGGGTCTTCTCGCCCGTCTACGACCAGTTGCAGTTCGACCTGGGCTTCCCGCTGGGCACCCGGCCGTACGCGATCGCGTTGCGGGCCGACGCGCCGGACCCGTTCGTACCCGGACAGCGCCCGCTCAACGGCAAGGACGACGACGAGGACGAGCCGGAGGAGGCCGTCCGGGTGGACCTGGACGGGCTGGCCGCCCGCGTCACCGCGTTCCCGCTGCCGGAGGGCCGCTACGAGGGCGTGGCCGGTCTCAAGGGCAAGGCGCTGCTGCTGACCAGCCCGCTGGAGGGCGAGAACACCCTGCACCTGTACGACTTCGCCAAGGGCAGGAACGAGACGTTCGCCGACGGGGTCACCGCGTTCGAGCTGGGCCGCGACCACAAGACGTTGCTGTACCGGGCCGGGAGCCGACTGCGCGTGGTCAAGGCCGGCGAGGTGCCCGAGCACGACGACGACCCGCCGGGACGCGAGAGCGGCTGGATCGACCTGTCGCGCATCAAGGTGTCGGTGGCGCCGGAGTCGGAGTGGCGGCAGATGTTCCGCGAGGCGTGGCGGCTGCAGCGGGAGAACTTCTGGACCGAGGACATGGCCGGCGTCGACTGGCCGGCCGTCTTCCGGCGGTACGAGCCGCTGGTGGACCGGGTCACCACCCGGGGCGAGTTCTCCGACCTGCTGTGGGAGCTGCACGGCGAGCTGGCCACCAGCCACGCCTACGAGAGCGGCGGCGAGTATCGCCCGGGGCCCGACTACAGCCAGGGCAAGCTGGGCGTCGACTGGGACTTCCGCGACGGCGTCTACCACATCCACGCGATCGTCACCGGCGACCGGTGGGACCCCGAGGCCACCTCGCCGCTGAACCGGATGGGGCTCGACGTACGGCCGGGGGACGCGGTGCTGGCCATCAACGGCGCGCCCATCGGCCGCGCGGCCACCCCGAACGAACGGCTGGTCAACCAGGCGGGCGAGGAGGTCGAGCTGACCCTGCGGCGCGAGGAGCGGGTCTTCACCGTGACCGTGCGCGCGCTGGCCGACGAGCAGCCGGCCCGCTACCGCGACTGGGTCAACCTCAACCGCGCCGAGTGCCACGCGCGTTCCGGCGGCCGCATCGGCTATCTGCACGTCCCCGACATGGGCACCGAGGGGTTCGGCGAGTTCCACCGCGGCTTCCTGGCCGAGTACGACCGGCACGCCCTCATCGTGGACGTGCGCTTCAACGGCGGCGGGCACGTCTCGGCGCTGCTGCTGGAGAAGCTGGCCAGGCGGCGGCTCGGCTACGACTACCCGCGCTGGGGCGATCCGGAGCCGTACCCGCCGGAGTCGCCGCGCGGGCCGCTGGTGGCCATCACCAACGAGTGGGCGGGCTCGGACGGCGACATCTTCAGCCACACCTTCAAGCTGCTCAAGCTGGGCCCGCTGGTCGGCAGGCGCACCTGGGGCGGCGTGATCGGCATCTGGCCGCGCCACCGGCTCGCCGACGGGACCGTCACCACGCAGCCGGAGTTCTCCTTCGCCTTCGACGACGTCGGCTGGCAGGTGGAGAACTACGGCACGGACCCCGACATCGAGGTGGACATCACCCCGCAGGACTATGCCAGGGGCGTAGACACGCAGCTCGAACGGGCCATCGACGTCGCCCTGAGCCTGCTGGCCGAGCATTCGCCGCATACGCCCGATCCGTCGCATCGGCCGGGGATGCAACCTTAGGAACCTGTTCGGCGTCTAAAGATCATAGGCGGGGAAAGCGCACAGGGGATGACGTGTGCACTCCGCTCGCGCGCGGCCCGACGACCGGGACCGCGTGTTCGCGAATGCAACCGAGCACAAGGGGGATCGTCCAGGTGCGCGCACTGGCACGCAGGGGGAAGTCGGCGATGGTCCGGTTGTACCGGGGGTACAACCGCCGCAAGGCACGCAACGCGCCACCTCCGTCGACCGACCGCATCCGGATCCTGCTCCTGCACGCCAACGGCATGGGCGGCACGATCAGGACGGTGTTCAACCTGGCCGGCTACCTGGCCGACAAGCACGACGTCGAGATCGTCAGCATCCTGAAGGAGGCCGAGGAGCCGTTCTTCCCGCTCGACCCGCGGGTGCGCCTGCGCTTCCTCGACGACCGGCTCAAGCCGAGCGCCGACCCGCTGCGGGCGATGTTGTCGAAGTTCCCGAGCAAGCTGATGCCTCCGGAGGAGACGGCCTACCACCGTTTCACCCTGTGGACCGACTACCGGCTGGCCCGCTACATCCGCTCGCTCGACAGCGGCGTGCTCATGGCCACCCGTCCCGGGCTCAACCTGGCCATGGCGCAGTTAGCGCAGCCGGGCGTGATCACCGTCGGGCAGGAGCACGTGGCCCTGCGCACCCAGGCCGAGCCGATCCAGAAGCTGATCAAGTGGCGTTACCGCCGCATGGACGCGCTGGTCACCCTCACCAAGGCCGACCTGCGCGACTACCGCAGCACGCTGCCGAAGAAGCCGAAGAAGCTGGCCCGCATCCCCAACGCCGTCCCGCCGATGACCGGCGGGGTGTCCCGTCTGGACGCCAAGGTCGTCGTCGCCGTGGGCCGGATGACCAGGCTCAAGGGCTTCCACCGGCTGATCACCGCGTGGGAGACCGTCGCCGCCGCGCATCCGGACTGGACGCTGCGCATCTTCGGCGCCGGGCCGCAGCAGGAGAACCTGGCCGCGCAGATCGTCGAGGCCGGGCTTGAGGGCAAGGTGGAGCTGCCGGGGCCGACCAGCGACGTGGGGGCCGAGCTGGAGAAGGCGTCGATCTTCGTGCTCAGCTCGCGGCACGAGGGCTTCCCGATGACGATCCTGGAGGCCATGGCCAAGGGGCTGGCCATCGTCAGCTTCAACAGCCCGCACGGGCCCAAGGAGATGATCACTGACGAGGTGGACGGGCTGCTGGTCAAGCCCCGCACCAACGCCAACCTGGCGACCTCGATCATCCGGGTCATCGAGGACGAGCCGCTGCGCCGGTCGCTGGCGGCGGGGGCGCTGGAGACGGCGCGGACCTACGACGTGGACGCCGTGGGCCAGAAGTGGGACGCGCTGCTGGCCGAACTGGTGGCCCGCCGCAACGGCACGTACGTGCGCCCGCCCCGGCCCGAACCCGCCGAGGTCGCCACGGCCGACGAAGCCGCCGAACCGGCCGAGCCCCGGATCTAGCGGGGCGAACGCCACAGCTCCGAGCCGGTGACCTCCACCGGCTCGGCCGCGACGTCCGCCGGGACGTGGCCCCGGGCGCGGGGGCGATCAGTGAGGGAAGCCTTCCCGTGTCAAATCCGGGAATGCCGGGAATTCTCTAGACAACTTCGCCCACGGGATCCACGGAGGGCTGCTTGGGCACGAAGGACGTCATCGCGTTGCTCGCCGGGGCGGTCATCGTCGTCTCCTTCGTCGGCAGCGCCAAGAGCCCCGCCGCCACCGCCGCCAGCCCCCTCAGCAACGCCAGCGGCACGCTGCCCGGCCTCGCCCCCGTCCTGTCCGACGGCGACAGGGCCAGGGCGCGCGCCCTGATCGCCCGTTTACGCGTCAAGAGCCGGGGCCCCAACACCGGCTACGCCCGCAGCCGGTACGGCGAGAACTGGGCCGACTCCGCCACCGGCGTCCCCTACGCGCGCAACGGCTGCCGCACCCGCGACGACCTGCTCGCCCGCGACGGCACCGGCGTCGAGTACCGGGCCGGGTCGAGGTGCGAGGTCGTCGCCATGAAGCTGACCGACCCCTACACCGGCCGGCTCATCTCCTGGCGCAAGGCCCAGGCCGACGAGGTGCAGGTGGACCACGTCGTGCCGCTCAACTACGGCTGGCGCATGGGCGCGCCGCGCTGGCCGATGGCCAAACGCCTCGACTTCGCCAACGACCCGCTCAACCTGTTACCCGTGGACGGCCGCGCCAACGAGGAGAAGGACGCCTCGGGCCCGTCGGGCTGGCTGCCTCCCCAGCGCAGCGTCCGCTGCGCGTACGTCACCCGATTCGCCCAGGTCGCGCTCAAGTACGACCTGCCCGTGACCAGGGCCGACAAGAACGCCATGCTCGCCCAGTGCCGCTAGCCCCGGTCCTCCGTCTCAGGGCCCAGGGAAGAAGAATCCGCCTTTCTCGGAAGAGGAGGAGAAAGCGATCGTTTTCTCTTCTTGCGAGGATCAATGACGTTAGGCAAGGGACTGCTGGCAGCGGTCCTGGCAGGCACGCTGACTGTGGGCGCGACAACGGGAACCGGCACGGCCGACGCGGGCCGGGAAGGGCCCGGGCAGCCGCGCTCCGGCACGGCGGGCAGTGTGACGCTGCTGACCGGCGACCGGGTCGTGGTCACGGGCAGGAGCTTCCAGGTGGAGCCGGGCGCGGACCGGGAGGTGCACTTCTCCTCCGGGTACCGCGACGGGCACCTGTACGTCGTCCCGTCCGACGCCGCGCCCCTGGTCGCCCAGGGGGTGCTGGACGAGCGGCTGTTCGATGTCACCCAGTTGCTCGCCTGGCGCTACGGCGACGCGGACACGCCCGACATCCCGCTGATCACACAGTCGCCGCAGGGAAGGGCCCCCGCGCTGCGAGGCGCGGCGGCCACCCGGCAACTGACCAGCCTGAACATGACGGCCCAGCGGGTGGCCAAGAAGAGCGCCGGCGAGACGTGGCGGAGCCTGCTCGGCGGGGCGTCCACGCTGGCCGCGGGCAAGGGCAGGATCTGGCTGGACGGCCGGCGTTCGTACACCCTGGATCGCAGCACCAAGCAGATCGGCGCGACCGAGGCGTGGCAGCGGGGTCTCACCGGACAGGGCGTCACGGTCGCGGTGCTCGACAGCGGGTACGACCCCACGCATCCCGACCTGAAGGACGTGGTCACCCAGTCGCGGAACTTCTCCGACGAGCCTGACATCACCGATCGAGTCGGACACGGCACGCACGTCACCTCGATCATCGCCGGCGCCGGCGAGAAGTACCGCGGCGTGGCGCCGGGAGCCCGCATCGCCTTCGGCAAGCTGGGCGAGCGCATCAGCGACTCCGCGATCCTGGCCGGGATGGAGTGGGCCGCCACGGAGGTCAAAGCCAAGATCGTCAACATGAGTTTCGGCGGCCCCGACGAACCCGGCCTCGACCCGATCGAGCAGGCGGTCAACACCCTGTCGCAAGCCACGGGCACCCTGTTCGTGGCGGCCGCGGGCAACGAGGGCGAGCAGAGCGGGGGCAGCGTGAGCAGCCCCGGCAGCGCCGACGCCGCGCTGACCGTCGGCGCGGTGGACCGCTCCGACCAGGTGGCCGACTTCTCCAGCACGGGCCCGCGCATCGGCGACCATGCGGTCAAGCCGGACCTCACCGCCCCCGGCGTGGACATCGTGGCCGCCGCCGCGGCGGGCACCGCCGACGGAACCCACGTGGCGATGAGCGGCACGTCGATGGCCAGCCCGCACGTGGCGGGAGCGGCGGCCATCCTCGCCCAGCGCCATCCCGACTGGACCGGGCAGCAGCTCAAGGCGGCGCTCGTCGGCAGCGCCAGGCCGACCGACGGCGCCACGCCGTACCAGCAGGGCGCCGGGCGGGTGGACGTGCTCCGCTCGCTGGCCCAGGAGGTGATCGCCACTCCCACCGGCGTGTGGGCCGCCTTCCCCTGGGGCCGGCCCGGCGAGCGGCGGGCCACCGGGAAGATCACCTACAGCAACACCGGGGCCGCGCCCGTCACCCTGGACCTCGCGGACGGCTCCGACGTGCTCACGCTGTCGCCGCAGCGGCTGGAGGTGCCCGCGGGCGGGCAGGCGTCGGTCACGGTGACCATCGACGCCGAGGGCAAGGGCCCCGGCGACTATCCGGGCATCGTCACCGCCACGGCCGGTGACACGGTGGTCCGCACCCCGGCCGGGGCCTACGTGGAGCCGGAGTCCCATGACGTCACGGTGACCGTCAAGGGCAGGGACGGGGGGACCGCCGACGGGGTACAGGGCCTCGTCTACGACCAGGCGACCGGCGCGCAGCGCGGCCTCGTCTTCCACGGCGACACGGCCACGATCCGGCTGCCGAAGGGACGCTGGAACCTCTACACCGAGATCTGGGGGAAGGCGGAACGCAGCTTGACGCTCGCGCACCAGCCGTTCGAGATCGACGACGCCGACGTGTCGCTGACGGTCGACGGGAGCAAGGCGAAGCGGATCACGTTCACGGTCGACGACCCCACGGCCGTCCCCGATCCCGCGCTCTCCCTCTCCGTGGTCAACGGGCCCTGGAGAACCGCGATGATCGCGTTCGGCTACTCCGGCGGCTACTACCTCGTCCCGGTGCGGCAGCCGGGGCTCACCTACCTGGCCCAGACCGCCTGGACCAAGAAGGACACGACG
The DNA here is from genome assembly GCF_044455665.1 of Nonomuraea sp. NPDC051191. NCBI lineage: Bacteria > Bacillati > Actinomycetota > Actinomycetes > Streptosporangiales > Streptosporangiaceae > Nonomuraea > Nonomuraea sp. NPDC051191. The sequence continues at coordinate 107,102 of NZ_JBITEZ010000024.1, read as the reverse complement.
CCCAGCCCGTACCGCTACGACCTCGTCGACCAGCGTACGGACGGCTTCCCCGACAACCCCGGGTACGCCGCGCGGACCCGGGACATGGTCAAGGCGACCGAGACCTACCGCTCGACCGTCCCGGGCGCCACCGGCACGCTGAACACGGGGCCGGTGCTGCCCGGCGGCGTCCTCTCGCCTGGATTGAGCACGTGGGAGGACATGCCGCTGCCGAGCCGCCTGACGCGCTACCTCACCCCGGGTTTCGCGTGGAACGACGAGTTCAGCACGGGCGGCCTGATCGAGCAGGGCACCGGCCCGGTGCGCGACAGGAACTTCACCCAGCTCTGGAACGCCGCGGTGACCGGCCCCTCGTTCGCCGTCTCCGGCGGCAGCCGGGCCGGCGACACCCTGGCCTTCCCCGCCGACGGGCTGTACAGCAGCGGAACCGCCGGACGTACCGGCATGGACGCGGCCGCGACCGGCACCCTCACCCTGACCGGGAACGGAAAGGAGATCGCCACGACCGGCATCGCCGGCTGCCTCCCCTACCGCAGCGAGGAGTGCACGCTCACCGCCACGTTGCCGCAGGCCGACACCGCCTACACGCTGACCGCCTCCTCCCGGCGGCCGGAGGCGAAGCTGTCCACGGCGGTCGACGCCGTCTGGACCTTCCGCTCCGCCCGTACGGCGAAGCCCGAGCCCCTGCCGCTGATGGCCGTGCGCTACACGCCGCAGGACCTCGATGACGACAACCGCGCCAAGCCGGGATCACGGACCACCATCCCGATCCGGGTCGAGCGCGCTCCCGGCGCCGGCCGGGCGGCGGTCTCCTCGATCAAGCTGGAGGCGTCCGCCGACGACGGCAGGACGTGGCGACCGGTGCCCGTCCGGGCGACCCGATCGGGCTGGACGGCACGGCTGGACAACCCCGCCACCGCGGGGTACGTCTCGCTGCGCGCGACCGTCACCGACAAGGCGGGCGACGGCGTCACCCAGACCGTGACCCGCGCCTACGCCGTGGGCTGACCCGTACGGCCGGTGAGCTGAGGCTCCCGGCGAATCACGACTCGTCCGCCCCCGGGCCTTCCAGCCCGGGGGCGGACGAGTGCGGGTGAGCAGGCCCGTCAGCGGTCGCGATCACCCGCGGGGCTTACGTCATCCCGCTTCAGCTCTTCACCGCGGGAAGCTGGTCCGTCCACTCGGTGGTCACGGAGATGAACCCGGCGCTGAACGCCATGTCGCCGTCGTCGACGAGGATGAGGGTGGCGCGGACCACCCGGGCCTTCTCGGGATCGATGACCACCTCGATGTCCATGCCGCCGTCGGGGTCCGGAAGGCTCAGACGCTGGCCGCCTTCGACCGCGCCCGCGTTCTCCACCCCCGGTGTCGCGGCGAGCGCGCGGAACGCGGCCGAGCGGACCGCCGCGGGCGTCGGCAGGTCGGTGATCAGCGCGAGCAGGGTGAGGGTGGGCTCGCCGCGGATCTCGGACGCGGACATGTCCGTCTCTTTGCCTTTGCGCGCGACGATCCACGCCTTCAGCGCCTCCGGGTCCGTCGGCAGCGCTTCGAGCTCCTCGAAGCTCACCTTGGCGCCCTTGAGCCTGAGCGTCTTCGAGTCCGGCGCCTGGATGACGGCGCCGGCGTGATCCCCCGGCACGGCCCTGGTCCAGCGCTTGCCGTCGCGCCTGGTCCAGCTCTCTATCGGTGGGGCGTCCGACGCGAGCCACCGGCGCGTGACGTGCCAGTACGTCCCGGAGCCCTGGGGCGTACGTTCCGCGTGGACGGCGGCCATGAGCAGGACCTCCTTGCCCGTGACCGGTGCGCCGCCGTTCGTGGGCGCCCCCGTGGCGAACACGACCGTCGCGACGGCACCGGCGGCGGCCAGGGCGACACCCGGGACGAACCAGCCGGCACGCCGGCGTGCCCGGCCCGCCAGCACTCTTCGCTCCAGGCGCTCCCTGCCGCGCGCGACCGCCCCGGCGGACGGCTCCGGCTCGTCCAGCAAGGTGGCGATCTCTTCCAGGTCATCCATGGGTGGTCTCCTTGTCGGTGAGGGCCTGGATCTTGGCGCGGGCCCGGCTGAGCCGCGACCCCACGGTGCCGAGGGAAATGCCGAGCGCCTGGGCGATCTCGTTGTAGCTGAGCTGGCCCAGCGCCAGGAGCAGCAGCACGTCACGCTCGCCGCCGTTCAGCGAGGCGAGCGCCTTCGCCAGGTACGGCTGCGCGGTCGCGGACGTGACGACCCGGTTCTCGTGCCCCTCCACGACCGGCGCGGGGTCCAGCCGGGCCAGCGCCTTGTAGCGGCGGGCCTCCTTGTGGCGGTGCCTGGCCACCAGATTGGTGGCGAAGCCGAGCAGCCAGGGCCGCAAACCACCTATTTCCGGGTTGAACCGGTCACGCCGGTCGAACGCCAGCAGGAACGTCTCCGCCGCGATGTCCTCGGCCACCTGGCTGCCCAGGCGTCCCGCCACGTACCGGTAGACGTCATGGAAATACCGGTCGTACACGGCGGTGAACAGCTCAGGGTTGCGCCGGTAGCCGGCGACGAGGTCGGCGTCGGCCACCTGCTCGCCCACGTGGGCGGTCATGTGCCGGTCTTTGTCATGAGTGTGCCTTCCGGTGGGTGATCATTACATTCACCCACCCTTCGCGGCGCACGCGGCCTTTCTTCCCGACCGCCGACCCACGGCTGTGGCTAGCGGGGGTCCTCCCAGGTGAACCCGTGCTCGAACGTCTGCTCGGCCAGCGCCTTCTGACCGGCGAGGTTGGGGTGGAAGAAGTCCCACTTGCTGACGTGGCCGAGCGTGAACGGGAAGGAGAAGATCGCGCCCTCGTCGGTGTCGCAGGCCGGCCCCATGGCCTGGCACGCCTGCGCGGCCTCCTGGTTGTAGGCCATCACCCGCGCCCGCACCCGCGCCCGGCGCTCCACGTCGGCCTTCCTCATCGAGGCCGGGTCGGCCAGCATGGTCTGGCAGACCTTCCCGATGGTCCAGAACGTACGGGCCAGCGGGTTGCCCTTGCCGACCTGCCACAACCGCCGCAGGTCGGGGACGCTGGCGATGAACACCCTGGCCTGCGGCATGCCGGCGCGCAAGGCCGACAACGCGGCGTCCATCCGCCGGCGGTAGAGCGCGACCGGCGTCATCTCCCGCTCGGTGCGCTTGCAGGCGTCCTGGGCACCTATGAGGATCGTCACATAATCGGCCTTCGCCTCGATCGCCTTGTTCACCTGGCCGAGCAGATCGGCGCTCGTCGAACCCGGCACGGCGAAGTTCTCGCGATGGAGCGTTCCAGCCAGACTCCGCAGCCGCAGGTAATGGCTGTCCACCGCCGCGTTGTCGCCCGCCGCCCACGAACGGGCCGCGCAGGAGACGTACCAGCCGCAGGAGTTGAAGCCCGTGGAGATCGAGTCGCCCAGCGCCGCCATCGTCTCAGGGACGGGCTGAGCTGCGGCGACGGCCTGCGCGGGCCCTGCGGCGGCCAGGACGAGGAGGGCGGTGACGACGGGGGAAAGGCGACCGATCATGGCCCCAAGGTAGGGAGTCGATCAAGGCGGCACCATGTCCTCAAGGCGAGGTCTGCCATTTCAGGACCGTCTTCCTATCACCGCTTGACACCCTGTACGCGGGCAGGTTGCCCACATCCCAGGTCAAGATCCGGTTTTTTCCTGGTTCGCGGGTAGTAACACCGCATTCACGGGGGTCCGAGTCGAACGTGTTCAGTTCCCGCATAGAGTGTGTTGAGTGAGTGTCGCGCTCGGAACAACCCGCCCGCTACCGGTTCGCACCACCCCCGTCGGCGACCCCGGTGACCTGCTGGCATCCCTCCCGAAGACGGCGCCCTACGCCTGGATCAGGAACGGCGAGGGCCTGGTGGGATGGGGTCAGGCCGCCCGCGTCGCCGTGCCGCCGGGCCCCGGCCGCTTCGCCTGGGCCCGCGAGTGGCTGCGCACCGTCCTCGGCGACGCGCCCGCCGACGACGCCGGGCGCTCCCCCGGCTCCGGCTCCGGTCCCGTGGCCTTCGGCAGCTTCACCTTCGACGAGGACGCCCCCGGGTCGGTGCTCGTCGTCCCCCGCGCCGTGCTGGCCCGCCGCGGCGGCCGGGCCTGGCTCACCACCGTCGGCGAGGCCCCGCTGGAGACGTTCAGCCCCATCCGCGAACCGGGCCGCATCAGCTACGGCGACGGCAGCCTCACCGCGCCCCAATGGGAGCACGTCGTCGCCCGGGCCGCCCGCCGCATCCGCGACGGCGAGCTGGAGAAGGTCGTGCTCGCCCGCGACCTGCTCGCCACCGCCGAGCACCCCATCGACGTGCGCCTGCTGCTGACCCGGCTGGCCCGGCGCTACCCCGAGTGCTACACCTTCTCCGTGGCCGGGCTCGTCGGCGCCACCCCCGAGCTGCTCATCCGCCGCACCGGACAGGAGATCGAATCCCTCGTCCTGGCCGGCACCACCGCCCGCGGCACCGGCCCGGCCGACGACGTCGCCCGCGGCGCCGCGCTGTTCGCCTCCCCGAAGGACCGCCACGAGCACGAGTGCGCCATCGCCTCCGTGCGCCAGACCCTCGCCCCGCTCTGCGCCTCGCTCGACACCCCCGACGAGCCCGAGCTCCTCGTGCTGCCCAACGTCCAGCACCTGGCCAGCCACGTCACCGGGCGGCTGGCCGACGGCGCGTCCGTGCTCGACGTGGTGGCCGCCATGCACCCCACCGCCGCCGTCGGCGGCACCCCGACCGACACCGCCATCAAGGTCATCCGCGAGCTGGAGGGCATGGACCGCGCCGGCTACGCGGGCCCCGTCGGCTGGATCGACGCCCACGGCGACGGCGAATGGGGCATCGCCCTGCGCTCGGGGCTGATCGAGGGCAACCGCGCCCGGCTGTTCGCCGGCGGCGGCATCATGGGCGACTCCGACCCCGCCGCCGAACTGGCCGAGGCCCAGGCCAAGTTCCGCGTCATGCAGTACGCGCTGGAGGGCTGAACGACCTCAGCCCGGCACGTGCACGCCCTCGCCCACCTCGACGCGTGCCCGGCCGGCCGTCAGCGCGGCCACCCACTCGGCGAACGCCGCCACCTCGTCCTCCCCCACCGCCACCGCGAACGTCACCCCGGCCGCGTAGGTCACCTCGCGCAGCGCGTAGCGGGAGGCGCGCAGGTCGTTCTCCACCCGGCCCGCCTGGTCGTGGGCCACCGAGACGCTGACCAGCCTGGCCGGGACCATCCGCACCGGCTGCACCAGGTCGAGCGTCTCGGTCACCGCTCCGCCGTAGGCGCGCACCAGCCCGCCCGCGCCCAGCAGCACGCCGCCGAAATAGCGCGTGACCACCGCGACCACGTCGTTGAACCCCCGGCCGACCAGCGCCTGGACCATCGGCGTGCCCGCCGTGCCGCCGGGTTCGCCGTCGTCGTCGCCCTTCTGCAGCCGCTGCCCGATCACGTACGCCGTGCAGTTGTGGGTGGCGCCGGCGTGCTCGCGGCGGCGGCCGGCGATGAAGGCGGCGGCCTCCTCGACGGTACGGGCGGGGGCCAGCGCGCAGACGAACCGGGAGCGGCGCACCTCGGTCTCGTGCTCGACGCCGGCCGCGAGGGTGAGGTACGGCTGGGACACGTTCGCCAGGCTACCTCCTTTACGTTGTAGATTCACTGGACAGGGTTTGAGCGGGATGCACGGGAGGCGCCCCTCCGCTGTGCGGGACGCACACGACCGATGCGCCGTCCGGCGCATACGGTGCGGCGCATGACCTATCGCGTCGCCATGGACATCGGCGGCACCTTCACCGACGTCGTCTGCTACGACGAGCGCACGGGGGCCGTCAACGCCTCGAAGGCGCCCACCACACCGGGGGACCTGGCCGAGGGCGTGTTCGCCGCGCTCGGCCGGGTCGTGGACGACCCCGCGGCCATCTCGTTCTTCGTGCACGGCACCACCCAGGGCCTCAACGCGCTGCTGGAGCGCAAGGGCGCGCGGGTGCTGCTGCTGGCGAGCCGGGGCGCCGGGGACGTCTACCGGATCGCCCGCGGCAACCGCGACCGCATGTTCGACCTGCGCTACCGCAAGCCGTCGCCGCTCGTGCCGCCCCGGGACGTCATGGAGGCCGGCGGCCGCCTGGACTTCCGGGGCCGCGAGCTCGAACCCCTCGACGAGGAGGCGGTGCGGCTGGCCGCCCGGCGGGCCCGCGAGGAGGGCTTCGACGCCGTCGCCGTGTGCCTGCTGTTCTCCTTCGCCGACCCGGCGCACGAGCTGCGGACCGGTGAGATCCTGCGGGCCGAGCTGGGCGAGGACGTGCTCGTGGTGCTCTCGCACGAGGTCGCGCGGGAGTGGCGCGAGTACGAGCGCACCTCCTCGGCGGTGCTGGAGGCCTACACCGGGCCGGTCGTGCGCCGGTACCTGGCCAGGATCGAGCGGCGTTTCGCCGAGCGCGGCCTGCCGGTGCCGGTGCACGTGATGCAGTCGTCGGGCGGCCTGGTCAACGCCTCGTACGCGATGCGGCGGCCGTTGCAGACCCTGCTGTCGGGGCCGGTCGGCGGCACGATGGGCGGGGTCGCCGCGGCCCGCATGCTGGGCCGGGAGAACGCGATCTGCGTGGACATGGGCGGCACCTCCTTCGACGTCTCGCTCGTGGTGAACGGGCGTCCCGACGTCAGCGCCGAGGCCCGCATCGAGGGCTACCCGGTGCTCATGCCCGTCGTGAACCTGCACACCATCGGCGCGGGCGGCGGCTCGATCGCCTACGCCGAGGCGGGCGCGCTGCGCGTCGGCCCCGAGTCGGCCGGGGCCGTGCCCGGCCCGGCCTGCTACGGCCGGGGCGGCACGCGGCCCACCGTGACCGACGCGAACGTGGTGCTCGGCCGGGTGGACCCGGCCTGGTTCGCGGGCGGGCTGATGACGCTGGACGAGGAGGCGGCCGGCGCGGCCGTGGTCACGCTGGCCGAGGAACTGGGCCTGGACCCCCTGCGGCTGGCCGAGGGCGTGTGCGACGTGGCCAACGCCAAGATGGCCCAGGCGATCCGCACGCTGACGGTCGAGCACGGGGTCGAGCCGCGGGAGTTCGCGCTGGTCGCCTTCGGCGGCGCGGGGGCGATGCACGCGGTGTTCATCGCCCGCGAGCTGGGCATCTCCGAGGTCGTCGTCCCGCGCTTCCCGGGCGCGTTCTCGGCCTGGGGGATGCTGGAGGCGGACGTGCGCCGGGACCTGACGCGGCCCTACTTCCGGCCGCAGGACGCGCTCGACGGCCCCGGCATGTCCCGGCACCTGGTCGCCTTGGAGCGGGAGGCGCTGGACGCGCTGGCCGGGCAGGGCGTCCCGGAGGAGCGGCGCAGGGTCGAGCACTCCGTGGACCTGCGCTACGAGGGCCAGGACTACACGCTCACCATCCCGCTGCGCGACGCCGCCGAACCCGGCGAGCCGGGCTTCCTCGACACGATCGCGGCCCGCTACGCCGAGGCCCACACCAGCCGGTACGGCCACGCGACCCCCGAGGCGCCGGTCGAGTTCGTCATGCTGCGCAGCACCGGGTTCGGCTCGTTCCCGCGCGCCGCCGCCACGGCCGCCGAGGCGCCGGAGGAGACGGCGGCGGGCGTCCGGGACGTGATCTTCGACGGCGTGCCGCACCGCGCGCCCGTGCTGCGGCGGGCGGGCCTGTCCGGCTCGTTCGCCGGGCCCGCGATCGTGGTCGAGGAGACCGCGACCACGGTCATCCCGCCCGGCTGCCTGGCGGCCATCGACGACAACGGCTTCCTCATCGTGAAGGTGGACGTCCAGTGATCGACCCAGTGACGACCGAGATCATCCGGTGTGCCCTGTTGCAGGCCGCCGAGGACATGAACACCACCCTGATCCGCAGCTCGTACACGCCCGTGATCTACGAGGCCAAGGACTGCGCGGTGGCGCTGCTCGACCGCGACCACAACGTGCTCGGGCAGTCGTCCGGGCTGCCGATCTTCCTGGGCAACCTGGAGGTGTGCACCCGCGAGACCGAGCGCCTGTACGGCCGCGAGGTGTGGCAGGAGGGCGACGTGTGGGTGCTGAACGACTCCTACGTCGGCGGCACCCACCTCAACGACGTCACCGTCTACGGCCCGATCTTCGCCGACGGCGAGCTGGCCGGGTTCGCCGCCTCGCGGGCGCACTGGCTGGACGTCGGCTCCAAGGACCCCGGCGGCTCGATGAACTCCACGTCGATCTTCCAGGAGGGCCTGCGGCTGGGCCCGGTCAAGGTGTACGCGGGCGGGCTGCCGTGCCGCGACCTGCACGAGGTGATCGCCAGGAACGTGCGCTTCCCGCACGCCACGCTCGGCGACATGCGGGCCCAGGTGAGCTGCGCGATGACCGGGCAGCGGCGGCTGCGGGAGATCGTCTCGCGCTGGGGCCTGGAGACGGTCATGGCCGCCCGGGACGAGATCTTCGCCCAGACCGAGCGCATGGAACGCCAGGCCATCGCCGCCATCCCCGACGGCGTGTACGAGGCGTCCGGCTTCCTCGACAACGACGGCATCGACCTGGACACGCCGCTGCCGGTGAACGTGACGGTCACGGTGTCGGGCGAGTCGATGCACGTGGACCTGACCGACTGCGCCGACCAGGCGCTCGGCCCGGTCAACTGCGGCGCCGCGCAGGCCGTGGCGGCGGTGCGGGTGGGGTACAAGCTGCTGGTGTCGGGGGACGTGCCGCTGAACGGGGGCTCGTTCCGTCCGCTGAGCGTCGAGACCCGGCCGGGTTCGATGCTGGCCGCGCGCGCCCCGGCGGCCTGCCAGTACTACTACTCCCATCTCGGGCTGCTCATCGACCTGGTGGTCAAGGCGCTGGCCCCGGTGCTGCCGGGCAAGGCGGCGGCGGCCTCGTACGGGGACTCGATGATCGTGCAGTTCACCGGGACGGACCCGCGTACCGGCAAGCTGTACGTCTCCCAGGAGGCCACGGTCGGCGGCTGGGGGGCGTGGGAGGGCGGCGACGGCGAGTCCTGCCTGATCAACAACGTCAACGGCTCGCTGCGGGACATGCCCATCGAGGTGCTGGAGACGCTGTTCCCGGTCCGGGTGCGCCGCTACGAGCTGCGTCCGGGCACCGGCGGCGCCGGGCAGTGGCGCGGCGGCGACGGCGTGGTGCGCGAGTACGAGTTCTGCGGCGACACCTCGCTGTCGCTGTGGTTCGAGCGCTCGGTCACGCCCGCGTGGGGCCTGGCCGGCGGCGCGGCGGGCGCTCCCCCACGGGTGACGCTCAACCCGGGCACGGCGGGCGAGCGCGAGATGCTCAAGGTCAACGCGCTGCCGGTGTCGGCCGGTGACGTGCTGCGCTGCGAGTCGGGCGGAGGCGGCGGCTACGGCCCCGCCGATCGCCGTTCCCCGCAGGCGCGGGCCGCCGACCTGGCCGAGGGCATGATCACGAACTGATCCGCGTCCGCCCGAAAATCGCACGGATTGTTCCCCGGTCTGTGAAGATGATCGACAACGCGGGGGCACGCGCGGCCTGGGGAGGCTGTGTCCCCGCCATGACCATCTTCACGAGGGGACTTCCATGACCATGTTACGAACGCGCCTTCTGGCCGGCTCCGCCGCGCTCGCCGCGGGCCTGGCCGGCGTCGCCGTGCTGACGCCGGCCGCGCCCGCCTCGGCCGCCAGGGTGGAGGCCGCCTGCTCCGACGCCGCCGGCGACGCCGCGGCGATCCAGGCGGCCATCGACTCCTCCAAGGACGGCGACGAGATCGTCATCAAGGGGCCGTGCCTGATCGACGCCACGATCAGCCTGGCCGACCGGCGCACCTACCGGGGCGACGCCAAGGCCGGCACGGTGCTCAAGCAGGCCGACGGCGCCAACCTGCCCGCGGTGCTGGCCTCCAAGGGCTGGCTGGAGGACACCGAGTTCAGCGGCGAGAGCGTGCGCGTCGAGCGGCTGACCATCGACGGCAACCGCGACCACAACACCGGCACGGTCGGCCTGCTGCTGCGCTCGTGGAACACCCGGGTCTACGACGTGGACATCTACGGCACGCCGTCCGACGGCATCCGCATCAGCAACCCGTCCAGGAACGGCACGACGCTGCGCAACACCATGGTCAACAGCGTCATCAGCGACGTCTACATCGAGGGCGCCGCCGAGGCCGGCATCCGCGTCGTCGACCCGGGCAACTCCGTCACCGACTGGACGCTGCAGCGCTCCTGGATCGGCTTCAGCGGCACCAATGCCATCCAGAGCGACAACGCGGCCGGCTGGACGATGAGCGGCCTGCACCTGTACGGGACGCCGAAGAACGCCATCGACGCCCACCGCTGCTTCGGCACCTCGATCCAGGACAACTACATCGAGGACTTCGGCTCCGAGGGCACGGCGGGCCAGACGTACTACGGCATCCGCTGCGACCTGCAGGGCGATGCCGCGACCACGATCACCGGCAACCGCGTGCACAAGTTCCTGCCGCCCCCGAACGCGCTGGCCGAGCTGCGCAAGGCCCGCCAGAGCGGTGCGGCGCCGCCCGAGCGCAAGATCGCCGCGACCGGCCCGCTCCCCGACGGCGTGGACTTCGTCTACCTGGCGCTGAACGAGGTCAACTACGGCGCGGGCCACGCCGCGATCACCGGCAACACCGTCGTCGGCCACGGCACCAAGCGCGAGACCGGCATCCTGCTGGCCAAGGGTGAGGGCGAGTCGATGTCGATCGCCTCCTCGGGCAACCTCCTCGACGGCGTCGGGAAGCGGCGCAAGGTCGGCGCGGGCGTGCACCTCACCAGGGGCTACTGACCCGAAGCGCCGCCCCCCGGTTCAGCGCAGCAGCACGTGGCAGGCGAGCTGGAGCGCCAGCCGGGTGGCGGCGTCGTCCAGGTCGAAGCCGGCGGCCTTGATGCGTTCCAGGCGGGTGGTGACCGTGTTGCGGTGCACGCCCAGGCGTTCGGCGGCCTTGAGAGCGCCGCCCTCGTCCAGGACGGCGGCCAGCGTCACCAGCAGCGTGCCGTCCTTGTCGACGGCCAGCAGCGGCTGGAGCACGACGGCCGCGGGCGCCCGCAGCACCCCCGCCGGGAGCGCGCCGAGCAGCTCGGCCGGTCCCATCCGGTCGGCGCGGGCCACCGTGCCCGCGCCGGCCACGAACGCCGCCGCCTCGGCGCCGAGCAGCGACTCCCCCACCGCGTCCAGCCCCTCCACCGCGGCGCCCACCCCGGCCGCGCACGGCCACGGCATGCTCTCCACGCAGCGCCGCAGATGCTCGGCGAGCCCGCCGGGCGGCTCCGGCGACCAGCCGGCCCACCCCTCGCCGCGCCGCAGCACCGGCACCTGGCCCAGCGCCGCGGTGACCAGCGCCTGGACGAGCGGCCCGTCGTCGGCCAGCGCCCCCACCGGCCGGACGTGGTAGGCCGTCAGCGCCCCGCGCACCGCCCATCCCAGCGCCACCGCCTCCGCCGGGGCCCCTTCCAGCCAGATGCCGCCGTCCCCGGCCGGCTCGTGGGCGGGCCGTCCTTCGGCGAGCAGCCGCCGGGCCAGCGCCGACTGCAGGGCGAAGTCGCGTGAGGCGCGCAGGCGTTCCTGGGCCGCCCACGCCGCCAGCGGCGCCACCGCCAGGCCCAGCACGGTCCGCACCACCGCGGGCCAGCCGGGCGAGCGCGACGTCCCCGCGGCCACCAGCGTGCCGAGCGCGGGGCTGTCCTGGCCGGGCACCTCGACCTCGGCCGCCCACCGGGAGCCCGACGGCCGGGGCTGCTCGTGGTCGCCCGGCGCGCGGGCGGCACTCTGGCGGCCGGCGACGTGCAGGCCGTACCGGTCGAGGAAGGCCACCGACGTGCCGGGCAGCTCGGCGTTGAGCACCCCGAGCACCCGCCGCGCCGACGGGCCCGCGTCGGCCAGCCGGGTCGCGCAGCGGGCCACGAGCTGGGTGCGCGCCGCCTCGGGGCGGGAGGCCGCCGAGGCGACCCGGACGGCGACGATCAGCGGGTCCTCGTCCACGAAGATCAGGGTGACGCCGAGCCGTTCGGCCAGCACCTCGCCCGACCCGGCGCTCAGGCCGCCCGACGGCGCGATCACGCAGGCCGCCGCCTGCTCCCAGGCCCGGCGCATGGCCATCTCGACCGCCCAGCCGCCGCCGGCCGCCGCCCCGATCAGCACGACCGCCGTGTGCGGCGTCACCGCGCCGAACACCGACAGGTCGTCCACGATGCGGACCTGGTGCACGGGGTTGTCGCCGCTGCCGTACATCCGGGCCCCGGCCAGCGGGCCGGTGTTGACCAGCTCCGCCACCGTGACCGGCGCCTCCCAGCCCGGCTCGCGCAACCCGCTCACGGCGACTCCGCCCGCTGCTCGAACGGGATCCCGAAGGCCCGCAACCCGCCCAGCGCGAGCCCCCGGCCCGTGTGCCACACCGGCGCGGCCTTGACCACCATGACCTCCACCTCCATGCCGGGCGCCGCCTTGTCGACGTCCACGACCAGGCCGTCGGCGGACGCGATCATGCAGATCTGGTCCGGCGCCATCGCCACCGGGGCCCCGTCGGCCAGCGCGAGCACGATCTCGTTGTGCGCCTCCAGCCGGACGAGCCTGCGCAGCCCGGCCGACTCCTGCACCACGATGCTGGAGGGCAGCGAGGGCATGGCCACGTCGGCGCCGTGCCCCGTGCTGCCCTCGACGGCCAGGATGCGGCCCGCGCACAGCGTGCGCACCCCGTACGGAGCGGCCGCCGAGCGCGGCGCGCCGGGCGCCCCGGCCGCCAGCAGCAGGCTGACCGTGCCCGGCACCAGCACCCGGGCCAGGTCCCGCGCCGCCATCGGGTAGCAGGCGGCCACCGCCCACCCGCCCACCGCCAGCACGACCGGACGCAGCAGCTCCTCCACCCGGCCGCCCGCCGTCTCCAGCAGCACCAGCTCCCCCGACGCCCCGGCCAGCGCCAGCGGGGTCGCGCTGAGCCCGCCCAGCGTGTACGTCGTCTGCTCCACCAGCGGGAACACCCGTCCCGTCCCGTCGCCGTCGACCAGCGGCACGCCCAGGGCCGCCGCGGCGACCAGCGGGATCAGCGCGTTCTCGGCCGCCAGGTTGAGCGCCACCACGGCCCCGGCCCGCTCCCCCAGCCGCCGCTCCAGCGCCCGCACCGCCCGTACGGGCTCGTCGCCCGCGGGCAGTTGCTCGCCGAGCGCCGTGGTGGACCCGGCCAGGCTGACCACCATGCACAACGTCCCCGGGTCCAGCTCGCCGGCGGCGGCCAGCTCGACGCCGTCGCCGAGCACCGACTCCGCCCAGGCGAAGGTGAGGCTGTAGGAGGACTCGCCGGCGCCCGTGGCGAACAGCCGCGACCCCGCCGAGAAGCGGCGCAGCTCGTCGGGGCCGATGAGCCGGGTCACGGCGTCGCGCCTTCCGCCGTGACGCGCACCCGGTAGAAGCCGTCGGGCAGGTAGGACAGGGGGTTGACGATGGTCTCGGCGATGCGGGCGAAGCCGGGGGCGGCGCCGGCGCTGACCACGCGGGTCAGCGCCTCGTCCCTGGCGTCCTGCAGCGCCCGGTCCAGCTCGGCCCGGCCGCGCGCCTGCACGATGCGCTCCACCTGGGCCTCGGGCCGGGCGAGCGCGGCCCCGTAGGCGGCGGCCAGCAGGTCCTCGCCCCCGCCGCCGGGCTCGATCACCTCGAACGGCGCCGGGCGGTCCGCCGTGGCCAGGGCGGCCCGGCCGCGGCGCAGGCTGGTCGTCCCGCCGCGGTCGCAGGCCCGCGGGTAGCGGCGGAAGTAGTGCGCCGACACCAGGCCGCTGCCCGAGCGGGCGAAGAACAGCGGCACCCCGGGCAGCTCCCGCGCCACCCGGTCGGCGATCCGGCCGGCCTCGGGGCCGAGCGCCGCGTTCCTGATCGCGTGCGCCTCGCGTTCCCGCAGGCCGGGGCGGCCGAACTCGTACGACAGCGTGATCCGGGCCGCGGGCACCTCCGCCGCGATGATCGCGGCCACCGCCAGCTCGTGGTCGGCCAGCATGGGCGACCCGGTCGCCGTCACGGCGAAGTCGATCAGGCCGCAGCCGGCGGCGAACTCGCGTACCGCGCCGGTGTCCAGCGGCGCCAGCGGGCGGCCGGTCAGGCTGTGCCCGCCGCGCACGATCGTCGCCACCCCCGGCTCGGCCACCGGCCGCAACACCGGCGGGCACGGGCCGCCGACGCGGATCGCGGCCACCGGCGCGCGCGGCATCCCGTCGAGGTCGACCGCCACGCAGGCGCGTACCGCCTCCGACGGCGGCGCGCCGTCGCCGACGGCCACCACCGCCGGCGACGGCCCGTCCAGCGCGACGCCGAGGATCACTCCAGCTCGCGCCCTTCGGTCTCGGGCAGCGGCACCGCCAGCAGCGCCGTGACCACCATGAACGCGTTGATCACCAGCATCGTCGCGGTGAAGCCGGTGGCGTGGGCGAGCAGCGCGCCCACGGCCGACGGCGCGACCGTGGTGGCCACGAGCTGGGACGCCGTGGCCCAGGAGTAGCCGGTGCCGCGCAGGGCGGTCGGGTAGAACTCGCCGTTCCAGGTGTTCCAGACGCCCCACGCGCCCAGGCTGAAGAACGACAGGACGAAGTTGCCCACGTACAGGCCGGGCAGGCTGCTCGCGGTGGCGAACCACAGGCCGCCCAGCACGGCCGCGACGACGTAGAACAGGAAGACCTTCTTGCGGCCGAACCGCCCGGTCAGCAGCGACGCGCTCACGTAACCGGGGATCATCATCAGCGCGCTGAGCGCGGCGAAGCCCAGCGAGGCCGACAACGACAGGCCCTTGGCCTGGAGCAACGTCGGCAGCCAGGTCTGCAGCCCCCAGTAGCCCCAGTTGAAGACGAAGTTGAGCGCCAGCATGAGCACGGTGATCCGGGCCAGCCGGCCGCGCAGCAGGTCCATCGGATTGCCCACGCGGCCGCTCGCCGCCGTGCCCGCCATGGTGAACGTCGCCTCGGCGTCGGGGCTGCCCAGGGTGCGCAGCACGGCCCGCGCCTCCTCCTGCCGCCCGCGCGCGGCCAGCCAGTACGGCGACTCCGGCACCCACGCCCTGATCGCGAACGCCCACAGCCCGGCCGCCGCGCTGGCGATCACCACGACGTGCCAGCCGAGGCCGCCGAGCGTCACCGAGGCGGCGATGGCCGCCAGCATGCCGATGGGCCAGCCGATCGACAGGTACACCGCCGCCCGCCCCCGGTGCCTGGTGGGCAGCAGCTCCAGGAAGAGCGGGAAGGTGATCGTGTAGACGCCGGCAAGCGCGAGCCCGGAGCCGACGCGCAGCGCGACCAGCGTCGCCAGGTTCGGCGCGAACGCCGAGGCGAACGCGATCACGCCGTAGGCCAGCAGCGACCAGAACGCGGTCGGCTTGCGCCCGATGCGGTCGGCGAGCGGCCCCCAGACCAGCACGCCGGGGATCATGCCGAACGCCACCGCCGACAGCACGACGCCGATCCCGGCCTCGTCGATGCCGAACGCCGGGCCGAGGTCGCCGGAGACGTAGACCAGCGCGAGCTGCTCCCACGACTCGATGACGAAGGCGATGAACAGCGCGAGCGCGATGAGCACGTGCCGGCGGGAGAACGGCATCCGGTCGAACGCCGCCCCGATGGGGAGCGTCGGTGCTTCGGTGGCGGTCATGCAAGGCTCCTCGGAGGGGGGCGCGAAGTATTGCCGCACCATAGGGCCGTCCCCCTTCCGCCTCGGTGTGCGCGACGCCCGGCCGGGGCCGGTCCGGCTGTGCGCCGCGCACTTCCAGGCCCGCCGGACGGCGGCCACCCCCTGTGTCAGAGCGTGTTCTCGTGCACGTGGACGATCTTCCACTCGCCGTCCACCAGGCGCAGCACGCACGTCGTCCGGACGAGCTCGGGGTCGCCGTGCTCGAAGTCCACCTGCAGCAGGTACCTGGCCAGGGCGGTGTCGCCCCACACGTCCACGATCTCGTCGATGGCCCGGACGGAGGTCTCCGCCGGGCCGTCCGACGGGCGCGCGTCGCGCACTCTGTCGAGCTGCCGCCTGCTGGTGATCAGGCCGGGCTCGGCGGAGTCCCAGATCGTGGCCTCCGGGTGGAGGAGCCGGTCGATGCCCTGCCTGTCGCCTTGTGCGTAGGCGTCGTACATGCCGGTAATAACGGCCCAGACAGCGTCGCGTGCCACGCTTCCGTACTCCCTCGTCTTGGTGAAATATGGTTCTTTCTCACCGTATGGGTAGCGCGGAACGCCGGCGTCTTTACGCTGTAGATCAGGGATTGAGCCACTCGCGCAGCTTGGCCACCGCCAGGCCCATGGCGGCCTTGTTGGCATTGGTGTCGCGCAGCAGGTCCACCATGGCGAAGTCGTGCACCATCCCCGCCAGCTGGACCGCGGTGACGTCGTTGCCCGCCTCCCGCAGCCGGGCCGCGTACGCCTCGCCCTCGTCCCGCAGGACGTCGGCCTCGCCGTTCAGCACCAGGGCCGGCGGCAGGCCGCGCAGCTCCCGGTCGCTCGCGCGCAGCGGCGAGGCGTGGCTCTCCGCGCGCTGCGCCGGATCTGTCGTGTACTGGTCCCAGAACCACTTCATGCCGTCCCGGTTGAGGTAGTAGCCCGTGGCGAACTGCTTGTAGGACTCGGTGTCGAAGTTCGCGTCCGTGACCGGGTAGAACAGCACCTGGCCGAGCAGCCGCACGTCACCGCGTTCCTTGGCCATCAGCGTCAGCACGATCGACATGTTGCCGCCCACCGAGTCCCCGGCCACGGCCATGCGGGAGGGGTCGAGGCCCTTCTCCGCGCCGTGCTGGGCCACCCACTGGGCGGCGGCGTAGTTCTGTTCGATCTGCGTGGGGTACTTCGCCTCGGGCGCGCGGTCGTACTCGGGGAAGACGACGGCGGCGCCGGTCCGTACGGCCAGCTCGCGGACGAGCCGGTCATGCGTGTGCGCCGAGCCGAACACCCAGCCCGCGCCGTGGATGTAGAAGATGACCGGCAGCGTGCCCGTGGCCCCCTTGGGCCTGACGATGCGCACCGGCACGATGCCCGTCGGGCCGCCCTGGACCTGGATCCACTCCTCGTCCACCTCCGGCCTGGGCACGGCCGGGTCGGACTGCAGCTTCTCCAGCACCTCGCGGCCCTGCTCGGGCGGCAGCTCGTAGATGAAGGGACGCTTGGCGTTGGCGTCGGCGAACTCCTGCGCCGCCTTCTCCAGCACGATCTGCTTGCTGATCATCGTCGTCACGGTGGCCGCCCCCGGTTGTCAGTGTCATCCACCCGGTTCCTGCCTGCGCCTACCTCGATCCGATCGCCCAGTTGCGTCAAATTCCGCCCAAGCGGCTCTCATTCGCGCCGTAGCTCGTGGGCCAGCTCCTCCAGCTCCGCGCCGCCGGCCATCAGCGCGGTCAGCTCGTCCTTGCCGAGGTCGGCCTTGGCGTACTCGCCCATGCTGGTCCCGCGGTTGAGCAGCAGGAACCGGTCGCCGACCGGGTAGGCGTGGTGCGGGTTGTGGGTGATGAACACCACGCCGAGCCCCCGGTCGCGGGCGCGGGCGATGTACCGCAGCACCACACCGGCCTGCTTGACGCCCAGCGCCGAGGTGGGCTCGTCCAGGATGAGGACGCGCGCGCCGAAGTGCACGGCCCTGGCGATGGCCACCGACTGCCGCTCGCCGCCCGACAGCGTGCCGACGGGCTGGTCCACGTCCCGGATGTCGATGCCCATCGCGCGCAGCTCCTCGGCCGCGACCCGGCGGGCCCTGGCCACGTCGAAGGCCGGGCCCTTGCGGGGCTCGGAGCCGAGGAAGAAGTTCCGCCAGACCGACATGAGCGGGATCATCGCCAGGTCCTGGTAGACGGTGGCGATGCCCCGGTCGAGCGCCTCGCGCGGGCTGGAGAAGCGCACCTCGGCCCCGTCCACCAGGTACGACCCCGTGTCGTGCTGGTGCACCCCGGACAGGATCTTGATGAGCGTGGACTTGCCGGCGCCGTTGTCGCCCAGCACGCAGGTGACCGTGCCCTCCGCCACGCCCATCGACACCCCGCGCAGGGCCAGCACCGAGCCGAACGTCTTGCCGATGTCCCGGGTCTGCAGGATCAACGCCGCACCTCCTCCGCATAGCGCCGGACCATGCGGTTGGCCAGCGTCGCCAGCAGCAGCATGGCCCCGAGGAAGAACTTGAACCAGTCGGCGTCCCAGCCCAGGAACACGATGCCCTTGTCGGCCATGCCGAAGATCACCGCGCCGATGGAGGCGCCGACGGCGGAGCCGTACCCGCCGGTCAGCAGGCAGCCGCCGATGACGGCCGCGATGATGTAGATGAACTCCTGCCCGATGCCGATGTTGGCCTGGACGGAGGTGTACCGCAGGGCCAGGATCGAGCCGACCAGCCAGGCGGCGACCGCCGTCGTCATGAACAGCGCGATCTTCGTCCGGGCCGCCGGCACCCCGACCGCCCGCGCGGCCTGCTCGTCGCCGCCCACCGCGAAGATCCAGTTGCCCGGCCTGGAACGCATGAGCACCCAGGTGGCCAGCGCGGTGATCGCGATCCACCACAGGATCGCCACCCGGAACGACGTGCCGCCGATCTGGATCGTGCCCGCGAGCACCGCGCTGGCGCCGTCGAACCCCGGCGCCCGGCGCAGCCCGCCGACCTGCACGGTCCCGGTGATGGCCTTGGTGACGCCGAGGTTGACGCCCTGCAGCATGAGGAACGTGCCCAGCGTGACGATGAAGCTGGGCAGCTTCGTCCGGGTCACCACCAGGCCGTTGGCGAACCCGACGGCCAGCGCCACGACCAGCCCGGCCAGCATGGCGGGCCACACGCCGAACCCGTAGCGGGTGGCCAGCGTGACCAGGATCAGCCCGCTGGTGCCGGTCAGCACGCCCGCCGACAGGTCGAACTCGCCGCCGATCATGAGCAGCGCCACCGCGACCGCCATGATGCCGAGCGTGGCGGCCGGGTCGAGCCAGTTGGCGATGCCGGCCGGCGAGCGGAACACCTCCGACTGCGCGGCGAAGAACGCGAACACCGCGACCAGCCCCACCACGGCCCCGAGCTCGGGCCGGACGATCAGGCGGCGGGCCAGGCCGACCCGGGCGACCCGCTCGTCGGCCCGCGCGGGAGCGGCCGTCATCGGCGACCCTCCCCATCCTCGCGGGCACTCATCGGGTGCCCGCCTCGGCCAGCTTGGCCACCTGCTCGGCGTTGTCCTTGGTCACGAAGCCGGGCCCGGTGTTGACCGGCAGCCCGCCGCCGACGGTGTTGAGGTTGTCCTTGTAGAGCTTCAGGAACGTGATCGGCAGGTAGCCCTGGAGGTACTGCTGCTGGTCGACGGCGAACAGGATCTCGCCGTCCTTGATCGCGGCGACCACGTCGCCCGACAGGTCGAAGGTGGCGAGCTTGGCCTGCGACCCCGAGTCCTTGATCGCGTCCCTGGCCGCCACGGCGACCGCGGGGTTGAGCGCGAGCACGCCGTTGACCTGCTTGTCCGACTGCAGCTTGGCGGTGACCTTGGAGGTGACGTCGGCCAGGTTGGCGACGTCCACCTGAAGGCGCTCGACCGTGCCGCCGAGGGTCTGCTCGGCGCCCTTGCAGCGCTGGTCGAGGCCGACGTTGCCGGCCTCGTGCACGACGCACAGCAGCTTGGTGACGCCCGCGGCCTTGAGCTGCTCGCCCGCGCCGCGCCCGGCGACGTCCTCGGACTGGCCGACGTGGGTGATGGCGCCGAACGCCTTGGAGGAGTCGGCCCCGGAGTTGATGGTCACGACCGGGATCCTGGCCGCGACGGCCTTGCCGATCGCCTCCTTGAGCGCGTCGGGGTTGGCCATGGACACGACGAGCCCGTCCACCTTCTCCGAGACAGCCTGGTCGATGAGCTGCGACTGCTTGGCGGGGTCGCCGTCGCCCTGGTAGGTGACCTTGACGCCGTACTGCTTGCCGGCGGCCTCGGCGCCGTTCTTGACGACGTCCCAGAAGGCGTCGCCGGCGCCGCCGTGGGTGATGACGGCGAAGTTGCCACCGCCGGCCGCAGGGGCGGAGCCGGCGGCGGGTGCGGCGCTCTGCGCGCCCTGCCCTCCGGAGGAGGAACAGCCGGTCAGGGCGAGTACGCCTGCCAGCGCCAGCACGATCGGGGTACGTCTCATCGGATACCTCCAAGACCAACGGGCTAGCCTGGTTCTACCGCACCGCGATCTATTTGTATAGACATACGGACCAGGGCTCGATCTACCCAAGTAGTAGAACGGAATCATTCGTTCCCGTATGCTGAAGGCATGACCAGCGCACCCATGAGCGGCCGCAAGGCTCAGGCCGCCCGCAACGACGAACTGATCCTCCAGGCGGCCCGGGCGGTCTTCACCGCCGACCCCGGCGCCCCCATAGCCGCCGTGGCCGAGAAGGCGGGCGTCGGGATCAGCGCGCTCTACCGCCGCTACCCCAGCAAGGAGGCGTTGCTGCAGAAGCTGTGCGGCGACGGGCTGAAGCTCTACGCCGCCGTGGCCCAGCAGGCGATGGACGACCAGGGCGACCCCTGGGAGGCGTTCGCCGCCTACCTGCGCGGCATCGTGGACGCCGACACCAACTCCTTGACGATCAAGCTGGCCGGCACCTTCCAGCCGACGGAGGAGCTCTACCACGACGCCGTCCACGCCGGCGACCTGGCCACCCGGCTGCACCACCGGGCGGTCGAGGCGGGCGTGCTGCGGGCCGACGTCACGGTGGCCGACATCGCGCTGCTGTTCGAGCAGATCGCCTCGATCAAGCTCGGCGACGGCGAGCGCACCTCCCAGCTCCGCCACCGCTACCTGACGCTGATGATGGACTCGCTGCGGGTGCCGCCCGCCCACCGCGATCTGCCCGGCCCGGCCCCGGAGGACGAGGAGCTGTCGGTCCGCTGGTACCCGAACCGCTGACCCAGCCGCTAGCCCAGCCGGAGGGCGAGGTCCAGCACGCGGCGGGCCCTGGCGACGATCGGGGCGTCCACGAAGCGGCCGTCGGGCAGGGCGACGGCCCCCGCGCCCGCCCGCTCGGCCGCCTCGACGATCTCGGCGGCCCTGGCCGTCTCCTCCTCGGTGGGCCGGAAGGCCCGCCGGATCCCCGGGAGCTGGGCGGGATGGATGGCGGTCCTGCCGAACAGGCCGAGCGCGCGGCCGGCCCGGCAGGAGGCGACCAGCCCGTCCTCGTCCTTGATGTCGGGGTAGACCGACATGGGCACCGGCGGCAGGCCCGCGGCGGCGGCGGCGAGCACGACCTGCAGCCTGAGGTGGTTCATGGCGTTCTCGTCCGTGACGGACAGCTCGGCGGCCAGGTCCTGCTCGCCCAGCGCCACGCCGGCCACGCGCGGGTGGGCGGCCACGGCGCGGGCCTCGACGATCCCGGCCGCCGACTCCAGCAGCGCGTACAGGGGGGCCGTGCCGGGGAGGGCGTCCAGCGCGGCGGGCGACTCGACCTTGGGCAGCCGTACGGCGTCGGCCAGCTCGCCCACGGCCGCCAGGTCGTCCAGGCCGCGCGCGGTCGTCACGTCGTTGACCCGGACGTGCACCGCCGGCCCGGCCTCCCTGGGCTCGCGCAGGTAGGCGACGGCGTGGGCGCGGGCGGCGTCCTTGGCCTCGGGCGCGACCGCGTCCTCCAGGTCGATGATGATCACGTCGGCGCCCGAGGCGGCGGCCTTGGCGAAACGTCCGGGGCGGTCGCCGGGCACGTACAGCCAGGTGACGGGGGCGTTCACGCGATCACCCCGGCCTCGCGCAGGGCCGCGACGGTCTCGGCCGGGTAGTCCAGCTCGCCCAGCACCTCGTCGGTGTCGTGGCCGAGCGGGCGGCCGGGCCAGCGGATCTCGCCGGGCGTCTCCGACAGGCGGAACAGCACGTTCTGCAGGGTGACCGTGCCCAGCTCCTCGTCCGGCAGCTCGACGAACGTGCCGAGCGCGGCGTACTGCGGGTCGCTCGCCAGGTCGGTGACGTCGTAGATGGGGGCGACGGCGGCCTGGGCCTCCTCGAAGCGGGCGATGACCTCGTCGGCGTCGCGGGCGGCGATCCAGGTGGCGACCGCCTCGTCCAGCTCGTCCACGTGCTGGACGCGGCCGTGGCCGCTGGCGAACCAGGGCTGCTCGACCAGGTCGGCCCGCCCGACGAGGGTGACGACGCGCTCGGCGATGGGCTGGGCGCTGGTGGAGATCGCCAGCCAGCGGCCGTCGCGGGTGCGGTAGGTGTTGCGCGGCGCGTTGCTGCTGGACCGGTTGCCGGTGCGCCGCGGCACGACCCCCAGCGCCTTGTACGCGGTCATCTGCGGCCCGAGCAGGCCCAGGATGGGCTCGATGATGGCCAGGTCGATGACCTGCCCGCGGCCGGTCGCCGCGCGGGCGTGCAGGGCCACCATGATCGCGTACGACATGGCCAGGCCCGCGATGCCGTCGGCCAGGGCCAGCGGCGGCAGGGTCGGGGGGCCGTCCGGTTCGCCGGTCATGGCCGCGAACCCGCTCATGGCCTCGGCCAGCGTCCCGAACCCCGGTTGCCCGGACATCGGGCCGACCTGCCCGAACCCGGTCATCCGGGCCACGATCAGCCGGGGGTTGGCCTTGAGCAGGTCCTCGGGGGCCAGATTCCAGCGTTCGAGCGTGCCGGGACGGAAGTTCTCGATCAGCACGTCGGAGCGCTCGGCCAGGCGGCGCAGGATCTCCTGGCCCTCGGCGCGGGAGAGGTCGACGGCGGCGGTGCGCTTGTTGCGCGACAACGACTTCCACCACAGGCCCACGCCGTCCACCGAGGCGCCGTGGCCGCGCGAGGGGTCGCCGCGCCGCGGGTGCTCGATCTTGACGACGTCGGCGCCGAAGTCGCCCAGCATCATCGCAGCGGAGGGACCGGCGAACAGCGTCGCCGCGTCGATGACCCGCAGGTCGGCGAGACTTGTCATAGTTTGTAAGTTATAAGAAATAAGTCATAGCCGCGACCGGCCCGTGCGAGAGACTGGGGACATGACAGCCAGCGAGCCCACGCCGCCCATGAGCAAGGCCGACTACGTCTACAGCGTGCTGCTCGACGAGATCCGCGGCGGCCGCATCCCCGGCGGCACCGCCCTGCGCGCCGGAGCCGTCGCCCGACGGCTCGGCGTCTCGGTCACGCCGGTGCGCGAGGCGCTGCGCCGCCTGGAGAAGGACCGCCTGATCAGCTACGAGGCCCACCACGGCGCGACCGTCATCGACCTGGGCGACGACGCCCTCGCCGAGTACTACGGCCTGCGCGCGGTCGTCGAGGGCCTGGGCGCGCGGCTGGCGGCGGCCAGGATCACCGCCGACGACCTCGTCCGGCTGCGCGACCTGCACCGCGAGATGGTCACCGACGCCGAGCAGGGCAGGTACGACCGGCTGGCCGAGCGCAGCAGCCAATTCCACCTGAGCATCGTGGACATCGGCGGCCCGGCCTTCCTCGGCGCGCACGCCAGGTCGGTGCGCAACGGCGTCCCGGTGCCCGCCGAGGCGTCGTTGTGGCTGGACCCGGCGCGGGCCGGGCGGCAGCTGCGGGCCCACGAGGAGCTGCTGGCCGCCCTGGAGGCGGGCGACGCCGACGCCGCCGAACGCGTCATGATCGACCACATCCGGCAGGCCGGGGAGTACCGCAAGGACCACTGATGACAAACATCATCGTTCACACCCGGTTCATTGATTCACCGTGACGGGTGTTGCACGATGAGTCACTCTGATGGTCTTGCCGCGACCCCGACGCCGAAGGAGCCGACGCTGTGGCGGACGCGTGGACGCTCAATCCCGACTACCGCACCCCCTCCGTCCCCGCGGACGACTGCACCGAGCCCGGCCCCTGGCGCCACCCCGACGGCCAGGTGATGAACGGCGCCTACGAGCGCAGGCGTCCCAGGCGGCGCACCGAGGTCGTCACCGTCTGGTACGGCTACGCGCTGAGCCGCTGCCTGGGCCCTCGCATGCCGCGCTTCAGCAGCCCGCTGGTCTCGGCCTGGAACCCGGTGCTGGCCCAGGGGCTGAGCTGCGAGCCCGGGGCGCCGACGCCGTACCGCGACGAGCGCTGGTGCGACCGCTGGGTCGCCGAGGCCCTGCTGTACGGGCGCAAGCCGTACGGCACCTTCACCCTGCCCGCCGAGGACGCGCTGCGCTGGTTCGCCAAGAGCGGCGGCACCGGCCTGGTCTACCGGGCGCGCGCCGAAGGCGCGGGCGTCAGGGTCGTGGCGGGCACCACCGAGCCCTACGAACGGCTCTTCGACCTCGACTCCCTGATCGCCGACTACCGCGAGGCCCTGCCCGCCGAACGCGCCGAGGCCGAGGTGGCGGCGCTGGAGTCGCACCGCGGCCTGTCCCCCGCCCTGGCCTACGTGCTGGGCGAGGACGCCGAGGCGCGCTTCGCCGGCGCGCCGCGCTCGGTGCGCGGCCTGACCCTGGGCTACCCCCCGCGCGAGACGGCCGCCCGCGTCGCCGCCGATATGCTAGCCGGGTGACCATCAAGGGCATTCTGTTCGACCTCGACGGCACCCTGCTCGACCATCGCGGCGCGGCCGACGCCGCGATCACCGCGTGGGCGTCGGCGCTGGCCCCCGGCCATCCGCGCCTGCCCGAGGTCGCGGCGCTGTGGGCCGCGCTGGAGATCCCCCACCTGACCGCCTGGCAGGCGGGCGAGTGCTCGTGGGAGGAGCAGCGCCGCCGTCGCGTGCGCGCCCTGTGCCGGGAGCTGGCCGTCGAGGCGCCCGCCGATCTTGCGGCGGCCTTCGCCTCCTACGCCGAGCACTACCGGCGCGGCTGGGCCGCCTACCCCGACGCGGCTCCGGCGCTGGCCGAGCTGCGGGGCTACACGCTCGGCGTCCTGACCAACGGGTCGCGGGGCGTGCAGGAGGCGAAGGTGCGGGCGATCGGCCTCGACGTCGGCCCGGTGCTGACCGGCGAGGGCCTGGGCGGGCACTTCAAGCCTTCCCCCGCCTGCTACGCCGCGGCGGCGCGGGCCCTCGGGCTGCCGCCCGAGGAGGTGCTGCTGGTGGGCGACGACCTCGACAACGACGTACGCGGCCCGGCGGCGGCCGGCATGCCCTCGGTGTGGATCGACCGGCTGGGCGCCGAGGCCGCGCCGGAGGGGTTCCCCCGCCTCACCTCGCTCACCGAGCTGCCCGCGCTGCTCGCCTCCCGCCATTTGTCTGGACATTCTGACCTCGGTTAGGCTGATCGGCATGACCCCGAACCTGGCCATCGACCTGGACCGGTCCAGCCCCGTGCCGCTCTACTTCCAGGTGGCCGAGCAGATCGCCGAGGCGATCCGGCGTGGCGACCTGACGCCCGGCTCCCGGCTGGACAACGAGATCCTGCTCGCCGACAAGCTCGGCCTGTCCAGGCCGACGATCCGCCAGGCGATCCAATACCTCGTCGACAAGGGCCTGCTGGTGCGCAAGCGCGGCGTCGGCACGCAGGTGGTCCACGGCCAGGTCAAGCGCTCGGTCGAGCTGACCAGCCTCTACGACGACCTGCGCCGCGCGGGCCAGGAGCCGGCCACGCAGGTGCTCGCGCTGGAGCCGCGGCCGGTCGAGGAGGACAAGGCGGCCATCCTGGGCGTCGAGCCCGGCACCGAGATCCTCTACCTCGAACGCCTGCGCTTCGCCGCCGGCGAGCCGCTCGCCGTCCTGCACAACTGGCTCCCGCTGGGGCTGGCGCCGCTCTCCTCCGCCGACCTGGAGGGCCGCGGCCTGTACGAGCTGCTGCGCGGCGCGGGCGTGCGCATGCGGGTGGCCAACCAGCGCATCGGAGCCCGCGCCGCCGGCCAGGTCGAGGCCAAGCTGCTCGACGAGCGCCGCGGCGCGCCGCTGCTCACCATGGTCCGGACGACGTACGACGACCAGGGCCGGGCCGTCGAGCACGGCTCACACGTCTATCGGGCCTCGCACTACTCCCTTGAGGTCACCCTCATCGAGCGCTGAGGCCGCGCGGCGCTTGAGGTAGAGCGTGGTGCCGATGCCGAACAGCACGGCCACCCCGAGCCCGACCCACGAGAAGCCCTTCAGCCACTTCTCGGCCACCATCCCGAGATAGTAGATCACCGCGGTGGTGCCGCCCGCCCACACGATGCCGCCCAGCACGTTCGCCACCGCGAACCGCCAGTACGGCATGCGCAGCGCCCCCGCCAGCGGCCCGGCGAGGATGCGCAGCAGCGCGATGAAACGGCCGACGAACACGGCCCAGACGCCGTACCGGTGGAAGTAGTTCTCGGCCTTCGCGACGTGGCGGGGGCCGAAGTGGCGGGGGAAACGCCGGCCCAGCCGGTCGAACAGCCGGCGGCCGCCCTTGCGCCCGATGGCGTAACCGGCCGAGTCGCCCACGATGGCCCCGGCGCTCGCGCACAGGCCCACCGCGACCGGGCTCACCACGCCCTTGGCGGACAGAATGGCGGCACTGACGAGCACGATCTCGCCGGGCAGCGGGATGCCGAGGCTCTCCAGGCCGATCACGAGCGCGACCATCGCGCACAACCAGGCGGCGGGGATCGCTTGCAGCCATTCGTCGATATGCACGCGGCCACCCTAACCCCGCGCCCCGCCTCCTCCGTCCGTCCGCCACCCGGAACGCACGCCCGCGCCACCTCCGGCCCTTGGGAGGCGGCAGGCGGGCGGGATGGGCGTCCGGGACGAGGCGCTCGGCCTGTCCGGGGCGAGGCCCTAGGTTTGGCCGGCGGGAAGCGCTCACCTCCATCATCACTGTCAGCCGAGCAGGCCGCCGAGGCGGCCCTCCAGGACGAGCAGCAGGTCGGCCAGCAGGTCGGCGAGCTGGCGTTCGCGGTCGCGGGGAAGCCCGGCCAGCAGCTCGGTCTCGTAGTCGAGCTGCTCGGGCAGCAGGCGCAGGATCAGCTCCCTGCCGCGCTCGGTCAGTGAGAGGTGGGCGACGCGGCGGTCGCGTTCGTCCACCCGCCGGGCGACGAGCCCGATCTCCTCCAGCCGCCTGACCCGCTTGGTCACCGCGGCTCCCGAGGCGAACGTCTCGCGGGCCAGCCTGCCCGGCGTCAGCTCGCCGCCGACCCGGAGCAGGGCGCACAGGAGGTCGTACTCCGGGCGGCTCACGCCGGCGCGTCCGAGCGGGGCGTCGGCGGCCTGCTGCAGGAGCGCGGCGCACCGGTTGAGCCTGCCGATGACGGCGATCGTGTCCAGGTCGGCGTCGGGAAGGACCTGCCGCCATTGCCGCAACGCCTTCGCGACGGCGTCCTCCACGTGGTCGTTCCTCTCCTCGTGACGATCTTCCGGTGGCTCCGATCGTACGCGCCGGGGCCGCCGGGCGGGCGCGGCCGGGGCGGTCACGCGTACAGGGTGGCGAGCCTGCGGTGGCCCGCGCGCTCGGCGGCGGCGACGCGCTCGTGGGGCAGCGCCCCGCTCCACCACTCGCCCGCCGCGACGTCGGCGGCCTCGCGGACCTCCACCAGCGCCGCGCGGAGCCGGTCCCGTTCGTCCGGTTCCGGCGGCTCCTCCAGGATGCGCTCCAGGCGCAGGAGCCCAGCCCGTACGCGCCGGGCCGCCCGCCTGTCCGGAACCAGCACGCACGCCAGCAGGCCGGCCGCCGCGCCGACACACGTGTCCAGCCACCGGTCGGCCACCAGCTCGGCCACCGGCCGGGTCCCGGCGAACTCGCTCATGAGGATGGCCATCGGCGTGACGAACACGCTTCCCAGCCAGTAGTTGCGCGTGATCGCCGCCTCCGTGGCGAACTGCAGCCCCAGGACGGCCACGACGAGCGCCACCGCCCCCAGCCGGGTCACGGGGGCCACCAGGGTGAACAGCCCGACCCCGAGCAGGTTGCCGACGACGCGCTGGAGCGCGCGGCTCCAGGAGAGTGTCGTGTTGGCCGCGAACACGGCGGCCGCCGTCACCACCGCCCAGTACGGCCTGCCCACCCCCAGGGCCATCGAGCCCCACCCGGCCGCGGCGGCCCCGGCGAACACCATCGCCACCACCCGCCACCGCCTTCCCACCTCGGCGAAGACCATCGCCACGGCACGCCGCCGCCCTCCCACCTCGGCGGCCACCCGCGCGGCACCGGCCCGGCCGCCCTGCTCGGCGGCAATGCCGGCGAGTTCGGCCCGCTCGGCCGCGGGCGGCGCGACCTCGCGCAGGGACGGCAGCGGGCGGCCTTCACGCAGGTCGCGGGCCCAGCCGGTCAGCTTGTCGGCGCAGCCGATCGGTTCCCCGGCGGCGCCCGCGCCCGCCGACTCCGCGCGGATCAGCAGCCGGGACAGCGTCTCGCGCCGCCGGGCGGGGACGCCGGAGCTCAGGAGCGTCTGCCAGGCGGCGTTGACCGCCGCCGCGGCGGCATGGCGCGCCTGGTGCCGTTCGTGGGTCTCGCGCTCCCGGGGGAGGTCACCCGTTTCGGGGACGGTCCGGAGCAGGCGGGCGGTGGATTCGAGGGCGCGGGCGACGGCGACGCGTTCGGGTCCGTCGGGACGCAGGAGGCCGGGGGCCATGCCGACCGTCCAGGCCAGGAGCCCGCCGAGCGCGCCGAGGCCCACGTGCGCGGGTACGTCGCCCAGCTGCTGCGGTACGAAGACCGCACCGGCGGCGACGAAGGTGAGCACCACGTTCCCCGGCGGCCCGATCCGGGTGGCGTCGCAGACCGCCTTGTGCAGCCCGGCCAGCAGGGCGGCCACCGCCACCCGGACGGCGACCGAGTCGGTGAGTGACGAGGTGACCAGCGCGACCGCCGTGCCGGACAGCATGCCCAGCACCACCCAGGCCAGCGCCCTGGCACGGGCCGCGTACGGCAGGCCGTGCCCGTACAGGGCGCACATCGAGCCCGCGGCGGCGTACGGCACCAGGTCGAGCCGCCCGGCCCAGAGGAGGGCGACCAACGGGACGGCGAGGGCGGCGACGGCACTGAGAGCGGGTTTGTGCCAGATGTCGCCGACGGGCCCCAGGCGCAGCGCGGCGCGCACGGGCAGGCGCGCACGACGCCCGTACGGCGGGGACGGGGACGGCAGGGCTGGGGATCGGAGGGCACTGGACATCCCTAAAAGTTTACCAGGTGTTTTACCTGTGAAATAAACCAGGTGGATGGCGGATCCTGCAACCGGTGATCAAGCGGCGGTCAAGCCGTCCCGGCTAGAAACTCCTTCGGAATCCGACGGAACGAGCCGCCCGCGCACCGGGCGGAGGACAGAACTGGGGAAGCACAGTGACCACGGGAACCCTGCTGGCTGTGGCGATCATCGCCGGGACGACGCTGATCACGGCCGCGGTCGGCGTGCCGTTCCTGATCATGGCGAGGAACGGGCAGCGGCTCCTGGCGACCGGGATTCCCGCGCTGGCCGTGGTCGAGTCGATGGCCGACACCCACATGACGGTCAACGACCAGCCCGTCGTCAGCTTCGGCCTGGTGGTGCAGCCGGACGAGGGCCCCGCCTACCGGGTCGCCCACCGTCAGACGCTGCCGCGCGTCCCCATGGGCCTGGTGGTCCCGGGCGCGGTGCTGCCGGTGAAGGTGGACCCGGCCCGGCCCGACCGCGTGCGCATCGACTGGGCCGCCTGGCGCCCCTCCCCCGCCGACGCCCCCTGGCGCCCGGCCACTCACTGAGCACGCCACCGCGACCACCGTCGCGTACGCCGCCGTGAACACCATCGAGAACGTCACCGAGGAAACCGCCGTGAACATCCGCCTGGAACACCGCCGGGCGGTCACGGCAGGACCGCCGCGCGGGCTCTCGTGAACGGCGGGTGAATTCTGCCGTAAGGTCGCCTTTCCGGGACGCTCGCCCGACAACCGCACTCCCATAATCCCTCTCATGGGGGATATCTCGCGAAATGGGGTGCGATGAAGCGGTGGATCGGCGTCGTCCTGGCCGCCGTTCTGGCCGGGGTGGCGGTGGTCGCGGTCGTCCTGGGGAACCGCGGGCCCGAAGCGCCGGAACCGTCCGTGGTACGCGGCGTCATCGGCTCGGAGAAGAAGCCGTTCTTCGACGACCCGGCGGTCAGGGCCGCCTTCGCCCGGCACGGCCTGCGGGTCGAGGTGGACACCGCCGGCTCCCGCCAGATCGCCACGGACGTGGACCTCGGCCGGTATGCCTTCGCCTTCCCCTCCAGCGCCCCCGCCGCCGAGAAGATCAAGCGCGCCCGGGGCGCGACGACGACGTTCTCGCCGTTCTACTCGCCGATGGCGGTCGCCACGTTCGAGCCCATCACGAAGCTGCTGGCCAAGGCGGGCCTGCTCAACAATTCCAGCAAAGGCCCCCAACTACTCGATATAAAGAAATATCTGGAATTAACGGCTAAAGGCACGCGCTGGGATCAAATTCCGGGGAACGATGTCTACCGGGCTCGCAAGCGGGTGCTGCTCACCACCACCGACATCCGTACGTCCAACAGTGCGGCCATGTACCTGGCGGCTCTCGGCTACGTCGCCAACGGCGAGAACGTGATCACCTCCGACGCGCAGATCGCCCGGATCGCCCCGGTTCTCACCCCCGTCGTCCTCGACCAGGGCTTCTCCGAGACCACGAGCGAAGCCTCCTTCGACGACTATCTGGCCCTGGGCGCGGGCAAGACGCCGATGCTCGTGGTGTACGAGGCGCAGTACCTCTCCCACGTCTTCGCCCGCGACGGCGCGATCAGGCCCGACATGCGGCTCGTCTACCCCTCTCCCACGGTGCTCAGCAAGCACACCCTGGTCCCGCTGTCGGCGCCCGGCGCCCGTGTCGGCGAGCTGCTGACCGGCGACCCCGAGCTGCGTTCGCTGGCCGCGGCGCACGGCTTCCGCACCGCCGACCCGCGGGCGTTCGCCGACCGGGCCGCCGCGGCGGGCGCGCCGGTCGCCGACCTGGTGGACGTGGTCGAGCCGCCCGTCTACGAGCGCCTGGACAAGCTGATCACCACGATCGACGCCTCCCGCCCGTGAACGCGCCCCTTCCGGCCCCTTTCAGCAAGGAGAACTCCGACGTGTCCGATCTGGTGCTCACGCCGCCCGCGCCGGTCCAGCCGGTGCCGGTCGAGACGGCGGCCGGCATGCTGCCCCTGCCCGACGGGCGCGCGGCCGAGCTGGCCGCCAGGGCGCAGGACTTCGCCGGCGAGCTGAGCGGCCTCGACCCGCGCTCGCCGGAGTTCGGCCGCAAGGTGCACGACATCGCCTCGATGGGCGACACCGAGATCAGGTCCGCCTCGCAGGCGGCCAACCGCATGCTCAAGCGTCCGGTGGCGGCCCTGGACGCGGCCCGCGGCGAGGGCGCCGACGCCCAGGCCAGGGTGGCCGCCGACCTGGTGGCGCTGCGCCGCACGGTGGTGGACCTGGACCCCAAGCAGGCGTCCGGCGGGACGCGCAGGCTGCTCGGGCTGATCCCGTTCGGTGACCGGCTGCGCGACTACTTCGCCAAGTACCACTCGGCGCAGCGGCACCTGGACGACATCATCCGGGCGCTGAGGTCCGGCCAGGACGAGCTGCTGCGCGACAACGCCGCCATCGAGGGCGAGAAGGCGAACCTGTGGGAGACGATGACCCGCCTCCAGGAGTACGTGGTCATGGCCAAGGCCATCGACGCGGCCCTGGAGGAGCGCATCGCCCTGGCCGACGAGGAGCGGGCCACGGCGCTGCGCTCCGACGCGCTGTTCGCGGTGCGCCAGAAGCACCAGGACCTCCTCACCCAGCTCGCCGTCTCCGCGCAGGGCTACCTGGCGCTCGACCTGGTCCGCAAGAACAACCTGGAGCTCAGCAAGGGCGTGGACCGGGCGGCCACGACCACGGTGGCGGCGCTGCGCACGGCGGTGACGGTCGCGCAGGCGCTGGCGAACCAGAAGCTGGTGCTCGACCAGATCACCGCGCTGAACGCCACCACGAGCGACCTCATCCTGGCCACCAGCGAGATGTTGCGCACGCAGGCGGGCGCGATCCAGAACCAGGCCGCCTCGACGACCGTGGACCTGGACACGCTGCGGCAGGCGTTCGACAACGTGTACGCCACGATGGACACGATCGACGCCTTCCGCGCCAAGGCCGTGGACAACATGGCGGCGACGGTGGACAGCCTGGGCGCCGAGCTGGAGCACGCCCGCACGTACCTGGAGCGTTCGCGGGAGTCGGCGTGAGGCGCGGCGCCGGGTGCGCACTCGCGGCCGTCCTGCTCCTTGCCACCGCCTGTGGGTCCGGCGACGGCGGGCCGCCCGCCGACGGCCCCGAGGTGCTGCGGGTGCTGGCCGGCAGCGAGATCAAGGACCTCGAACCGCTGCTCGGCAAGGCCGCCGCGGAGGTCGGGGTGCGGGTGCGGCTGACGTACACCGGCACGTTGGACGGCGCCGAACGGGTCGCGGGCGGGCGGGCCGACGGCGAGCTGGACGCGACCTGGTTCTCCTCCAACCGCTACCTGTCGCTCATCGACGGCGCCCCGGCCAGGCTGTCCACGCAGACCAAGATCATGGTGTCCCCGGTGGTGCTCGGCCTCAAGCCCGCCAAGGCGCGGGAGCTGGGCTGGGACAAGGGCCGGGTGTCGTGGTCGGACATCGCGGCGGCGGCCAGGCAGGGCCGGTTCAGCTTCGGGATGACGAACCCGGCCTCGTCCAACTCGGGGTTCTCGGCCCTGGTCGGGGTGGCCGCCGCGCTCTCCGGCGCCGACGGCGCGCTCAGCGCCGAGCAGGCCCGCGCGGTGACGCCCCGGCTCAAGGACTTCTTCTCGGCGCAGCGGCTGACGGCCGGCTCGTCGGGCTGGCTGGCCGACGCCTACGCCCGCGACCCGGACGTGGACGGCATGGTCAACTACGAGTCGGTCCTGCTCGGCCTGCGCGACCCGGTCACGCTGGTCTACCCCGACGACGGCGTGGTCAGCGCCGACTACCCGCTGACGCTGCTCGCCTCGGCCGCCGAGCCCAAACGGCGGCTGTACGGGAAGCTGGCGGCCTGGCTGCGCACCCCGGCCGTGCAGCGGGAGATCGTGACCGGCACGCACCGGCGGCCGATCACGCCCGGCGTGGCCCCCGATCCGCGCTCCGGCGCGGCCCAGCTCATCGAGCTGCCCTTCCCCAACCGGCGCGGCACGGCCGACGAGCTGATCGCCACCTACCTCGACCGGGTGCGCGTCCCCGCCGAGGCGCGGTTCGTGCTGGACACCTCCGGCTCGATGAGGGGCGACCGGATCGACGCGCTGCGGCAGGCGCTGGTGGCGCTGACCGGCGCCGACACCTCGGCCTCGGGCACGTTCTCGCGCTTTCGCGGCCGGGAGTCGGTGACGATGATCCCGTTCAACGACCGGCCGGGGACGCCGGTGCCGTTCACCGTCCCCGAGCGCGACCCGGCGGACGCCCTGGCGCGCATCAAGGAGTTCGCCGAGGGCTTGCAGGCCAACGGGGGCACCGCGATCTACGACAGCCTCGCCGCGGCCTACGACCGTCCCGTCCCGCCGGGCCACTACGGCTCGATCGTGCTGATGACCGACGGCGAGAACACCGACGGCTCGGACTACGCCGCCTTCGAGTCCCGCTACCGCGCGCTGCCGGAGGATCGGCGGCGCACGCCCACGTTCGTGGTGCTGTTCGGCGAGAGCGACGACGGGGAGATGCGCCGGATCGCGGCGCTGACGGGCGGGGCCGTGTTCGACGCCCGCTCGACGTCGCTGAGCGGCGCCTTCAAGGAGATCCGTGGCTATCAGTGAGCGCGTCCTGCGCTACCTGGGCTCGACCAGGAACATCGCGGGCTGCCTGCTGGCGCTGCTCGGCCTGGCCGCGCACCTGCTAGGGCTGGCGGGCGCGTTCTGGCCGGTGGTCGTGGCGGCCCTGTACGGCGCGGGCGCCCTGCTGGCCCCGCCCGAGCGCCTGCGGCTGAGGGTCTCGCACGCCGAGATGGAGACGTCGGCACTGCGGGCGGACCTCGACGCGCTGCTGCGCCGGATCGAGGGCCGCTTCCCCGCCGACGTGCACCTGGCCGTGGAGGGCATCGCCGAGGTGGTCAG
The DNA here is from genome assembly GCF_044455665.1 of Nonomuraea sp. NPDC051191. Lineage (NCBI taxonomy): Bacteria > Bacillati > Actinomycetota > Actinomycetes > Streptosporangiales > Streptosporangiaceae > Nonomuraea > Nonomuraea sp. NPDC051191. The sequence goes on along the minus strand of NZ_JBITEZ010000024.1, from coordinate 73,324 downwards.
GGGCGTGCTGGGCCGGGCCGAGCAGCTGGCCGCCTCCCCCGACGAGCTGCACGTGGTGTCCCGGACGATCCGCGGCTACCTGCCGGCCGGCCTGGAGGCGTACGCGAACCTGCCGCGCGGGTACGCCCTGACCCGGCGGGCCGGCCGGGAGCGCAGCGCCCATGAGGAGCTGCTGTCCCAGCTCGCCCTCCTGGACGCCCGCCTGCGGGAGGTCGCCGACGCCGTCCACCGGGGTGACGAGCAGGCGCTGCGCGACCAGGGCCGCTTCCTGCGCGACCGGTTCGGCGGCTCGGACCTGGACCTGGACTGACCTCTGCCCCGGGCCCTGTCCTAGTCCTGCGCTCCCGGGGTCACCCGTTCGAGCTCGAAGACCAGCGCGGACGCCGGGCGCAGGGCGGGGCCGGGAAGGCCCAGCTCGGCCAGCGCCGCGCCCGGCAGCCGGGCCGGCGCGAACACCCACTGCGGCAGCCCGGCGCCCTCCGGCAGCGGGCCCGCGGCGCGCACCTCGTAGAGCGCGTCCGGGTCGAGCCCGGGCAGCCGCAGCGGCTCGGGGCTGACGGCGACGCGGCTGGTGAGCTGGACGCAGGCGAACACGGCCCGCTCGGGCAGCACGACCCCGTGCAGCAGCGCCGACGGGTCGGGGTGGTCGGCCCGCACGACCCGGCCCGCGTGCAGCACCGGCCGCAGCCGCTTGTGCAGCGCGATCCAGACGCCCAGCTCCGCCAGCTCCTCCGGGCTCGCCGAGGTCAGGTCCCACTCCACGCCCATGTGGCCGAACATCGCGGTCGCCGCCCTGAACGCCAGCGGCAGCGCGCGGCCGGTGATGTGGTCGTGGGGCGCGCCGACGTGGCAGCCCATGCGGTCCGGCGGCACCAGCAGCCCGGTCCAGCGCTGGATGGCCTGCCGGTCGAGGGCGTCGTTGCAGTCGGAGGCCCAGACGCGGTCGGTGCGGGCCAGGACGCCGTAGTCGATGCGGGCGCCGCCCGACGAGCACGACTCGATCTCCAGCCCGGGGTGGCGGCGGCGCAGCTCGTCGATCAGCCGGTAGGCCGCCGCCGTCTGCGCGTGCACGCCGGGCGTCCCGTCGTGGACGGGCTCGGCCAGGTCGCGGTTGTGGTCCCACTTGATGTAGTCGAGCGCGTACTCGCGGGTCAGCGTGTCGAGGCGGTCGAGGAGGTGGTCGTAGACCTCGGGCCGGGCCAGGTCGAGCACCTGCTGGTTGCGCCAGAGCACGGGCGGCCGGGCGGCGCGGGCGAGCATCCAGTCGGGGTGGGCGCGGGCCAGGTCGGAGTCGGGGTTGACCATCTCGGGCTCGAACCACAGGCCGAACTGCAGGCCCAGCTTGCGTACGTGCTCGGCCAGCGGGTGCAGGCCGTCGGGCCACACGTCCTCGTCGACGTACCAGTCGCCGAGGCCGGCGCGGTCGTGGCGGCGGTGGCGGAACCAGCCGTCGTCGAGCACGAACCGCTCGACGCCCGCGGCGGCCGCCTTGTCGGCCAGGTCGCGCAGCCGGTCGAGGCCGTGGTCGAAGTAGGTGGCCTCCCAGTTGTTGAGGGTGACCGGGCGTACCGGGAGCGGGCGGGCGGCGCGCAGGTGGTCGTGCAGGCGGCCGCTCGCCTCGTCCAGGCCGCTGCCGGACCAGGTGAAGTAGACCCACGGGGTGGTGTGGCTCTCGTCCTGGGTGAGGGTGATCTCGCCGGGTTCGAGCAGTTCGCCGGCCGCCAGCACGGCCTGGCCCTCGACGAGCCGTTCGGCGTAGTGGACGTGGCCGCCGCTCCACCCGGCGTGCACGGCCCACACCTCGCCGGCGCGGAAGCCGAAGCCGGGCGTGCCGGCGACGAGCAGGCCGGTCGCGTCGTGGCCGGTACGTCCGCGGTGGTTCTCCCGCGACCACACTCCCTGCCCGAACTCCCGGCGCTGCGGCACCTTCTCCAGCGCCCACCGTCCGGTGAAGTCCAGCAGCTCCCCCGCCCGCGCGGGCAGCGGCAACGCGCAGACCAACCCCTGCAGCCGGTACGGCGAGGCGGCGGTGTTGGTCACCGTGTGCCGCATCGTCACGACGCCGGAGGCGTCCATGACCAGCTCGCTGAGCAGCCGCAACCCCGCCTCGGCGTCCACGGCGGCGACGGTGACGCGGCCGCCGGCGCCCGGCTCGGCCGCCGTCTCGACGTTCTCGGCGGTCCAGCGCACCGGCCAGTGCTCGCCGGCCCGGTCGCCGGACAGCCCCGGCCGGCCGAACCAGGACTCGTCCTGGCCGGGCAGCAGCGACAGGGCAGGGGTCAGCGACAGCAGGGCGGGCAGCAGGTCGGCGCCGGTGACCGCCCCGAGGTCGGCGCCGAAATGCCGCACCCGCGGCAGCCCGGGGCCGGAGTCGTCGAGCACCAGGGCCGAGCCGGCCGCGGAAAGGATGACGGGGGGCACGTCACGCTCCTCTAGGTCGAGAAAACACATGAAATATCACGTGAGACGAGACGTTACCCGGCTGGCGCGGCAAGGGCCCGCCGTGACGGGCTGCCCGGCCTTTCCGGCCCCTGGGCGGCGGAGGAGAGAAAGGGGGCCTGCTCCGCGAGCCCGGACAGGAGGGCATGTACACTCCTCTTCGGAAACAGACCGTAGCGCTGCGTGACGCATCATGGCATCCGGCGTCTTCGGCCAGGGGCGGGTCCCCGTAGTCAGCAGCACTTTCCCCCGCCCGGACCAACAGCGGGGAGCCGACATGGATTCTCTTCACCTGACCACCAGCCGCCACGACACGACCGTGACCGTCTCCCTGTCCGGAGAGCTCGACATCGCCACCACCGAGGCCGTCCGCGGCCACCTGCTCGGCGTGCTGGAGGAGGCCGGGCGGGCGCGCCGGCCGGACATGTCCGTGGTCATCGAGGTGAGTGGCCTGTCCTTCATCGACGCGGCCGGGCTCGGCATCCTGGTCTCCGTGCACAACCAGGCCGCCCGCGGGCACACCAGGGTGCGGCTGGCCAACGTCCCGCCCAACATGAAGCGCCTGCTGCGCATCACCGGCCTCGACGCGCACCTGACGCCCCAGTCGTAACGGTAGGCCCGCCTTGAGTAGGTTGTGGGCGTGTCGATGATTCAGGTTCCTGGCCCGATCCCCGCCAGGCTGGAGGACGGGTTCGACCGCGTGCTGCGCGAGCAGCGGCTGCCCGCCGGGTTCCCCCAGGACGTGCTCGACGAGGCCGACTGGGTGGCTCAGGTGCCCAGGCTGGACGCCAAAGACCTGACCGACGTGCCGTTCGTGACCATCGACCCGCCGGGCTCGATGGACCTGGACCAGGCCCTGCACCTGGAACGGCTGCGCGACGGCTACCGCGTCTGGTACGCCATCGCCGACGTCGGGGCCTTCGTCCGGCCCGGCGGCCCGATCGACGCCGAGGCCCGCACCAGGGGCGAGACGGTCTACCTGCCGGTGGGCAGGGTGCCGCTCCATCCCAAGGTGCTGTCGGAGGGCGCGGCGAGCCTGCTGCCCGGCGCGACCCGGCCGGCCGCGGTCTGGCGGATCGACCTCGACGCCGACGCCCGCATCATCGGCGCGGACGTGCAGCGCGCCCGGGTGCGCAGCCGCGAGCGGCTCGACTACGCCTACGTGCAGGCGGCCGTGGACACCGCCACCGCCGACGGCACGCTGGGCCTGCTGGCCGAGATCGGCGCGCTGCGGCTGGGGCTGGAGCGGGCGCGTGGCGGCGTCACCCTGCCCACGCCCGAGCAGGAGGTCGTCCGGGACGGCGACGGCGGCTACCGGCTGGAGTTCCGCGTGCCGCTGCCCGCCGAGGCGTGGAACGCCCAGATCTCGCTGCTGACCGGCATGGCCGCCGCCTCGATGATGCTGGACGCCGAGGTCGGCATCCTGCGCGTGCTGCCCGCGCCGCAGCCGGACGACCTGGCCAAGGTGCGCAGGGTCGCGCAGGCGCTCGGCGTGCCGTGGCCCGAGGGCGCCGGTTACGGGGCGGTCGTGCACGACCTCGACCCGAAGAACCCGCAGCAGGCGGCGTTCCTGCAGGAGTCGAAGGTGCTGCTGCGCGGCGCCGGGTACGCGGCCTTCGACGGCGCGCCGCCCAAGCTGGCCGAGCACGCGGCGGTGGCGGCGCCGTACGCGCACGTCACGGCTCCGCTGCGGCGTCTGGTGGACCGGTACGCGACCGAGGTGTGCCTGGCGGTCGCGGCGGGCGAGCCGGTGCCCTCCGACGTACGGGCCGCGCTGCCGCTGCTGCCCGACATCATGTCGGTGACCGGCCGCCGCGCCGGGGCGGTCGACCGGGCCTGCGTGGACCTGGTGGAGGCGTTCCTGCTGCGGGAGCGGATCGGGCAGTCGTTCGAGGCGATGGTGATCGACGTGGACGAGCGCCGCGGCGGCGGCCAGGTGCAGCTCGTCGACCCGGCCGTGATCGCCCGCTGCGACGGCGTCCTGCCCCTGGGCGAGCGGGTCACCGTACGCCTGACGCAGGCCGACCCGGCCACCCGCGAGGTCCGCTTCACCCTGGCCTGAGACCGCCCGCCTACCCCACGGGCATGGTGAGGGCCGCGCGCGGACGACCTCGCGCGCGGCCCCGGTGGCCCTGTGCTCACCGCTTGAGCGGCGACCATCCCGCGCCGACCCCCAGCAGGTGGAGGGCGACGCACAGCAGCCCGGCGGTGGTGAGCGTGCCCGCGGTGAGCACGTTGCCGACGGCCGTGCCGGCGATGTCGAAGATCAGGGCGAGCAGGAAGAACAGGGCGGCGATGAGAGCGAACACGGGCTACCTCCCGAGCTGACCGGACCCCGGCGCGACGCGCGGGAATCCCTTTCCTACGCCTTGGGGATGTCCGCCGGGTTCAGCTGGGAAACTGCCCCGAGGGTGACGATCTGTAGCCATATGACGACACCAGCTTGACCGGCCGGTCAGTCGGTCCCGGCGCGCATGCCGTCGCAGACCACCGCGGCCATCCGCCCGGCCGCGCCCCTGGCCCGCGCGTGGCGTTCGGCCGCCAGGGCTCCGCGCAGCAGGTCGCGCACGTCGTCGGCGGACAGCTCCCGGCGTACGGCCCCGGCGCGCTGCGCGCGGGCCAGCAGCCGGCCGAGCGCGTCGGCGAAGTCGGCCTCCAGGACCGAACCGAGCCCCGCGCCGCCTTCCAGCAGGTCGCACAGCGCCCGGTTGGCCGCCGCCTGCTCGGCGACCCGGCGGAACCAGCCGAAGAAGGCCCGCCCGGCGTCCTCGGCGGTGGCCAGCGCGCGGGCGTCGGCCACGAAGCGTTCGGCCCGGCCCAGCAGCACCGCCTCCAGCAGCGCCTCCTTGGTGGGGAAGTGCCGGTGGACGGTACCGACCCCGAACCCGGCGCGGCGGGCGATCTCGTCGAGGGAGATGGTCAGCCCGTCGGCGGCCAGCGCCTCCTGCGCGATCTGCAGGACCCGCTCGCGGTTGCGGCGGGCGTCGGCGCGTAACGGCCGGGCGGAGCGGTGGTCGTCGCCCACGGGGAACCTGCCTTCGGCAAGCGGAGGGAGGGCTCCGATTCTACCGGGCGGTAGCCCGGCGTGGCGCGGCCGCCCGCCCTGGCCGGAGCCAGGAGGGGCGGCCGCTTGGGACCCCGCGCGGACCTTCGGCGCGGTGCCGTCGGACCGTGCCACAAGGACGTCGCCGTCAGGACCGGGCCGTCAGGACCGGGCCGTCAGGACCGGGCCGACAGGACCGGGCCGACAGGACCGGGCCGACAGGACCGGGCCGACAGGACCGGGCCGACAGGACCGGGCCGTCAGGGCGGCGTGCTCAGGCGCGGCCGGAGGCCGAACGAGCCGACGCGCTTGAGCCGGATCCGCTCCTCGCGAGGCACCGGCTCCACCTCCACGATCCGCGCGCCCTCCGGCACGTGACGCAGGTCGTGCGTGATGAGGATGGTGGTGCGCCCGGCCATCAGCCGCCGCAGCGGCTTCATGATCTGGGCGACCGTGGCGTCGTCCAGCCCGGTCATGGGCTCGTCGAGCACCAGGACGGGCGCGTCGCGCAGGATGGCCCTGGCGATCCCGATCCGCTGCCGCTGGCCGCCCGACAGCAGCCGGCCCCGCTGCCCGACCGGGGTGTCGTACCCCTGGGGCAGCAGCTTGACGAAGTCGTGCACGCCGGCCGCCTCGGCCGCCCTGATCACCTCGTCGAGCGAGGCGCCCGGCCGGCCGTAGGCGATGTTGTCGCGTACGGACCCCGAGAACAGCAGCGTCTCCTGGTGCAGGATCGCCACGCTGTCACGCAGCGACTCCCGCGTCAGGCCCCGGATGTCGCGGCCGTCGAGCAGGACGCGTCCCTGTCCCGGGTCGTAGAAGCGCAGCAGCAGCTTGGCCATCGTCGACTTGCCGCTCCCGCTGGGCCCGGTGCAGACGATCAGCTCGCCGGGCCCGGCGGTGAACGACACGTCGCGCAGGGCGGGCCGCGTGCGTCCCGGATAGGTGAAGCCGACGCCGTCGAACTCCACCCGTCCCTCGGCCCGGCCGGGCAACGCCACCGCCCCCTCGGGGTCGGTGACGAGGGGCCTGGCGCGCAGGACCTCGATCACGCGGTCGGACCCCGCCGCCGCCTCCGACACCGTCAGCGCGAGCTCCCCCAGGCTCTGCACGGCCGGGTAGAGCATCGCCAGGTAGGCGGCGAAGGCGAGCAGGCCGCCCAGGGTGAGCCGTCCGGAGACGATCTCCCAGGCGCCGAATCCGATGACGACGATCAGGCAGACCGTCTCGATGACCTGGACGACGGGCTGGTAGAGCCCCGACAGCCAGGCCTGGGACAGGTTGGCGCGCAGCCAGCGCCGGCCCTCGCCGTGCAGGCGCCCGGACTCGGCCCCCTGCCGGTTGTAGGCCTGGACGAGCGCCTGGTTGGCCAGGCCCTCCTCCAGCACGCTGTTCATGGCGCCGTTGCTGAGCCGCTCGCGGGCCGCCGCCGTCCTGAACCTGGCCGCGAACAGCTTCGAGACGACCAGGAACGCCGGGATCAGCGCCACCGTGACGAGGGCGAGGTCCCAGCGGATCAAGAAGGCGGCGCCGGCGAAGAAGATCGCGCTGGCCGCCGTGGTGAACAGCTTGACCAGGCCGGAGCCGATCAGTTCCTCGATGGCCTGGATGTCGTCGGTCAGCCGGGCCATCAGGTCGCCGAGCCGCCGGTTCTCCGAGAAGTCCGGCGACAGGGTCTGGATGTGCGCGAACACGCGGTCGCGCAGGGCCAGCAGGAATCTTTCCGCGCCGTACGCCGTGGCGTACGTCCCGACGAAGGACGTCACCCCGGCGAAGGCGGCGAGCCCGAGCCAGGTGAAGGCGGGCGCCCAGAAGGCGTCCAGATCCCGTGTGGCGAGCACGTCGTCGGTGATGTGCCCGAACAGGCGGATCGCGGCGACCTCACAGAGTGCTGCAAGGACGGCGAACACCACGCCACACGCGAAAAACCGGCGCAGGCCTTTCGTGTCCGGCCAGAACTCGCGAAAGGTTCGGCGAATAGACACTGCGGGAGCGAGTTCACGGCCGGAGAGCGCAAGGGAGAGCCGGCGGCTGGGCCGCCGGCTCTCACGGGGTTGCTCTACCACCCCCAGCCCCACCACCTGCGGAAGTTGCAGCAGCGGCGGCGGGCCCACCGGCGCCTACGGCAGCGCCAGGACTCCTGGAAGCCGGCCTGGGTCAGCTGGTTGCTAGCCATATCTTCCTCCCCCGTATGGCTGTTCCATTCGACAAATGGGACGATACCCACGAATTCACGGCAAATCACCAGAAGTTCGGCTGTTAATACGAGACTTGACCGGTGAATCCCGGCCACAAAGGCGCTTCCGAAGGCCCGTTAAATGAGCCGTAAATCGCCAAATCCGCTAATAGCGGTCACGGAACGCTCAAAGATGCTACTCAGAACTGGTTCTCACCTAATCGGAAAACCCGAAGGGCGGGCGGATCCGGCCGGATCCGCCCGCCCTTCGCGGACATTCCCGCACACCCAGGTGATGCGAGGGGATTCAGGTGAGCGCAGAGGCTCAGGTGAGCGAGGAGTAGGCCACCACGCCGCGCCGCATGGCGTCCATCGCCTTGCCCGCGGTCTGCTTGATCTTGCTGCCCTCGGGGGCCGCGTTCCCGAGCTGACCGAGCAGGTCCATCAGCTGCTTGATCCACCGTACGAAGTCGCCGGCCGCCAGCTCGTTGCCGGCCACGCCCTCCATCAGCACCGCGTCGAGGCTGTGGCCCTTGGTCCACCGGAAAGCCGCCCACGCGAACCCCAGATCGGGCTCACGGATCGTGGACAGCCCGTGGTCGGACTCGATGCCCTCCAGCTCGCCCCAGAGCCGGATCATCGACGACAGCGCGTCCTGGGCCCGCCCGGCGGGCACCTTGGGACGGCGCGCGTCGTCGGACTGCCGTGACTCGAACACCAGCGCCGACACGCAGGCGGCCAGCTCGGCCGGTTCGAGCTCCTCCCACAGGCCGCCGCGCAGGCACTCGGCGGTCAGCAGGTCGAGCTCGGTGTAGAGGCGGCCCAGGCGGCGGCCCTCGTCGGTGACGGTCTCGCCGTCGAGGTAGCCGAGCTGCTCCAGCACCGAGCAGATGCGGTCGAAGGTGCGCGAGATGACGTGGGAGCGGCCCTCGACGCGGCGGCGCAGCCCCTCGGTCTCACGCTGCAGCTTGTAGTAGCGCTCGGCCCAGCGGGCGTGGTCCTCCCGCTCGTCGCAGCCGTGGCAGGGGTGCTGGCGGATGAGCCGGCGCAGCTCGTTGACCTCGTCGTCCTCGATCGAGTGGTCGCGCGCCCTGGCCGGCTTGCCGAGGTCGCGGTCGCCGATCTTGGCCAGCAGGGTGGAGACCAGGTTGGCGCGTTCCTTCGGCGAACGGCCGTTGAAGTTCTTGGGGATGCGCAGCTTCTCCAGCGGCTCGACCGGCACCGGGAAGTCGGCCGGGTCGAGCTTCTTGATCTGCTTGCCGATCGTCAGCACCAGCGGGTTGGGGCCCTGGCCGCGCGGGTTGCGGCCGGGGTCGAGCACGATCGCCAGGCCCGCCCTGCGCCCGCCCGGCACCCGGATCACGTCGCCGGGCTGGAGCGCCTCCAGCGAGCGCGCGGCGGCAGCGCGCCGCGCCGCGCCGCGCTGCTTGGACAGCTCGGCCTCCCGGTCCGACAGGCGCCGGCGCAGCGCGGCGTACTCGGGGAAGTCGCCCAGGTGGCACGTCATGGCCTCCTGGTAGCCCTCCAGGGCCTCCTCGTGCTTGCGCAGCTGCTTGGCCAGGCCCACGACCGCCCGGTCGGCCTGGAACTGCGCGAACGACTCCTCCAGCAGCGTGCGGGCGCGCTCGCGACCGAACTGGCCCACCAGGTTGACGGCCATGTTGTAGGACGGCTGGAAGCTGGAGCGCAGCGGGTAGGTGCGGGTGCCGGCCAGCCCGGCCACCGACAGCGGGTCCATGCCCACCTGCCACAGCACGACCGCGTGGCCCTCGACGTCGATGCCGCGCCGCCCGGCCCGCCCGGTGAGCTGGGTGTACTCGCCCGGGGTGAGGTCGGCGTGGGTCTCGCCGTTCCACTTGTCGAGCTTCTCGATCACCACGCTGCGGGCGGGCATGTTGATGCCGAGCGCCAGCGTCTCGGTGGCGAAGACGGCCTTGACCAGGCCGCGGGTGAACAGCTCCTCGACGACCTCCTTGAACGCCGGCAGCATGCCCGCGTGGTGGGCCGCCAGGCCGCGCTCCAGGCAGTCGCGCCACTCCAGGTAGCCCAGCACGGCCAGGTCCTCGTCGGGCAGGTGCGCGGTGCGCTCGTCGACGAGCTGCCTGATCTCGTGGCGCTCACGGTCGGTGGTCAGCCGGATCCCGGCGTGCAGGCACTGCTGGACGGCCGCCTGGCAGCCGGCGCGCGAGAAGATGAACGTGATCGCCGGGAGCAGCCCCTCGGAGTCGAGCTTCTCGATCACCTGGGCCCGGTCGGGCGGCCGCGAGCGGTGGACCTTGCCGTAGCCGCCGCGCCCGCGCCGCCCGGCCATGAGCCGCTCGGCGTCGCGCGTCACCCGCATCAGCGTGGGGTTGATGCGCAGCGTCAGGTCGTCGGTCATGAACATGTCGTAGATGCGGTTGCCGACCATCATGTGCTGCCACAGCGGCACCGGCCGGTGCTCGTCGACGATGACCGTGGTGTCGCCGCGCACCTCGCCCAGCCACTCGCCGAACTCCTCGGCGTTGCTGACGGTCGCCGACAACGCCACCAGGCGCACCGACTCCGGCAGGTGGATGATGACCTCTTCCCACACCGCGCCGCGGAAGCGGTCGGCCAGGTAGTGGACCTCGTCCATGACGGCGAAGCCGAGCCCGGCCAGGGTGGCCGAGCCGGCGTAGAGCATGTTGCGCAGCACCTCGGTGGTCATGACCACGATCGGGGCCTCGCCGTTGACGCTGTTGTCGCCGGTGAGCAGGCCGACCTTGGCCGTGCCGTAGCGCTTGACCAGGTCGTTGTACTTCTGGTTGGACAGCGCCTTGATGGGGGTGGTGTAGAAGCACTTGCGGCCCTGCTCCAGGGCCAGGTGGACGGCGAACTCACCGACGACCGTCTTGCCCGACCCGGTGGGCGCGGCCACCAGGACGCCGTCGCCGGCCTCCAGGGCCCGGCAGGCGTCGAGCTGGAAGTCGTCGAGCTCGAAGTCGTAGAGGCCGCGGAACGTTCTCAGCGCCCCTCCGTCGTCCCCGTGCTTCTGACGGAAGGCCGCGTAGCGTTCCGCTGGCGTTGTCATACCCGTCACCCTACCGAAATCGCCATTCCGGTCCGTCCCGGCGGACTCGGCCCACGGCGAACGGCCTTTACGTTGTAGATCAAGTGATCACGCGGAGCGCGCCGGGCTGGATCTCGCAGGTGACCGGCACCGGCCCCACGCGCTCGCCGTCGGCGTAGGCCACCACGTCGGACGCCTCCAGCGTGACCCGGCGGGCCCGCCGCACCGACACCGCAGGATGGCCCACATGCGTGCCCCGGTAGACGCCGGGGAAGACGCGCAGGAACTCGCCCTTGGACACCGCGCCGACCATCATCACGTCGAGCAGGCCGTCGTCGGGCGAGGCGTCGGGGCACACGCGCATGCCCGCCCCGTACGAGCGGGTGTTGGCCACGGCCACCATCATCGCCTCCTGCTCGACCACCTCGCCGTCGTCGAGCGTGACCCGGAACGGGATCGGCCGGAAAGCGCGCAGCTCCTCGGCCACCGCCACCAGGTAGCGGCCCTTGCCCGGCGGCCAGGTGCGCCGGTTGGCGCGCTCGTTGACGCGCGAGTCGAAGCCGCAGCACAGCACCCCGGCGAACAACTCCTCCGACTCCCCCGCCCGGACGCGGGCCGCGTCGACCGGCCGGGCCCGCATCCGCAGCACGGTCCTGGCCGCGGCCAGCGGGTCGCGGTGGGCCAGGCCCAGGGCGGCGGCGAAGTCGTTGCCGGTGCCGGCCGGGATGATGCCGAGCGGCACGTCGGTGCCCGCCACGGCCTGGACGGCCAGATGGACCAGCCCGTCGCCGCCGAAGGCGACCAGCGCGTCGGGACGCTCGGCGACGGCGGTGCAGGCACGTTCGAGCGCGTCGGCGGCGTCGGAGCCGACGATCACCGACAGCTCGGCGCCGCCGGCCCGCAACCGGCGGGCGACGGGTTCGAGCAGTCGCAGGGTGCGCCCGCCGCGCGCGGCGGGGTTGACGAGCAGGGCGATTTGGGGGGCCACGCCCGGAACCTATCGCCTATCGGGCGCCATCGGAATCCTCGGCCTCCGGCGGGACGTCCGCCAGCGGGGAGGCCTCGTCGTCGGACAGGTGCGAGAAGTCCTCGCCCGCGGGTCTGCGGCGCTCCCGCGCGTACATGAAGAGCTCGGCGAGGAAGTACAGGATGATCATCGGCGCGGCCAGCGCCATCATGGTGAGCGGGTCGCCACCGGGGGTGATGACCGCCCCGAACACGAACATCGCGAAAATCACCGTACGCCGGTGCTTCTTGACGGCCGCGTGGGACAGGACGCCGATGACGTTGAGGAAGACCAGCAGCAGCGGCAGCTCGAACGACACGCCGAAGATCAACAACATGATCAGGACGTAGTCGAGGTACTCGTCGATCGAGATCGTCGCGACGGTGTCCTCAAGGGAGAAGCTCAGCAGGATGCCGAGGCTGGTGTCCATGATGACGTAGGCCAGGCCCGCGCCGAACACGAACAGCGGGACCGCCAGCCCGAGGAAGGCGATCGAGTAGCGCTTCTCGTTGCGGTAGAGGGCAGGGGTGACGAAGGCCCAGATCTGGTAGAGCCAGACCGGTGAGGCCACCACGACGCCCACCATCGCCGAGACCTTCAGCGTGATGAAGAAGGACTGGAAGATGCCGTTGTAGACCAGGCTGCAGTGACCGTTGAGCTGGCGCGACTGCACCGTCTCGCAGTAGGGGGCGCGCAGCGCCTCCCACACCGGGTCGAACAGGATCCAGCCGACGACGATCCCCACGACCACCGCGAGAACCGCGATGAGCAACCTGTTGCGCAGTTCGCGCAGGTGCTCCATGAGCGGCATCCGGCCCTCGGGGTCGGGGGCCGATCCGGAATCGCTCGACCGTTTGAGCAGCGCCATTCGCAGTCCAGGGGTGAGGGAGGAGGAAGGGGGGTCAGCCTTGCTTGTCGGCCTGGGCGGCGGCGCTGGCGCGCAGCCGGGCGGCCTGCTCCTCTAGCTGGCGGGCCTGCTCCTCGGCCGACAGCGCGGGGGCCGGGGCGGGAGCGGGGGCCGGGGCGGGCGTGATCGGCTGCGGCGCGGGCTGCTGCGCCGGAGCCGGAGCCGGAGCCGCCTGGGCCTGGACCGTGGTGTGGGGCGTGTCGTCGTCGTCATCGCGGAGCTTGGCGGTCTCCGACTTGAAGATGCGCAGCGACCTGCCGACGCCTCTGGCCACATCGGGCAGCTTCTTGGCACCGAACAGCAGGACGAGCACGCCTGCGATGATCAGGAGCTCGGGAACTCCAAGGTTCGACATGAAACGTCCTTTATCAGCGAGTGCCGGTCTTCAGCCCCGATGGTACGCCCCCAGGGGCCGTGGTCTCATCTCCCCGGGGCGTCAATCTGGCCTGCATGGGCTCCAGACGCGCCTTCGCCGCGGCGACCTCCCGTTTCAGGGAACGTGCCGCGGCCGCGGCCCTCGCGCCCGCGACGCCGAGCACGGCCAGCCCGGCCAGGACCAGCCCGGCGGCCCAGAAGATCCACGTCATGACTGCTGAGCGTACAGGGCCAGGGCCCGCTCGGCCTCCTCGCGCACGGTCTCGGCCATCCGGGGCGGGGAGACGACCCGGCCGGTGTCGCCCAGCCGCAGCGCCAGCTTGACGATCCAGTCCTCGTCACGCGCCCGCAACGTGATCTTCAGCCGTCCTTCACCGAGCTCGGCGACCTCCTCGCACGGGTAGTACTCGGCCACCCACCGCCCGGCCGCGCTGACCTCCAGCTCGACCAGCTCGTCGGTCGGCGAGGGACGGAAGACGCCCCGGGTGACGTCGATCGGCTCGGCCTCCGCCGGCGGGTCGGCCGGCACGTCGAGCACGTCGACGCCGAGCACCCGGTCGAGCCGGAACAGCCGCATCGCCTCGGCCCGGTAGCACCAGCCCTCCAGGTAGGTGCGGCCGTCGACGACCACGACGCGGGTCGGGTCGACCTCGCGCGGGGTGACCTCGTCGCGCCCGGGCACGTAGTAGCGCAGCGACAGCCGGCGCCGGCCGGTGAGCCCTTCGCGCACCCGGCCGAGGGCGTCGGGGGCGGCCTCGACGTCGAAGGCGACCTGGCTGCTGACGGTGGCCGCGCCCTCGCCCGCGGCGCGCTCCAGCTTGGCCACCACGCGCGGCAGCGCGTCGCCGGCGGCCACGTCGGCCAGCTCGGGGGTGGCGGCCATCATGCGCAGCGCGACCAGCAGCGCGCTGGCCTCGTCGATGCCGAGCCGCAGCGGCCTGGCGATGGTCTCGGCGTTGTCGATGATGATCTCGCCGCCGTCCCAGGAGACGTCGATGAGGTCACCGGGGGTGTGGCCGGGCAGGCCGCACATCCACACCAGTTGCAGGTCGTCGATGAGCTGCTTCTCGCTCAGCCCGAACACCTCGGCGACCTCGCCTACCTGCGCCCCCGGATGGGACATCAGGTACGGCACCAGCGCCAGCAGCCGGGGCAGCCGGTCGGCCGAACCGCTCATGCCAGGGTTCCCTTCAGTCGGCGGATGACGGCCTCGCGGGCGTCCGGCGGCCCGACCACCTGGACGTCGGCGCCGAGGCTGGCCATCCAGCCCGCGAGGCGTTCGGGGTCGGTGAAGGCCAGCTCGGCCTCGTCCCAGCCGTCCTCGCGCGGACGCACGGCCCTGGCCAGCTGGCGCAGGCCCTCGCAGCAGCCCCGGCGCACCCGGATGACGGCGACGCGCTCGTCCACCGGCTCCTCGGGGAAGCCGACCATGGCCCGCAGGTCGACGCCGTGGGGCACCTCGACGACGCCGGGGCGGCCGACGGCGCCGACCGGGCCGGTGATGCGGCTGAGGCGGAAGGCGCGCGGCGCGGCGCGGTCGCGGTCGAACCCGGCCAGGTACCAGCGCCCGCGCCGGCTGACCACGCCCCAGGGCTCGACGGTGCGGGCGCGCACGGTCTCGCTGCCGGAGGCGCGGTAGTCGAAGCGCACCACGCGGCGGTCGCGCACGGCGTCCCACAGGGCGGGGAAGGCCGGGTCGCGGGTGTCGACGCGCAGCTCAAGGGCGCCGCCGCCGATCGGGCCGCCGACCGGCTCGTCGGTGGCCACGCCGGCGGCGCGCAGCTTCAGCAGCGCCCCCGAGGCGGCCTCGGCCAGGCTGGCCCGCTGCCACACCTGCGCCGCCAGGCCGAGCACGGCGGCCTCGTCGGCCTCCAGGGTGATCTCCGGCAGCTCGTACGACTGGGGATCGATGCGGTAGCCCGGCTCGTCCTCCCACGGGTCGCGTACGACGTCGATGGGGATGCCGATCTCGCGCAACTCGTTCTTGTCGCGTTCGAACATGCGCTGGAACGCCTCGTCGCCATCGCGGTCGTAGCCGGGAACCGCCTGGCGGATCTGCTCGGCCGACAGCGGGCGCCGGGTGGCGAGCAGGCAGATCACCAGATTCAGCAACCGCTCGGTCTTACGGCGCGACATCTGCCTCACTCCTCCTTCATCGACGCTACCCTGCCCCCGTGATCAGATGGCGCAAGGGCGAGGTTGTCCGGATCCGACGCGAGTGGCCGGGAGCGGTGGAGCTGGACGTCGCCGTACCCGAAGGTGAGTGCCGGGCACTGGCCTACCCCCCATTGGTGGGCCGCCCGGAACCCGGCGACGAGGTGCTGCTCAACACGACCGCACTCGCGATGGGTCTCGGTACGGGAGGTTACGCCATGGTGGTGGCCGTCCCGAACCGTTTGCCGCAAGATCCGGAGGGTCCGGGGCACCTGGTGAAGGCCCGCTACACCCCGCTGCAGGCCACGGTGCTGGGCGCCGACGAGCAGGATTCGGAGTTCCACGACGTCCTGAGCGAGGCCGACGACCTGGCCGGGATGCCGGTGATCGTGGCCGATCTGCATTCCGCGCTGGCCCCGATCCTGGCCGGCCTGTACGACGGCGCCCCCGGCCTGCGGGTGGCGTACGTGATGCAGGACGGCGGCGCGCTGCCCGCCTGGTTCTCGATGTCGGCGGCCCGCCTGCGCGAGGTCGGCTGGCTGGCCGGGGTGGTCACGACGGGCCAGGCGTTCGGCGGCGACGTCGAGACGGTCACCGTGCACACCGGGCTGCTGGCGGCCCGGCACGTGCTGGCGGCCGACGTGGCGGTCGTCGCGCAGGGGCCGGGCAACCTGGGGACGGGCACCCGGTGGGGCTTCTCGGGCGTGTCGGCGGGCGAGGCGGTCAACGCCGCCGGGGTGCTGCGCGGCCGTCCGGTGGCGGCGCTGCGGGTCAGCGAGGGCGACGCCCGCGAGCGGCACGTCGGCCTCTCCCACCACTCGCTGACCGCCTACGGGCGGGTCGCGCTGTCGCCGGCCGACGTGGCGGTGCCGGAGCTGCCCGGCGCGTTCGGCGAGCGGGTGCGCGACCAGGCCGGGCCGCTGGCGGCGCGGCACCGGCTGGTGCCGGTGCCGGTGGACGGCCTGCACGAGGCGCTGCGCGCCGCGCCCGTGAAGCTGTCCACCATGGGCAGGGGCCTGGAGGAGGACCTGGCCTACTTCCTGGCCTCGGCGGCCGCGGGCAGGCTGGCGGCCTCGCTGCTGTCGTAGGAGTCCTTGTACGTGAACGCCTCGGGGCTCGGCCCCTCGGTCCTGAGGCGTTCCAGCCGCCGCATGCCCTCGGCCAGCGAGGGGATGTGCCCCTCGGGCACCCACCACATCACCATGTACGGCTCGGCCACGCGCAGGAACCACTCCCTGCGCCGGCGCAGCACGCCCAGGTGGACGCTGCGGTAGGTGAAGTCCCACAGGGTCTGCAGGGACTCCCACACCGAGAAGTTGATCAGCAGGTGGTCGCCGAAGTCGTGCACGACGGTGGCGGTGGGGTCGCTCTCGCTCTCCTTCATCCGCCACACGAAGCCGGGGGCCTCGTCGGCGACGGCGTTGACGGGTTCGAGCAGGGCGACGAACTCGGCGAGTTCGGGGGCGTCGATGGGCGCGCGCAGGTGCGCGACGTTGAGCTGGGCCAGATGCATGGGGCTCAGCACATCATCACCGCGGCTTCTATGTCAATCTTCATTTGTTTTAGAAAGGGAGACGCAGCACTCCCCTGGCCGCGGATCCAGCCGCGCCCTGCCCGGATCCTCACCCATGCCCTCCAGCAGCCCCTGGCACAGCGCCAGGTTCATCGAGCACACCAGCAGCGGCTGCTCCTGGGACAGCAGGTGGAAGGGGCAGTTGCGCAGCCGCAGCGCGCCGCCCTCGTCGTAGGGCTCGTAGCCGCGCTCACGCAGCACACGGTCGACGGGCTCACCGGACCGCCCCCTGGCGAGGCGCGCGCCCGCCCGGCGGGCCGCCTGCTCGGCCTGCTCCTCGGCGCCCAGCAGCTCCACCACGTCGGCCAGCACCGAGGCGGGCGTCGCGTAGTCGCGCGGAGGCAGGCTGACCGTGCGCTCGCCCTTGGCCCGGCGGTAGACCTTGGCCGGGCGGCCGCTACCGGGCCCCTTCCTGTCCTGGGGGCGGAAGCCGCTCTCCAGCAGCCCGGCCTCGACGAGCTTGTCGAGGTGGTGGCCGGCCAGCGTGCGGGACACGCCGGCGGCCTCGGCGGCCTCACCCCGGCCGACGTCGCCGCCGCCGGCCGTCACGGCCTCGTACAGGCTGCGGCGCACGGGGTCGTGCAGCAGGCCGAGCGCCTGCAGGTCGTCGTCACTGCTCACAGCCGGAGTCTACGGAGCCTCAGTAGGCGGCCAGGACGTCCACGACGAAGACGAGGGTGTCGGAGCCCTTGATCCCGTACGCGGCGTGGCCGGGCGCGCCGTAGCCGTAGGCGGGCGGCACGATCATCAGCACCCGGCTGCCGACCGGCACCCCGACCAGCGCCTTGTCCCACCCCTTGATCACGGTGCCGTCGCCGATCTTGAACGCCTTCGGCAGGCCGGTCGGCCAGGTGCCGTCGAAGACCCGCCGCCGGTCCCAGACCGCGCCCTCGTACTGGGTGACCAGGAGCTGCCCGGCCTGCGCCGGACGCCCGCTCCCCCGCCTGAGCACCTTCGAGGCGAAAGCGCGCGGCGGCGCGGCGGACGGGATCGACAGCTCAGGACGGTCGTCACCGGTCACCCGCACCCCGGCCAGCGACCCGCCGGCGCTCTTGACCGAGGCGCCCTTGTGGTGGGCGCCCAGGATGTCCACGACGTAGAACAGGTCGTCGGCCGGGCCGACGCCGCGCGGCGGACTCGTGCCGAAGCCCTCCCCCGGCGGGATCGCCGCGATCACCCTGCTGCCCACCGTACGGCCGCGCAACGCCCGGTCCAGCCCCGGCAGCAGCGAACCCACCGGGAAGGCCGCCGGGGTGCCCCGGTTGAAGCTGGAGTCGACCAGGCGGTTGTCGCGGCCGTCCCAGACGTGCGCGGTGTACTGGACGACCGCGACGTCGTCGTCGCCGAGCCGGTCGCCGCCGCCCGTGCTCAGCTCCTCGACCCGCAGGCCGGCGGCGGGCCTGCCGTCGGGGAAGACGATCGTGGGCCTGGCGCCGAACGCGCCGCCCACCTTCAGGTCGAGGTCGCCGGCCGTCGCGCCCGTGCATCCGGCGGCCAGCAGGAGCAGCGGCGCCAGCGACGGCACGATCGTACGGCGGCGCATCGGTCCTCCCACGACGAAGCGGCCCGGCGGCGGGAAGCCACCGGGCCACGAGATGCTACCGCGTCGTCGGAACGCCCGTCAGGAGATCGCCCGTCAGGAGGCCGCCAGCACGTCCACCACGAACACCAGCGTGCTCTTGGCGGGGATCTTGTCCTGGGCCTGGTCGCCGTAGCCGAGGTCCGGCGGGATGCTCATGACGACCCGGCTGCCGACCGGCACTCCGGCCAGGCCCTTCTGCCAGCCCTGGATCACGTTCGCGAGCGGGAACTCGGCCGGCTCGCCGCGCTCCCAGCTGGAGTCGAACTGGCTGTCGGTGCCCCAGATCTTGCCCGTGTAGTGGACGGTCAGCGTCTGGGTGGGCAGCACCTTGGCGCCCGTGCCCTCGATGACGGTCTTGACCACCAGCTCCTTGGACGGCTTCTTGTCCGTCTTGGTGGTCAGCGTGGGGGCCTTGTCCCCACCCGGGTTGACCACCTTGACGCCGTCGAGGCTCTGGCCGGTCTCCTTGCCCGTGGCCGCCTTCAGCGCGGCGGGCCGGGCGCCGACCACGTCGAGCACGAACACCTTCGTCGGCTCGGCGCCGGCCGTGGCCTGCCCCTGCGGCGCCGAGTCGTTGGCCAGCACCGCCAGCAGCCGGCCGCCGTGCTTGACCTTGGTGAAGCCATCGCGCAGCACCTGCGGCAGCTGCTCGTTGACCGGGACGGTCTCGGGCTGCTTGGTGTCGTAGGAGGAGCCCTGGATCGCGTTGCCCTTGCCGTCCCAGTTGTAGACGGTCAGGTTGACGATCAGCTTGTCGCCGGTCTTGACCTCGGGGCCGGTGCCCGGCTGGATCACCTGGTAGGAGGACTTCGTCGCCGGCGAGCCGGCGGGGAAGGTCACCGTGGGCTTGGCGCCCACGTCGCCGGTGACCTTGAGCCCGGCCGAGCCGGTGCTGGTGGCGGCGCCTCCGTTCGCCCCGGCGTCGGTGTCGCCGCACGCGGCGGCGAAGAAGATCAGAGGCACGGCTGCCAGTACGGCCAGAGCGCGGCGCATGGATTTCCCTCGGAAAAGACGTCAGATTCGCGTCACCCTACCCGACATCGAGGTAGGGCCGAGGTAAACACCACGCCCCGGCCCGTTCCTCACATGCCCGCGATGAGCTTGTCGACCCGTTCGTCCACGCTGCGGAAGGGGTCCTTGCACAACACCGTGCGCTGGGCCTGGTCGTTCAGCTTCAGGTGAACCCAGTCGACGGTGAAGTCGCGCCGCTTCTCCTGCGCCTTGCGGATGAACTCGCCGCGCAGGCGCGCCCTGGTCGTCTGCGGCGGCACCGACTTGGCCTCGAAGATCTTCAGGTCGGAGGCCACCCGCTCGACCGAGCCACGCTTCTGCAGCAGGTAGAACAGGCCGCGCTTGCGGTGGACGTCGTGGTAGGCCAGGTCGAGCTGGGCCACCCTGGGCGAGGACAGCGGCAGGTCGTACTTCTTGCGGTAGCGCTCGATGAGCTGGTATTTGGTCACCCAGTCGATCTCGCGCGAGACCAGGTCGAGGTCGCCGGTCTCGACCGCGCGCAGCGTGCGCTCCCACAGCTCCAGCACCCGGCGGGTGATGGCGTCGCCGCCGCGCCGGTCGACGAAGTCCTGGGCCTTGGACAGGTACTCCTGCTGGATCTCCAGGCTGGAGGCCTCGCGCCCGTTGGCCAGGCGCACCCGGCGGCGGCCGGTCATGTCGTGGGAGACCTCGCGGATGGCCCTGATCGGATTCTCCAGGGACAGGTCGCGCATCACCGTGCCGGCCTCGATCATGCGCAGCACCAGGTCGGTCGCGCCGACCTTGAGCAGCATCGTGGTCTCGCTCATGTTGGAGTCGCCGACGATGACGTGCAGGCGGCGGAAGCGCTCGGCGTCGGCGTGCGGCTCGTCACGGGTGTTGATGATCGGCCGGGACCGGGTGGTGGCGCTGGAGACGCCTTCCCAGATGTGCTCGGCCCGCTGCGAGACGCAGTAGACGGCGCCGCGCGGCGTCTGGAGCACCTTGCCCGCACCGCACACGATCTGCCGGGTCACCAGGAACGGGATCAGCACGTCGGCCAGGCGGCCGAACTCGCCGTGCCGGCCCACCAGGTAGTTCTCGTGGCAGCCGTAGGAGTTGCCGGCCGAGTCGGTGTTGTTCTTGAAGAGATAGATGTCACCCGCGATGCCCTCTTCGCGCAGGCGTTTCTCGGCGTCGACGAGAAGGCCCTCAAGGATGCGCTCGCCCGCCTTGTCGTGCGTGACGAGTTCGATGACGTTGTCACACTCGGGTGTTGCGTACTCAGGATGGCTGCCCACGTCGAGGTAGAGACGTGCGCCGTTGCGGAGGAAGACGTTGCTCGATCGGCCCCAGGACACGACCCGCCGGAACAGGTAGCGCGCGACCTCGTCGGGGGACAGCCTGCGCTGTCCCCTGAACGTGCAGGTCACGCCGTACTCGTTCTCCAGCCCGAAGATGCGACGATCCATCACCTCACACTATGCCCATGGATCGGCGATCGGGAGAGATCTTCACAGGTGTTTTCCGGCGGACGTCCCATTTGCCAGGTTTGTTGGATGGGCTTTACCAGGTCCGCGCCCGCCCCCGCGAAGCGCGGAGCCGGTTCACGGGGTGTAGATCTCCTGCACCTTGACGATCTTGCCCTGGTACACCGTGACGAGCGACGGCTGCCGCTGCTTGCTGTGCCGCTTGACCAGGACGGACGAGGGACAGCGCTTGGCCCCCAGGCCGGTGTTGCGGTCGACGGTCATGGCCGCCATCTCCGGCTTGCAGCCGTAGGCCGACAGGAAGACGACGTCCTTGGCGATCGGGGAGGCGTAGGCCGTCACGTCGCCCTCGGGCGGGCCGACGAAGTACCCCTCGGTCTGCTTGGACCGCTTCCACTTGATGGGCTCGTACTCGGCGACGCCGCCGCGCACGTCGGTGATCCAGCCGCGCAGGATGCCGTTGTGGCGGGAGTGGATGCCCTTGGTGAAGTCGTGGCCGGGGTCGGCCTGGAAGCTCGTGCCGAAGATCGCGGGCTTCTTGTACGCCGGGTAGGCCGTGGCGGTCGAGGTCGTTGCGGTCGTTGCGGTGGCCGCAGTGGCCGCGTTGGCGGCGACGACGGAGGCCAGCAGCGCGGCGGCGGCGGTGCCGCCGGCGAGGAGGGTGCGCATCGAAGTGTTCACGCTTGCTGAGATCCCACCTCGCGCCCCAGGGTTCACCGTCGCGTCAGTGATACAGGTCACACAGCACGCGCCACTCTCGCGAGGGGCCGCCGCACGGCAGAGGGCGAGGGCCGCCGTGGCGGCCCTCGCCCTCTGCCGGTGGTCTTCGGGCCTTACAGCGGCCCTGACCCGTCGTCCACGTCGCCCTCAGGGCCCGTGGGCGGGCCGGTCGGGGGCGCGGCAGGCGGCGTCGTGGGCGGAGTGGCGGGCGGAGTGGCGGGCGGCTCCGAGTCGGACTCGGCCGGCGGGGTCGCGGGCGGAGTGGCGGGCGGAGTGGCGGGTGGCGTCGCGGACGACGTGGTCCGGGCGAGCAGGCGCTCCAGCCGCGCACCCGTCAGCCGCACGAACTTGCGGTGCTCACGGTTGCGGTCGAGCACCGCGACCTCCAGCTGCCCGACCGGCGGCCGCTCGCCGCCCGGCTCGGTGAGCGCCGCCAGCGCCACCTCCAGGGCGTCGGCCAGCGACATCGACTCGCGGTAGCGCTCCTTCAGCCGCCCGGCCACGGCGTCGGCCTGGCCGCCCATGGCCGCGAAGCCGTGCTCGTCGAACACCGAGCCGTCGAAGGTCAGCCGGTAGATGGCGTCGCCGTCGGGGGTGTCGCCGACCTCGGCGACGACGACCTCCACCTCCAGCGACTTGATCGACTCGGTGAAGATGCGGCCCAGGTTGGAGGCGTAGAGGTTGGCCAGGCCGCGGCCGGTGACGTCGGAGCGGTCGTAGGTGTAGCCGTTGATGTCGGCGTAGCGGATGCCGCCGAGACGCAGCTCCTCGAACTCGTTGTAGCGGCCGACGGCGGCGAACCCGATGCGGTCGTAGATCTCGCTGATCTTGTGCAGCGCCCGCGACGGGTTGGGCGCCACGAACAGGATGCCGTCGACGTACTGCAGCACGACGACGGACCGGCCCCGCGCGATGCCCTTGCGCGCGTAGTCGGCCTTGTCCCGCATGATCTGCTCAGGGGACGCATATCCAAAAGGCATGGACACGGGCAGTGGTCCTTTCTAGCGCAGCGGGGCGATGGGGCCGTCGGGCGAGATCATCCGGGCCTCCAGCATCTGTTCGACGTGGTCGGCCACCTGCTGATCGCTCAGCCTGCGGAAGCCGTCGGCGTCGATCACCGACACGATCGGCCAGATCTTCCTGGACACGTCGGGCCCGCCGGTCGCCGAGTCGTCGTCGGCCGCGTCGTAGAGGGCCTGGATCACCGTCATCACCATGTCGTCGGCCGAGGCGCCGTCGCGGTAGAGCTTCTTCAGCGAGCCGCGCGCGAAGATCGAACCGGAGCCGATGGCGTCGAACCTGTCACGCTCGTAGGGGCCGCCCGCCACGTCGTAGCTGAAGATGCGGCCCTGGTCGCGGTCGGGGTCGTAGGCCGCGAACAGCGGCACCACCACCAGGCCCTGCATCGCCATGCCGAGGTTGCCGCGGATCATGGTGGCCAGCCGGTTGGCCTTGCCCGCCACCGACAGCGTGCGGCCTTCCATCTTCTCGTAGTGCTCCAGCTCGACACGGTAGAGCCGGGCCATCTCGATGCCCGTGCTGGCCGTGCCCGCGATGCCCATGCACGAGTAGTCGTCGGCGCGGAACACCTTCTCGATGTCACGCTGCGAGATGATGTTCCCCGAGGTGGCCCGCCGGTCGCCCGCCATCACCACGCCGCCCGCGAAGGTGGCCGCCACGATCGTGGTCGCGTGCGGGACCTGGTCGCCGATCGGAGTGGCCAGCGCCTGGTGACGCTGTGGCAGCAACTCGGGCGCGTACGAGCCGACGAACTCGGTGAACGAGGAGTTCCCTGAGTTTCGGAAAAGCTGGTCCACCAGGCCGACGGGCAGATCCCTGTTAGGTGCCACGCGACTCCCTCCCAACATCAGTGTCTCTAGGCCGACCCTACTCATGTTGCGTTGCTGTCTGCACTTCCCACGATCAGCTCACGGCGAACCGTTCATCAGATCGTTTCTTTACGCCCGCCACACCCCGTGCAATTGTCGGTATGTCTGCACGTCCTGAACAGGAGGCCGACTTGCGACTCCCCAGCCGGCCCGCGCTCGTCGCGGCAGCCGCCGTCCTGGCCCTCACCTCCTGCGGCTCCGGCACCCAGTCCGGGGGCAGCATCACCCTCACCATCACCGCCAACTCCATCGAGGGCGGCAAGAACTCCGAGTCCGCCGCCTGGATCAAGAAGTGGGTCATCCCCGAGTTCGAGAAGACCCACCAGAACGTCAAGGTGCTCTTCCAGGGCAACGGCGTGGACGACGAGCAGTACAAGACCAAGATCGCTCTCGACCTCAAGTCCAGGACCGGGGCCGACGTCATCGACCTGGACGGCATCTGGGTCGGCGAGTTCGCCCAGGCCGGATACATCAAGCCGCTCACCGAGGTCGGCGGCGCCGGCGTCGAGCAGTGGGAGGGCTGGTCGCAGATCCCGCAGGCCGTCCAGGGCCTCGGCATCTTCGACGGCAAGAAGTACGGCCTGCCCCAGGGCACCGACGGCCGGGTGCTGTTCTACAACAAGGCGCTGTTCAGGAAGGCCGGGCTGCCCGAGAACTGGCAGCCGACCAGCTGGCAGCAGATCATCGACGCCGGCGTCAAGCTCAAGGCCGCCGGGGTGCCCACGCCCGTCCAGATCGACGCCGGTACCGCCATGGGCGAGGCCACCACCATGCAGGGCGTGCTCCCCCTGCTGGCCGGCGCCGGGTCGGAGATCTACGCCTCGGGCAAGTGGGCCGGCGCCTCCCAGGCCGTCAAGGACGTCCTGGGCTTCTACCAGCAGATCTACGGCGGCAGCGGGCTCGGCGACCCCAAGCTCCAGCAGGAGGCCAAGGGCCGCGACAAGTCCTTCGCCCAGTTCGCCGCCGGGAAGATCGCCATCCTGGCCGAGAGCGACTACTTCTGGCGCTCGGTCATCGAGCCCAAGGCCGGGGTCGCCCCCATGCCCGACCGCGACCAGGTCGTCGGCTACGCCAAGATCCCGGCCAGGCAGCCCGGCGGCGGAATCCGCGGCCAGGACTTCGTGAGCATGTCGGGCGGGGCCGTCCGCGTGCTCAACCCCTTCTCCAAGAACCCCAAGCTGGCCTGGGAGCTGCTGGCCTTCATGCACTCTGCGGCCGCGACCAAGTCGCAGCTGGCCGGGCAGGCCCGCATCAGCTCCCGTACCGATGTCAACGAGGAGGTGCTGACCGCCGACCCCATGCTCAAGTACGTGGCCGACGAGGTGCTGCCGGTCACCGCCTACCGTCCGGGACTGGCCGTCTACCCGCAGGTCTCGACCGCGTTGCAGGAGGCCACGGCGGCCGTGGTCGGCGGCAAGAGCGCGGACGAGGCGGCCGCGGCGTACCAGGGCAGGCTGGAGGGACTGGTCGGTGGCGCGGCCAACGTCGGCGGCTGACGCCGCGGGGCTGGGCCGGGGCAGGGCGGTCGCGTTCGTCCTGCCCGCCCTGGTCCTGATCGGCGTCTTCCTGCTCTTCCCCGCCCTGTGGACCGTCTACCTCGGCCTGACCGACTACCGGCTGACCGGCCTGGCCGCCGCCGACCCCCAGGTCGTCGGGCTCGACAACTACACCACCGCGCTGGCCGACCCGCGTTTCCTGTCCTCGCTGTGGCTCACCCTGCTGTACGTCGGCGGCTCGGCCGTCGTCGGGCAGGCCGGGCTGGGGTTCGCCCTGGCCTGGATCCTGCGCTCCCGGACCGGCCCGCTGCGCAGGATCGTCGAGGGCGCGGTGCTGCTGTCGTGGATCCTGCCCAGCACCGTGGTCGGCATGTTGTGGTTCGCGCTGCTCGACCGCGACGACGGCACGCTCAACGCCCTGCTGCACACGCCCGGGTTCGCCTGGCTGCTGGACTACCCGCTGCTGTCGATCATCGTCTTCAACGTGTGGCGCGGCACCGCGTTCTCGATGATGCTCTACTCGGCCGCCCTGGAGAACGTGCCGCCCTCGCACCTGGAGACCGCCCGGCTGGCGGGCGCGAGCGTGCCGCAGCAGCTGCGCGACGTGGTGCTGCCCACGATCAGGCGGCACGTCCTGACGAACCTGCTGCTGATCAGCCTGTGGACGTTCAACGACTTCACGCCGTTCGTGCTGACCGGCGGCGGGCCCGAGGGCCGCTCGGAGATCCTCCCCGTGTACGTCTACCGCGTCGCCCTCCAGGACGGGCAGCTCGGCGTCGGGGCCGCCATCTCCTTCCTCATCCTGCTGATCAACCTCGTCTTCGCCCTGGCCTACCTGCGGCTGCTGCGCGGCCGTCGCCGCACGCCGGAGGCCGCCGCCGCCGGAGGACCGCCCGCATGATCCGTCACACCGTCGGGCGGCTGGCCGCCACCGTCTTCGTCGCCGTCGTCCTGGCCTTCTTCGCGCTGCCCATGCTCTGGCTGGCCAGCGCGCCCTTCGACGACACGCCCACGATCACCACGTCGATCCCCGAGTTCACGTTGCGCAACTTCGCCGCCGTCCTGGACAACCCGTACGCGCTGGGCTCGATCCGCAACTCCCTCATCCAGGGCGGCGGGGCCGCGCTGCTGGTCGTCGTCCTGTCGGCGCTGGCCGCGTACGCGCTGTCGCGGGTGCGGCTGCCCGGCCGCGACGTCCTGCTCTACCTGCTCCTGCTGCTGTCGTCCGTGGTGACCGGCACGGCGGCGATGGTGCCGATCTTCGAGCTGGCCACCCGGCTCGGCCTCATCGACACCCATCTCGGCGTCATCCTCGTGGTCTCGGCCGGGCTGCTGCCCGCCGCGATCTTCATCCTGAAGGACTTCATGGACGAGACGCCCACCTCCTACGAGGAGTCGGCCCGCGTCTTCGGCGCCTCCTCGCTGCAGATCCTGCGGCATATCGTGGTCCCGCTCGTCCGGCCCGGCCTGGCCACCATCGCCGTGTGGGCGCTGGCCAGCGTGTGGGGCGGGTTCCTGTTCCAGTTCATCCTGCTGCGCGACCCCGACAAGGCGCCCGGCTCGATCATCCTCTACACGCTCTACACCGAGGGCGGCGCGCCCAGGCTCGACCTCATCTCCGCCTTCTCCCTGCTGTACTCCCTGCCGGTGGTGTTGATGTACCTGTTCGTCTCCCAGCGGTACGGCTTCCGCTTCCACGGAGGAATCAAGCGTTGATCTCCCTGCACGGCCTGACCAAGGTGTTCCCCGGCGGCGTACGCGCGCTCGACGACCTCGCGCTCACCGTCGCCGACGGTGAGTTCTTCGCCCTGCTCGGCCCCTCCGGCTGCGGGAAGACCACCCTCCTGCGCAGCATCGCCGGCCTGGAGACCCCCACCTCCGGGACCATCGCCATCAACGACAGGGACGTCACCGCGCTGCCGCCGGGCGAGCGCGACGTCGCCATGGTCTTCCAGGACTACGCGATCTTCCCCCACATGGACGTCACCGCCAACATCGCCTACCCGCTGCGCATCAAGAAGGTGCCCCGCGCCCGGCGGGTGGAGAAGGCGGCCGAGGTCGCGGCCCGGCTCAGCCTCACCGAGCTGCTGCTGCGGCGTCCGGCCGAGCTGTCGGGCGGACAGCAGCAGCGGGTGGCGCTGGCCCGCGCGATCGCCTGCCATCCGGCCGCGTTCCTGTTCGACGAGCCGCTGTCCAACCTCGACGCCCGGCTGCGCCTGGAGGCCCGCACCTTCCTCAAGCGGCTGCAGCGGGAGCTGGCCGTCACCACCGTGTTCGTCACCCACGACCAGGCCGAAGCGCTCGCGCTCGCCGACCGCATCGCCGTCATGTCCAAGGGCTCGATGGTCCAGGTCGGCACCCCGTCGGAGATCTTCCACCGGCCGGCCACCACGTTCGTGGCCTCCTTCATCGGCTCCACCCCGATGAACCTGCTGCCCGCCCAGGTCACCGACTCCGGGCTCAAGGTGGCCGGCGCCCTTCGCCCGCTGCCCGAGGGCCTGGCCCCGGACGACGACGTCCCGGTGACGTACGGCGTACGCCCGGAGTACATGGACCTGTCCCCCGCCGAGCGCCCCGACGCCTTCCCCGGCGTGGTCTCCGTCCTGGAGAACATGGGCACCCACACCCTCATCACCCTGGAGTCCCCGGGCGGGCTCATCCAGGCCGTCGTGCCCGAGGGCGAGGAGCCGCCGCTCGGCGCCTCGCGCTGGGCCGTGCCGCGCCGCGCCCTGGTCTACCGCGACGACCGGCTGCTGTGAGCCCGGCCCGCATACTGGACCCATGGCCAGGTCCTGGATCCTGCACGTCGACCTCGACCAGTTCATCGCCGCCGTGGAGCTGCTGCGCCATCCCGAGCTGCGCGGCAGGCCCGTCGTGGTGGGCGGTTCCGGCGACCCCACCCAGCCCCGCACGGTCGCCGCGACCGCCACCTACGAGGCCCGCGAGCACGGCGTGCACTCCGGCATGCCGCTGCGCACCGCGCTGCGGCGCTGCCCCGAGGCCGTCTTCCTGCCCAGCGACCCGCCCGCCTACGAGGCCGCCTCCGAGCGGGTCATGGCCGCCCTGCGCGAGCTGCCGGTGCTCGTGGAGGTCTGGGGCTGGGACGAGGCGTTCGTCGGAGCCACGACCGACGACCCCGAGGCGCTGGCGGCCGACCTGCGGCGGGTCGTGCTCGACCGCACCACGCTGAGCTGCTCGGTCGGCATCGGCGACAACAAGCACCAGGCCAAGCTCGCCTCGGCGTTCGCCAAACCCGCCGGGATCTACCGCCTGACCGGCGAGAACTGGGCGGAGGTGATGAACGACCGCCCGACGGACGCGCTGTGGGGCATCGGCGCCCGGACCGCGAAGAAGCTCGCCGGGCTCGGCCTGCGCACGGTCGCCGACCTGGCCGCCGCCGACCCGGCCGCGCTGGCCGGCGTCTTCGGGCCGGTCAACGGCCCCTGGTACCACTACCTGGCCCTCGGCAGGGGCGAGGCGGAGGTGGTCACCACTCCCTGGGTGGCCCGCGGTCACAGCCGCGAGACCACGTTCCCCCGTGACCTCACCGATCGCGACGCCATCGCCGGCCACGTGGCCGATCTCGCCGGGCAGGTCGCCCGCGACGCGGCCGCGGAGGGGCGGCTCTGCGCGCGGGTGACGGTCAAGGTGCGCTTCGCCCCGTTCCTGACGCGCACCCGGCAGTCCACGCTCCCGGCGCCGACGGCCGATCCCGGCACGCTGACCCGGGCGGCGCTCGCCGTGCTGGGCCGCTTCGACCTCGACCGCCCGGTCAGGCTGCTCGGCGTGGCGGTCGAGTACACCGCCCCCGAGGAGTGAGCCCCGGCCGGGACGGCCGGGGCTCATCCTTCCCCATGGTCAGAGCGGTGAGGACAAGGCTTCGTCAGCCCTACTCGCCACCCTTTTGCACATAGGAACGCACGAATTCCTCTGCGTTCTCTTCGAGCACTTCGTCGATTTCGTCCAGGATCGCGTCGACATCGTCAGTGAGCTTCTCCTGTCGCTCCTGCACGTCCGGCGCCGCCGAGGCCTCGGTCTCCTCAACTTCGGCCTCACGCCGGCCGGTCTGCTTCTGCCCGCCGGTGTCCTTGGTTGCCATGTCCTACCTCCGCTTGGGGGACTGCCTCTAAGGCATATCTTCCCCGAACCTGACGACATTTCGCGTCGAACAGCCTGCGATCTTGGCGGCTTGACTGGATAGCACTCCTATCCAATAATGGATGCACCTATACACAAGGAGATCCCGACATGTCACCTTCTTCGCTGAGCACGGCAGGTGTGCTCCTCATCACAGTCCCCGGCGTCGCGTTCGGCGGCGTGACCCTGCTGCGTTTCCTCATGCGCAACGAACCGGGCTATCTGGACAACCCCGTCCGCAGGGGGCTGTGGCGGGCCGGGCACGCGCACGCGGGCGTCCTGGTGCTGTTCAGCCTGGTCGCGATGCTGTACGTGGACCAGGCGAGCCTTCCGGACGGCGTGAAGGCGTTGACGCGGACGCTCATCGTCGCCGCGCCCATCCTGATGCCGCTGGGCTTCTTCCTGTCGGTGGTGCGGCCGCGCGACACCAAGCCCAACCGGCTGATCTGGCTGACCGCGGTGGGCGGCGCGTCGCTGGCCGTGGGCACGCTGACGCTGGGGATCGGCCTGCTGTGAGCCCGGGGGGCGGCCCGGGGCCGCTCTACTCCCCGGTGCCCGTCAGCGCGGCGACCAGGTCGGCCGCGGTGCGGCAGCGGTCGAAGAGCTCGCCGACGTGGGCCTTGGTGCCACGCAGCGGTTCGAGCGTGGGCACGCGCTGCAACGACTCCCGGCCCGGGATGTCGAAGATCACCGAGTCCCAGGAGGCGGCGGCCACCGACTCGCTGTACTGGCTCAGGCAGCGCCCCCGGAAATAGGCGCGGGTGTCGGTCGGCGGCAGCTCGATCGCGCGCTCGACCTCTTCCTCGCTGATCAGGCGCTGCATGCGCCCGCGCGCCACGAGCCGGTTGTACAGGCCGCGGTCGGGGCGGATGTCGGAGTACTGGAGATCGACGAGCTGCAGCCTCGGGTGGGACCAGGGCAGGCTGTCGCGGGTGCGGTAGCCCTCCAGGAGCTCCAGCTTGGCGACCCAGTCCAGCTCGCGCGAGAGCTGCATCGGGTCCTCGGCCAGGCGGGTGAGCACCGACTCCCAGCGGTCGAGGACGTCCTTGTTCATCTCGTCCTGGGCGGTGCCGCGTTCCTCGACGTACTTGCGGGCCTGCTCCAGGTACTCCATCTGGAGCTGCACGGCGGTGAGCCTGCGGCCGTCGCGCATCGGGATCTCGTAGCGGCAGCTCGGGTCGTGGCTGACCGCCCGCAGCGACTGGACCGGGTTCTCCACGGCCAGGTCGCGGGTGAGGAAGCCCTCCTCGATCATGGCCAGGACGAGCGCGGTGGAGCCCAGCTTGAGGTAGGTGGAGATCTCCGACATGTTGGCGTCGCCGATGATCACGTGCAGCCGGCGGTACTTCTCGGGGTCGGCGTGCGGCTCGTCGCGGGTGTTGATGATGGGCCGCTTGAGCGTGGTCTCCAGGCCGACCTCGACCTCGAAGAAGTCGGCGCGCTGGCTGATCTGGAAGCCCTCGCCGCGGGAGTCCTGGCCGATGCCGACCTTGCCCGCGCCGGTGACGACCTGCCGGGAGACGAAGAACGGCGTCAGGTGCCGGACGATGTCGGCGAACGGCGTGGCGCGCCGCATCAGGTAGTTCTCGTGGCAGCCGTAGGAGGCGCCCTTGGCGTCGGTGTTGTTCTTGTAGAGCTGGATCGGCGCGTTGGACGGGACCGCCGAGGCGCGGGTGGCCGCGTCGTACATGACGCGCTCGCCGGCCTTGTCCCAGATGACCGCCGCCCGCGGGTTGGTGCACTCCGGCGAGGAGTACTCCGGGTGGGCGTGGTCGACGTAGAGCCTGGCCCCGTTGGTGAGGATGACGTTGGCCAGCCCGAGGTCCTCGTCGGTGAGCTGGCTGGGATCGGCGACCTCGCGGGCCAGGTCGAAGCCGCGCGCGTCGCGGAGCGGGTTCTCCTCCTCGAAGTCCCAGCGCGCTCTGCGCGCGCGGGCCGCCGAGGCGGCCAGGTAGGCGTTCACGACCTGGGAGGAGGTCACCATCGCGTTGGCGCCTGGCTGACCTGGTACGGAGATGCCGTATTCGGTCTCGATGCCCATCACCCGACGCACCGTCATGCAACACCCTCTGTTCGTCCGGATCTGCCTATCCGCCGTTTATATGCCCGAGCCTATGCCCTTCACAGTGCCCCGAGGCCACAGAGTTATGGCACCGACGCCTTTTCAATCTGTACGGCGGAGCTTGTTGTGATTTGCGGGGATCTGCGGGGCTTGAGTAGTCGCTGGATCGGCCGTTCGGCAAAGGAGTAGATCAGATACGACAGCACGACGGCGGCCACGGTCGTGACCAGGGCCACCGTCCAGGGGGGCAGGTCGCCGGTGAGCAACGGGATGAGCGCCGCCGCGGTGACCCCATGGAAGAGGTAAAGCGGGTAAGTGGTGGCCCCGAGCGCGGTGAGCGTCTTCGAGGGTTTGAGCCGGATCAGGCCGAGGGCGACCAGGGCCATGGCGATGAAGATCAGGGTGATGGTGACGATCACGCTGGTGTCGGTGACGGGCATGTTCTTGAACCCGGCGGCGTCGATCCGGCGGTGCACGCGGCCCAGCGCGGCGGGGATGGCCATGGCGTACCCGGCGGCGACGTACAGCCACGGGAGCAGGGCCTTGCGGTTGCGGTGGATGAGATACAGGGCCATGCCGGCGACGAAATAAGGGGCGTAGTCGGGCATGAGGATCTCGTTCAGCAGGTCGTTCTCGATCATCCTGGCGGCCAGCGCGGCGGCCAGCCAGACGCCCGAGAAGACCAGCACCCGCCCGTACGTGACGCCCACGATCACCAGGATTGCGATCAGCAGGTAGAAGCGCAGCTCGGCCCACAGCGACCAGTAGACGCCACTGGCGTCGGCCACCTTGAACAGCCGCTGGAACATGGTGGCGTTCACCAGGTACTGGCCTGGTGAAAGTTTTGGGTCCAGCGCGGTGGCGCCGGTCAGCCCGTACAGGGCCGCCACGGCGCCGAGGCTCAGCCAGTACGCCGGATACAGGCGCACCAGCCGCGACCGGGCGAACGCCCCGAGCCCCCGCCCCCAGACCGTCATGAGGATGACGAACCCGCTGATGACGAAGAACAGCTCCACGCCCAGGATGCCCAGCCCGGCGAAGGGCGCGAGCGGGGGGAACAGCGCGGCGGGCCTGGCCCCCCAGACCGAGGCGAAGGCCACCAGATAGTGGAAGGCGACGACCGCCAGGGCGGCGATGAAGCGCAGGAGGTCGAGTTCGGCCAACCGGCCGTCTCCCCGAGCATGCTTTGGCCGGTTAGGTTGGTGCACGCCCTTTTGACGACCCTGTGATCACTTTGGTTCCACAGGTCCCTCTGTTCCCACCAGCAACACGCGTGAGGCGGGGCCCAGAGCGATCGCCTCGCGGGTGCCCGGGTCGAGGGCGAGCAGCCCGGCGGCCCCCGCCGCGCCGCACTCGGACAGCGCCACCCCGCGCCCGGCCAGCAGGGCGGCGGCCTCGGCGGCCTGCTCGTCGGCCACGGTGACGAACAGGTCGGCCTGACGGCGCAGCAGGTCGAAGGCGATCAGGGACGGTTCGAGGCAGTCGAGCCTGCCCAGCCGGGTCGGCGTGCCGGCCGAGTGCACCGGCTCGCCCGCGCGGGCGCTCTCCAGCAGGCAGGGCGCGCCGTCGGGCTCGACCACGACGATCCTGGGCAGCTCGCCCCACCGGTCGCGCGTGTACCCGGCCGCGGCGGCTGCCAGCCCGCCGACCCCGGCCTGCACGAACACGTGCGTCGGCGGGATCTCGATCTCGTCGAACAGGACGGTGTAGCCGCGCATGACGTCCAGCGGGATGTCGTGGTAGCCCTCCCAGGAGGTGTCGGCGACCAGGCGCCAGCCGTGCTCCTGGGAGGCGTGCAGGGCGGCGGCCAGGCTCGCGTCGTAGTCGTCGCCCTCGCGGACGACGTCGGCGTCCAGGGCGCGCAGCCGGTGCGCGAACGGCTCGGGGACCTGGTGGCTGAGGTAGACGACGCAGCGCGCGCCGAGCTCCCTGGCCCCGGCCGCGACCGAGATGCCGTGGTTGCCGGCGCTGGCGCAGACGTACGTGGTGCCGCCGCCGTCGCGTTCGGACAGCCGGTGCACGGCGTAGGCCCCGCCGAGCGCCTTGAAGCTGCCCAGGCCCATGCGGCCGCTCTCGTCCTTGACGTGCACGGTGCCCGCCCCGGCCAGGTCGGTCAGGGTGTGCACGGGCGTGGGCCGGTAGGCCGGGTGCCGGGCGAAGTGCGCGCGGGCCTGCCGGGCGTGCCCGACGCCGATCAGCTCGCGGTCGCGTTCGGTGGAGGGCGTGCGGCCGGGGTTGAAGAAGTGCATGATCGCCATGCTAGGACGGGCCGGGCGTCGTTCCCCGGCACCTGGGCGGGTGTCACGTGGAGCGGTCGCGGGCGGCGGCCACGGCGGCCTGGCCGAGGCTGAGCCCGCCGTCGCCGGGCGGCACCCGGGTGTGGGTGAGCACCCGGAACCCGGCCGCGCGCAGGCGCTCGACGGTCCGTTCGAGCAGCAGCGCGTTCTGCAGGACGGCGCCCGACAGCGCCGTGGTGTTCAGGCCCGTGCCGTCCCTCAGCATGACGCAGCAGCGTACGACGGCGTCGGCCACGCCGTTGTGGAAGCGGCCCGCGATCGTGCCGGGGCCGATCCCGGCGGCGACGTCGGCGGCGGCGGCCCGTACGAGGTCGGCGGCGTGCACGACGAGCAGGTCGCCCTCGGTGATGGTGGCCGCGTACGAGCCGGTCTCGGCGGGGTCGGCGCGCTGTTCGAGCTCGGCGGCCGCCTGCCCCTCGTAGGTGACGGTGTCGCGGATGCCGAGCAGCGCCGAGACGGCGTCGAACAGCGGGCCGGCGCTGGAGGTCATGGGCGCGCCCACCCCGGTACGGGTCCGGGCGAGCACGTCGGGCCAGTGGGCGGCGTTGCGGCGGACGACGTCCAGGCCCGGGTGCTCGTCGCGCAGGTAGGCGGCGGCCATGCGCCACGGCTGGCGGACCGCGGCCGCGCCGCCGGGCATCGGGACCAGGGCCAGGTGGCCGAGCCGGGTGCAGGAGGCCAGGTCGGCGCGTAGGAACTCGCCGCCCCACAGCGTGCCGTCGAGGCCGTGGGCGGGCCCGTCGAGCGCCACCCCGATCACCGGGCCCGTCTCGCCGTTGTCGGCCAGGCAGGAGGCGATGTGGGCGTGGTGATGCTGGACGCCGACGAGCTCGACGCCGGTCAGCTCCAAGGCGTGCCTGGTGGACAGGTAGCCGGGGTCGAGGTCGTGGGCGACGACCTCGGGGCGGATGTCGAACAGGCCGCAGAAGTGGTCGATGCCCTCGACGAAGGAGCGCAGGGTCTCCTGGTCGTCCAGGTCGCCGAGGTGCTGGGACAGGAACGCGCGCCGGCCGCGTACCAGGCAGAAGGTGCTGCCCAGCTCGGCGCCGCAGGCCAGCACCGGGCGGGGCGCGGGACGGCGCAGCGTGAGCGGCTCGGGCGCGTGGCCGCGGGCGCGGCGCAGCACGGTGTGCCCGCCGGACCACGGGCGCAGCACGGAGTCGTCGGCGCGCACGTGGATGGCCCGGTCGTGCACGAGGAAGGCGTCGGCGATGCCGCCGAGCCGGGTGACGGCGTCGGCGTCCTCGTGGGCGATGGGCTCGTCGCAGACGTTGCCGCCGGTCAGCACCATGGGCTCGGCCAGCTCCCGGAGCAGCAGGTGGTGCAGCGGCGTGTAGGGCAGCATCAGGCCGAGGTCGCGCCTGCCGGGCGCGACCGCGTCGGCGACCGGCGCGCCGGGCAGCCGGGGCAGCAGCACGACCGGGCGGGCGCGGCCGGTGAGCAGTTCGGCGGCCTGCCCGTCGACCGCGCACAGGCGGCGGGCCTGGTCGAGGTCGGCGACCATGACGGCGAACGGCTTCTCCGCGCGGTGCTTGCGGGCCCGCAGGGCCGCGGCGGCCTCCTGGTGGGCGGCGGGCACGGCCAGGTGGAAGCCGCCCAGGCCCTTGACGGCGACGACGCGGCCGGCCCGCAGCAGGCTCGCGCAGGCGGCGATCGGGTCGCCGCACAGGTCGGCGCCGCGCGCGTCCAGCAGGCGCAGGGACGGGCCGCAGGCCGGGCAGCAGGTGGGCTCGGCGCGGAAGTGGCGGTCGCCGGGGTCGTGGTACTCGGCCGAGCAGTCGGCGCACATCGCGAACCCGGCCATGGTGGTCAGCAGCCGGTCGAAGGGCACGCCGCGCACGACGGTGAAGCGCGGCCCGCAGTTGGCGCAGGCGACGAACGGGTAGCGGTGGCGGCGACCGGCCGGGTCGGCCAGCTCACGCAGGCAGTCGTCGCAGGTGGCGAGGTCGGCCGGGACGAGGGCGCGGCGCGGGCCGGCCGGGTCGCCGGCGGTGATGGTGAAGCCCCGGTGGCCCGCGGGCGCGCCGCTGACGACGGTGACGCTCTCGATCTCCGACAGGGCCGGCGCGTCGCGCTCCAGCGCGGTCAGGAACTCCTCGACCCCCGCCAAGGCGCCCTCGACCTCGATGAACACCCCCTCGACGTCGTTGCGCACACGCCCGGCCAGGCCGAGTCTGCTGGCCAGCGAATACACGAAGGGGCGGAAGCCCACGCCCTGGACGACGCCTTCGACGCGGACGTCCACCCGTTTGCGGACTGTCACAGGCCCCAGTGTGCGCCTCATCGAGCCTGCTTGTACGGCGGATGACGCGTGTCGCGCGCCCCTTCTGACGGCAGGCGCCCCACGTCGGGCCCCGGCGAGCCCCCAGTGGGCGCACAGCGGACATGGAAAGGGCCGCGCGGTCGGCCGCGCGGCCCTTTCCAGCTGCTTCCCTACAGGTACTGGCCGGTGTTGGCGACCGTGTCGATCGAACGGCCGGCCTCGGTGCCCTGCTTGCCGGAGACCAGCGTGCGGATGTAGACGATCCGCTCGCCCTTCTTGCCGGAGATGCGGGCCCAGTCGTCGGGGTTGGTGGTGTTGGGCAGGTCTTCGTTCTCGGAGAACTCGTCGACGCAGGCGGTGAGCAGGTGCTGCACCCGCAGACCCTTCTGGCCGCTCTCCAGGAACTGCTTGATGGCCATCTTCTTGCCCCGGTCGACGATGTTCTGGATCATCGCGCCCGAGTTGAAGTCCTTGAAGTAGAGGACTTCCTTGTCACCGTTGGCGTAGGTCACCTCGAGGAAGCGGTTCTCCTCGCTCTCGGTGTACATGCGCTCGACCACACTCTGGATCATGCCGTGGATGGTCGCCTCGCGAGAGTCGCCGTGCTCGGACAGATCGTCGGGGTGCAGGGGAAGCTCGGCCAGCAGGTACTTGGAGAAGATGTCCTTGGCCGCCTCGGCGTCGGGCCGCTCGATCTTGATCTTCACGTCCAGGCGGCCGGGCCGCAGGATCGCGGGGTCGATCATGTCCTCGCGGTTGGAGGCGCCGATCACGATGACGTTCTCCAGGCCCTCGACGCCGTCGATCTCCGACAGCAGCTGAGGGACGATGGTGTTCTCCACGTCGGAGGAGACGCCGGAGCCTCGGGTGCGGAAGATCGAGTCCATCTCGTCGAAGAACACGATCACCGGGGTGCCCTCGGAGGCCTTCTCACGAGCCCGCTGGAAGACGAGGCGGATGTGCCGCTCGGTCTCGCCGACGTACTTGTTGAGCAGCTCCGGGCCCTTGATGTTGAGGAAGAAGCTCTTGCCCGACTGGCCGGTCTTCTCGGCGACCTGCTTGGCCAGCGAGTTGGCGACCGCCTTGGCGATGAGCGTCTTGCCGCAGCCGGGCGGGCCGTAGAGCAGCACGCCCTTCGGGGGACGGAGCTTGTGCTCGCGGAACAGGTCGGCGTGCAGGTAGGGCAGCTCGATGGCGTCCCTGATCTGCTCGATCTGCCGCATGAGCCCGCCGATCTCCTCGTAGGAGATGTCGGGGACCTCCTCGAGGACGAGCTCTTCGACTTCGGACTTGGGTATGCGCTCGTAGACGTAGCCGGAGCGGGGTTCGAGCAGGAGCGAGTCACCGGCCCTGATGGGCTGGCCGACCAGCGAGTCGGCCAGTCGTACGACGCGCTCCTCGTCGGCGTGCGAGATGACCAGGGCCCGCTTGCCCTCGTCCAGCAGTTCCTTGAGCATGACGATCTCGCCGACCTCTTCGTAGCCGAGTGCCTCGACCACGTTGAGCGCTTCGTTGAGCATGACCTCCTGGCCACGCCTCAGCGAGTCGACGTCGACGGCGGGGCTGACGTTCACCCGGAGCTTGCGCCCTCCGGTGAACACCTCGATCGTGCCGTCTTCTCGGGCTTCAAGGAAGGTGCCGAAGCCGGACGGCGGCTGCGCCAGCCGGTCGACCTCCTCCTTGAGAGCGACGATCTGGTCCCTGGCCTCCTTGAGTGTGGCCACCAGGCGCTCGTTCTGGCCGGTCACGGCCGCGAGATTCGCCTGTGCCTCATGGAGACGCTCTTCGAGGACTCTGGCCTGACGGGGTGACTCGGCCAGCTTCCGCCTCAGCGCGGTGATCTCCTCCTGCAGGAAGGAGACCTGTGTTGAAAGATCAGCGACCTCCCGTTCGCGCTGCGCGGCTCGAGCCTCAGCATCATCGCGAGCTGCCACGCCCCGTCACCTCCTTCCCAGTCGAGGGCGACTACTAAGGACCTTACCTATCTCGGGCCCCTCCGTAACCTGGCCGGGCAGTGTTCGTCGAGTGACATGCAGTATTCGGTGAATAATCCCCAATGGTGCGTTTAATACTCCCAGCATATGAACACGGCGATCTGTTCCCGTGTCACGCACCAACGCACCCTCGTGGCCAAATTGTCATAGTTCCTCGGTGGTTCCCTTCGGTCGGCGGCGTCGCGGTGGCGGCGTCACTCCGTCTGCCATGCGACGGGCGCTGACGAGGAAGCCGGTGTGGCCGATCATCCGATGATCGGGACGAACCGCGAGCCCTTCGACATGCCAGTCGCGAACCAGGGTCTCCCACGCATGAGGCTCGGTGAAACACCCGTGATCGCGAATGGCCTCCACGGTCTTGGACATCTGGGTCGTCGTGGCGACGTAGCAGCAGATGACCCCGCCGGGGGTGAGGGCCTTGGCGGCGGCGTCGACGCACTCCCAGGGGGCGAGCATGTCGAGGATGACGCGGTCGACGTCGGTCTCGTCGATCGAGGAGACCAGGTCGCCGAGGGCCAGGCGCCAGTTGTCGTCCATGGGGCCGCCGAAGAACTTCTCCACGTTCTTGCGGGCCACCTCGGCGAACTCCTCGCGGCGCTCGTAGGAGGTCACGTGGCCCTCGGGGCCGACGGCGCGCAGCAGGAAGCAGGTCAGGGCGCCGGAGCCGACGCCGGCCTCGATCACCCGGGCGCCGGGGAAGACGTCGGCCATGCCGACGATCATCGAGGCGTCCTTGGGGTAGATGACGGCCGCGCCGCGCGGCATCGCGAGCGTGTAGTCCTGCAGGAGGTGGCGGAAGGCGAGGTAGGCGGTGCCGCCGGAGGACCGCACGACGGAGCCTTCAGGCTGCCCGATCAGGTCGCTGTGCGGGATGGCGCCCTTGTGCGTGTGGAAGACGCCGTCCTGCTTGAGCGTGATCGTGTGGCGCTTGTTCTTGGGGTCGGTGAGCTGCACCTGATCCCCTGCCTGGAACGGCCCATGCCTGCGGAAACCCATGGTGGCAAGGTTATATGGGTTTCTCCCGCGTCCGGACGCACGGTATCTATGGGGGATGCTCCCGCGCGACGTGATCTCCACCGGCCCCCTGATCCTGCGAATGCCCGCCGAGCCCGACGCCGAGGCCGTCGCGCGCACGATGGACGATCCCGTCACCGCCCGGCATCTGCCGCTGCTGCCCTCGCCGTACCGGGCCGAGGACGCCCTCGCCTACCTGAAGTACGCCGAGGACAAGTGGGAGTCGGGCGGCGCGGAGTGGGCCGTCACCGAGGACGGCCGCTACTGCGGCGCGATCGGGGTCCGCCCGCCCGACCGCTGGGGC
This sequence comes from Nonomuraea sp. NPDC051191, assembly GCF_044455665.1. NCBI lineage: Bacteria > Bacillati > Actinomycetota > Actinomycetes > Streptosporangiales > Streptosporangiaceae > Nonomuraea > Nonomuraea sp. NPDC051191. Next base: position 34,403 of record NZ_JBITEZ010000024.1, on the reverse strand, counting down.
ACGGCCGAGATCGGCTACGTGGTGGCGCCCTGGGCGCGTGGCAGGGGCGTGGCCGCCCGGGCCGCCAGGGCGGTCGCCGACTGGCTGGCCGACCAGGGGGTGCACCGGGTCGAGCTGCAGGCCGAGGTGGAGAACGTGGCGAGCCTCAAGGTCGCGCTCAGGGCCGGGTTCCGCGAGGAGGGCCGCCGGCGCAGGGCCAGGCGGCTGCGCGACGGGCGGTGGGCCGACCTGGTGTCCTTCGCCAGGATCGCCGGGGAGCCGGCGCCGGCCGACGAGCCGTACCTGCCCTTCTTCGACGGCGGCGAGCTGAACGACGGCGTGGTGCGGCTCGTGCCGCTCTCGGTGGACGACGCCGCCGAGTACCACCGGATGATGTGCGACCCGAGCGTGACGGCCTACTCCCTGACCCCGCCGGCCTCCCTGGCGGAGGACGAGCAGCGCTGCCGCTGCACCGGCTACTGGTGGGCCACCGGCCAGCGGATCGAGCTGGCGATCAGGGACGCGGCCACCGGCGCCTTCGCCGGGCACCTCCAGCTCATGCAGGTCGCCCCCGTGCTCGGGCAGGCCATGATCGGCTACTCGCTGGTGCCGGCCTTCCGCGGCAGGGGGTTCATGACCCGCGCGGTGCGGCTGCTGGTCGACTGGGCGTTCGCGCGCACGTCCCTGCACCGGATCGTGGCGGGCACCGACGTGGTGAACACGGCCTCGCACGCGGTGCTGGAGCGCGCCGGTTTCAGCAGGGAGAGCCTGCACCGGGAGCTGTTCCCGAAGCCGGACGGCACGCGGGCGGACGACGTGGAGTGGGTGCGGCTGCGGTCGTCGTGAAGGGCTCGGCCGGCCTGACCTCCTAAATGCGGAAAAATCGCAATTTCCTGTTGAGGGGTAGTCAAGAGCCGCGTCGAGGGTGATACTCCGGGGCACCGTTCGGAGTTTCGCGTGACCGGGCCGCGCGATCTCTTCCCCCTCTACCCGAGGGAATCACCGCGATGCCAAACAACCGTGTCGATATCGCCATGCGTGACCTCATCTCCGCGTTCTCCTGCCTGGAGGTCGCCGACGTGATCGATCGGCTCGCGCGCGCCGCGGCCGTCGTGGCGGGCACCGCGTACGCGGGGTTCGTCCACGTGGACGTGCTGCGGCGGGAGGCCCGTCCGGTGCACGTCCACGCGCCGCCGGGTGACCCGCTGCGGGTGCGGCGGTGGCTGACGGAGTCGGGGGTGCTGAAGGAGCTGGCCGTCGTGGAGGAGGCCCTGCGGCTGGCCCGGGACGAGACGATGGGCGAGCCGGGGTTCCTGGCCGTCCCGGTGCCGGCGCAGGTGCGCGACCACACGTTCGTGTGGGTGGCGGGACGGGGGTTCCAGGAGGGGGACGAGCACCTGCTGGGCCGGTTCGCGACGGCGGCGGGGCGGGCGGTGGAGGGCGCGCGCGGGCTGGAGACGGCCGTGCGGCTGTTCCGCGGCGTACGGACCTTCCGGCCCGGCTGACCCTTTGGACGGCCCGGATCCCGCTTTCCGAGAGGGCCGCCGATCAAGTCCGGACTTTTCCGGAAACGTCACGCAGCGTTCGCAGGAAATGCGTTCTCCGGTCCCGATATTTCGCATTCAGACGGGAAATATCAGGCATTATCCAAGCAATTCCAGCAACGGCTTCCCGGCACACGAACGCCCGCACTCCCGGCGAGGGAATGCGGGCGGACGGGACCTCGATCAGCCCCTCGATCAGCCCTTCGGTCAGCCCCGGTGGGCCTCGAAACGCAGGGTGCGGGAGACGCCCACCCGGACCGTCGTGCCGGGCGCGATCGTGACCGGCTCGTTGGGCGGGATGTCGTAGAAGTTGGGGTCGCCGGGCGGCTGGATCTGGGTGCCGTTGACCGAGCCCAGGTCGACCAGGTTGACGTCCCAGCCGTCGAGGGCCACCCGCAGGTGGCGGCGCGAGACCGAGCCGTCGGGGCTGGTGACCTTGGCCGGCCTGGCCGAGCCGCCCGCCACCTCGGGCGCGCGCTCGGGATCACGGCCCAGCAGGTAGTCGCTCTCCAGCGGCAGCGCCGTGCCGTCGTCGAGGATGAGCACCCCGAGCGAGGGCCGCGGCCCCTTGTACGGCACCAGCGTCCGCTGCACCAGGGCGATGCCGCAGACGGCGCAGTAGGGCACCCTGGGGTCGTTGAAGTGGTCGTTCTTGCAGTCGACCCCGTAGACCAGCGGACGGTCACCGTGGTCGCCCTGCTGCTCCTGCGGCGGCGGCCCCGGGTGGTCGAAGTGCTCCGGCGGGCCCAGCACGGGCGGGGCCGGCTGGTCGAAGTGGTCGGGCGGGCCCAGGTGCTGCTGCTGGTGGTCGGCCATGCCGCTGCCGGCCGGCGGCAGGTCGTCGTAGGAGGGGAACTGCTGCGGGGGCTCGGGGTGGGACTGCTCCTGCGGGGGCAGGTAGGGAGGCTGGTCCTGGGGCGGGAGGTAGGGAGGCTGCTCGTGGCCGAACGGCGACTGGTCCTGACCGAAGGGCGACTGGTCCTGACCGAAGGGCGGCTGGTCGTGCCCGAACGGCGGCTGGTCCAGCGACGGAGGGCCGGAGTGGGGGCCGGACGGGGGGCCGGGGTGCGGGACGCCGGCCTGCGCGCCCGAGGGCGGGCCCTGCTGGACGAGCGGCGGCTGGTCGGCCAGCGGGTAGGGAGGCCGCTCGACCGGTCGCTCGACCGGCGGCTCGACCGGCGGGGCCAGGTCGGGCTCCATGTGCAGGCCCGTGTTGGGCAGCTCGCTGGTGAGCGGCCTGGACCGGTCGGGCGCCTGCGCCTGGGGACGTACGTGCACCGGCTGGTCGGTGAGGTCGCCGATCAGGCCGCCGCCGTGGACGACGCCGCCCTCGAAGCCGACCGCGGGATGCGCGGCGCCGGCACCGGGCAGGGTGAGCTCGACGCGCTCGACCGGGCCGCTGATCAGCCGGTCGGCCCAGGTCAGCGAGTCGCTGCCGGCCAGGCGCGTCTCGCCGCCCGAGGTGCTGACCGAGGCGGACGCGGAGCCGCTGACCAGCACCGCCACGCCGCCGCCGACGGGACCGGCGACCGCGCACGTGACCGGGTCGCCCGCCATGTTGGCGGCCAGCACCTGCGCCGCGCGGCGGGCCAGCGCCCGGCCGTCGCCGCCGGAGGCGGCGGTGTCGCGCAGCGCCTCGATCAGGCCGTCGGCGGCCGTCTCGCCCGCGTCGCACACCAGCAACAACCCGCCGACGTAGGCGACGAGCCCGTCACCGGGAAGGGGACGCACCACTCCGAAGCCCTGGCCGCTCATGCGCCCTCCCTCATGACGACCGTGCTGCGCTCATCGGTGCCCTCGCTGCGCTCGGTCACTCAACTCTCCTCCCCGGAAGCCGGCGATATTACGGCACCCGCACTGCCGTGCCGGCCACCAGCCATACGCATACCCAGGCGACGTGCCCGTGTCGCGGCCCAGGCGTCTCGATTCGGTGAACCGGTGGACCACGACCAACCCGTCAACTGTGCAAGTTCGGCCAAACAGAAGACTATCGGCCTGCCGTCCTGGCATCGAAATCGCCGGGCTACGGGAAGTGGCCGGACAAGACCTTAGCCGCAAACACGCGGGGCATGTCAGACCCCGGTGAAGACGCGGTTGACGTCGGCGGTGGCGAGCACGCCGTAGATCTCGCCACCGTGCTCCACCAGCAGGTACTCGCCGGCGGGGGCCGAGCGCATGGCGTCGATGAGCGGTTCGCCGGTCAGGTCGGCGGCGAGCACCATGGTGGGTTCGATCGCCTTGGCCAGCGAGGCCACGTCGACCCACGGCCGCCGGTGCTCGGGGGTGGCCTGGACGGCCGCCTCGTTGACGATGGCGACCGGCCGTCCGTCGTGGTCGACCACGACCAGGGCGCCCGCGCGCTGCTCGGTGGCCTGCCGCAGCGCCTCGGCCAGCGGCGTCTCGCCCGCCACCGGGATCGCCCTGCGGGCCAGCGCCCGCGCGTTGACCTGCGGGATGCGGGCGCGGATGCGGGCCACGCGCAGCGACTGGGTGGCGCCCATCCAGATGAAGGAGGCCAGCACCACCGGCCACAGCAGCTCGACCGGGTCGAACCCCTGCCCGCTCGTCATCGACGTCGCGAACGGCAGGACGACCAGGAGCACGGCCAGCACGCGCCCGCCCCAGGCGGCCACGACCGTGCCGGAGCCGGGGTTCTTCGTCAGCTTCCAGACGCCCGCGCGCAGCATGCGGCCGCCGTCGAGAGGCAGGCCGGGCAGCAGGTTGAACACGCCGACGATGAGGTTGGCCACCCACAACTGCCAGATGAGCACCTCGGCGATGCCGCCGTCGTTGATCAGGTACGTGTCGGCGAGCAGGCCCAGGCCCGCCAGGCCCAGCGACAGCCCAGGCCCGGCGGCGGCGACCAGGAACTCCTTGCCCGGCGTGGGCGGCTCCTTCTCGATCTCGGACACGCCGCCGAGGAAGTAGAGGGTGATCCGGCGCACCGGCAGGCCGAACATCTTGGCCAGCACGCTGTGGGCCAGCTCGTGCAGCAGCACCGAGACGTAGAGCAGCACGGCGAAGACGAAGGCCACCGCGTAGGCGACGGTGCTGTCCAGCTCGGGCAGCATGTCGCGCATGCGGGGGCCGAACATGACGGTGATGAAGCCGGCGACGATGAACCACGTCCAGGAGACGTACACCGGGATGCCGAAGGGACGCCCCATCCGAAGGCCGGGGAACTCCTGACGCGGGCTCTGCTCGCTCACCGCACTCCTCGTACGTCCATTACGTGCTGTTGCTGCCTCGATGCTACGCGCCCGATCACGTGTTCCTCGTCCCGGCGAGGGTTATTCTGTCGGGCTCTTGACCTAGAGTGCGGTGCATGACGTTGACCGAACCGGTGATCATCGGAGCTCTCTCCCCGTCCCGGGCAGGCGATTTCATGACCTGTCCCCTGCTCTACCGGTTCCGGGTCATCGACCAGCTGCCCGAGAAACCCTCCCCCGCGGCCGTGCGCGGCACCGTGGTGCACGCCGTGCTGGAGCGGCTCTACGACCTGCCGGCGCCGCGCCGCTCGGTACAGGCGGCACTGGAGCTGCTGGAGCCGCAGTGGCAGCGGCTGCTGGAGGACGACGAGCAATATGCGCGCATGTTCGCCGACGACGCCGAGCAGGCCGAGTGGCTGGCGCAGGCGCGGGCGATGCTGGAGCGCTACTTCACCCTGGAGGACCCGACCCGGCTGGAGCCGGCCGAGCGCGAGCTCTACGTGCAGGCGGTGCTGGAGGGCGGCCTGATGCTGCGGGGCTACGTCGACCGGCTCGACGTGGCGCCCACCGGCGAGGTCCGGGTGGTCGACTACAAGACGGGCAGCGCGCCCGGCCCCGACTTCGAGGCCAAGGCGCTGTTCCAGATGAAGTTCTACGCGCTGGTGCTGTGGCGGCTGCGCGGGGAGGTGCCCCGGCTGCTGCAGCTGGTCTACCTGGGCGGGCGCGGCGAGGTGCTGCGCTACGCCCCCGACGAGGCCGACCTGCTGGCCACCGAGCGCAAGGTCATGGCGCTGTGGACGGCGATCGAGCGGGCCCTGGAGACCGGCGAGTGGCGGGCGCGCCGCAGCAAGTTGTGCGACTGGTGCGACCATCAGGCGCTGTGCCCCGAGTTCGGCGGCACCCCTCCGCCGGTGCCCGACCGTCAGCCCGGCGACACCGTGCGCAGCAACCGGCGCGCGGCCACCGACGAGCTGTAGCCCTCCGACAGGCCGCCCCTTATCCTCCCGAGGGAGGAGTTCCAGGCTCTCACCTGGGCCTACAGTGAAGCGGTGCGGATCGACCGACCCCTGTTCCACGACACGGCCCTGGCCGTGGTGGTGGCCGCGGCCTCGGTGACGCTCTTCCTCCTCTACGGGCCCGAGCGCCTGCAGCCGCCGGAGCTGGCGCCCGAGGGCATGCGCGCGCCCGACGGGCTCGGGGCGGCGCTGCTGGTGCTGGCCGCCGCGCCGATCGCGGTGCGCAGGCGCTGGCCGCTGGCGGCGCTGTGCGCGGGCCTGGTGCCCGAGACGCTGCTGACCTCCCTGGGTTACGGCGCCGGTGCGTCGGGGGTGTCCGGGCTGGTGCTGCTGTACTCGGTGGCCTCCAACCGGGGGCTGGCGGTGGCGCTGGGCGGTCTGCTGGTCTCGCTGCTGACGTACACGGTGGGGGCGCTGGCCGGGCCGGTCACGCTGCCGGGCCCGAGTGAGCATGTGGTGGCGATCGTGGTGCTGCTGGCGGTCTGGGGGGCGGGCAGGAGCCTGCGGCTGCGGCGGGCGTACCTGGAGGAGCTGCGCGACCGGGCGTCCAGGCTGGAGCGGGCCCACGCGGCCGACACGCGGGCCGCGCGGGCCGAGGAGCGTTCGCGCATCGCCCGCGAGCTGCACGACGTGGTGGCCCACCACGTGAGCGTGATGACGGTGCAGGCGGCCGCGGCGCGGCGGGTGCTTTCCGCCGATCCCGACCTGGCGCGGGAGGCGCTGTCGGCGATCGAGAACACCGGGCGGCTGGCGATGACGGAGATGCGCAACATCGTGGGCGTGCTGCGTACCGACGCGCGGGCCGAGCTGGGGCCGCAGCCGGGCGTGGGCGACCTGCCCGGGCTGGTGGAGCAGATGCGCGAGGCGGGGCTGCCCACGCTGCTGCGCGTGGAGGGCGAGCCGCGGCCGCTGCCCGCCGGGGTCGACCTGGCCGCCTACCGGCTGGTCCAGGAGGGGCTGACGAACAGCCTGCGGCACGCGGGGGCCGGGGCCGAGGCGGTGGTCACCGTCCGCCACGCCCCCACCGGCCTGGACGTACGCGTCGAGGACGACGGCATGGGCACCGCGCCGGCGACCGACCGGCCGGGCCACGGACTGGTCGGCATTCGCGAGCGGGTCGCACTCTATGGTGGAATTCTGAACATCGGTCCGCGACCGGGGGGCGGTTTCGAGGTGCGGGCGAGCTTCCCGTTGAAGGACGGCCAATGACGATCAGAGTGCTGCTGGTGGACGACCAGCCGCTGCTGCGCACGGGATTCCGGCTGATCTTGGAGGCCGAGTCCGACATCACCGTGGTCGGCCAGGCCGGCGACGGCAAGGCCGCGATGGAGCAGACCAGGGCGCTGCTGCCCGACGTGGTGCTCATGGACATCCGCATGCCGGGCGTCGACGGCATCGAGGCCACCCGCAGGATCGTGCGGGAGGCCGCGCCGACGGCGCACGTGCCGAAGGTGCTGGTGCTGACCACGTTCGACCTCGACGAGTACATCGTGGAGGCGCTGCGGTCGGGGGCGTCGGGGTTCCTGCTGAAGGACGTGCCGCCCGACGAGCTGGTGCAGGCGATCCGGGTGGTGGCGGCCGGCGACGCGATCGTGGCGCCGAGCGTGACCAGGCGGCTGCTCGACCGGTTCTCCAGGCGGTTGCCCTCGGCCTACGAGCAGGCCACGCCGGCCCGGCTCGACCGGCTGACCGAGCGGGAGCTGGAGGTGCTGCGGCTGATCGCCAAGGGCATGTCCAACGCGGAGATCGCGGCCAAGCTCGTGGTGAGCGAGACGACGGTCAAGACGCACGTGGGCAACGTGCTGACCAAGCTGGGGCTGCGCGACCGGGTGCAGGCCGTGGTGCTGGCGTACGAGACCGGGCTGATCACGCCCGGCACGCTGTCCTGAGGCCGCCGCCCCGGCTGGAGGGCGGCGGCCAGGGGCGGTAGGCCCCCGTCAGGCGGTCAGGCCTGGGTCGCCGCGGCGGTCGCGGCGGCGGGCGCGTTCTCCGGGAAGTGGCAGGCCACGCGGTGGCCGCCGGCCATGGTCTCCAGGGGCGGCTCGACCGTCTTGCAGATCTCCTGCGCCTTCCAGCAGCGGGTGTGGAAGCGGCAGGCGGGCGGCGGGTTGAGCGGGCTGGGCACGTCGCCGGTGAGCCTGATGCGCTCGCGTTCCTTGCGCGCCTTGGGGTCGGGCACCGGCACGGCCGACAGCAGGGCGTTGGTGTAGGGGTGCATCGGCGAGCTGTAGAGGCTCTTGCGGTCGGCGATCTCGACGATCTTGCCCAGGTACATGACCGCGACCCGGTCGCTGATGTGGCGCACCACCGACAGGTCGTGGGCGATCACGACGTAGGTCAGGTCGAGCTCGTTCTGCAGGTCCTCCAGCAGGTTGACGACCTGGGCCTGGATGGACACGTCGAGCGCGGAGACCGGCTCGTCGGCGATGATGAGCTTGGGCTTGAGCGCGAGCGTGCGGGCGATGCCGATGCGCTGCCGCTGGCCGCCGGAGAACTCGTGCGGATAGCGGTTGTAGTGCTCGGGGTTGAGGCCGACCAGGGCGAGGATGTCCTGGACCGCCTTCTTGACGCCGTTCTCGGTCTGCACGCCCTGGATGCGGAACGGCGCACCGACGATCGTGCCGACGGTGTGGCGGGGGTTCAGCGACGAGAACGGGTCCTGGAAGATCATCTGCATGTCGCGGCGGAGCGGCCTGAGCCTGCCCTGCCCCATGTGCGTGATGTCCTGGCCCTCAAAGACGATCTTGCCGCCGGTCGGCTCCAGCAGCCTGGTGACCAGGCGGCCGGTGGTGGACTTGCCGCAGCCGGACTCCCCCACCAGGCCGAGCGTCTCGCCCTTGAAGACGTCGAAGCTGACCCCGTCGACCGCCTTGACGGCGCCGACCTGCCGCTTGAGCAGGCCCTTCGTCACCGGGAAGTGCTTCTCCAGCCCTTGGACGGAAAGAAGCGGCTCGTTCGCGGTCACCGTCTCGCTCACTGGCTCTCCAGCACTGGCTTGATCTCGTTCTCCCACAGCTCCCGCCGCTCCGTCCTGCTCATGTGGCAGCGCACCAGGTGGCCGCCCTCGGTCTCGATCAGGCCGGGCACCTCGCTCCTGGCCTTGTCCCCGGTGCGCTCGGCGTAGGGACAGCGGGGGTGGAAGGCGCAGCCCGGAGGCACGTTGATGAGGGACGGCGGCGACCCCTTGATCGGCAGCAGCCGTTCGGTGGGCTCGCGGTCGAGGCGGGGCATCGATCCCAGTAGACCCCATGTGTAGGGGTGCTCGGGACGGTAGAAGATGTCGTCGGCGGTGCCGTACTCGATGCACTTGCCGCCGTACATGACCAGGATGTCGTCGGACAGCTCGGCCACCACGCCCAGGTCGTGGGTGATGATGATCAGCGCGGAGTTGAACTCGCGCTGCAGGTCGACCATGAGGTCGAGGATCTGGGCCTGCACGGTCACGTCGAGCGCGGTGGTCGGCTCGTCGGCGATGAGCAGTTCGGGGTCGCACGACAGCGCCATGGCAATCATGGCGCGCTGGCGCATGCCGCCGGAGAACTCGTGCGGGTAGGAGTCGACCCGGCTGTGCGGCTCGGGGATGCCCACGCGGCCCAGCATGTCGACGGCGTGCTTCTTGGCGACGGCCTTGGACACCTTGTGGTGGATCCGGTACGCCTCGATGATCTGGTCGCCGACCGTGTAGAACGGGTGCATCGCCGACAGCGGATCCTGGAAGATCATCGCCATCTTCTTGCCGCGCAGCCCGCGCACGTGCTCCTGCGAGGCGCCGACGAGCTCCTCGCCGTCGAGCCAGATCTCGCCGGAGACGTTGGCGCCCTTGCCCTTGTGCAGACCGAGGATGCCGAGGCTGGTGACCGACTTGCCCGAGCCGGACTCGCCGACGATGCCGAGCGTCTTGCCGCGTTCGAGGCTGAAGGTCAGACCGTCGACGGACCTGACCAGGCCGTCGTCGGTCGGGAAGTGGATCTTCAGGTCCTTGACGTCGAGAAAGGGACTCACGCCAGCCTCACTCTCGGGTCAACGACCGCGTAGAGCAGGTCGACGATCAGGTTGGCCAGGATGATGAAGGCCGCCGCGACGATCGTGACGCCCATCACCTGGGGAAGGTCGTTGTTGCTGATGGCGTCGACGGCGTACTTGCCGATGCCGGGCAGCGAGAAGGTGCTCTCGGTCAGGACGGCGCCGCCGAGCAGCAGCCCCAGGTCGAGGCCGAACATGGTGAGCACGGGGGTGAGCGTGGCCCGCAGCCCGTGTTTGAGCACCACCTTCCGCTCCGCCAGGCCCTTGGCCCTGGCCGTGCGGATGTAGTCCTCCGACATGGTCTCCAGCATGCCCGCCCGGGTGAGCCGGGCGTAGCCGGCGGCGTACAGGAAGGCGAGCGTCACCCAGGGCAGCATGAGGTTGTTGGCCCAGGTGAGCGGGTCTTCGCTGATCGGCACCCAGTCGGCCACGTCGCCCACCAGTCCGAGCTGGTCGCGGAAGATGGCCAGGGAGACGATGCCGGTGAAGAAGATCGGCAGCGAGACGCCGGCCAGCGCGATGCCCATGGACAGGCGGTCGAAGAAGCTGCCGCGGCGCAGCGCCGACAGCACGCCGGTGGCCACGCCGAAGATGACCCACACCACGGCCGCGCCGAGCGCCAGCGACAACGTGATCGGCAGGCGGTTGAGCAGGTCGGGCAGGACCGGGTTCTGGCTGACGTAGCTGTAGCCGAAGCAGGGCGCCGGGCAGTGCTCGATGCCGGGGCCGTAGTTGCGGTCGACGCCGACGAAGATGCCCTGCACGAAACGTCCGTACTGGACCATGATCGGGTCGTAGAAGCCGAGGCGCACAGCCGTGTCGTGGATCACCTCGGCGTTGGCCGCCTTGCCCACGTACCGGGAGGCCAGGTCGTCAGCGGACATCCCAGCGAGCCGAGGCACGAGGAAGAAGATGGCGAACGTCGCGATGCTCACCACGAAGAGCAGCATGACGGCCGCTATCAACCGTCTGAGAATGTATGTGAACACTGATCTCGGCCATGGCGGCCGGGCCTTGTGGGCCCGGCCGCCGAAGCCTTCACCTGCTTTCGGTACGTGACGTTCCGGCAGTATGCGCCGTTGCTACTGGGTGCTCAGCGTGAGGAACTCGTACATGCCCCAGTTCTGGGAGACGAAGACGTTCTTCAGCTGCGGCGGCCGGTAGAACAGGCCGTGCGCCCAGACGTAGGGAAGGATGTACGACGACTCCATGACTTCCTTGTCGACCGCGGCCCAGATGGCGTTGCGCTTGGTCGCGTCGGTCTCGCCCGCGGCCTGGTCGATCAGCTCGTCGATCTTGGGGTCCTTCACGCCGAGGTTGGTGTTACCGGCGGGACGGATGACCCGGCTGTCGACGATCTGCTGGAAGAAGCCGAAGCCCTCGGGGTAGTCGGCGCCCCAGCCGTAGACCATGAGGCCCAGGCCGTTCTTCTTGGCGAAGTCGGGCTTGCCGGCGTAGAGCTTGAAGTAGTCACCCTGCGGGAAGCCCTTGAGCTCCAGCTTGATGCCCACGCGGCCGAGCGACTGCTGCAGCGCCTCGGCGGTCTGCTTCTCGGCGGAGCGCTCGTTGCGGAAGGAGATGGTGGTGCTGAAGCCGTTGGGCTGGCCACAGGCCGCCAGCTCCTCCTTGGCCTTGGCGACGTCACCGGTCGGGTTGGCCTCGACGCCGTAGGGGTCGATCTTCTGGTAGCCGGTCATCTTGGCCGGCATGAGGCTGAGTGCCACGTCGCCACCGGCGTCCGGACCGCCGTAGGCGCCCTGGATGGCCGAGCGGTCGGTCGCGTACTGCACGGCCTTGCGGCAGTGGATGTTGTCGAACGGCGGCACGTCACCGTTGATGTTGGTGAACCAGGTGCGGTCGATCGGGGCCGAGTCGGCGTACTGCTTGACCTTCTCGTCCGTCAGGACCGTCTTGCGGGCGTTGGCCGCCACACCGGTGCTGTTGACCTTGACGTCGATCTTGCCGGAGAGCAGGCGCTGGTCGAGGTCGTCCTCGTTCTGGCCGAGCAGCACCTCGATGGAGTCGTTGAGCTGCTTGCGGTTGGGGTCGGTCGCCGCGTCCCAGTTCGGGTTCTTGACGAGCTCGATGCGCTTGGTGAGCTCGTGCGCCTTGAACATGTACGGGCCGGTCGCGACCGGGTGCTCCTTGTACTTCGAGCCGGTGTCCTTGGCCTCGGGCACGGGGGCCGTCTGCGGGAGCATGGCGAAGTAGTCGAAACCGCCGTACGCCTTCTTCAGGTGGAAGACGATCGTCTGGTCGTCGGGCGTCTCGATCGCCTTGAGGTCGTCGAGCTTGCCCTTCATCTTGTACGGGCCGGTGTAGCCGCCGAGGTCGAGCCAGTCGTTGAAGTACGTCGGGCCGCTGGGCAGGATGTCCTTGTCCAGCGAGCGCGCCACGCCGTACTTGACGTCCTTGGCGGTCACCGGGGTGCCGTCCTCGAACTTGACGCCCTTGCGCAGCTTGTACGTCCAGGTCTTGCCGCCGTCGCTCGGCGTGCCCAGGCCCTCGGCCAGGTCGCCGACGAGCTGCAGGCCCTCCTCGCCGGGGACCGGCTTGAACATGGTCAGCGCGCGCGTGTAGAGGCGGGCGAAGTTCCAGGCGTAGCCGTAGTACATGTCGCCCGGGTCGACCGAGTCGAAGTCGCCGGGCATGCCCATGTGGAGCGTGCCGCCGGCCTTCTCCGACGGGTTGATGACCGCCGTCACGCCCGCGTTGTACTTGCTGGACGGCTTGTCGTCGCTGCCCGAACCGCTGGTGTTCTTGCTGCCGCCACCGCCGCCGCCACACGCGGAGACGACCACGGCGAGAGCGGCGGTCACCGCGATCGCCGACGCCTTAGATCTCATCTTCATCGACCTGACACACCCCTTGAATCTAGGAGTTGAGAGAACTTGCGGATAACTACTCACGAGGCCTTATCGGGCCTTGGGATCGAACGCGTCCCTGAGGCCGTCACCGAGCAGGTTGAACGCCAGCACGGTGATGAAGATCGCGAGGCCGGGGAAGATCATGAAGTTGGGCGCCACGTCGTAGTTGTGGACCGCCTCAGCCAGCATGCCTCCCCACGTGGGGGTCGGCGGCCGCACGCCCACGCCGAGGAAGGAGAGTGCGGCCTCGAACAGGATGTTCGACGGGATCAGCAGCGTCGAGTACACGAGGATCGGCGCGAGCAGGTTGGGCAGGATCTCCTTGAACAGGATCGTGTGGCTGCGCGCGCCCAGGCTTCTTGAGGCGTCGACGAACTCCCGCTCGCGCAGGGAGAGCGTCTGGCCCCGGATGATGCGCCCGATGTAGGGCCAGTTGAAGAAGCCGATGATGAAGACCAGCAGGCTGATCCTGAGGGTGTCGCCCGACATGCCGAACGCCTTGTCGGGAATGACGCCCGCCAGCGCCAGCGCGAACACCAGCAGCGGGAAGGCGAGGAAGATGTCCATGAGACGGGAGATGACGGTGTCGACCCAGCCGCCGAAGAAGCCGGCGATCATCCCCATCACCGTGCCGAGCACCACGCACAGCAGAGTCGCGAAGAACGCGATCAGCAGGGAGATGCGGGCGCCGTACAGGATCCGGCTGAACAGGTCGCGGCCCGTGGTGGGCTCGACACCGAACAGGAAGTCCCAGCTCATGCCGCCGAAGGCGCCGATCGGAGCCTGGATCGCCGGGTCGATCTTCTCCCGGTGCCATTCGGCCGGGTCGTGACCGAGCCACGACACCAGCAGCGGCGCGAAGATCGCCACGAGGATCAGCAGGACGATGACGATGCCGCCGATCATCGCGATGCGGTCGCGCTTGAGGCGCATCCAGGCGATCTGCCCGAGGGAACGCCCCCGGATGACTGAAGACTCCGCCCCCTCAAGAACGGTCTCCGGCCCGGCCTCGACGGCCGAGCCAGGAACATCGAGCGGTGCGGTCATGCCAGTGGCCCCCTGGATTCCAGACGACGTCGTCCGTGTCGGCGCGACCCGGTCAGGGTAGTGCGCCCGTGCAAGGCGAGTCCGCGCAGTCGCGGCCCCAGGAGGCAGAATCTATGGCCTGAGCTGGTATGACCAGTCCCTCAGCGCTCGATGTGGCTCAACTGTGATTGACGCGAAACTTATTCGTATCGATCTTGATGAGAATGTCTACAGCCCGTCCCGGTTGGGTCTCGGAACTGTGACAGTGCCGATCCACGACCGATTCCGTCCGAAATCAGCTGATGCCGCGGCGCTTCAGCAGGGCCTCGATATCGGAGAAGTCATCGTCGCTCTTGGGCGTCTTGGGGGTCACCGACGGCTGCGACTTGTTCGCTACGGGCTGAACCGACGGCTTCCCGTCCGGCTTCCCGTCCGGCTCGGGGGCCGCCTTCTTCTTCCGGCCCACGGACAGCCTGCGGCCGCGCATGAACCCGGAGACGACGAACAGCACGGCGGCCAGACCCGCCACGGCCACGCCGGCCCACACCATCGGGTTGAGCACCAGCCCGGTGACGAACCCCACCGCGGTCGCCCCGATCGTCCACAGCGCGCTGAGCGCGCCGGTCAGGTAGGCCGCCACCGGCAGCAGCGACCAGGCCGCCAGCCGCATCCCCGCGGCCGCTCCCCTGCGCCTGAAGGCCAGGAAGCTCAGCACCAGCCCTACCGCCGTCACCCCGGCGCACAGCGGCAACCAGGCGATCTGATTGAACATTGAGGCCGCCCCTCGTCTCGACTACGCCTTCCATCCTGGCACGCGAAACACGGGCGGCCCCTCCTCCGCGAGGACCAGACGCCCCCTAGGGGATCAACGCGCGCAGATCGGCGACCCCGACCTCGGCCAGCGAGGAGACCACCAGGCGGCCGGGGGCCGGCTCGACGGGCAGCAGGTTCGGGACGGCCACGACGGCGCAGCCCGCCGCCGTGGCGGCCGCCACGCCGTTGGGTGAGTCCTCCAGCACGACGCAGCGCACCGGCTCGACGCCGAGCAGCCGGGCGGCCTTGAGGTACGGCTCGGGGTCGGGCTTGGTCCGCTCGACGTCGGCGGCGGTGACGACGACGTCGAAGCGGTCTCTGCCGAAGCCCTTGAGCACGGCCTCGGCGATCTCCTTCATCGAGGAGGTGACCAGGCCGACCGGCACCCCCTCGTCACGCAGGGCCTCCAGCAGCTCCGCGGCCCCCGGCATGACCCCGACGCCCTCCGCCAGGCGCTCGACCATGCCGGAGACCATCCACTCCTGCACCGTCGACGCCGGCACGTCGGCGCCGGAGACGCCCAGCATGTAGTCGAGCGTGCGCTCCATGGAACCGCCCACCAGGTGGGCCTGGTGCTGTGGCGTCCATTCGGCGCCGAGCCGGGCCATGACCCTGGTCTCGATCTCCAGCCAGACCTTCTCGCTGTCGACGAGCAGGCCGTCCATGTCGAAGAAGACCGCTTCCACGGGTTGTTCCCCCCGGATCTAGACGTTGAAGTACTTGGCCTCGGGGTGATGGGCGACCAGCGCCGAGGTGGCCTGCTCGGGGTGGAGCTGGAACTCCTCCGACAGGCTGACGCCGATGCGCCCGGGCTCGAGCAGCTCGAACAGCTGCCGCTGGTCCTCCAGGTTGGGGCAGGCGGGGTAGCCGAAGGAGTAGCGGCAGCCCTGGATGTTGACCTTTAGCATGTCGTCGAGCGTCTCCTGACCGCCGATGCCCCACTCCGCGCGCACCCGGGCGTGCCAGTATTCGGCCAGCGCCTCGGTGAGCTGCACCGACAGGCCGTGGAGCTCCAGGTAGTCGCGGTAGGCGTCCTTCGCGAACAGCTCGGCGGTGGCCTGGGAGATCTTGGCGCCCATGGTGGCCACCTGGAAGCCGACCACGTCGACCTCGCCGGAGTCCTTGCCCCGGAAGAAGTCGGCCAGGCACAGGTGCCGGTCGCGGCGCTGGCGCGGGAAGGTGAAGCGGGTGCGCTCGTTGCCGTCGTCGCCCAGGATGATCAGCGAGTCGCCGTCGCTGACGCACGGGAAGTAGCCGTAGACGACGGCCGCCTCCAGCAGGCCCTCGGTCTGCATGCGCTCCAGCCACATGCGCAGCCTGGGCCGGCCCTCGGTCTCGACCAGCTCTTCGTAGCCGGGCCCGTCGCCGCCCCTGGTGGGCTTGAGGCCCCACTGGCCCAGGAACAGGGCGCGCTCGTCGAGGAAGGCCGCGTACTCGGCCAGCGAGATGCCCTTCACCACGCGGTCGCCGTGGAAGGGCGCCGCGGGCACCGGGTTGTCGGCGGCCACGTCGGAGCGGGCGGGCAGCGCCTCGACCGGGGTGCGCTGCAGCACCGCGCCGGTCTTGACGCGCCGCTCGCGCAGCGGCGGCAGCGTGGCGCCCACGACGCCCCGCTTGACGGCCATGAACGAGTCCATCAGCCGCAGCCCCTCGAACGCGTCGCGGGCGTAGCGCACCTCGCCCTCGAACAACTCGGCGAGGTCCTGCTCGACGTAGGCGCGGGTGAGGGCGGCGCCGCCGAGCAGCACCGGGTACCTCTCCGACAGGCCCCTGGAGTTCATCTCCTCCAGGTTCTCCTTCATGATGACCGTCGACTTCACCAGCAGGCCGGACATGCCGATCACGTCGGCCTTCTGCTCGTCGGCGGCCTCCAGGATGGCCGAGACCGGCTGCTTGATGCCGAGGTTGACCACCTGGTACCCGTTGTTGGACAGGATGATGTCCACGAGGTTCTTGCCGATGTCGTGCACGTCGCCCTTGACCGTGGCCAGCACGATGCGGCCCTTGGTCTCGCCGTCGACGCGGTCCATGTGCGGCTCGAGGTAGGCCACGGCGGCCTTCATCACCTCGGCCGACTGCAGCACGAACGGCAGCTGCATCTGGCCGGAGCCGAACAGCTCGCCGACCGTCTTCATGCCGTCGAGCAGCACCTCGTTGATGATCTCCAGCGCGGGCCGCTGGCTGAGCGCGTCGTCGAGGTCGGCCTCCAGGCCCTTGCGCTCGCCGTCGATGATGCGCCGCTTGAGGCGCTCCCACAGCGGCAGCGCGGCCAGTTCCTCGGCCTTGCCGGCGCGCATGGCCGCGGCGTCGACGCCCTCGAACAGGTCCATGAAGCGCTGCAGCGGGTCGTAGCCCTCGCGGCGGCGGTCGTAGACCATGTCGAGCGCGACCTGGCGCTGCTCGTCGGGGATGCGGGCCATCGGCAGGATCTTGGACGCGTGCACGATGGCCGAGTCGAGGCCGGCGTTGACGCACTCGTTGAGGAACACCGAGTTGAGCACCATGCGGGCGGCCGGGTTGAGGCCGAAGCTGATGTTGGACAGCCCCAGCGTGGTCTGCACGCCCGGGTAGCGGCGCTTGAGCTCGCGGATGGCCTCGATCGTCTCCAGGCCGTCGCGCCTGGTCTCCTCCTGGCCGGTGGCGATGGGGAAGGTCAGGCAGTCGACGATGATGTCCTCGACGCGCATGCCCCAGTTGCCGGTCAGGTCCTCGATGAGGCGGCTGGCCACGCGCACCTTCCAGTCGGCGGTGCGGGCCTGGCCCTCCTCGTCGATGGTCAGCGCGACGACCGCCGCGCCGTGCTCGCGCACCAGGCGCATGATCTTCTGGAAGCGGGAGTCGGGGCCGTCGCCGTCCTCGTAGTTGACGGAGTTGACGGCCGCGCGGCCGCCGAGCATCTCCAGGCCGGCCTGGAGCACGGCGGGCTCGGTGGAGTCGAGCATGATCGGCAGCGTGGAGGCGGTGGCGAAGCGGAACGCCAGCTCCTTCATGTCGGCCACGCCGTCGCGGCCGACGTAGTCGACGCACAGGTCGAGCATGTGGGCGCCGTCGCGGGCCTGGTCGCGGGCGGTCTCCACGCAGTCGTCCCAGCGGCCCTCCAGCATCGCCTCGCGGAAGGCCTTGGAGCCGTTGGTGTTGCAGCGCTCGCCGATGGCCAGGTAGGAGGTGTCCTGGCGGAAGGGGACCGTCTGGTAGAGGGAGGAGGCGCCGGGCTCGGGGTGGGGGCGGCGCGCGGCGACCTCCTTGCCGCGCACCCGCTCGACCACCTGGCGCAGGTGCTCGGGGGTGGTGCCGCAGCAGCCGCCGACCAGCGACAGGCCGTAGTCGCGGGCGAAGGTCTCGTGCGCGTCGGCCAGCTCCTGCGCCGACAGCGGGTAGTACGCGCCGTCGGAGGTGAGCACCGGCAGGCCGGCGTTGGGCATGCACGACAGCTTGAGCCGGGAGTGGCGGGCGAGATAGCGCAGGTGCTCGCTCATCTCGGCCGGGCCGGTGGCGCAGTTGAGCCCGACGATGTCGACGCCGAGCGGCTCGATCGCGGTGAGCGCGGCGCCGATCTCGGAGCCGAGCAGCATCGCGCCGTTGGTCTCGATCGTCACCTGGGCGATGATCGGGACGTCGCGGCCGGCGGCCTCGACGGCCCGCTTGGCGCCGATGACGGCGGCCTTGACCTGGAGCAGGTCCTGGCAGGTCTCGATGATGAGCGCGTCGGCGCCGCCCGCGATCAGGCCGGCCGCGTTGTCGCGGTAGGCGTCGCGCAGGTTCCGGTAGGGCAGGTGGCCCAGGGTCGGCAGCTTGGTGCCGGGCCCCATCGAGCCGAGGACGAAGCGCGGCTGGTCGGGCGTGGACCAGTGGTCGGCCCGCTCGCGGGCGATGCGGGCGCCGGCCTCGGAGTACTCGAAGACGCGCTCGCCGATGTCGTACTCGCCGAGCGCGGCCAGGTTGGCGCCGAAGGTGTTGGTCTCGACGCAGTCGACGCCGACGGCGAAGTAGGCGTCGTGCACGCCCTGGACGATGTCGGGACGGGTGACGTTGAGTACCTCGTTGCACCCCTCGTGACCCTCGAAGTCGTCGAGCGTCGGGTCCTGCGCCTGGAGCATCGTGCCCATAGCCCCGTCGGCCACGATCACGCGCTGGGACAACACTTCTCGGAAGGACGGGGAGATGCTCATGCCGTAGAGCTTATCGGGTGCGTCCCGACCGCTTATTCTTCCGCCTGTCAATTGACGTGGCGTCCAACAAGGCCCTGACACCCATGACCGTTCTGCCCCTTTTGGGATGATCCGCTAGGGGCGAACGAAAGGGAGGGGTGAGAGCTGCGGGACGGGGGATAGTCGCGTGGTGGGCTGGGCGAAAGGGGTGGGCCGGTGGCTCGGAGCGTTCGCGGGGAGATCGGTGACGCCGACGCCTGCTTACCGCATAGGCTTAGCGCGATGACGGAGAGAGGAGGCGACACGTGATCGAGCTCGAAGGGCTGCCCGAGCTCGTCGACCCGGTGCTCATTGCCGCGTTCGAGGGCTGGAACGACGCGGGCGAGGCTTCCAGCGGTGTGATCGCCCATCTCGAGTCGTCCTGGAAGGCCGAGCCCCTGATCGCGCTCGACCCCGACGACTACTACGACTTCCAGGTCACCCGTCCCGTGGTGGAGATGGGCGACGGGCTCACCCGGTCCATCGTGTGGCCGACGACGCGGCTGTTCCACGCCCGTCCTCCGGGCAGCGAGCGCGACGTCGTGCTGCTGCGCGGCATCGAGCCCAACATGCGCTGGCGTTCCTTCTGCGCCGACATCGTCAAGGTCTGCCACGAGCTGGGCGTCGAGCTGGCGGTGATGCTGGGCGCGCTGCTCAACGACTCACCGCACACCCGTCCCGTGCCGATCCTGGGCGGGGCCACCGACGAGGCGCTGGCCCGCTCGACCAACCTTGAGCTCAGCCGCTACGAGGGCCCCACCGGCATCGTCGGCGTGCTCCAGCACGCCTTCGGCGAGGCCGGGCTCGACGCGATCTCCCTGTGGGCCTCGGTGCCCCACTACGTCGCCCAGCCGCCCAACCCGAAGGCCACCCTCGCGCTGCTGCGCCGCATGGAGGACGTGCTGGAGATCCCGATGCCGCTCGGCGACCTCGACGAGGAGGCGCGGGCCTGGGAGCGCGGCGTCGACGAGCTGGCCTCGCAGGACAGCGAGGTGGCCGAATACGTCAAGGAGCTGGAAGAGCGCAAGGACGCCGCCGAGCTGCCCGAGGCCAGCGGAGACGCGATCGCCGCCGAGTTCGAGCGCTACCTGCGGCGACGCGACCGCGACACCGACGGCTGACCTCCGACCGCGCCTGTCGGGGCAGGCGTCGGGACCGGCGGCCGACTGCTTCAACGCCGCTGCCGGCCGGCCTCTGACCGTTCTGATGCCGCTATCGACCGACCTCTGACCGCCTTGTCGGCCGACCTCTGACCGCCTACGTCCGGGCGGGTGCCGGGATGGGCTGACGGCTTTCGAGTGCCTGGTCGAAGCGGTGCCAGATCAGGGCGGTCACGGCGGGGTCCGGGGCCAGCGGGGCGGTGACCAGGTCGGCGCCCGCGCCGGTCAGCCGGTCGTGGAAGAAGCCGGGGGCCAGCACGTACGAGGCGACCACCACCCGGCCACCGGACGTCGTCCGCGCCTGATCCACCGCCTCGCGCAGGGACGGCGTGCCCGACGCGGCGAAGGCCGCCGTGACCGGGCGCGACAGACGTACCGAGAGCCGATGGGCCACGGCGCGCACGTCGGCGAGCCCGGCGGGGTCCGAGGAGCCCGCGGCGCCCAGGATCACCGTGTCGGCGGCGCGCAGCCCGGCTCGGTCCAGCGTGCGGACGAGTGCCGAGGTCAGCAGGCGGTGCGGCCCCAGCCGGTCGGCGACCAGCGCGTCCGGGCGGCGGGCGGCGATCACCTCGGGCAGGTCGATGTGCACGTGATAGCCGCCGGCCAGCAGCAACGGCACGACGACCACCGGCCCCGGCACGGCGGGCAGCACGTCCTTGAGCAGCGGGCCGCTGATCTCCAGGAAGGCCGGCTCGACCCGGTGCCCCGGACGGGCCCGGCGGACCGAGCCGGCCAGCGCGGCCAGGGTCCGCTCCCCCGCCGCGCTCCGCGTACCGTGCGCGGCCAGCACCAGCGTGGGCAACGGTCCGGCCGCCGGCACGGGGGCGGGCTGGGCGGGCCGGTGGGGGGTCACGGGGTCGGCTCGTGGGAGCAGGCCAGGCGGTAACCGCGTTTGACGACCGTCTCGACGATGCCATGCGGGCCCAGGGCGCGGCGCAGGCGGGTGACGGCCATCTCCACCGCGTGCTCGGCCGAGTCGCGGGCGGTGCTGCCCGGCAGGACCTTACGCAGGTCGGCGCGGGAGACCACGTGGCCCGGCTTGTCGGCCAGGCGTTTGAGCACCGCCATCGGCGCGGGCGGCAGGGGACGCAGGTCGCCGTCCACGACGACGGCGTGGCCGCGGATCTCCAGCCGGTGCCCGCCCGCCACCAGCCGGGAGACGCCGTGCTCGGGCAGATGCCTGGCCAGGACGCGGGCCAGGGCCCCCAGCCGGGCGCGGTCGGGCAGCAGGGCGCGTACGCCGCGCGAGGTCAGCGGCTCGGCCGTCACCGGGCCCACGCACGCGGCCACGACGGGCCCGCCGAACGCGGCCAGCAACGCCTCCTCCAGCCCGTCGGACCGGGCCGCGCCGAGCATCGCGTGGACGGCGGGCGCGCTGGTGAAGGCCACCGCGTCCACCGCGCCGGAGACGGTCTGGCTGATCAGGCGGCGCAGGGGCGAGATGTCGCGGTAGGGCAGCCATCGGTAGACCGGGATCTCGATCACCTCGGCCCCGGCCCGGCGCAGGTCGGCGACGAAGGCGGTGAGCGGCTCGCCGTGCTGCTGCACCGCGATGCGGCGGCCGCGCAGGTCCTGGGCGAGGAGGTACTCCTTGATCTCGTCGCAGGACTCGGTGGCGGGCGTCCAGTGGTCGGTCAGGCCGGCGGCCCGTACGGCTCCTCTGGCCTTGGGGCCGCGGGTGAGCAGGCGCGCGCCGGCGAGGTGGTCGCCGAGGTCGGCGGACAGGCCCCATCCTTCGGCGGCGGCCATCCAGCCGCGGAAGCCGACGCCGGTGGTGACGACCAGGTCGTCCAGAGGGGCCTGGAGGGTGTGGCGGGTGGCGGCGAGCAGGTCGGCGTCCTCGGCCAGGGGCACCAGGCGGATGGCCGGGGCGCTGACGACGCGGGCGCCGCGCCGCTCCAGCAGCGCGCCGAACTCCTCGCGCCGCCGCGTGGCGGTCACCCCGACGGTGAACCCGGCCAGCGCGTCGGGCGCCGTCTCGGGAGACGACCCGGCGGCCGCGAGACCCGCCGTCGCGGGGGACGATCCATCGGGCGCGAGGCCCAACGGCTCGGGGGACGACCCGGCGGGCGCGAGGTCCGTCGGAGGCGCGTACGCGCGGTCCCGTGGGCCTTCGGCGGCGGTCATGCCGTCACCTCCGGGCGGGCGATCCACCCCAGGTGAGCCGTCCGACCCGGGCGGGCGGGCCGGCTCAGGCGGGTGGGCCGGCCTGGGAGGGGTCCGGGCGGGGGGCCGGGGATCACAGACGCGGGTGACGCAAGTGAGATCACCCTCCGATCCTGCTTTCGGGTGGTTTCACCCCTGGGTCTCCTCTGTTACCGCTGTGCTACAAGGCACGGCCTTCAGGGTTGAGGGCAGCCGGCGGCGGGAACCGTTCCGCATGACGATCACGGCGTTTCGGGGAGTTGCGGGTGACGGTCCGGCCTATTCGCGTGTTCGACGATCCGGTGCTCCGCGCGGTCGCGGAACCGGTGCACGACTTCGACCGGGAGCTGCGGCGCCTGGTGAAGTCCCTGACGCTCACCCTGCGGGCGGGAGCCGGCCGGGCGGGCCTGTCGGCCCCGCAGATCGGCGAGCCGGTTCGGGTGGTCGTCTACTCCTACGACGGACGTTCCGGTCATCTGGTCAACCCGCGGCTGGAGCTGTCGGAGCGGCGGATCACCGCCGACGAGGCGTGCCTGTCCGCGCCGGGCCTCTGGCGTCCACTGGAACGCTCCTACATGGTCACGGCGCGCGGCCGCGACATGTTCGGCAAGCCCGTGACGCTACGGGCGCTGGGCGTGCTGGCGAGGGTGCTGCAGCACGAGACCGACCATCTCGACGGCGTGCTGTTCAGCGACCACCTCGAAGCTGCGGAGCGGGAACGTTTCCTGGCCGAGGCGCTGCCGGCGAGCTGAGCTCCCGCCGCTGCTCGGGGTCGGTGCCGCCCCACACGCCGTGCGCCTGCCTGGTGTCCAGCGCGTACTCCAGGCAGGGTCTGCGCACGGGGCACCGGCCGCAGATCGTCTTGGCCTTCTCGACCTGCGAGCGGCCGGGCCCTTCGAGCGAGATCGGGAAGAACAGTTCGGGGTCCAGTTCCAGGCAGGCCGCCCGGCGTGACCAGTTGAGCATCATCATGCTCATCGCGCCTACCCATGCCTTCCGGCGTCATACCTCGGCCAGCAACCGGTCCCAGTCCTCCAGGAACCGGGGCAGGCCGTACCGGGCCAGGGCGGCGGCCCGCGCGGCCTTGCCCGCCTGGGCGGCCCGCTCGGGGTCGGCGACGAACGCGTGCAGGGCGTCGGCCAGCACGTCAACCTTGGTGGAGATCACCCCGGCCTCCTGCGGCACCGCCTCGACGGCCTCGGTCGTGGCCAGCGCCACGACCGGCAGGCCGAGGGTCATGGCCTCGATGAGGGCCAGGCCCAGCGACGTCCAGCGGTAGGGGTGCAGGTAGGCGCGTCTGCGGGCGAGGGCGGCGTGCATGACGTGCTGCGGCAGGTCCTCGTAGGTGCCGTACGGCAGGCCGTCCACCTTCATGCCGAACACGTCCAGCGGCACGCGCTCGGCGAAGCGCGGCAGCAGGTCGGTGCCGGCGACCCTGGTACGGCGTACCGGCTCGTTGACCACGACGCCTGCCCTGGCCAGCTCGCCGGTGTAGAGGTGACCGGGGTCGGGGACGCCGTGCTCGATCACGCGGGTGCGGGCCCGGCCGTTGTCCCAGAACAGCTCGTTGAAGTGGGTGACGTGCACGAGCGTGATGTCGTCCTGGCCGGACAGCGGATGCCTGGTACGCGGGACGTCGCCGGCCGGGGTGTTGTGCTCGACGTACACGCCGGGCACCGCGCGGCCGAGCCAGTCGCGGGCCAGGTCGATCTCGTACGGCCGCTGGTAGACGACGACGTCGATCGGCTCGTCGCGGATGCGGTCGTACGGCACCTCGCGGGCGTTGGCGGGCCAGTCGTAGGTGGCGGCGCGCCCCCGGCCGTCGGGACCGCGGCCGGGCACGAGCGGCAGCACGTAGTCGTGGCCGCCGCTGACGAAGGCGCTGGTCCACGCCCCGTGGACGTGCCAGACGAGGATCCTCACCAGCGGCTCCAGCCCATGGCCCGGGCCCAGGGCGCGGCCGAGACCGCCGCGACGGGCGCCTCGGACGCGCTCAGCACCCGTTCCACGACGTCGGTCAGATCCTCGGCGACCTCGGCCGCCTGTTCGATCTCCTCCTCCAGCGTCTGCAGCGTCGGCACGAGGATGCCCCGGGCCCCCGCGGCCCTGGCAGCCTCCATGTCCCTGCCGATGTCGCCGACCACCACGCAGTCGCGCGGGCTGACGTCGAGGACGGCGGCCGCCCTGATGACCAGCCCCGGCGCCGGTTTGCGGCAGGTGCAGCCGTCGGCGTCGTCGTGCACGCAGATGGCCCACGCGTCGAACGGCCCGAGCAGCTCCTCCACCCTGGCGTTCACCTGGTCCATCTCGTCCGGCGAGAGCAGGCCCTTGGCCACGCCGGACTGGTTGGTGACCACCGCGACGGGCACGTCGGCCCGGCGGAGCCTGCCGAGCGCCTCGACCGCTCCCGGCATGGGCTCGACGAGGCGCGGGTCGCCGTTGTACGGCACGTCTCTGATCAAGGTTCCGTCCCGGTCGAAGAGGACGGCCCCGGGACGTCGCTTTTCGAACACCTCTCACCTCCGTCGCATGACCGGCAGCTACCCGGACCAGAAACCGGCAAACAACTACAAAGGGTGACCAATCTCAGGCAGTTATGTCCGTTTTCGCATCGTCTGAGGTGACCGAAGGTTTGAGAGGCGCTTCTCTCGGTAGCGGTTCTCGACATCTGCGGGGGAGGAAACGATGAAGTTTCTCGGCATCAACGCGATCTTCCACGATCCGGCCGCGGCCCTGGTCGTCGACGGGAGGATCGTGGCCGCGGCGGAGGAGGAGCGCTTCAGCCGCCGCAAGCACGGCAAGCGGCCGCTGGCGTTCTCCGCGTGGGAGCTGCCCGAGCAGGCCGCCGCGTGGTGCCTGGAGGAGGCGGGCCTGTCCCCCGAGGACCTGGACGCCGTGGCCTACTCCTACGACCCGGGCCTGGTCGTCCAGCGGCCCGAGGGCGACTGGGAGGACCTGCGCACGAAGTACGCCGTCAGGGCCCCCGCCTTCCTGGCGACCGCGCTGCCGGGCCTGGACCCCGGGCAGGTCTCCTACGTCCCGCACCACGTGGCGCACGCCGCCTCGGCGGGCCTGGCCTCCCCCTGGCGGGACTGCGCGGTGCTGGTGTGCGACGGACGCGGCGAGAACGTCTCCCACCTCGCCGGCCGCTACCGCGACGGCGAGCTGGAGGTGCTGGCCGCCCAGGAGCTGCCGCACTCCCTCGGCCTGATGTACGAGGACGTCACCCAGCACCTGGGATTCCTGCGGTCCAGCGACGAGTACAAGGTCATGGCCATGGCCTCCTACGGCCGGCCGCGCCACCTGGAGTCGCTGCGCGAGATCGTCCACACGACCGGCGACGGCGGCTTCCGCGTCGAACCGGTCGACTGGAACGTCTACGTCAAGGCCCTGGACCAGGGCGAGCCCTGGACCTCCGACCACGCCGACCTGGCCGCCAGCGTGCAGGCCCGGCTGGAGGAGGTGCTGCTGGAGCTGGCCCGCTGGCTGCACGAGCGTACCGGCGAACGGCGGCTCGCACTGGCCGGCGGGGTGGCGCTGAACTGCGTGGCCAACACCCGGCTGCTGGACGAGGGGCCGTTCGAGGAGGTGTGGGCCCAGCCGGCCGCCGGCGACTCCGGCACGGCGCTGGGCGGCGCGCTGCACCTGGCGCAGGCCTACGGCGAGCCGGCCGGTCCGATGCCGGGCGCCGCGCTCGGGCGCGGGTTCACCGACGAGGAGCTGGGCGCCTGGCTGGACGTGGCGCGGGTGCCGTACACACGGCCGGCCGACCTGGGCGCGGCGGTGGCCGCCGAGCTGGCCGCCGACAAGATCGTGGCCTGGTTCCAGGGCCGCGCCGAGTACGGGCCGCGCGCGCTCGGACGCCGGTCGCTGCTGGCCCATCCGGGGCACGCGCGCAACACCGAGCGGCTCAACGACGTCAAGGGCCGGGAGCAGTTCCGGCCGATCGCGCCCATGGTCCTGGAGTCCAGGGCGCGGGAGATCTTCGGGCGGGGGCCGGTGCCCTCGCCGTACATGCTGTTCGTGCACGACGTGCGCGAGCCCTGGCGGGAGCGCATCCCGGCGGTCGTGCACGTGGACGGCACCGCGCGCATCCAGACGATCTCGCCGGCCGACGACCCGCTGATGGCGCGGGTGCTGACGGAGTTCGAGGCGCGTACGGGGCTGCCGGTGGTGGTCAACACGAGCCTGAACACCGCCGGCCGGCCGATGGTCGACGATCCCCGGGACGCGCTGGAGTGCTTCGGCTCCTCGCCGGTGGACGTGCTGGCGCTGGGGCCGTACCTGGTGCGGCGCGGGGAGGTGTTCGCCTCGTGATCACCGTCGTGATCCCCACCGTCGGCCGCGCCACGCTGCGGCGGACGCTGGCGGCGGTGGGCCGGGCGACGCCCGTGATCGTGGTGGACGACCGGCGGGCGCGGTCCGCCGCGCTGGAGCTGCCCGATCACGTACGGGTGGTGCGCTCGGGCGGGCGGGGGCCGGCCGCGGCGCGCAACGCCGGCTGGCGGGCCGCCGGGACGCCGTGGGTGGTGTTCCTGGACGACGACGTGATCCCCCGTCCTGGGTGGGCCGAGGCGGTCTGGAAGGACCTGGTGGACCTGCCCGAGGACGTGGCCGCCAGCCAGGGCCGGATCGAGGTGCCGCTGCCGGCCGGCCGGCGTCCCACCGACGCCGAGCGGAACACGGCGGGACTGTCGGAGGCGCTGTGGGTGACGGCCGACATGGCCTACCGGCGTTCGGTGCTTGAGCAGACGGGCGGGTTCGACGAACGTTTCCCCCGGGCCTACCGGGAGGACGCCGACATCGCGCTGCGGGTGGCGCGGGCGGGGCACCGGCTGGTCATGGGCGAGCGGGTGACCACGCATCCGGTGCGCGAGGACGGGTTCTGGGCGAGCGTGCGCTTCCAGCGCGGCAACGCCGACGACGCGCTGATGCGGCGGCTGCACGGGCCGCGCTGGCGTCAGGCCATCGGCGGCTCCGGGGGCAGGCTGCGCCGCCACGCCGCCACCACCGCCGCCGCCCTGACCGCCGCCGCCCTCGGCCTGGCCGCCACCCTGCCCCGCCGCTCCGGGAGCGGACTCGCGGGCGTGCGGCCCCACGGACAGCCCCACAGACGGCCCCACAGACGGGCGGGCAGGCGGCGCGCGACCGGCGGGTGGCGGGCGTTGCCGGTGCTGGCCGCGGTCGCCGGAGCCCTGTGGGCCGCGATGACCGCCGAGTTCGCCTGGCGGCGCATCGCCCCCGGGCCGCGTACCCCGCGCGAGGTGTGGCGCATGGCCGTCACCAGCGTGCTGATCCCGCCGGTCGCCTGCGTGCACCGGCTTCGGGGGGAATGGAGGTGGCGGCGATGAGACGTCGCGATCCGGCGGCTCGGTGCGACCGCGGCCGTACGAACGCCACGCGGTGCCGGGGGAAGGCCGGACGGGCCGCCCGCGCCCGCAAGCCCGCGGCCGCGGAGGCCGCGCCCATGGAAGCCACCACCGCGGAGCCCGGCACGCCGGAGGCGGTGGCGTGCCGGACGGCCGGAGAGCACGGCGGCGGCCGGGGTCGCGTCCTGGTGGCGCGGCTGGACGACGCCGGTGACGTCCTGCTGGCCGGCCCCGCCACCCGCGCCGTCCGCACGCTCGCCGACGAGCTGGTCTTCCTGGCCGGCCCGAACGGCCGGGCCGCCGCCGAGCTGCTGCCCGGTGTGGACCGGGTGATCGAGTGGCGGGCGCCGTGGATCGACCACTCCCCCGCCCCCGTCTCCAGCGCCCAGGTGGCCGACCTCATCGCCCGGGTCAAGGGCGTGGACGAGGCGGTGCTCCTGACCTCCTTCCACCAGTCGGCGCTGCCGCTGGCCCTGCTGCTGCGGATGGCCGGCGTGCGGCGCGTCTCCGCGATCAGCAACGACTACCCCGGCTCGCTCCTGGACGTCCGGCACGTCGTGGACGAGTCGATCGACGTGCCCGAGGCCGAGCGCATGCTGGCCCTCGCGCGGGCGGCCGGGTTCGATCTGCCGCCCGGCGACGACGGCGAACTCGCAGTTCGGCGGCCATTGCCGGATATAGGCCGAGAAACAGGGCATCTCCTAGGCGTCGGCGCCGCTGCCGATGAACGCTCGTACGTCGTGGTGCATCCAGGGACGTCAGCCCCTGCCAGAACGTGGCCGGCCGACAGGCACCGGCAGGCTGTCAGGGAGCTGGTGGACGACGGGCACCGGGTCGTCGTGACCGGCACGGAACGTGACCTCACCGCCTACGTGGCCTGCGACGCGGCAGTCGACCTCGGGGGCAGGACCACGCTCGCCGAGCTGGCCGCCGTGATCGAACGTGCCGGCGTGCTCGTGGCCGGCAACACCGGTCCCGCGCACCTGGCCGCTGCGGTGGGCACGCCGGTCGTGAGCCTGTTCGCCCCTGTCGTCCCCGCCGCCAGATGGGCCCCGTACGGGGTGCCCACGGTGCTGCTCGGCGACCAGCAGGCGCCCTGCTCGGGAAGCAGGGCGCGCACCTGTCCGGTGGCCGGGCACCCGTGCCTGTCCATGGTGACAAGTGAGCAGGTGGTCAAGGCAGTGAGGGAGTTGATGCAGTGAAGGTCGATCTCATCTCCGAGCACGCCGATCCGCTGGCGGCCATCGGTGGCGTGGACGCGGGCGGCCAGAACGTCTACGTCGCGCACCTGGCGGTCGCGCTGGCCGAGCGCGGTCACACGGTCGTCGTCCACACCAGACGCTCGTCGCGGTCGCAGCCCGGCGCGGTGGCCATGGCGCCCGGCGTCACGGTCGAGTACGTCACGGCCGGCCCGGCCGCGGTCGTGCCGAAGGACGAGCTGCCGCCGTACATGCCGGAGTTCACCGAACGCCTGGCCGAGCGGTGGGCGGCGAACCCGCCGGACGTGGCCCACGCGCACTTCTGGATGAGCGGCCAGGCGGCCCTGCGGGCCGCCCATGGCGTGCCGGTGGTGCAGACCTTCCACGCGCTCGGGACCGTGAAGCGGCGCTGGCAGGGCGAGGCCGACACCAGCCCGGCGCACCGGATCGACACCGAGCGCGAGATCGGCAAGCGGGCCGACGCGGTGCTGGCCACCTGCAGCGACGAGGTGAGCGAGCTGTGCGCGATGGGCGTCCCCGAGCGGCGCGTCACGGTGGTGCCCTGCGGGGTGGACCTGACGGCGTTCTGCCCGGACGGGCCGGTCGCGCCGCGCGCGGGCGCCAAGGTGGTGCTCAGCATCGGCCGGATGGTGCCGCGCAAGGGCGTGGACACCATGATCGCCGCACTGCGCCAGATCCCGGACGCCGACCTGGTGATCGCCGGCGGCGGCCCGGACGACGGCGGGGAGACCGAGCGGCTGCGCGACCTGGCCGCGGCCTACGGGCTGCGGGAGCGGGTGCACCTGATCGGCAGTGTCCCGCGCACGCACGTGCCCGCGCTGATGCGCTCGGCCGACGTCGTGGTGACCGTCCCCTGGTACGAGCCCTTCGGGATGGTCCCGATCGAGGCGATGGCCTGCGGCGTGCCCGTCGTGGCCTCGGCGGTCGGCGGCCACCTGGACACGGTCGCCGGCTGCGGCGTGCTGGTCCCGCCGCGCCGCCCCCGGGCGCTGGCCAGGGCGCTGCGCGACGTGCTCGCCGACGGGCGCAGGCGCGAGGCGCTGGGCGCCGCCGGAGCCCGGCGGGCCCGCGAACGGTACGGCTGGTCCCGCATCGCCGAGCAGACGGAGGCGGTGTACACGCAGGTCATCGACGGCAAGCTCGGCCGCCTCGCGGCTCTGGGGGGTTGATCATGGACAGACATCTGGAAAAGCTCTGGAACACGCTGGAGCAGGTCGACGGCCACGCGGTCACCATCCGCGCGTGGGGCGGGAAGCTGGCCGGCGTGCTGTCGGCCGGCGGCCGGCTGCTGGCCTGCGGCAACGGGGGGTCGGCGGCCGAGGCCCAGCACCTGACGGCCGAGCTGGTGGGCCGCTTCAGGGCCGACCGGCCGCCGTACGCGGCGATCCCGCTGCACGGCGACAGCTCCTCGATGACCGCGATCGCCAACGACTTCGGCCACGAGGAGGTCTACGCCCGCCAGGTGCGGGCGCACGGCCGTCCCGGGGACGTGCTGGTGTGCCTGTCGACCAGCGGCGGCAGCCCGAACGTGCTGGCCGCGGCCAGGGCGGCGCAGGAGGTCGGCATCGCCGCCTGGGCCCTGACCGGACCCGCGCCGAACCCGCTGGCCGAGCTGTGCGACGAGGCGGTGGCCGTGCCCGCCGAGGAGACGGCCACCGTCCAGGAGGTGCACCTCGCCATGATCCACCTGCTCTGCGACGCCATCGAGGAGGCCGTCTGATGGGCCCCCTTGTCGTCGTCGGCGACACACTGCTCGACGTGGACGTCGAGGGCGACAGCGAGCGGCTGTGCCCGGACGCGCCGGTCCCGGTGGTCGACATCTCGGCCGAGCACGCCCGCCCCGGCGGCGCGGGCCTGGCCGCGCTGCTGGCCGCGCGGGACGGCGCGGACGTGGTCCTGATCACCGCGATCGGCGACGACCCCGACGGGCACCGCCTGTGCGCCCTGCTGTCGGAGGAGGTCGAGCTGGTACGCCTGCCGCTGAACGGCGGGACCGTGCGCAAGACCAGGGTCAGGTCGAGGGGCCAGACCATGCTCAGGCTCGACACCGGCGACGGCGTCGCCCGGTCCGACCCGCTCGGCGAGATCCCCGAGGAGATCACGGCCGCGGTGGCCCGCGCGGGCGCCGTGCTGGTCTCCGACTACGGCAGGGGCGTGGCCGCGTCGGCCGGGGAGCTGCTGCGCGAGGTGCGCGTACCGGTCGTGTGGGACCCGCATCCCCGGAGCGGGCCGCCGATGCCGGGCTGCGCGCTGCTGACGCCGAGCGAGGCCGAGGCCAGGATGTTGTGCCCGGACGGCTACCGCGGCCCCGACCACGCGGCCCGCCGCCTGGTGCGGGAGCTGCGCGCCGGGGCCGTGGCGGTCACCACCGGCGGCGACGGGGCCACGCTGGCCGTCCAGGGCGGTCCGCTGACGCGCGTGCCGGCGCCGGTGACGGCGTCCGGGCGGGACGCGTGCGGCGCCGGCGACCGGCTGGCCGGCGCCGCGGCGCTCGCGCTGCGCGACGGCGCGGACGTCGTGGAGGCGGTCACCATCGGCGTCGGCGAGGCCTCGCGCTTCGTCGAGCGCGGCGGGGCCGCCACCGTCCGGACGCATGAGCAACGGCTCGGCGACCGGCCGCGCACCGCACTGGAGGTGGCCAGGCTCACCCGCGCGCAGGGCGGCCGGCTGATCGCCACGGGCGGCTGCTTCGACCTGTTGCACGCGGGGCACGTGAGCCTCCTGCGGCGGGCCAGGGCGCTGGGCGACGCTCTCGTCGTCTGCGTCAACTCCGACGACTCGGTGCGCCGGCTGAAGGGCCCGTCCAGGCCCATCGTCGGCGCGCGTGACCGGGTCGAGGTGCTGCGGGCGCTGAGCTGCGTGGACGCGGTCCTGGTGTTCGAGGAGGACACCCCGGCCGAGTCCATCGAGCTGCTGCGGCCCGACGTGTGGGTGAAGGGCGGGGACTACGAGGGGGAGGTCCTGCCCGAGTCAAAGGTCCTGGAGCGGCTCGGCGCCGAGTTCGTCGCGCTGAGCACGCTGCCGGGACGTTCGACCAGCAATCTGATCAGGGAGATCCAGTGAATATTTTGATCACCGGGGGCGCCTCCGGGCTCGGCCTGGCCACCGCCGAAGCGGTCGAGAAGGAGGGCTGGCGGGCGCTCGTCGTCGACGTGCGCGAGCCGGACCAGCGCTTCGACCACGTCACCGCCGACCTGGCCGACCGCGGGCAGGCCGAGCGGGCCGTGCACGAGCTGGCCGAGCGGGCCGGCGGCCTGGACGGCGTGGTGACCGCGGCCGGCATCGACGCCTGCGGGCGCCTGGAGGACGTGCCCGCCGACGACTGGGAGCGGGTGATCCAGGTCAACCTGCTCGGGACGGCCGCCGTCGTACGGGCGGCGCTGCCGTACCTGAAGCGGACCCGCGGCAAGGTGGTGACCTGCGCCTCGACGCTCGGGCTGCGCCCGCTGAGCGACGCCTCGGCGTACTCGGCCTCGAAGTTCGGCGTCGTCGGCTTCACCAGGGGGCTGGCGGTCGAGCTGCGCGGCGAGGTGGGGGTGACCCTGCTGATCCCGGGCGGCATGCGGACGGGCTTCTTCGACGGGCGTCCCGAGCAGTACAAGCCGGGCCCCGAGGCGGGCCTGAACGACCCCGCCGACGTCGCCCAGACCGTCGTGTTCGCGCTCCGGCAGCCGGCCGGGTGCGAGGTCAGAGAGCTGGTCGTCTGCCCCTCGACGGAGACGTCATGGCCCTAGAGCTGCTGGCGCTGCGCGGGCTCGGCCTGGGCGACCTGCTCACGGCCGTCCCCGCGCTGCGGGCGCTGCGGCAGTCCTTTCCCCGGCACCGGATCACGCTGGCCGCGCCGAGGTCCCTGGAGGCCCTGCTGCCGCTGATCGGCGCGGTGGACGCCCAGGTGGACGTCGCCGGGCCGGGCCCGGTGCCTTTCGAGCGGCCCGACATCGCGGTCAACCTGCACGGCAAGGGGCCGCAGAGCATCGAGGCGCTGCGTGCCACCGACCCGGCCCGGCTGATCAGCTTCGGCGTCGGCCCGCAGTGGCAGGACGGCGTGCACGAGGTGCGGCGGTGGTGCGGCCTGCTGGAATGGCACGGCATCCCCGCCGACCCGCAGGATCTGACGCTCGGCGTCTCCGACCGGACGGGGCCCGTGATCGTGCATCCGGGCGCCGCCTACCCGGCGCGGCGCTGGCCGCCCGAGCGGTTCGGCGAGGTCGCGGCCGCGCTGGACGACGTGGTCGTCACCGGCAACGCCGACGAGGTGCCGATCGCCAGGAGGGTCGCCGAGCTGGCCGGGTTGCCGGAGGAGCGCATGCTGGCCGGCCGTACCCGGCTGGCCGACCTGATCGACCTGGTCAGCCGGGCCAGGCTGGTGGTCTGCGGCGACACCGGGGTCGCGCACCTGGCGACGGCGTTCTGCGTGCCGTCGGTGGTGCTGTTCGGCCCGGTCCCGCCGTCGGAGTGGGGGCCACCGCCCGGCTGGCGACACGTGGCCCTGTGGGCCGGCCGCAAGGGCGACCCGCACGGCCAGCGCCCGGACCCCGGTCTGCTGAAGATCGAGGTGTCCGAAGTCGTCGACGCAGCTCTGGAGGTCACGTCATGAGGGCTCTGGTCACCGGCGGAGCCGGCTTTCTCGGTTCCTATCTGTGCGAACGCCTGCTGGCCGAGGGCGCCGAGGTCATCTGCATGGACAGCTTCCTGACCGGCGGCCCGCGCAACGTCGAGCACCTGCTGGACAATCCGGCCTTCCGGCTCATCGAGAGCGACCTGACCGGGTACGTGCACGTCCCGGGCCAGGTGAACCTCGTGCTGCACTTCGCCTCGGCCGCCTCGCCGGCCGACTACCTGCGCTACCCGATCGAGACGTTGCGGGTGGGCAGCGTGGGCACCCTGCACGCGCTCGGGCTGGCCAGGGAGAAGGGCGCCCGGTTCGTCCTGGCGTCCACCAGCGAGGTGTACGGCGACCCGCTGGAACACCCGCAGAGGGAGACGTACTGGGGCAACGTCAACCCGGTCGGCCCGCGCAGCGTGTACGACGAGGCGAAACGCTTCGCCGAGTCGCTGACCACCGCCTACCGGCAGTCGCGCGGCACCGACACCGGGATCGTGCGCATCTTCAACACCTACGGCCCGCGCATGCGCCCGTTCGACGGCCGGGCGATCCCGACGTTCATCCGGCAGTCGCTGAAGGGCGAGCCGCTGACCATCACCGGCGACGGCTCCCAGACCAGGTCGATCTGCTACGTGGACGACACCGTCGCGGGCATCCTGGCCATGGCCCGCAGCGACTTCCCCGGCCCGGTCAACATCGGCAACCCGGACGAGCTGACCATGCTGGAGCTGGCCGCCCTCGTCCGCGACCTGACCGGGTCCAGCTCGGAGATCGAGTTCATCGACCGGCCCGCCGACGACCCGAAGGTGCGCCGGCCCGACACCACGCTGGCCGCCGAGCGGCTGGGCTGGCGGGCGGAGGTGCCCGCGAAGGAGGGGCTGCGGCGCACGATCGAATGGTTCACCGCGGAGCTCGCCGCGAACGAGAGGTTCGAGCAGCTGCGTGTGTGAGGGAGAGCGCCGAGACTTCGGCGACTCCACGGGAGGTGGGGGGGGGGGGCCCCCCGCCCCCCCCCCCCCCCCCGGCCCCCCCCCCCCCCCCCCCCCCCCGGCCGGGGGGGGGGGGGGGGGCGCGCGCCGGGGGGGCGGGGGGGGGGGGGGCCCCGGCCTCGGGGGGGGGGCCGGGGGGGGGGGCGGGGGGGGGGTCGGGGGGGGGGGGGGGGGGGGGGGGGGACATCGCCACGGTCCGGGGGGTGCCGGAGATCCGGGTCGGCGACCGGCTGGGCGAGCCCGGCCCGGC
>NZ_JBITEZ010000023.1:0-162180 GCF_044455665.1 Nonomuraea sp. NPDC051191 | reverse complement strand
TGCACCTTGCTGGTCAACCCGCCCCGCGAGCGGCCCAGCTTGGCCGCCTTCAGCCGGAACCGGTGCCGGCGTCGTAGCCGTCGCCGTTCGTCCCCTTCGTCATCAGCCCCGCCGTCAGCCCCGTCAGCCCCGTCGTGGTTGTCCCTGCGCTCCTCAACGCTGGGGTCGCCGGCATCGTCGTCGGGGGCGTTTTGCCCCTTTGGCGTAGCCCCCTTTCCTGCCGAGCGGCTTCTTCCAGCGCTGCGCTTAGCTCGCCGTCCAACACCATCCCTGCAGCATGATGGTGGGCGCGGACAGTGGTGGAGTCGACACTGACCAGGCCGAGGTCGGCCTGTCCCCGGGCCGCGGCCTCAGCGATCATGGCCTGCAGCAGCTGCTCGAACACGCCGTCCAGTGCCCAGATGCGGAACCGGTCGTAGGCGGTGGACCATGGCCCGTACTCCTCCGGCAGGTCAC
The DNA here is from genome assembly GCF_044455665.1 of Nonomuraea sp. NPDC051191. Lineage (NCBI taxonomy): Bacteria > Bacillati > Actinomycetota > Actinomycetes > Streptosporangiales > Streptosporangiaceae > Nonomuraea > Nonomuraea sp. NPDC051191. The sequence goes on along the minus strand of NZ_JBITEZ010000023.1, from coordinate 161,724 downwards.
GCCACGGGCTGCCGGTACGAAACCGCCACATCACCGCATTGAACAGCCGCCGCAGATCCGGGACCGGACCCCGCTCGCCCAGCGGTAAATGGGGCCCGATCAAGGACCATTCTTCCCCAGTGCGAGGTGGCCCGCTTGCCGGCCAACACTCCGGCCGCGGCCGGCGAGCACACCGAGCGCTCCCTGATCCTCGACCTGGCCCCGGCCCTGTCAGAGGACCGGCGCAGCGACATCGTCCGCACGACCAACAACGGTGAGCCGCCTTCTCCTCTTTCTCCCCAACCCCGACAGACAGGTGACCGTTCACACCAGCGAGCCCGGCATCGGCCAGCTCGTCACGTCACGTCACCGTGTCCGCCCAGGGTAAGCAGGTGGCACGGAAGCCGGAATCGGCCCTGGTAGGGTCCCTATCCCTGGTGGCAAGGGTTCGATTCTGAGGCCGGCTACACCGTGAGCTACGGATGTTTGAAACGCTTGTTTGAGGCGTTGGTAGGATCATCACGTGGGAGTTCCTGAGGATTTGCTGGCCGCGACCAAGCAGTGTCTGTCCGAGCGCGGATATGCCCGCACGACGGTGCGCGACATCATCGCCGTCTCCGGCAGCAACCTCGCCGCGATCAACTACCACTTTCGTTCCAAGGACGCGCTGCTCACCCAGGCCATGATCGAGGTGACCGGCGAGGCGGTCGCGGAGATCCTCAAGGCTTTTCCCGACGACTCCAAGGAATGGTTCGAGGCCTTCTGGGGTGAGCTGATCGAGTCCTTCCGCACCAACCCGACCGTCTGGCGGGCCAATGTCGAGACGCTCGCGCAGGCCTCTCACCTGCCTGATGTGCGGGCCCGGCTGGCCGAGGGGCAGGCGCTGGCCCAGCGGGAGCTGAGCGCGCGCCTCCCCGGGCACGACGAGGCGGGGGCCCAGGTGCTGCTGACGCTGTTCATCGGGCTGCTGGTGCGCTGGCAGATCGACCCCGACAACGCCCCGGCGGCCCACGATCTGGCCACCGGCCTCCGCGCGGTCGCCCAGGCGGCGGGAGACGGGGAATCGGCACCCGCCTGACGCTCGGCCCCACTCCAGCCGCCCCAATCCAGGCTCCTCGCCCCAGCGGCCCTGTTCCGCCCACCTCGTTCCGACCCGCCCCCTTCCGCCTGCCGTGGCAAGCGGCCTCTTCAGCGCATTGCGTGGCGGCCGGCGTGCCGGTCCTGGGGTGGCGGCGGGGTGCCCTTCGCCTGCCGTACGGCACGCAGCATGACGGGAGCGAGCACCGCCATCACGCACAACGCGGCGGCCGCGGCGAGCATGGCGTAGTGCTGGCCCTGTGTGAAGGCCTCGCGGGCGGCGGCGGCCAGCGTGGTCGCGGCCGGTTCCGTCAGGTGCCGCGCCGACTCCAGGGCGCCGCCCAGAGTGTCGAGTGCCGCTGACGGAGCGCCCGTCTCGGCGAGGTGTCCCCGGTAGACGGCGGTGCCGATGCTGCCCAGCAGGGAGATGCCGAGCGCGCCGCCGAACTCGGTGGCCACCTGTGACAGCCCGGCGACCGATCCCGCGCGCTCCGGCGGAGCGGTGGCGATGATCAGGTCGGAGGAGACCGTCAGGACGAGCGTGACGCCACCGGCCATCAGCATGATCCCGGCGATCAGCAGACCGCTCTGCCCCGTCACGTCCAGCCGGGACAGCAGCATGAACCCGCTCGCGCCGACGAGCAGCCCGGCGCAGACCACCAGGCCCGGCCTGACCTTGCGGACGAGCATCGGCGCGAGCCCGGCGGCGAGCATCGCCATGCCCGCCGACGGCAGCGCGTACAGCCCGGCGATGAGCGGCCTGGCGCCCATGACCATCTGCAAGTACTGCGTCGTGAACAGGCTGGAGCCGACCATCGCGAAGACCCCGAGGGTGTTGGCGCCGATCGAGACGGTGAAGGCGCGGCTGCCGAACAGGCGCACGTCCAGCATCGGATCGGCCATCGAGCGCTGGCGCCTGACGAAGGCGGCCCCCAGCGTCAGCCCGGCGACGATGGCCAGCGCTGGCGCCCAGCCGAGGCCGTCCTGGGCGATGTGCTGGATCCCGTAGATCGTCGGCAGGATGGCGCCCAGCGACAACGCCACTCCGAGCAGATCGAACCTGCCGGGACGCGGGTCACTCGACTCGGGCAGCAGCAGCGGCGCCAGGACCAGCAGCAGCGCCATGACCGGCAGGTTGACCAGGAACACCGACCCCCACCAGAAGTGCTCGAGCAACGCGCCGCCCATCAGCGGGCCCAGCATCGCGCCGCCGGCGAACGCGCCGGTCCAGATGGCGATCGCGACGCGGCGCTGGCCGTCATCGTGGAACATGTTGCGAATCAGCGACAACGTCGAGGGCATCAACGTGGCGCCACCCACCCCGAGCAGGGCACGGGTGACGATCAGCAGGTCGGCACTGGGAGAGAACGCGGCGACCGCGGAGGCGGCCCCGAACGCAGCAGCCCCCGCCATCAGCAGCCGCCGCCGCCCGACCCGGTCACCGAGCGTGCCCATCGGCAGCAGCAGCCCGGCCAGCATGAACGGATAGATGTCGATGATCCACAGCAGCTGGGCACCGCTCGGCGCCAGGGAAGCGCTGATGAACGGCAGCGCGTAGGACAAGACGTGCAAGTCGACGGAGATCAGGAGTACGGGCAGGACCAGGACGGCCAGCCCGATCCACTGTTTGCGTCCGGCCTTCATGAGCGGCCCTTCTCTCGGAGCGGAGCACCGGCCTGGTGCAGGTGACGCAGCGCCTCGGCGTGCGAGGCGACGAAACTGACTTCGTGGTACGGCAGGCGCAATTGCCGGCAGTGGGCCTGCACGATGGGTTGCGCCAGGCGCAGGTTGGGGGTGGGCATGTTGGGGAACAGGTGGTGTTCGATCTGGTAATTGAGCCCGCCCATGGCGATGTCGGTGAACCGGCCACCGCGCACGTTGCGGGTGGTGAGCACCTGCTTGCGTAGAAAGTCGAGCTTGGCCTCCCCCGTGAGGGTCGGCATTCCCTTGTGGCCGGGGGCGAACACGCAGCCCATGTAGACGCCGAACAGCCCCTGGTGGACGGCGAGGAAGACCAGTGCCTTGCCCGGTGACAGGGTCCAAGCCAGCACACCCAGGTAACAGGCGAAGTGCGCGAACAGCAGCGCGCCCTCCAGGAAGCGCTGTTTCATCCAGGGCTGCCGCAGTGCCCGCACACCGCTGACGTGCAGGTTGAGCCCTTCGAGCAGGAGCAGCGGGTAGAGGAGGAACGCCTGCCGGCCGCCGATGAGCCGGGCCAGGCCGCGCGCGTTGCGTGCCTGTTCCTGTGACCACACGAGGACGTCGGGTGTGACGTCCGGATCGAGTTGCTCGTGGTTGGGATTGGCGTGGTGGCGGGTGTGCTTGTTCATCCACCAGCCGTAGCCGAGGCCGATGGCGAGGTTGCCGCCGAGCCGCCCGAGGATCTCGCTCGGGCGGCGATTGGTGAAGACCTGCCGGTGAGCCAGATCGTGCAGAACCAGGGCGACCTGCGCGAAGACGATCGCGAAGTAGACGGCCAGCAGGAGCTGGAGCCAGGAGTCGCCCAGCCAGTGGAACGCTGCCGCTCCTGCAAGGTAGGCCGCTGCGACGGCGATGATCCGGATCAGGTAGTAGCGGGGGCGCCGGTCGAGGAGCCCGGCCTGCCGGATGAGTCTGGACAGGCGGCTGAAGTCGCTCGCGGCCGTAGCCGCTGCGGTTGCTTGTGCCATGCCGACGACCATACACACGTTTGAAACGCTCGTGCAAAACAGATGTTTGTGACGTTTGTTTGGATAGGGTGGCAGAATGAAAGAGCGAGACAAGCTGATCGAGGGCGCCAAGCGCTGCCTGCAGGAACGCGGCTACGCGCACACCACGGCACGCGACATCGCCAGGACTTCCGGCGCCAACCTGGCCTCCATCGGCTACCACTTCGGATCGAAGGACGCGCTGCTGGCCAACGCCATGATCGAGGCGACCGCCGAGTGGGCCGACAAGCTGCGCCAGGCCATGGCGGGCGAAGTGCCAGGCGAGGGGGATGGGAAGTTGTGGCAGCAGGCGATCGAGCTGCTCGACCTCCACCGCCCAGTCTTCGTGGCCAGCATCGAAGTCTTCGCTCAGGCCGAGCGCAGACCACAGCTGCGCCAAGCATTGGCCGACGCTCAGGAGGCCGCACGCCTGGAATTGACCTACTGGCTCGCTGAAGGGACGTCGCCTCCAGCGACGCAGCGGGCGGTCGGCGCCTTCTACCTGACCTTGCTGACGGGGCTGATCCTGCAACGTCTCATCGACCCGGAACGCGCCCCCACCGCCGAATCACTGACGGAGGCGCTGCGTGCCGTGCGTGCACGTGCCGGCGCATGACGGCGATACCTTCTATCACCCTGCGTCAAGCTCTGCTGGTCGTGGACGCGGTGAACGGTATGTGCTCCACCGACCGCCTGGCCAACACGCGCCTGCTGGCACAGGAAGTGGAGGCAGTGATCGCGTTGGGCGCGGCAGCGGTATGGGCGGAGGAAGGGTACGCTCTGTTGGACATGATCAAAGCATGGACGACATGCGAGCGCCTGGCGGTCATCGCCGCCGCCGAGCGATTCTGGGCATGTTCCGAGGGTGGCTATGAAGAGGGGCTGCGAGCAGTAGGACTGCTGCCCGAATCATGAGTCCGGCTTGAACCTGCGGACAGCCGCTGGCGGTACCCGCGAGTAACTTAGCCGGACGCTTCGGCAGGGCACTGGGTCGGGATAGGCGCGGGCGGACCCGGCTGGCCGGGCAGTAGCCCGGTCAGCGCAGTTCGGATGGCGGCCCGGCTCACTCGATGCGCACGGGCGAGAGCCGCGATCGAAGTGCCATGGTCAGTGAACGGCGAACGCACCTCTGCAAGCTGGGCGCCAGCGCGGGCGGGCGGCCACGGTAGCGGCCTTCGGCTTCGGCTTCGGCGGCGATCCCTTCGACGGTCAGCTCGTTCTGTATGTCGTGCTGGAACTGCCCGACCGAGGTGACGTTGATGAGCGGCGCGGTCGTGGCGTCGTTGGCCGCGAGGTCATGGAAGTTGGACAGGGGTCCCGACAGGACGCGCAGGGCGACGCCGCGGGCCGGGCACCAGTCGCGTACGGCGTGGATGTCGACCGCTAGGAGCTGTTTCTTAGATCTGCTGACTGATCGTGCCTGCATCGTCACGATTGGCCTATGGGTCGAGGTGACTTAACCAACGCGGAGTGGGAGCGGCTTGAGCCGCTGCTGCCCGAAGGTGGCCAGCAGGGCGGCCAGTGGAACGACCACCGAAGAACGATCAACGGCGTGTTGTACCGGGCTCGCACCGGCCTGCCCTGGCGGGACCTGCCCGAACGATTCGGCCCCTGGATCACGGTCTACAAGCGGCACCGCCGCTGGTCAGCCGATGGCACCTAGCAGCGATTGCTGACCGCGATCCAGGCCGAGCAGGACGCCCAGGGCCAGGTGGACTGGGACATCTCCGTGGACTCCACCACCGTCCGGGCGCATCAGCACGCCGCCGGGACAAACCGGGGCGATCAGGTGCTGGAGGTACTGGCCGCCCGGCTGGCGGAGGTGGTCAGACTGGGGAATGTCTAGGCCGTTCCCGTGGCGGGTTCACCACCAAGATCCACCTGTCGGCGGACGGCCGATGCCGGGCACTGTCGCTGGTCCTGACACCGGGCCAGTACGGCGACAGCCCGCAGCTGGAGCGGGTGCTGCGGGCGGTGCGGGTCCCTCGCCTGGGGCTGGGACGCCCGCGTACCCGACCCGACAGCGTGGCCGCGGACAAGGCGTACCCCTCGCGCGCCAATCGCGTCTATCTGCGACGCCGTAAGATCCGCCACACCATCCCCGAACCACGTGACCAGCGCGCCAACCGCATCGGGCGCGGCTCTGCCGGGGGACGGCCCACCGGCTTCGATGCCGAGCGCTACAAGGCACGCAACATCGTCGAACGGGCTATCAACCGGCTGAAGAACTTCCGGGCCGTGGCCACGCGCTACGACAAGCGCGCCTACATCTTCCTCGGCACTGTCACCCTGGCCGCCCTGATCATCTGGCTCCGAACCTGATCTAAGAAACAGCTCCTAAGCCGGGCGCCGCGCCGCCGCTGCTCGACATCGAGCCGCGCCTGCAGGTCGCGATTCCAGGCGGCGACCCGCTCGTCGGTCCACACCAGCGCCTTGGGCCGTTCGGCGTCAGGGAGTTCGACGACCGCGGCCGGGTTGAAGTCGATGAGCCGGTCCTGCTTGATCGCGATGTTCAGCGCGTGCCGGAGAGTGGCGCGGATGCGGTGCATCATGGCCGGACCGACCGGCCGCCGATACCGCACCTTCGCCCGCTCCTCGAGATCGCCACTGACGCGGGCGGTGGTGATGACGTCATTGAACTCCTCGATCGCATCGAACATCCCCGCCACATCCGACACCCGCAGCCGATCCAGCCGGATATCACCCAGGTAAGGGGTGAAGTACAGACGGATGTGCGCCTCGTACGAACGGCGCGTAGTCACGTCGATCTTCCGCTTGCGGCGCAAGAACTCCTGCATCCATTCGGCGACCGTGACGGTGGGGTTGAGGTCCTGACGGGTGCGGACCTTGCGCCGTACCTCCTCCACCGGCGGCAACGCCTTGTTGTCCTTGAGCGTGGCCAGCATCAGCTCGGCGATCTTCCGTTGCACGTGCGGGTCCTCATCCAGCGCCAGCAGCGCCCGGGCCTGCTCCAACTCCGCCTCGACCTCCTCCAGCGTGGCAAAGCCCCGACGCCGCAGCGGATTACGCCGCCGACCGTCCGCGTGCGCCGGCAGCTCCAGCTGGTAGGCCCACCGGCCATGGGTGCTGCTCCACCGCTCCCCTCCTCCGGGACGACGCAGCTTCGGACATGCCTTACCCAGCCTCTTGCCCGTAGCCTCGTCGCGGCAGGAACACGTCTTGAAGGTGGTTCCGTTCATCTGTGTCGTCTTGCCCTTCATCTCCTGATCGGCTGCTGACCGCGTCGTCACACCTCGACAACGCGTTCCTTCACACCCCACGACCGGCTGGACACGCCATCGCCCCTGCGATGCGCCCATGCGCGACCCGACCGGCGGGTTTTCTGACACACCGCACAGGGCACGATCACGCCCGTCCGGCGGCCCACGGATTGACAGCGGTACCCAGGGCCCGGTTCCAGCCACCCCGGGGCACGCACACGCCCGGGAACAGCCGTCGCGGAACACCCATGGGGCCGTTAGTCGGGGGCGCTGGTATCGACGCCCACCTTCACCGCCCGCGTCAAGCGATATCCGCTGGTCATGATCCCTGGCCACTCGCATGCTCCGTCCACGGTGGATATGGCGTGCCCGAGGGGAGGCCGGCCGCAAGTGGCCTCCGATTGCATACATGACGGCCTCCCGGCCGCCGCGGCGGGAACTGTACGGTCAGCATCCTCATCCCGATCCGGCGTGCAAGCCTGCCCCGGTCACTTACCTAAATACCGACGTGCTGGTCACCCTCAAGGACGGCGTCTTCCCGCTGGTCGCCCTGGCCGAGGGCAAGAACGCCGTGGCCCGCGGCCTGATCCGGACCGGCGACGGCGCTTCCGCTCCCAAGGCCGACGTACGCCCCCGCGAACTGGACGGCGACGTCGTCCGCTATGCCGAGCTCCGGCCGGCCGAAGGCGTGCGCCTGGCGGCCAAGGAGCCCGACCGCGTCGTCAGGCTGGAGCTGACCGGCAGCATGATGGCCTACGACTGGGCGATCAACGGCAAGAAGTACGACCCGAAGATCATCTCCCCGGTACGGCCGGGCGAACGCGTGCGGCTGTCGTTCGTGAACCGGACCACCATGTGGCACCCCATGCACCTGCACGGCCACACCTTCGCCCTGGCGGACGGCGGCGTCCGGAAGGACACCGCCATCGTCCTGCCCGGCAGCACGCTGAACGTCGACTTCGACGCCGACAACCCAGGGCTCTGGATGATCCACTGCCACAACATCTACCACGCCGAATCCGGCATGATGACCCTCCTCGGCTACCAGCAGACCTGATCCGGGTACACGGCCGCCACCATCACTGGCGGCGGCCGTGGCCGCGGTGGGCCGCATTCACCAGGCGCCGAATGGTTCGATCCGAGGCTGCCTCCTTCCTGGTGAAGTTGGCGCCCTCGCCTTCGTGCTGCTTCTCAGCCGCAGCTTCGCGCCGGCCCTTGCCGTCGCGCAAACGGGACATGGGGTCATCGCCCCCGCCCGGCGGCCAGGCATCCTGCAGTTCGGCTCCACCCCCTCGTACGCGACGTTCGTGGACGTGTGGCGAGCAGCCGAAGCGCTCTCCGCCGTGATGCGCCACATTGGAGCATGAGCCGGGCCGACACAAGGCGCCGGCCTCACGGCTTCGCTCCTGACACACGAAAGTGGCGCAGGGCCACGCCCTGCGCCACTTTGCTGCCCTCACCATCGCACTGGAGAGGAATCCTCGGTCGACTGTCAGGCCTTGTACTGCGGGTAGCCGTACCCGACCACCTGGGACTTGGGCCGGACGCGCTCCTCGACCTTGCCGTTGCCGGTGTTGCCCTCGATAGCCGTGATCGTGCCGTCGCCGTTGTCCTGCTTGACCAGCCCCACGTGGTCGATGCTCTCGACGGACTTGTCGTCCCAGGAGTAGAAGACCACTGCGCCGGGCTTGGCCTGGCTCCCCCAGTGCTTGTTGGCCTCGAACCACTTGGCGTAGGTGACGGTGTAGGCGTCCCAGCCGACGGTGGACCGGGCGCCGGCCTTCTCCCCCACCCAGGAGACGAACATCGCGCACCAGGGGGCGTTGGCGTAGGACTGCAGACTGCCGCCGTCGCGGGCCACGGTCTCCTTCGCGCGGGGCGAGGACATGTACCAGCTGTGGAACGGGGTGCCGCCGCCCGCGGCGTTCTCGGTCACACCGACCTGCGACTCGGCGATCTTCAGGACGGACTGCGCGCTCACCTGCCCGGCGCTCTTCTCCTCGGCGCTGTGCGAGGCGACGGTGTCGGAACGTGCGCCGGACGCCTGGTCGGCGAAGACCGGGGCTGCGGTGAGAACCGCGCCGGCGGCGACGCTCACGCCGAGGGCGAGGCGAGTGAGGGTGGCGGGCGTCAGGGCACGGGTGAAGGCGTTGATGGTCATGAAGAGGTATTGCTCCTTGCTTCCATTCCGCCTACCGGGTTAGCTGACGGGTTCGGGCGTGGAAGTGCCCTACGGATGCCCTCGCGGGAGGGTGTTCCGATTCACCCCACAGAATGTGGGTCCCCGGTTCCGCGTGTTTGTCCGTGCGGATTCGGCGGCCGCGTCGTTCTCCGTGTTCACACAGATCAGAGGCGGTCTCGGCAATGGTCGGGACGTACTGTGGCGCGGATGTTCACCCGGCCTACGTCGTAACTGACATTGAAGGTATGCGAATGGCATAGAGCGGTACAAGCCAGCTACGGAGAAACGCTTCAAAAAGGCCTACCAGGCAGGCATTTAACCGACCAATTCTTTACCTTGGCACGCCGCCTGACCGTTGTCCCCGGCCGGGGATCAAGAAGGACAACGGCCGGAACCTCGCCACCACCCAAGCCGGGGAGGAGTGAGACGGCGGCGGCCACAAAGGCGACCACGGTCGCGATGCAGGTGCAGCGACCACCTCTCCAGGCTGCAGAGACCGGCCGGGTTAGCGGCGGTAATCGACCACGCACGCCACGGTGTTGAATCGCCGTCAACACCACGGACCATGCGCCCCCGTCCCACGCGAAGCCAGCGTCACGGCATACCACCACACCTGGCATCTCGACAGCGCATGCTCTTGAAGTCAGGCGCCAGACAGGCACGGACGAGCGACGAGCGCCCAGGGGTCCCGACAGCCTTCGAGACGGGATGGTCTGTCCTCTATCGGCTCTCCTCTGGCTCGAAACCGATGAGGAGGTTGAAGGCGCCGGTCAAATGGTCGGCCGAGACCAGGCCGACCGTCTCGGCCATCACTCTGTCACCCCAGCCGGGTGTACGCAGCTCAGCCACGCCCCCATCGGTGATGAAGGACGGCTTGACGAGTATGTCGACTGCCACCGTGATCAAGTCAGCCCCGCGGGCGTCGGTCGTCTCATGGTCCGGCCGGTCACCGTACACCCCGGCTCTCGGATGCCGGGGAAAGTGGCTCCATGGCGGAGACTCGGATACGCTCCCATAACTCGAACATCGATGTTTGAGTTACGGGAAGGGCAGTAGCACGTGGTACCGCGAGAAGCATCGAAAGAGGTACGAGCGCCGGCAGCGGCCGGCGCGCCCGGATACCCCCAGAAAGTGCGTCGGCGCCGCAGCGAACAAGCCCGCCCCAAGGGCATGCCCGGCGTGGCACGTGCGGCGCAGCGGTCGGCCGCCGACCAGGACGGGCAGCGCTTCACCGACACAGCGTTCCCTCTCCTGGCAGAGAACCGGGGTCGCTACCTGCCGGTCCGCCTCATCGGGCGTTTCAGGGCACGGTCGGCCAGAGCGGAAAGCACCGATCACCCCATGCGACGGACTCTACGTTCGTCACGACCTCGTTACCGACCCGCTTCACGGAGACCCACATGCGTAGCGACGCCCCCCTTGGGGATGACACCATCGTCGCGCTGCTGTTGGCAGGACTGATCTTTCTGGCGGCCCTGACGCTGGGCGTATGGAAATACCTGCAGATGATCCACCCGGAGCGGCACAGGGCTCACCCCTATGTGGACATCGCGCATCGTGCCGCACTGCTGTATTCCTTCGCGACCTTACTGATCGCGGTCTTCGTCGAACTGAGCGGCTGGCCGGCGGCAGTCGATCTCGCCGCGGCGGGAGTCGTCGTGGCGTTCTTCATGGCGGCGATCGTGAGCTATGTCCTTCACGGTTGGCGCCGGGACACCAACAACCAGTTCCACCATCCAGTCCGCGGCACAACGGCGTTCATGACGGCGCTCATCGTGGGCGAGATTGGCGGCTTCGCCGTTCTTCTCGCCGGATTCTTGCAAGCACAACTGCTCTGAACCTTGCTCGCGAGGAACGAGGCGATCGATTGCCACAGGCGCGAGCAAGCAGCAGGCCGAGCAATAGCTACAGGAAGTCCGCCACCTCACTCCGGACCGGCTGCGGTGACGACGCCGCCCCCCGGACAGCACCAGGAATGGACCCAACGCCATCGAGGGATTCTGAGCTTGACGCCCCCGCCTGGTAGGCGAGCTCCGCCTCAGGCGGCCAGTGCCGATTGGATGGACTTGGTGACCACGTCGGCCGCGTCGGTCCGGGCCAGGCGTCCTTGGCGTACCTCGTTCGCCGCGCCGTGCATGATGTAGTGGGTAAGGCTGACCAGCCAGGCGGTAGGCAGGTCGGTACGGAAGACGCCCTGATCCTGGCCACGGTGGACGAGTTCGGCCATGCGCTGGACGGGTTCGGCGTGCAGGTCCTGGATCCGTCCAGCGGGTAGGACTTCCTCGGCGGCAGCCAGCAGGGCCGCCGACTCGGCCACCAGCTCCCAACTGGACGCCAACAGACGGCCCATGGCTTCGCGTGCGTCCCCGGTCAGGTCGACGGAGGCCAGCAGCTTGTCGCCCTCTCGCAGCGCGTCGACAAGTGCCGCCTCGATGAGGTCGGCCCGAGTCCGGAAGTGTCCGTACAGAGTCATCCGCCCGACGCCGGCAGCCAGCGCGATGTCATCGGTGGTCGCATGCGGGTTCGAACGCATCAACTCGCGAGCGGCCGACACGATGCGGGCGATACTGCGCTCGGCGTCGGCACGGCGCCTGGAGCGCGCAGAAGGTGCAGCCATGCCAGCACCCTATCTCGTATACGCATATACGGCTTATAGTGTGCAGCAGAACTCGTATATGGACATACGAGATAGCGCTTGGAGGATTCGATGACTCAACCCGCAGCGCAACAGGCAGAGCTCCACGAGCCGCTCCCGGGCCGGTGGCGCATCCTCGGCTTCCTCGGCGTGGCCCAGCTCATGCTGATCCTCGACGTCACCGTCGTCGCCATCGCGCTGCCCCACATGGAGACGGACCTCGCACTCAGCCGCGAGGCCCTGACCTGGACGGTCAGCGCGTACACGCTCACCTTCGGCGGCCTCATGCTGCTCGGCGGCCGCATCACAGACCTGCTGGGCGCCAAACGGATCGTGATCGCCGGGCTGTTGCTGTTCACCGTGGCATCGCTGGTCACAGGGTTGGCGGGGACGGCGGCCATGCTGCTGGCCGGTCGGGTGGCCCAGGGCGTCGGGGCCGCGTTGCTGTCGCCCGCGGCGCTGTCGCTGGTGGTCGCCCTGTTCGACGGAGAGGAGCGGAACAAGGCCCTGGGGGTCTGGTCCGCGCTCGGCGGCGGCGGCGCCGCGCTCGGCGTTCTCCTCGGCGGCCTGCTCACCGCCGGTCCGGGATGGTCGTGGGTGTTCCACATCAATGTGCCCATCGGCCTGGTGATCGCTGTGGTCCTCGCCGTACTGCTTCCGGCGCGTACGCCTTCGGCCGCCTCCCGGCCCCGGCTCGACGTACTCGGTGCGATCTTGGTGACGTCCGCCAGCGCGTCGTTGATCTACGCCCTCATCGCCGCCGGTGAGAAGGGGTGGCTCAGTGCTCTCACCGGGTGGCTCGTGCTCGCGGCTGCCGTGGGTTACGTGCTGTTCGTGCTGTGGCAGAGGTGGGCACGTTCGCCCCTGATGGACGTGCGACTGCTTGCCCGGCGCCCTGTGGCGGTCGGGGCCTTCCTGATCCTGATGGCCACGGCACTGATGATCGCTGTGTTCTTCCTGGGAACCTTCTACTTCCAACACGCTTTGGGCTATGGCGCGCTGCAGGCGGGGCTGCTGTTCCTGCCGGTCGCGCTGGCGACCATGCTCGGCGCCAACCTGACCGGACGCCTGCTCGGCCGCTGGGGCGGGCGCGCCCTGGCCGTCGCGGGTCTGACGGTCGCGGCGATCGGCATGGCCGTACCGGCCTTCTCGACGAACGTCGTCAGCGTCGTGGCCGGCGTGGCCGTCGCGGCGGCAGGCACCGGCGCGATGTTCGTCATCGCCTCGGCGACCGCACTCGGTCAAGTGGCGCCCCACGAGGCCGGGATCGCCTCCGGCATCGTGAGCACCTTCCACGAGTTCGGCGCATCCATCGGAGCCGCCGTCATCTCAAGCGTCGCAGCCGCGAGCCTGGCCGGGACCACGTTGCACGGCTTCACCAGCGGATTCACCGTGGCCGCGATCGCATCGGCGGTCGGCGCAGTCATCGCAGCGCTGGTGACGCCCGGCCGCCCGTCACCCACGGGGCAAGCCGGCTCTCAGTGAGCGGGGATCGCCTGATCGCCGGCGCTACAGCGGCTCAGCAACACCGCTGCGACGCCGGCCACTCCCGCGACCACGACCAGAGCCGCCCTGTAAGCGGCGACCGACTTGAAGCACACCTGAAAGGATCATCATGACATCGATCCGCCGCGCCACACCCGATGACGCCACCACCGTGCACGACCTCATACGAGGTCTGGCCGAACACCAAGGCCAGACCTCGGCCATCACCGCAAGCGTCGAGGAGCTGAAGTCAATGCTGGCCCGCCCGGAGATCACCTATCTGATCGCCGAGCGAGACGGCCAGGCCGTGGGCTACGTCTCCTGGTTCGAGCGCATCAGCTTCTGGTCCGGCCAGGACTACCTCGCCCTGGACGACCTGTACGTCACCGACGCCGAACGCGGCAACGGCGTAGGCGAGCGGCTGATGCAGGCCGCGGCCGAAGCTGCCGAGGGCAAGGTGATCCGTTGGGAGGTGACGGAAGCCAACGTCGCCGCCCAACGCTTCTACGCCCGCATCGGCGCGACCCTCACCTCCAAGAAGATCTGTCGCTGGCAGCCGAGGTGATCCGAACGTCGTCGCACGCATCGCCCGGACCTGCCGACCCGTGCTCGCGCTGGTGATCCCGTCTCGCGCGTGGATGAGGTAACAGCGCCGCCCGTATTGAGGTGCTGGGCCGACCGCAGCCAGACTTCGCCGGGTTCATCGGGTCGGCGATCCGGCGAGATCAACCGTAGGGTGACATCATGTTCGCCATCGACGCCGTGAGGGGCCACGGAGATTCCGGACAGCCAGCTTATGGGCGTAGCCTATGCGGCCGTCGGAGTTGAAAGGGACTCGTTGAGCACTTCGAAGGGTGGTCGGTAGCCGAGCGCCGAATGCAGGCGCCGATGGTTGTAGAACCCCTCGATATAGCGGATGACCTGCCGTCTTGCCTTGGCTCGAGTGGTGAAGACGAAGCGGTGCAGCCATTCGTTCTTGAGCGCGGAGAAGAACGACTCGGCCATCGCGTTGTCGTAGCAGACGCCGGTGCGGCCGACCGAGCGGCGGATGCCCAGGCCGGTCAGGAAGCGGCCGAACTCGTCGCTGATGTAGTTCGAGCCGCGGTCGGTGTGGAACAGGGCACCGGGCTGGAGCAGGCCGGTGCCGGCGGCCATCCGGATCGCGTCCTTGATCAGGGCGGTGCGGTAGTGGTCGGCCATCGCCCAGCCCAGAACCGCCTTGCTGTGACAGTCGATCACGGTGGCCAGGTAGAGGAAGCCCTCCCAGGTGCGGACGTAGGTGATGTCGCCGACCAGCTTGGTGCCCGGACGAGCGGCGGTGAAGTCACGGCTGACCAGGTCGGGGATGCCGCGGAAGTCGCCCTGCACCGTTGTGACGGGCCGGAACGCCCGCACCTGAGCCGGAACCAGGCCCTGCTCCCGCATCAGGGCACGCACCAACTCGGCCGAGCAGTGCTCACCGCGGCGGGCCAGGGCGGCGTGCACCCGCCGGTAGCCGTAGGTCTCGTGCGAGCCGGCGAAGATCTCGGCGACCGATGCGGCCAGCAGCGTCCGGCGTTGCGCGGTGGCCGAGGCCGGCCGCTCGCGCCATTCGTAGTAGCCCGATCGGGACACGGGGTCTGAGGAACATCGGAACCGGATCGTGCGCTAAGCGTTTGTCCTGGTGAGCATCGGTTTGACCGCTGGTGATCGCTACCGGAAGCCTTCGAGGGTCTTGTCGTAGACCTGCGGAGGTTCACGGTGCCGGTCGAGTTCTTGTCCGATGAGCAGGCTGCGGGGTTCGCCTCGTTTCAGGGGCCGCCTACGCGCGTTCAGCTGGAGAAGTACTTCTTCCTCGATGACGCTGACCGCGAGGCGATCGATACCAAGCGCAGAGATCACAACCGGCTCGGATTCGCTGTCCAGCTCGGGGTAGCCCGGTTACTACGGCGGTTTCTCCCCGACCCTCGCCAGGTCCCTGCCGAGGTCGTGGACTACCTCGCTCAGCAACTGGGCATCACCGACCCGTCGTGTATCAAGCTGGACGGCCAGCGTGATGGAACCGCGCGTACCCACGCAGGAGAGATCGAGAAGGCCAGCGGGTGGATCGACTTCGCCGAGGTCGAACCGGGGCTGGCGCGGTGGATCGCGGCGCGGGCGTTCACCACGGGAGAGGGCCCCAAGGCGCTGTTCGATGCGGCGGTGGCGGAGTTGCGTAGCCGCCCGGTGCTGATGCCGGGGGTGCATCGGCTGGCGCGGCTGGTGGCCAGGGAGCGGGAGAAAGCCACCAAGCGGCTGTGGGACAGCCTGTATGACCTGCTGAATGATGAGCAACGGCGGGTGCTGGCCGAGCTGGTGGAGGTGCCTGCTGGGGCAAGAATCTCCACGCTGGAGCGGCTGCGACGCCCGGTGGTGAAGGCCTCAGGTCCGCAGATGGAGCGGGCGCTGGAGCGGGTGGCCGAGATCGCCGCGCTCGGCGTCGGTGAGGTGGATGTGTCGGTGATCCCACCGCGGCGGATGGCCGAGCTGTGGCGCTATGGCATGGACGGTAAGGCCACGTTGATCGACCGGCACGGCGCCGAGCGCAAGCTCGCTACGCTCCTGGCGACGGTGGTGCATCTGACCACCCGGTCGGTCGATGACGCTCTTGACTTGCTCGATTTGCTGATCGCCACCCGGCTGCTGGCGCGCGCCGAGCGGGAGTCGTCGAAGGAGAAGCTGCGCACGCTGCCGCGGGTGGAGCGGGCCTCGGCCACGCTGGCCGAGGCAGTGCGGGTGCTGATCGAGGCGACTGACGACCAGGTCGATGTCGCTACCGGGGAGATCCTGGCACCGGGGCTGGCGTCGATTGATGAGGTGTGGGCGGCGATCGAGGCGGTCGTGTCGCGCCAGCAGCTGACTGCGGCGCTGGAGGCGATCATCGAGCTGACCCCGCCGGCCGATTCGGATGCCGATGAGGCGTGGCGGGCGATGCTGGTGGGCTGTTTCGCCATGGTGCGGCCCTTCCTGCCCCAGTTGTGTGAGGTGATCCAGTTCGGGGCTACGGCCGAGGGCCGGCCGGTGCTGGCCGCGCTGAGGACGCTGCCCTCTTTGATGGGACGCAAGCGCGTCACCCCGGAGGAGATCAACGCGTCGCTGCTGATTGGGTCGTGGCGGCGCCTGGTGCTGCGGGCGCCGCACTTGCAAGAAGGGCAGGTGGATTGGAAGGCGTACGCGTTCTGTGTGCTGGAGCAGTTCCACCGACTGCTGCGCCGCCGGGAGATCTTCGCGATCAACTCCTCCAAGTGGGGTGACCCGGGCGCCAAACTCCTGCAGGGCCCGGTGTGGGAGGCGCTGCGGCCCACGGTATTGGCCAGCCTGCGCCTGCCCGAGCAGCCGGGCACCTACCTGACCCGGCAGGCCGAGACGCTGGATGCGGCCTACCGAGAGGTCGCCGGGCGATTGCCGGCCAACACTAGCGCGGGCATGGGCGACGACGGGCGGCTCCACCTGGCGGCGTTGGAACCGGTCCCCGAACCCGACAGTCTGGTGGCGTTGCGGGAGGCAGTGGAGGCGATGATGCCCCGGGTGGACCTGCCCGAGGTGCTGCTGGAGGTGTTCTCCTGGACCGGCGCCGATGCCGCGTTCACCTCCATCACCGGGGAAGCGGCCCGGCTGGCCGACCTTCCCATCTCGATCGCCGCGCTGCTGGTGGCGCACGGCTGCAACGTCGGGATGACCCCCGTCATCGGCGGCGCCAAGGCGCTGAGACGCGACCGGTTGTCCCATGTCGATCAGACCTACCTGCGGTTGGCCACCTACAAGGCCGCCAACGCCACCCTCATCGACGCCCAGGCCGGAATCGGCCTGGCCCAGGTGTGGGGTGGCGGGCCGGTGGCTTCGGTCGATGGGATGCGCTTCGTCGTCCCCACGGCCACGATCCATGCCCGGCCCAACCCCAAGTACTTCGGCCGGGGCCGCGGCGCGACCTGGCTGAACATGCTGAACGATCAGGCTTCGGGCCTGGGCGGCATGGTCGTGGCCGGCACCCCGCGCGATTCGCTGTACGTGCTGGACGTGCTGTATGACCGCGACGGCGGCAAACGCCCCGAGATGATCGTCACCGATACCGCCAGTTACAGCGACATCGTCTACGGGCTGCTCACTCTGGCGGGGTTCTCCTACGCCCCGCAGCTGGCTGACCTACCCGATCAGAATCCACGCGCACGTGAACATGCTGGGCCGCTACTCCTTCGCCCTGCCCGAGCTGCCGGGAGGGTTGCGACCGCTGGGTGATCCAGGCGATGTCCACGACGACGACATCGGCGGCTGAGACGTGTGGCATGCCGCGGCGATCGCCGTCACCGCTCACCATGCGGCTTGCTCCAGGTCATGATCTCGGTTGCCGGAAGACGCTCTGCGAAGCGGTTATCGGGTGATGTTTGCTGCAGGACCGCGCGCAGGTCCCGCTCGAAGTCCTCCAGCTTGTCGCCGAACAGGTGCGGGGCGGAGTCGGATCGGGAGAACACCCACGCCACGATGTCGTCCGTTGTACGGTCGACCACTTCCCCGGCCGGCACGACATGCCGTTCGAGGTTCTCGAACCCGGCCCGTGCCAGGACGAGGTCCTCCCGGTCCGGCGTGCCGTTGACGAGCGTTCCGGCCTTCGAGATGCTGAGTGCAGAAATTAGCGGTAGCGACCTGGGACTTCTTGGTCGACTGTGACCATCGTCGTCATGCCGGTCGTCGCGCCGGTGGCCGAATCGGGGGCGGAGTTGGGCCGGCCGGGGAAAGCGCGACGGACACGGGCGTCCTCTACGGTGTCATCATGGTGGATATCGCTCCGCGGGTGCGTTCGTCCTCATCCAGTTGATGTTCGGCTGGTGATGGCTTCCTCGATCCGCTCCACTGCGGTGATGGCACCGAAGCCGAGCAGGCGTACCAGATGGGTGTCGTTGGCGGAGGTCGTGGCGCGCCATGCGGTGACGTCCGCTTCGGCGATGTCGTGTGGTCTGAGAGCGGCCAGCAGCGCGAGTTTGGCGGCGGGTCGGTCGGCTTCGGGAAGCCTGGTCAAGCGTTGTGTCAGCCACGTGCCATGCGAAAGCGGGCCGGTGGCGGTGGGTTCGGCGACCGTGGCTCGGAGAAGGTTCTGGCTTTGCTCGCTCAGGAGCGCGGCGCCGTCGGCGGCCGCGCTGCGCAGGGCGGCGTACGCGGCCCCGATCGGGGTATCGCCGGCCCAGGCCGGCCGTGACGCCGTTGGGATGCCGGCCAGTAGCGGCAGGCTGTCACCTCGGGCGAGTTCCTGGTGGACGGTGCGGGTGTAGGCCATGGCCCCGACCCGGCGTACCGACCGTGCTCGTTGCAGATTGCCGGGGAGCAGTTGCTCGTCGGTGAGCGTGGAGAACATGCGGTTGATGAAGTGGGTCGACAGGGCCGTGCCGATGTATTCGGCGGCGAGTTCGGGCTGGAACGGAGGTGCCGCCAGATGTGCCGGGTCGAGGGTTCGGGTGGCCTTCGCCCAGGTCGCCAGCGCGGCGTGGTGAGGGTCGGTCGGGACTCGGTCGTTGAGCAGGTCCTCGGCGAGTTGGTGTTCGCCGAGGGCGTGGATCAGGATGGTGTGCGCGTCGATGCAGAACCGGCACCGGTTGGCCTGTGACACGGCCACGGCCACGACTTCCTTGTCGGTGCGGGGTGCGAGTCCTGCGAGTTCCGACTCGCGCAGCACGGCCCAGGCTGCGGCGTGCAGTTCGGGCGCCGGAGACAACATCATGAACGCGACCTGCCCGAAGTCGGCCGTCGATTGGGCGTACACCTCGGCGACTCGACCGGTGGCTGATCTTCTGGGCACAGGCACGACGTGGCGGACGGACATGCTGAACTCCTGGGTGGTTGAGGGATGACGTGAGTTGTCTCGGTGACTCGGTCAGGTTCGGATCGGTGTCTTGGGGCCGTTGCCGATCGCGCGGGCGATCCGCCGCGCCTCGATGGGAAGCCGGCGGAGACTGCCTTCGATCGCCGGTTGGTATCCGATGAACCAGAGTCCCGTGGTGGGCCGGTGCTTGCCCGCGTCACGGTGGGGACGGCCGTCGTGGTCGAGAACGTCGAGGTGTCCGACCAGATCGGCGAGGCCGGGGTCGTAGCCGGTGGCGGTCAGCACCATGTCCGGTTGTAGCCGGGTGCCGTCTCGTAGCACGACATCGTGGCCGTCGAGGTGGTCGACGACGGTGACGATGTGCACCCGGCCGGCGGTGAGATGCCCGACGAAGCCTTGGTCGATCGCGATGGTGACCCCGGTGGTACGCATGCGCTCGAACGGGCCTTGCCTCGGGGTGGGGAGTCCGTGGGCGCGTAGGTCGCCGAACGCGTGGTGCGCCACGGCGCGGGTGAGGCGGTCGCGGATCGGCTCTGGCAACAGACGCAGCGCGAGGGTGAGCGGGTGCAGAGGGACGCCGTACAGGTGCCGGGGCAGGATGGTCGGTGAGGTGCGCACCGACATCCATAGCTGTTGGACGCCCGCGTCGACGAGGTGGCCGGCGATCTCGACGCCGGAGTTGCCGGCGCCGACGAGCAGGACACGGGAGCCGGCGAGGTCGGCGGCGCGGCGCAAGGTGGCGACGTGCTGGATCGGCCTTTGGAAGCCTGCGCGCCCGGGCCAGTCCGGCATGGTGGGGACGCGGTCGTGGCCGGTGGCGACGATGACGTGCCGGCTGTGGTGGTGGCCGTCGTTCGTCGTGATCTGCCAGCCGCCGGCCGCGGGGTCGATCCGGCGGGCTTGAACTCCGCAACGTACGTGGAGTCGTGTGTGCCGGGTGAAGCGTTCGATGTAGTC
Organism: Nonomuraea sp. NPDC051191; assembly: GCF_044455665.1. Classification (NCBI taxonomy): domain Bacteria; kingdom Bacillati; phylum Actinomycetota; class Actinomycetes; order Streptosporangiales; family Streptosporangiaceae; genus Nonomuraea; species Nonomuraea sp. NPDC051191. The sequence continues at coordinate 141,671 of NZ_JBITEZ010000023.1, read as the reverse complement.
GATGTAGTCGTCCCGGGCGACCCACCGGCCGGCGCGTCTAGGGATGGGCAGACCGGGCAGGTTGGAGAGCCAGCGGATGGTGTTCAGGCGCAGGTCTTGGTGGCGGTGACGCCAGGAGGTGCCCACCGCGTCGCCCTGCTCGAGGATGACCGGGTCGATCCGGCGCCGCCGCAGTGCGGCCGCGGCCGCCAACCCGGCCGGACCGGCTCCGATGATGACGACGGCCGGGGTCACGACGCTCGCCCTGAGGCTGGTGCGGTGAGCCTGGTTCGGGCGAGCAGGGCGAAGCCGAGCGCGTACAGGCCGGCGCCGATCACTTCGAGGATCTGGACGAACGGCGAACGCGGGCCGGCCGCGAAGATGAGAAGGCCGCCGAGCCAGTAGGTGAGCGCGCCGATGCCGAGCAACAGCGCACACCAGCGGGCTCCGCCGCGGGCGAGCGACGTGGCGAGGATGGCGTACCCGGCGGGGAAGAGCAGCAGCCCGGGCAGCACGAACAACGCCCCACCAGGGCTGAGATCGGCTGACGTGTGGACCAGTTCGGGCGCGAATCGGGCGGTGACCGGGTTGTGGGAGCCGTCGTAGACGATCAGCGCGAGCCAGGCGAGGACGCCGGCCAGCGCGGCGTGGTGCGCCGACAGGCGGCGAGCGGGGGTCAGCCTCGCCAGGGCGACTGCTTGCAGGGCCAGGCCGATGGCCTGGATGGCGTGGGTGATGCCGTATCGGTCAACGACGACAGCCATGCCATGGCCGTCGCGGGCCGGGTGCAGGATCGTGCCGAGCAGGAACAGGACGGCTCCAGCGATGGCGGTCGTCATGGTGACCGCGGAGCTGCGGGTGTTCAACGGTGTGGCCTTTCCGCCGGGTGGGCGACCGGTGTCGCCAAGGGGTTGGGGCGCAGCAGGGCGAGGGTGAGGAGGCAGCCGAGGAACGCGAGGGCTGCCGCGGCGGCGAAGCCGGTTCGCAGTCCGGCCAGGTAGCCGGCCGTACCGGTAATCGTGGAGGCCAGGACCAGGATGGCGGTTACTCCGAGGCCGGATCCGATGCGTTGGGCGGTGTTGACGATGCCGGCGGTCACCCCGGCATCGGTCTGGTCCACGGCGGTGACAGCGGGCGCGGTGACGCCCACGAATGAGGCGGGCAGGCCGATGCCGAGGATCAGTGCGGCAGGCAGCACGTCGGTGAGATAGTCCACGGTGGCGGGCAGTGTGGCGAACCAGGCCAGCGCGAGGGCTTGCAACGCGAGTCCGCCCGCCAGCAACGCAGGGGCGCCGAAGCGCTTGACGGCGGCCGGGATGACGGTTCGGGAGGCGATCAGCCCGGCTGCCGCGACCGGCAGGACCGCCAGGCCGGACCGCGTGGGACTGTAGTGCTGGGTGTTCTGCAGGTAGAGGGCGAGCAGCGCGAACGCCGGTACGTGGGCCGCGCCGACCAGCGCGTTGACGATCGCGGAGCCGGTCACCTGGCGGATCCGGAACAGCCGGAGCGGCATGAGCGGCACCGCGGCGCGCGCCTCGGCGGCGACGAAGCCGGCGAGCAGCACCAGCGCGACCGCCAGCAGGATCGCGGCCGATGTCCAGGTTCCGGGGTCGGCGAGCGCGCCGGCCGCGTACCCGAGCAGCAGCAGGCCGGTCGTGCCGAGGACGGCGCCGGGCAGGTCGAGCCGCGTGGCGGGACGCGCACGGTGCGGCGGGTCGGCGGGCAGCAGTCTCCTGATCAGCGCCAGCGCCACCACGCCCACGGGCAGGTTGATCAGGAATATCGACCGCCAGCCCAGTCCGTCGGTGAGCAGGCCGCCGGTCGCCGTGCCGATGGCGGCGCCGGCCGCGCCCATCGCCCCCCAGACCGCGAACGCCCGGCGATGGGCGGCCGGCTCGGTGAACGTCCGCGTCAGCAGCGCCAACTGGGCCGGGACCGTGACAGCGGCGCCGATGCCCTGCGCCGCGCGTGCCGCCATGAGCATCCACGGGCTGCCCGCGATTCCGGCCAGCGCCGATGCGGCGGTGAACAGGGCCAGCCCGAAGGCGAAGACTCGCCGCGCGCCGAGCAGATCGGCCGCGCGTCCGCCGACCAGCATGCAGCCGCCGAAGGCCAGCAAGTACGCGTTCGTGACCCAGGCCAGTCCCGCCTCGTCCAGTCGCAGGCCGGCGCCGATGCTCGGCAGCGCGATGTTCACGACGGTGGTGTCCAGGAAGACCACCAACTCCACCGCAGTGATCAACACCAGCGCGGCCGTGTGACCCGTCATGGTGCGGTTGCCCATACATCACCTCTTTCGCTAGAGCGATACTCCAGCGAAGAGTGCACTAGAGTGATGCTCTAGTCAAATGAGGAGATCGCCGGTGACCCGACCCAAGCCCGGAGTGCGCGCGGCCAAGACGGCCCAGACCCGCGCACGCATGCTCACCGCCGCCCGTGAGCTGTTCGCCGAACGCGGCTACACCGCCACGAGCATGCAGGCCATCGCGACCCAAGGCGGCGTGGCCGTGCAGACGCTGTACTTCACCTTCGAGACCAAACGCGCGATCCTCAAGGAGCTGCTCGACGTCGAGGTGGCCGGCGACGACGCCCCGGTCGCCACGCTCGACCGGCCGTGGGTCGCCGAAGCGCTCGCCGCGCCGCCGCCGGAGCTGCTGCGCCGGCTCGCCGAAGCCACCGCCGACATCCATGCCCGGGTGGCGCCGCTACTGGAGGTCGTCCGCTCGGCAGCCGCCACGGACCCGGAGATCGCCGAGCTGTGGCGCACCAACATCACGCAACGGCACACGGTCCTGGCCGTGTTCACCGGCGCCCTGGCCGCCAAGAACGCGCTGCGCGCCGACCTCAACGCACTTCGCGCCGCGGACACCGCCCTCGCCGTCCTGGCGCCGGAGACCTACCACCTCCTCACCCGCTATCGGGGCTGGAGTGACCCCGTCTGGACCGACTGGGCGGCCCGGACGCTGATCGACACCCTGCTTGCGCGACCGAATGACTAGTGTCATGCTCTAGCGAAATACAGGAGGTTGGTCTGATGTCCGGGATTCTCGTGATCGGTGGCTATGGCGCGGTCGGCGCCCAGGTTTCGACGACCTTGGACGGGTGGTTTCCCGGCCAGGTCATCGCCGCCGGACGCAATCCCGACGGCGCCCGCCTTCCCGACACCGTGCGAAGGGCCCGGCTCGACCTGGCCGACATCGGCGGCCTGGAGCGGCTTCTCGACCTCGACCCCATCACAGCGGTCGTCCTCTGCGTCGAGCCGGCCGACGCCACTGTGGCCGAGACCTGCCTGTCCCGCGGCATCCACCTGGTCGATGTCGGCGCCTCCGACCACCTGCTGCGCCAGGTGGAAGACCTCACCGACCGGGCCACCGTCAGCGGGGCGACCGGGGTCCTCAGCGTCGGCCTCGCGCCAGGACTGACGAACCTGCTCGCTCGGCGCGTGCACGACCGTGTCGGCGGCGCACAGCGCATCGACATCACCGTGCTGCTCGGTGCCGGTGAACGACACGGCGCGGACGCGGTGGCCTGGACCGTGGCCCGGCTCGCCCAGCCCGCCGGCGCCCGCCCGCGGCGATACGTCATGCCCGGCTACGGCCGCCGCATCGCCTACCCCTTGGACTTCTCCGACCAGCACAGCTTGCGACGGACCCTCGGCGTGCCCAGGGTCGCCACCCGGATGTGCCTCGACTCCGCGTTCTCCACCACACTGCTGGCGGGCCTGCGCCGGCTCGCCGTCTTCCGCGTCGACCGGCGCCCCGCGCTGCGCCATCTCATCACCGCCGCGCTGTCGCGGGTGCACATCGGAGGCGACGGCTTCGCCGTTCGCGTCGACGCGGTCAACGGCGACCGGCACGCCGCGCTCGCCCTCACTGGCAATGGCCAGAGCCGTGCCACCGCCCTCGTCGCCGCACACGTCACCCGCACAGTCCTCGCCGGCGCGCTGCCCACCGGCGTCCACCACATCGACCAGCTACCGGCCCTGGCCGGCATCCCCGAGCAACTGGCCGCACACGGCATCCTCCGCACATCATGCCGGGCTGACAGAAGGCGAAGCACTTCCTGACCGGGGACCGGTTGACGGTCTTGAGAACTGGGGTGTGAGCAGCCGTAACCCCACCAGCAGGTCGCGAGCGAGGTCCGCGCATGGGCGTCTCCGCCCACCGCGGGGCCGTGCCGACTCACCCCCCTGGACATCAAGCCTTACCTGGCCGAGTTCGCGCCCGCCGACCGGCATCCGGCGTAGGCGTGCCGTCTCATGCGCGAGCACGACCAGACTCGATCAGGAATGGCGGCGGCTGCGGTAGGCGGCGGTCTTGGCGCGAGCCGTACATGCCGCGCTGCAGTAGCGGCGCGAGGCGTTGCGGGTCAGGTCGATGTAGACCGCCTCGCACTGGTGCGCCGCGCACTGTCCGAAGCGATCTGGGCCGTAGCCGTCCACGATGAGGGCGAGCGCTGTGGCGAACTCGCCGCCCAGGGCCTCCACCGGGGTGCCGCCCGAACCGTGGAAGTGCAGATGGAACGGCTGGCCGACATCCTCGGCCAGGTACGGTTGCGCGCCGTACCTGCGGATCATGGCGTTGATGCGGGCCGCCTGGTCCGCTGGATGCTCGGCCAGCAGCGCCTGCCGCAGTTCGGTGCCCAGCTCGGCCAGGCGCCGTCCTGAGCCCGGGATCGCGCGCAGGGCCGCACTCGCGTGATCGCTGAGCTGGGCGGCGAACGTCGTGGCCAGGTCCTCGTCTGCCGGCGGCTGCACCGAGGCGCCGCCCCGCCAGTGCGCCGTGGCCAGGTTGACCAGCTCGGCGATCAGCGGAGCCTGCCGGGTTACGTTACAGGCTATTTGCACTTGACTAGTAACATCCCCTCTGTGTGTCATAGGCATAATCCAGTTAGATAGTAACGGAGCCGCCATCCATGTTCGCGCCCTATCGACGCCTGCTCGCCCAGCCTGGCGTCCCTCACCTGCTCGTCACCGGGTTCGTCGTCAAGCTGGGCACGCCCGTGCTCAGCCTCGCCCTGCTGCTGGCCGCCGTCGACCGGCTCGGCTCCTACGCCGACGCCGGCCTCGTACTCACCGGACACGCGCTGGCCCTGGCCCTGTGCGCGCCACTCGGCGGGCGCATCGCCGACCGGTACGGCCCCCGCCCGGCCCTGACCGGCTACCTGGCCGCCCATGCCCTCGCCTACGGCCTCCTTCTCCTGGCCTCGCCTGCGCTGATGATCGGCGCCGCGGTACTGCTGGGCGCCACCACCCCACCCGCCGGATCGGTCATCAGAGGCACTTGGCCACGCCTCGTCCCCGCCGCCTCCCTGCCCGCCGCCTATGCGGTGGACAATGCCGTCAACGAGCTGACGTTCATCGCTGGCCCCCTGCTTGTGCCGGTCCTGACCCTGGCCGTTCCGGCTCGCGGCGTGGTGGCCGCCGCCGGCGCCGCCGTCCTGCTCGGCACCGCGCTCCTCCTGGCCTCCCCCGCGGTACGGCGAGCAGCGCCCACCCCACCGGGCAGGCTCCGCCTGGCCGGGCCGCTCACCCACCGGCCTACGGTCCTGCTGCTGGCCATCGCCGCCTGCGGCACCTTCACCTTCGGCTGCCTGCGCATCGCCACGGTCGCCTCGGCCACCACCTTCGGCTCGGCGGCCGCCGCCGGTGTGCTGATGGGCCTGCTGTCGGCCGGCGCCCTCCTCGGCACCCTCGGGTACGGCGCGCGGAGCTGGCCCGTCACCGGCCGGCGCGTGCTCGTCCTGCTCTCGCTCGCCGAGGCTGCCATCCTGCTCGGCGGCGCGTGGGCGCCCGGCTTCGTGACGCTCGCCGTACTGATCACTCTGATCGGGCTGGTGACCGGGCCGCGCGACGCGGTCGTGCCGGCCCTGCTCGCCGACCACGCCCCCGCCCAATACCGCACCGAGGTCTTCGCCTGGCTCAACACCTTCATGTGGGCCGGCTACGGCCTGGGCACCGCCGTAGCCGGCCGGCTCACCGGTCCCCATGACACCGGCGCCTCCGCCTTCGTCGCCGCCGCCGTCGCAGCCGTGGCAGGCGCGATCCTGGCAGCCGTCGCCACTCGGATCGCCTCGCCTCTGCCGACACTCTCCGCGGTGCCGGCCGAAGGCCCTTCCCGTGAAGCTGACCACGTAGCTGACAACTGAGACCAAGACAGGGGCCGCAGGTGTGTCCAGCGCGGGCGCGAGACCTGGCCCGTACACCACGTGGCCGCGCCTGCTCCCACGCCTGGCCGTCCAGCAGCCGGGCTCGCGGATCGCTCCACCGCTCCGAGCCCCGCCCGCTGAGCGGTAGCCGTCGCCATTGTACGGGCAGGCCACAGCCGGGCCCAGGCCGTCTGGATCAGGTGAATCCCACGCTCCGGACGCCCTGGGCACCGTGCTTCCGGTGTGATGGTCAGGGCGTGCAGAACTCGACCTCCATGAGGTGGTTGATGGCCTGGTCGGTGGCGGCGTCGTCGCGGGAGTGCAGGGCGTTGGCGGTGACGGTGAGGTCGCGCCGGTCGTTGTGGAAGCTGTAGGTGGCGTAGCCCGGGATGTGGCCCTTGTGTCCCCAGACCTGGATGCCGCAGGGGAGGGTGAGCTTCATCAGGCCCAGGCCGTAGTCCAGGCCAGGACCTGGCACGGTGCGCTCCATCTGCGCCAGCAGGGAGCGAGGGAGGATCTCGCCGTGGGTGAGAAGGAAGTAGAAGAGGTTGAGGTCGGCGGCTGTGGAGATGACGCCGCCGGCCGCCCAGGCATGGGAGGTGTCGGAGCGGGTGATGTCTTCCAGGTCGCCGTTCTCGTCGGTGGTGTGGCCGTTGAGGTGGGTGCCGGGGATGGTGCGTTCGGTGGCGGGCAGGAAGGTGTTGCGCAGCAGGTAGCGGCGGAAGATGCGTTCGTCCAGGGCGCGGGACAGGGTCTGGCCGGTGATCTTTTCGGCGAGCAGGCCGAGGGCGATGTAGCCGGTGTTGGAGTAGGCCCACTGGCCGCCGGGGGCGGAGGTGAGGGGCAGGGCGATGCCGCGGTCGATGAGCTGCTGGGGTGTGTAGGTGGTGGTGGCCAGGCGGCGGAAGCCTGCCGGGCTGTCTTCCCAGGTGGCGGCGTAGTCGCCGGTGCCGCTGGTGTGGTTGAGCAGCATGCGGATGGTGATCTGTTCGCCGCGTGGCAGCAGGCCGGGCAGGTACTCGGCCATCGGGGTATCCAGGCCGATCCTGCGCTGGCCGGCCAGTTGCAGGATGAGGGTGGCGACGAAGGTCTTGGTGACGCTGCCGATGCGCCAGCGTGCGCCTGCTGGGACCGGGGTGCCGTGGAGGTCGTTGCTGCCGCTGGTGCCGGCCCAGGTGCCGCTTCCGTCGCGGACTTCGGCCAGGGCGCCGGGGGCTCCGCTGGTGGCGATGGCATCCAGTGCGGTCTGCAGATCGGTGCGCTGGGGAGCGGCCTGGGCCGGCGCGGGCCCCAGCAGGAGGGGCAGGGACAGGACCAGGGATAGGGGGAGGGCGAGCAGGGCGCGAGGTGTCATGTCTGCTGGTTCTCCAGGGGGCGGCCCGCTGTGGCGGGCACGGTACGAAGTGAAGGCGGGCGTTGAACAGCGGGCCCCGCCGTCACGTGGGGCGCGCGATCTTGTGGCTGATCGAAGTGTTGCGTCCGACATCCCCCTCTTCGCACTCTGTATTCATCAAATTACAAAGAGTCACGGCCCGGATAGGGTTCGCCATCGTTCCGGCAAGTTCGCCCCTTCCGGTGTCACGAGGCGGGCGTGCCGTCGCACCCCGGCCGGCGCACACCCCGGCCGCGTTACTCCCACTTGAGATGACCGGGCGGACCCCCTTGTTCTACCCAGTCAACTACAGATAGTTATTTCTTAACTACTGACAGCGAGGATGACAAGTTGAACCCCACACTGCGTCTCCGGCGCCGCCTCGCCTCTCGAGCCAGGATCATGACGACGGCGACCATCACAGGAGCCCTCCTGCTTCCCCTGCTCGCCGCGACCTCCCCCGGCGCAAGCCGACGCTTCCGCTACCGTACGCAGAACGGTCCACCAGGCCGCCGGTCCCTGCGTCCGGCACGGCTGGGCCAACTACCCCGTCGAGTACTCCTGGAAGAACGCGCTCGGCTGGCGGCTCGGCAACGGCAACATCTCCGTCACCACCTCGCCCAGCCTGTGGGGCGGCCAGATCGCACCGGGCAGCACCTTCACCCTCACCGTCCGGTCGCCGGGAGGCAAAACCGACCCTGGGCCAACCGTCATCACCTTCCGCGTCAACCCCGGCACCGTCGGGCGCAGCATGACCATCCGGCCCAGCGGCATCAGCAGCGTCATCGCGCTCCCCAGTCAGCTCGGCAACAACGCCGCCGCGCCGCCCATCCAGATCGTCAGCGGCAACTCCATCTCGCCCACCAACGCCGCCGACGACACCGCCTCCACCACCGACAACACGCCCGTCACCGTGCCCGTCCTGGCCAACGACACCGGGACCGCGCCGACGATCAGCGCCGTCACCCAGCCCGCCTACGGCAAGGTGACCGTCTCCGGCGACAGGCTGATCTACACCCCGGACAAGGACCGCGCCGGCACCGACACCTTCTCGTACACCATCGAGACCGCCTGCGGCACCAGCACCGCCACGGTCACCGTCACCGTCGACTGCACCCGCCAGCCGATCAACCTGGTCAACGGCAGCTTCGAGACCCCGCCGGTGACCCGCTACCAGATCCTGCCCGACGCCTCCACCAACCCCGCCGTCGGCTGGCACACCACCGCCGGCGACCGCAAGCTGGAGTTCTGGCACACCGGCTTCCAAGGCGTCCCGGCCGCCGACGGCCGGCAGTTCGCCGAACTCAACGCCAACGAGGCCTCCACCCTCTACCAGGACGTCCCCACCGTCCCCGGCACCGTGATGACCTGGTCGCTCTACCACCGCGGCCGCCTGGGCACCGACGTCATGCGGGTCCTCATCGGCACCCCGACCGCCACCATCCCCCAGAACCCGGACGGCGCATCCTCTCCCGACATCTCCGACGACAACAACGCCTGGGGCCACTACACCGGCACCTACGTCGTCCCCGCCGGTCAGACCGTCACCCGCTTCGCCTTCGAGTCGGTGTCGGCGGCAGGCGGAAGGCCGACGTTCGGCAACTTCCTCGACGGAGTGGTGTTCCAGACGCCGTCCTGCCTGCCCATGAACGGCAACGCCGCATCCAGGAACGCCGCCAAGGCGCACCGCCGGTAAGGCGTGGGCCGGCCAGGAGCACAGGACTGAAGTCGCGACTCAGCAAGAGGGCGACCTGCGAAAGATCCGCGCCTTCCGGGCATGTCGGCCAGGAACGTTGTGGCAGATCACGATCAAGCGCGGGCACGCCCAGGACGCCGGCGGGCCGGCCGTCCACGGCGGCCAGGATCGGCGTGCGGCCGGTGCGGGCCAGCCGCTCGGCGGCGGGGGCGAGCACACCGGCGTCGATGCCCTGTCCGGTGACCGATTCGAAGTCGGCCGGGTCACTGAGCGGCAGGCCGTGTTCGGTGGCGCCGTCCACCACCGCGCGTGCGAGGGGATGCTCCAAGACGCGCTCGGCCACGGCGGCCAGGCGTAGCACCTCCTGGACCGTCCACGCGCCGTGTAGGCCTTCGAGGAGGCTGGGTGTAGGAATTAGCGGTAGCGACCTGGGGCTTCTTGGGGTGCCGGTAAGAAACGTGTCATGAGCCCCAAACGAGCGTGATCGGGGAACAAGGCCCAGGGTTGGCCAGACCGTTTCTCTTCAGGAAATGACCCTTCTGTGAAGTAACTTGGTCCCATGAGCATCCCCCAGGCCGCCAGCCCCGGCCAGGATCGCCGCAAAAACACTTCACGAAAGATAGTCGATCTTCGTGACGAGCTCGCTGAGGCCGACGACAGCCTGGTGATGTGGACACAGCGGTATCTGGATCTGGCCGTGCGCGGAGTCCGCTCCGCCGAAGTCGAAGCAAAGATCACCCGGCACCTGCAGCGGTTCGCCGACTGGCTGGCCGACGGGCTCGGCCACGACCGCCTCTCCGCAGTCACTCCCCGCGAGGTCGCCGCCTGGCGCGACCACCTGTCCGACCACGGCAACACCCGCCACACCGCCAGCGCCGGACCGATGGCCCCGGCGACCGTCAACAACCATCTGGCCCATCTGTCGGCGCTGTTCTCCTGGATCATCGTGCACGCCCCGGCCGCCCTGCTGCGCAACGGCGACCCACCAAGAAGGTCGACCTGCTGCGCCTGCCCGCTCCGCAGGTCCGCGCGCTGGCCGCCGCCCAGGTCCGCACCGTCAAGAATGTTCTGGACCGCATCGAAGACTTCCACCAGCTGACCGGACGCCGCCACGGCGGCACCACCGGCAAGCCCACGCTGCACCGCCACGCCCGCCCGCTGCGCGACCGCGCCATCGTCCACCTGATCCTGTCCACCGGACTGCGCCGCGCCGAACTCGTGGGCCTGGACCTGGCCCAACTCGACCCGTGCGACCCGGCCGAGCTGCGCCGGGTCAAGAAGGCCGCGCTCACCGGGGTGCGCGGCAAGGGCCGTACTGTCCGCACCGTGTTCGTCGGCCGCGACGCCCGGCACGCTCTGGCCGACTACCTGGACCAGGAACGGCCCGGCGACGCCGACCCGGTCAGCGACGCCCTGTTCCTGGCCTCATCCTCGATCGCCGCCCGCAGACCCGGTGGCCGGCTCTCGCCGCGTTCGGTCAACACCATCGTCGACCAGGTCGGCCGCCTCCACGACGCCCAGACCAGCGACCGCGAACGCCATCTCGGCGCCTTGCGGCCGCACGACCTGCGCCACACCTTCGGCTACCGGCTCTCCGAGGCCTCCGGCCACAACCGGGCCGAACTCGAACGCCGCCTCGGCCACGCCAACGACCGCTACCTTCGCCTGTACACCAACCCACCCGACGACATCGCCGCCGGCTACGTCGAAGACCTGTGAAATGGCCAGGCGCTTGGAGGCTCATCCGCCGACAACGGACCTGAACGGTATGTTCCGGGGCTCGGTCTTCAACGTCAGCGCCGACCTGCCGGAATGGGCTTAGCGTACGTTCTCGTTCCAGCGCCAGTACTGGTCCCCCAAACCAGAGGGCGTGGCAGGTACTTGATCTCTCTCGGATCGCCGACCATCCGTGTGCGGACTGATCAAGAAGAAAGCGATCAAGGTCGCGCGATAGTCCGCCCAGGGCACACCTGCCGGAACGCATCGTCAGGCCCGACGTGCTCAACCCACTCCTCCGAGGTCAGAGGCCGAGAAGCCTGTGCGCAAACGCCCCCGAGCAGGTCGGCGGGCAGCGACGGGAGCCAAACCTGAAGCAGGTCGCCGCTTCCGGTGAGGATGACGGGTTGGCCGTTGAACTGGCCCCCAGTCACCGCCGACACCCAGTGAGCCGCGTCTATCTGGTGCACACGCTGCCCGTCGCCGGCGTCCCAGATCTCGATCTTGCCGCGGCCGCTGCCGTCGCCCCCGCTGGAGATGATCGCCGGGTTGCCGTTGAACTGCCCGGCCGCCACTGCCGACACCGAACCGGTCGCGTCCATCGCGTGCAGTTGGCGGCCGCCGTTGGCGTCCCAGATCTCTATCCTGCCCGTGTACGTGGTGCCGCTGGGCCTGACGCCCCCGGAGATGATCGCCGGCCTGCCGCCGAACTGCCCCATGGCCACCGAGTGCACCGCGCCCGCCAGGTCCATCGCGTGGAGCGACTGCCCGCTGGCGGCGTCCCAGACCTCCACCGTGCCGCCGCCGCTGCCATCGTCACCGCCGGAGATGATCACGGGCTTGCCGTTGAACTGTCCCATGGCGACCGAGGCGACCGCACCGGCGGCGTTCATCGCGTGCAGGCGCTGGCCGTCCGCGGCGTCCCAGATCTCCACCCGGCCGACGCCATCGACGAAGCTGTCGGTGCTGGAGATGATGACGGGCTTGCCGGCGAACTGTCCGAAGGCGACTGCGGACACCCAGCCGGTCGCGTCCATCGCGTGCAGGCGGCGGCCGCCGTTGGCGTCCCAGACCTCCACCCTGCCGGTGTATCCGTTGTTCTCATCGTTGTGTCTGACGCCGCCGGAGATGATCGCGGGCTTGCCGCCGAACTGTCCCATGGCGACCGCGAACACTGCACCGGCCGTGGCCATCGTGTGCAGGCGTTGCCCGCTGACGGTGTCCCAGACCTCCACCCCGCCCGCGGAGCTGACGCTACCGCCGGTGCCGGTGATGATCACGGGCTGGCCGTCGAACTCTCCCATGGTCACCCCGGCCAGCGCACCATCCGCATCCATCGTGTCCATCGCGTGCAGGCGCTGACCACTCACCGCGTCCCAGATCTCGACGTCACCGCGGTCCCACCCGTCGCTGCCGGAGATGATCGCGAGCTTGCCGCCGAACTGTCCCATGGTCACCGCGGACAACGAACCCGTCGCATCCATGACCTGCAGTCGCTGCCCGCTGACGGCGTCCCAGATCTCCAGCAGGCGCTCGGACTTCTCGTGGACGTTCCTCTCGCCGCCGCCGGAGATGAGCACAGGCCGGCCGTTGAACTGTCCCAAACTGACCGACGAGACCGAATCGGCCGTGGTCATCGCGCGCAGGCGCCGGCCACCGTTGGCGTCCCAGACCTCGATGGTGTCGCCGCTACCGGTGATGATCACGGGTGCGCCGTTGAGCTGCCCCGTGGTCACCGAGGCCATCCCGCCGGCCGTATCGATCGCGTGCAGTCGCTGACCACTCACCGCGTCCCAGATCTCCAGTTGGCCGTCTTCGCTGTTCCTGCCGGAGATGATCGCGGGCTTGCCGTTGAACTGGCCCGTCGTGACCGTGGACAGCCAGCCGCCGGTGTTGATCGCGAGCAGCCGCCGGCCGCCGTCGGTGTCCCAGATCTCGATCGTGCCGCCCTTCTCGCCGCTGCTGCTGGCGGAGATGATCGCGGGTTCGCCGTCGAACTGTCCCATGGTCACCGCGGACAAGGAATCCGCCGCATTCAAGACCTGGAGTCGCTGCCCGCTGACGGCGTCCCAGATCTCGACCTTGCCGCTGCTGCTGGCGGAGATGATCGCGGGCTGACCGTTGAACTGCCCCATGACCACCGACACGACCGCACTGGCCGCGTCCATCACCTGCATTTGCCTGCCGTCGGTGGCATCCCAGATCACCAGCTTTCCGCGGCCGCTGTCGCTGTAACCGCCGCCTGCGATGATTGCGGGCTTGCCGCCGAACTGCCCCATGGTCAGCGTGTACACCGCGATGACCACGGTGGACAGAACCCTCCTTCGAGGATCGGCCCAGGCCCTGGCCAGGCTGTACCGAGCCGCGGAGGTCCCGCTCAGCGAGAACGCCGCCGCCGCGAGGAGCCTGGACAGCTCGGGATCGGTATCAGCGGCCTCCACGCTCTGCGTGGCGACCTTCTGCGAGATCGCGGCCAGCCGCTGTCGTTCTGCCTCGTCGGCGGTGCTCCGGGCGTTCACCGTGATGCCGATCGAGGCGAGCAACGCCACGGCCAAGGAGGCGGCCACGACGCCGATGCCCCACTTCCTAGCCCGCTTCGCCCGCTCCCGGGCCGCGACGCTGGTGCGCAGGAACCGCGCGGAGCGCTCGGAGAGCGGCGGGAAGCCGGCCGGATCCGCCTCCCACTGCGTCCTGGCCTCCTGTGCGGCGGCCAGGCGGTTCCCGCTGTAGAGATAGGACGGGTCCTCCTCGTGGTCGGCCCAGTGCCTGGCCTGCCGATCGAGCTGCTGCCGGGCCAGCAGCGTTGCCCGGTTGACGTTGATCCACTCGCGGAGCCGGGGCCACGCGCGGATCAGCGCCTCGTGACTGATCTCGATGGTGTTGGCGTCCACGGTGAGCAGCCGGGCTCTGACGAATCGGTCGAGCGCCTGCCAGGTGTCATCGCGGTCGTCGGCAATGGGCAGCAGGTCGTCGAGGGGGATCCTGATGCGGGTGTCGTCGGTGCTCTCGCCGAGCCCCACCAACCGTGGCAGCAATTGGCGGATGGCCCGCTGCCCGGGGAGGTCCAGTGCGGCCAGGGTCGCATCGGCGGTCTTGGCCAGCGCCTGGCTGACTCCTCCGGCGGCCCGATAGCCGCTGACGGTCAGCACGCCGCCTTCCCTACGCTGCCAGGTGGCCAGCAGCGCGTGCGACAGCAGCGGCAAAACGCTGCTGGAACCGCTGATGCCCAGGTCAACGCCGATGTCCTCAAGCAGCAGATCGACCAGGGCGGGCTGCACGGTGAGCCCGGCCACCCTGGCGGGTTCCTCAATGGCCATCCGCAGCTGGGCCACGGTCATCGGGGTGACGACGACCGGCCGATCCAGGCCGGCCGCCAGCTCGGGGTAGCCGACGCAGGTACCGAAGAAGTCGGCGCGGACACTGATGACCACCGCCGCGACCGAGCACGCCGCGTGCAACACGGCGAGGAAGGCGCACCGCTGCGACTCGTCCTTGCATTGGGTGAAGATCTCCTCGAACTGGTCCACGATGAGAACTCGCTCGCCCGATCCGTCGAGGAGTTCCCGGAGGCGACCTGGGTCGGCCAGGAGCGTCTCCCTCAACTCACCGGGTGACGAACCTGCCAGGGCCGCGAACCGGTCGCCCAGCGTGCTGACCGGATCCTGGCCAGGAGTGAACACCATCACGCTGGTCCCGGGGGCGTGCTCGAGCGCGGGCATCAGCCCGGCCCGCAGCAGCGAGGATTTGCCCGCCCCCGAGGGGCCGACCACCATCAGGAACTCCCGGCAGGTCAGCTGCCCGGCGACCCGATCGACCAGCTGCGCGGTCAGCTCGGACCGGCCGAAGAAGACCTCGGCGTCCTGCGGACCGAACGAGGTCAGCCCGAGATAGGGGCTGATCTCGCCGACCTGCTCGCCGGACTCGCCGGAGTGGGCCGAATTGACGGCCAGGCGTTGCCGATCGCCGAACCCGGTGGCCTGCCGGCGCGGCGCGGGCAGGCCTCGCTCACTGAGCCTGCGCGACAACGATCGGTGCACGTCGTCGAGGGTCAGGTACGGCCCGGCAGCCGGATCACCGCCGGCGAGCAGATCGATCAACGCCCCGGAGAAGATGGTGTGCCGTTCACCCTCCAGCGCCCAGGCCGCCTCGTCCCGGCCCGCTGCTGCCAGCACGTAGCTGCCGTGCCGGGAGGCGGCGAACACCTGATCGATGCCAGGCTGGATCACCGTTTGTGCTCGCCCGGAAAAGCAGCAGTCCAGCACGATCAGGACGAGCTGCGCGCGGCACTCCGACAGCACGTCGCTGACCGTGGAGTACGGCAGGGCCTGATGGCTGGCGATCCCCTGGGTCAGGTCCACGGTCGAAAAGGTGCCCAGGTGCAGCTCTCCGCGCGGACTGATCAGACCGTGGCCCACGTAGTAGAACACCAGCACGTCGTCCGCCTGCTCGACGACGTCGACCAGCGCGGAGCCGAACTCCTGGGGATCCCTCGGGTTCACCAGCGTGGTCAGGTGGGCCGGATCGAGTCCGGTCCGTTCGGTCAGGTGGCGGCCCAGGTCGACGACCGTTCGTTCGACCGCTGGTACGGCCCGCAGGCGCGACTGGGCGACATAGGCCCCGGATCCGACGACAAGCACCCGGGCACCCGGCCGGGCCAGCATCAATCCATGTAGCTCATCCGGTGGCATCCCCTGCTCCGGCATCGTCCAGAAATGGCCGCCCTTACGTCATCGGCCCCCCGGCGCCACCTCAAAATATACGCGTTAGCAGGCTTTCATGCCCGAAAAAGTTGCCCAGGGCGCCAATGACGATGTCGTGTGCTCGTACGACTCCCCGGCCGGAAGCTCACGCAGATGCTGTCCGGCCCTTTGTTCCACACGTCAAGCCTCCTCGGATCGCAAGGCTCAACCGTCATAGGTGACCTGCGAGAACAGGATTAGCGTTCGGCGTGGTCGAGGCCGCTCTGTTCGTCGTAGGCCGGATCGCCGGCATGCAGCAGCGCGTCAAGGGAAGGCTGCGGTAGCCAGGAGGGCGTTGAGCGCGGCCTGGGCCACGATCGGCTGATCACCGGATGACGCTGCGGTGCCGCCGGTTGCGTGATCGAGGTCGGTCACGGTGCGCCGCAGCCGGCTAGCGAGCGTCTGCAAGACCAAGAGGTCGCGATCATCCTCGCCGACGTGGACCACCTCATGCCATCCGGCCAGGTAGCCGGCGACCGCCTCGGCCGCGCCATCCTCCTGCTCCAGCGGGTGGAGCAGGGTGGCCATCTCCAGCTCGACTTTAGCCAGCAGCCCGGCCAGCAGCGACGGCAGGTCCTCCTGTGTTGGGCCGTCGGGACGGTGGTCAGGGTCGACCAGCAGCCCCGCCTTGACCGCGACCAGCGCGTCGACCACCTGGCCGACGGTCAGCGGCTATTGCGCCCAGATACCCACACCCCCCAGCATCACCCAGAAGGCGATCGGCTGTACCCCGATCGGTTCACCCGCCTGCCCTCCACGTGCACGCGGCAGGCGGGCGGTAAACCAGATTCCTTCAGGAAATAGCGCCTCTCTGTGAAGCGACTGGTCCGCCGTTTGACGTATTGCATGGTCGTGTACGCATCTTGTTTCAGCAGGTAGATTCTTGGCATATCGGCGGGTGTGGGGGCCCTGGGGCGGCTTTGGAGTGCCGGTGGACGTTCGGGTGAGCATCGAGTCCGGTAGCGACGCAGATCTGCTGCGTGACCTTCGGCGGTGGCTGGTGGAGGAGCCGGAGTTGCGCGGCCGGGTGGCTGTGGTGGAGCGGGATCCCGAGCCGGGGGCGCTGGGGCCGGTGACCGACGCTCTGCAGGTGATCCTGGGGGCAGGAGGTGCGCTAGCGACACTGGCGACGGTGCTGGTGGCCTGGCTGCGCGGACGCAACGGAGAGATCACGGTCACGCTGTCACGTGGGGATGGCCAAGCCAGCGTGGCGGTCACCGCCAAAGGCGTCAAAGACCTGGACATGGCCGCGGCACGGGCGTTGACCGACCATCTGGCGCGGGTCCTCGGCGACGCCGATGCCGCCGGGTGAGCCACCGGGGCTGCTGCTGGCTCGGCTGACCGGCACCTCCACCCCCACCTGGCGCTCGGCGTGAGCGGGCCCCCCGACCCCGGCACCTGGCTTGTGGACCGGATCGACGCCCGCGAGCAGGCGCTGACCAGCCAGATCGAACAGACACCGGCCCAGATCGAGGAGCTGACCGCCCGCCTGCGGGAACTCGACCAGGACCTCGACCACCTGCGGATCACTCGCCAGACCCTGCTCGCCCTGGCCACCGAGCCCGATCCCGCACCCACGCCACCAGCCCCCGCGCTGCCCGGACACCCTGCCTACCAGCAAATCCTCACCCTCATAGCCGACACCGGCCAGCCCACACGAGCACGCGAGCTCTGCCTGGCGCTGGACCTGCCCCTGGTGCGCAACAACATCGAAAACACCCGCGCCAAACTGAAACGCCTGGTCAGCCTGGGCATCCTCGTGGAGATCGAGCCCGGATTGTTCACCCAACCATGTCCGTAACTCGGTGACGAGGCCTGTGACCAGCGCTCCCCGCGCAGGGCAAATGATCAAAAGGGCATCGCCTCACGATCCGCCCTCTCAGACAACCGCGACCCCTCGTAGTGACCTGCCAAACCACATGTGCCGACGTCCGTAGTTGTCACTGCGGACGACTACGGACGTCGCGCTCCGCTCGGCAGATTCGATTCGTCTGCGTACGCCGATCGTCCGGAACCCGACGCCGTCCTGCCAGGGGCGCGCACCGCCCCTACCGCGATCATGAAGCTAGTCCGGGTTGCCCGCCTCCGGAGCTTGCGCAGCGCCGCCGAGCGAAAGGCGCTTGGCCACATCCAGCCGTACCTCGCCGTAGGGCTGGACATGCTGCCAGAACGGGCCTTTCCCCTTGAACGTGGACACCTCGGAGACTGGATCTTGAGGTCCAGGGGAAGAGATGTCCCTGATGGTGATGAAGAACTACCCGCCCGAGTTCAAGGCCGATGCGGTGGCCTTGGTGTTGTCGAGGCCGGACCGGACGATCACGTCGATCGCGCGGGATCTGGGAGTCAGCCGCGAGACTTTGCGGGTGTGGGTACGCGCCGAACAGGCGCGGGGTGAAGGTGGGCAACGAGCGGCCGGCGGTGCCGCTATCCGTCAGCCCCATCAGCCGGACAAGTACCCTCAGACGACGTGTTGGAAGAGGAGAACAAACAGCTCAGGGCCCGGATTCGAGAGCTGGAGCAGGAGCGGGACATCCTGCGTAAGGCGGCCAAGCTTTTCGCGGGCGAGACGAACTGGTGAACCGCTTTCAGTTCGTTGAGGATCACAAAGCGCTCTACGGCGTGAAGCGGTTGTGCCGGGTGCTGCAGGTGTCGCGCTCGGGCTTCTACCGATGGCTGAAGGGCGCCGCGGCGCGGCTGGCCCGCCACCAGGCCGATGACCAGTTGGCTGCACGGATGCGGCGGATCCACGCCGAGCAAGACGGTACCTACGGCTCGCCGCGGATGACGGCCGAGTTGCGCACGGCCGGGATGAGGGTCAACCACAAGCGGGTGGAGCGGGTGATGCGCGAGCACGGCATTGCCGGGCTACGGCTGCGCAAGAGGGTCCGCACCACGATCCCGGGCCTTTCCCCTTGAGCGTGGACACCTTGGAGACTGGATCTTGAGGTCTAGATCGCTGATGTGAAATTTGGTGATCGGCTGCAGTCATGACGAAGGGCGTCCATGGTCGGTGTGTGAAGACCGACTTGGACGCCCTTCTGACCGCACTCTATGTGCATCTGGACGATCACGTGATGCCTTCGCGGGGCCGGCCTCGCGGGCGAGGCCGGCCGCCGGTGCTGACCCCGGCCGAGGCGGTGGTCGTGGCAGTGGCGCAGGTGCTGCTGCGCTGTGATGACGAACGCCGCTGGATGCGGATGGCGGCCGGCCGGATCGGGCACCTGTTCCCCAGACTGCCGTCCCAGTCGCAGTACAACCGGCAACTGCGTGACCTGGGGCCGGCCATGTCAGCGGCGGCGCTGTGGCTGGCCCGCCAGATCCCGACCTGGCACGCACGAGCCGTTACGACTGATGGACGGTACCCCGATCCGCTGCGGCGCCTCGCGGGTGACGGTCAACAGATCACACCTGGGTGAGATCGCCGGATACGGCATGGACAAGTCCCACCACGCCTTCTACTGGGGCGCCAAGCTGATGCTGATCACCACCGCCGACGGCGCGGTGACCGGCTTCAGCCTGGCCCACCCCAAAGAGCTCAATGAACGCACGCAGGCCCTGCACCTGCTACACGTCCACCAGATAGCCGACGGGCCATGCCCGATCGTGTGCGACAAGGGATTCGCCGGAGCCGGCATCGAGAAGGCCGCCGCCGATCTCGGCCATCTCCTGATCCGGCCGGCCCGCGAAGACGAGCCCGCACTTGCCCTGCCATTTCCTGGCTGGTTGCGTCAGCGCATCGAGGCAATCACCTGGACCCTGAAGAACCAGCTCGGCCTCGAACGCCACAACGCCCGCTACCCGAACGGCCTCTGGGCACGCATCAGCCAACGCATCCTCGCCCTCAACGCCGCCATCTGGCACAACTGAACACCGGCGCACCCGTGAAACGGTCCTGACTGCCTACGACCACTGACCCAAACTTCACATCAGCGCTCTAGCGCGGGGTCAGCTTGCGCAGGACCACGCCGAGCAGGCGGTCGGCCCTCAGGTACCCCGACACGCGGGAGTCGTACGACTGCGCGGGGTTGTCGCCCACGACGACGAGGCGACCGGCGGGCACCTGAGTTCCCGGCGCGTCGCGGAGCGCGGGGATCTGCTCGCGGGGGATCGGGTCGCCGGGGACCGCTGCCAGGCGTTTGATGATCCACCGAGTCTCACCCTCGTCAGCCATCCGTGCCAGCACGACGACCTGGCCGGTGCGGACGCGGGTGGGTCTGACCCGCCGTACGAGGACGCGCTCTCCTGGCTGGTAGGTGGGCAGCATGCTGTTGCCCTCGACGGTCACCACCAGGTAGCGCAGCCGCAGCCAGGCCAGCGCGAGCAGCGCCGGGGCGGCGATGGCGACGACGGCGGTCACGGCGTGGCCGCCAGGTCGTCGCGGTAGCCGCTGGCCTGGCGGCCGTACAGGCCCGCGTAGGTGCCGCCCGCGGCCAGGAGTTCGGCGTGCGTGCCCCGCTCGGTGACGACGCCGTCGGACAGCACCACGATCGCGTCGGCGTCGCGAGTCGAGCCGAGCCGGTGCGTGATCACCACGCTGGTCCTGCCCCTCCTGAGGCGCGCGAGCTGGGTGTGCACCTCGTACTCGGCCTCGGCGTCCAGGCCCGCGCTCGGCTCGTCGAGGATCATCAGGTCCCTGTCGCTGCGCAGGAACGCCCTGGCCAGGGCCAGGCGCTGCCACTGCCCGCCGGACAGCAGCACCCCGTCCTCCTCCTCGTCCTGCTCGGGCGCGAAATCGCGGCTGAGCAGCGTGTCATAGCCGTACGGCAGGGCCGACACCGCATCGTGGACCCCCGCCTCGCGGGCCGCGCGCTCCAGCCGTACGTGATCCTGGGCGGCGGTCAGGTCGCCGACGCCGACGTTCTCGCGGGCGGTCAACTCATAGGCGACGAAGTCCTGGAACACCGCGCCGACCCTGGCACGCAGCGACTCGGGCGGTACGTCGCGGATGTCGACGCCGTCCCACAGGATAGAGCCCCGGGTCGGGTCGTAGAAGCGGCACAGCAGCTTGACCAGTGTGCTCTTGCCCGCGCCGTTGCGCCCCACGAGAGCGACCGTCTGCCCGTGCGGGATGAACAGGTTGACGCCGCGCAGCACCCACGGGTGCTCGTCGCTGTAGCGGAACCACACGTCGCGCAGCTCGATCCCGCCCCGCAGCTCGGGCAGTACGGCGGGCTCGGCGGGGGCGGGCAGCCCCGGGCCCTCGCCGGTGATCCTGATGTGGTGGTGGAAGATCAGCAACTGCTCGTGCGCCATCACGCCGGCCGACACCACCGTGTTCAGCGCGCCCTGCACGCCCGCCACGGCGGCCACGAACATCGACACGTCACCGACGCTCAGGCTGCCCTGCCCGGCCGCCAGGATCGCCCAGACCAGGCCGATCCCCGCCACCACCGCCGCCGCGCTCGCCAGCCCGGCCTGCACGGCGAACTCGCGCCTGTCCATCGAACGGCGGGCGGCGTTGGCGGTGCGCACCTCGCCCAGCATGCGCCCGCGCAGGAACGAGCCCAGGTCGAACAGCCGGATCTCCTTGGCGGCCTCCGCGGTCGACATCAGCCGGGCGTAGAACATCTCCCTGCGCTCGACCGGGCCGATCCGCCACATCATGTTCACCCGGCTGCGCGAGAGCCGCAGCTCGATCAGAAACGCGGGCAGCGCCGACAGCAGCACGAGCCCGGTGAACAGCGGGCTGATCACCAGCAGCGAGCCCACGAAGCCCGCTACGGTGATGGCGCTGCGCACGGCTGACAGCGCGGTGTCGATCAGCCTGCCGGGGTTGCTCGCGCTCTGCTGCGCCATCCGCAACCGGTCCAGGAAGGTCGGGCTCTCGAACGGCGCCAGGCCGGTGAAACCGCAGATCGCGGTGAACAGCTCGTCCTTGGCCCGCAGCGAGACCCGCCTGTCGACCTCGGCCCGCAGGTACTGCCCTGCCTGCGCGGCTGCGGCGGCGAGGGTGGTGACCACCGCGATCGCCACGGCCTGGCCTGGCAGCGCGGAGACCTCTCCGCGGGCGATGCCGTCGAGCACGGCCTTGGTCAGCCAGGCGAGCACGACCGGCGCGCCCGCGCCCACCAGCGTCACGGCCAGGTAGCCGATGACCTGCGCGGGCGCCGCCCTGCACACCATCGCGGCACCCCGCGCCGCGCCCGCGGCCAGGTGGCTGAACCCGGGGGTCTCCCGCCTGCCGCCTATCACGCCGCGGACCCGCTGGGCAGCCGCGCGACGTCGCCCACCCTTCCTGTTACCGCGCCCTCCCCGACCAGGAAGAAGCTGGGGAACGAGTTGACGTCGAACGCCGCGCTGACGGCACCGCCGCCGTCCTCGAGCACGACCTGGGCCACCGGGGACAGGCTGCCGACCATCTGCTCGTGGCCGCCGCCGTGCCCGTCGACCACGACGAGCACCCGGGATCTGTCCTGGCCAGATGCCCAGGAGACGAGTTCGGGCAGCTTCTTGCGGCAGGTGGCGCACTCGGCTGCGATGAACGCGACCACCGTGTCGTCGGGGAGCTTGTCGCGTGCCACCACGGCGCCGTCCACCGTACGCACGTCGAAGTCGCCGACGCGGTCACCTACGGCCAGGCCGCCCTTCCCGAACAGCCCGCCCATCTCCACGACCTCGTCCAGGGCGTCGATCAGCTTGACGTGTTCCTTCAGCCGCCTGGTCACGGCGAGGGTCATCGCCAGGTCGACCAGGCACAGCACGCCGACAAGCACCGCGACGGCGATCACGAACGGCACAGCACACCTCCGGTCCGTAACGGGGGTGCCCGGCAGGGGGCGGCCGGGCACCAGATCAATCAGCGAGGCCGCTTACCGCTAGCAATAGCGGCGCGTGCAGTCGCCGCAGTGGCTGCTCCCGTTGGGGTAGAAGCAGCAGTACGCCCCGTTGAACGTGGCACCGCAGCAGTAGTAGCCGCAGTCGGTGGCGCGGGCGATGGCGTGGGGGGCGACCTTTTCCAGGATCCGGTCGGCCAGGTTGGTCAGGGTCTTCATCGAATCTTCCTCCGTTGTCACGGCATGTCGGTCCGCGGCGCCGCTCACACAGCGTTGTTCTCCTGTTTGGCCTCCAGCTCGCCCGCGACGGCGGCGTAGAGTGCGTCGATCCGCGTGGTGTGGTCACGCAGCCGCCTGACCACCGCGAGGGTCAACATCAGGTCCACCGCGCACAGCGCGCAGGCGAAGACCACGAGAGCTACCGCGAACGGCATGACTACCTCCGGTTACTTGGGGTTACTTCAGCACCATTTCCGCGCGTCGTAGCTCGTGATGCAGGAACCGCAGTAGCTGTTGCCGTTGGGGTAGTAGCAGCAGTACCTCCAGTAGTCCGCGCGGCAGCACTGGTACTCGCAGTCGGTCGCACGGGCGGTGGCGTGCGGGGCGACTCTCTCCAAGAGCCGGTCGGCCCACCTGGACATCGTGCGCATGGAACCTCCCTTGTGGGGATTGGCCGGTTGCCTGGAGCATGCGCCGAAGGTCTCAGTGGATTCTCAACGGTTTCTCAATGCCTGCGCCCGCTGCCTGATCTTCGTGGCGTTCGCGTCGCCGACGGCCTCGTAGCACTCGATCGCCCGTTTCCACGCGTCGTACGCCGCCTCCGCGTTGCTCGCCTCCGCCTGCGTCTCGCCGAGCCTGACCAGCGTCTCGGCGGCCGCGTGCAGGTCGTCGCAGCTCTGCAGCAGGTCGGCGGCACGCTCGTGGCACTCGTCCGCCTGCGCGTGCTCGCCCAACGCGTTGAGCACGTAGGCGATGCTGTCCCACGCGTGGCCCTCACCCTGCGCGGAACCGAACTCGGCGAGCAGCCGCTGTGACCTGCGGCTCTCCTCCAGTGTCTGCTCGTACTCGCCGCGCTTGGCCCGCCACCAGCTGGTGTTGATCAGCGCCCGCGGCTTGCCGATGGCGTCGCCCGCCTGCCTGAACAGTTCCATAGCCCGTACGGCGTGCCCGAGCTCCCGCCCCGGCCTGATCCTGCTCAGCGGCACCGTTAGGCCCAGGTGGACGTGCGCCTCCAGCACCGGCTCGTCGAAGTCGGCGTGCAGCCGCAGCGCCCGCTCGAAGTGGGTGACGGCATCCCCGTCGTGGCCGAGCCGCAGGTGCGCGCGGGCCAGGCTGTTGTGGCAACGCGCCGCGGCCAGCCCATCGCCCAGGCGTTCCGCCGCGCCGAGCGCGACCTCCTGGACGTCGAGGATCTCCGTCCACGGTCCCCGGCGCTGCCCGAAGTCGGAGAACCCCCACCCCAGCAGCCAGGCGTGCCTGTCCAGCCCGGTCGCGACGGCCTCGGCGAGCAGCGGGGGCAGCGACTCCGCGACGAACCAGCGGGTGGCCTGGGCGGGACCCGCGAACGCCTGGACGATCACGCCGGAGCGCGGGGGATCCAGCGGCATGTTCTCCCGGTGCGGATGGCAGGCAGCGCTTGCCGCCGCCGCCGTGTGCACGTAGTGGTCGAGCAGGCGGCGCGTGGCGGCCTGCCGTACGGGCTGGTCGTCTGTGTCACGGCTGCGCTCGGCGGCGTACTCGCGCAGCAGGTCGTGCAGGCGCAGCCGACCGCACATCCGCAGCTCGACCAGGTTGGCGTGGTCGAGCCGGACCGTCTCCCTGGCCACGGGCACCGGCAGCGCCGCCAGGCTCGACACGGCCGCCAGCGGCAGATGGGCGCCCGAGTCGCGGCCGAGCAGGCGGAACAGCCGGGCGGCGGGTTCGGGCAGGTCGCGGTAGGAGCGGCCGAGCACCTCGCGCAGGTCGATGGCCGGATCCTCGTGCGCGAACGGCTCCAGCCCCGGCCGCGCCAGATCGGCGGCGTCGGACAGCGACAGGTCGGTCCTGCACGACAGCCGCGCGCCCACGATCGCCAGCGCGAGCGGCAGCCGGCCGCACCGGCGGATGGCCTGCTCGGCGGCGTCCGGCTCGGCGCGCAGCCGGGACGCGCCGAGCCGTTCCGACAGCAGCAGCCGCGCGTCGTCCTCGGGCAGCACGTCCAGGCAGCATGGACGCGCCGGCCGTCACCGACAGCCCGGACAGGTCCGAATGGCTGGTGATCAGCGTCAGGCAGCCCTGCGTGCCCGCGAGCAGCGGACGGACCTGGGCCGCGTCGCGGGCGTCGTCGAGCACGACCAGGTCGGCGTGGAGCTGGCCGTCGGGGTAGCGCTCGCGGTTCAGGTGCGCCCAGCGCAGCGCGAGCGACGACTTGCCCCCGGGCGGGCCGTGGATCACGCGGACGGCAGCCCGCTCGCTGCCCAGCCGTTCGAGCTCGGCCTCGCGGCCGACGAAACAGGCCAGGTCGAGCGGGAATCGCGCGGGCGCGGAGGACTCGGCCGCGCGCGACGCGTGCTTGTCGGCGTGCAGCAACCGCTGGTGCACCCGCTGCAGCTCCGGGCCTGGGGCGATGCCCAGTTCCTCCGCCAGTACGGCACGCGTGTTGGCCCGGCGCTCGGGTCCGTGACACCAGACGCAAAGTAGCTGTGAGTGACTGTAGGCTCTCAGACGCGTGGACATGAGCACCATTAGCGAGCAACGCAACCTGCGGAAACGTGCTCGCCACCGTTATCGGGGCAGGGGGCGCCGGACTGGGCGCCGGACTCATCCCCGAACGCCTGGATCGAAATCCGGAGTCGAGAGCCGCAGCCCTACGCGCCGCGACCTGCGTCAACGCTTTACTTTGCCCCCAGTGACGGCGACCCGAGCACCGGGCCGTCTAGGGGGCGGAACGGGACGGCCGCGGCCCGGCGCCGTGGAGGAGGGTGTCGATGATGCGCGCCGCGAGCGTGTCGGGGTCGGCGCCTTCCGCGTTGCCGTGGAGCGATTCGCCGATGAGCGCGTAGTAGACCCTGCGCACCCAGTCGAGGTCGGCCTTCTCGTCGATGAGCCCGTCGTTCTGGGCCCTGCGCAGGGTGAGGGCGCAACTGTCGTTGATGTCGCGCTGCAACAGCGAGGCCTCGCTGCCCGGCTCCGCGGGCAGGGCCAGGGCGAAGGCCCAGGCGCTCTTCACCTCCAGCACGTTCGCGGTGATCCTGTGCATCGCGACGAGGGGCGGCGCGGTGTCGGGCCTGCCGTCGTCGATGGCCTTGACGAGCTGGCGGGCCGCTGAGGTGGCGAGCGCGTCGGTGAGCGCCTGCCGGTTGGCGAAGCGCCGGTGGATGGTCGTGCGCGCCACGCCCGCCTCGGCGGCGATCTGTTCCATCGACGCGCCTGGGTCTGCGGCGAGCACGTGTTCTGCCGCCTCCAGGATCGCGCGAACGCTGCGTTCCGCGTCCGCGCGCAGTGTCTTGTCACTCATCATGCCTCCGGTATAGCCCATTTAACCAGCAGAATCTTACAGCACCGATGCAGTTCGACGGCTAATTGCATCATCCGTGTTGCAGGTTTTCTGACTATTGATACATACTCCTCTCAGTTGCTCCACCTCACCAAGGGGAAGACATGAACCGCACCGCTCTCGTCACCGGCGCCTCGTCCGGTCTCGGCGCCGAGTTCGCCATCCAGCTCGCCGCCCAGGGACACGACGTGATCCTCGTGGCCCGCTCGGGCGACCGACTGGCCGCGCTCGCCGAGCGCCTCGTCGCCGACCACGGCGTGCGTGCCCACGTGCTGGTCCAGGACCTCGCGAGGCCCGACGCCGCCCGGCGCGTGGCCGAGCAGGTGACAGACCGCGGTCTGCACGTCGACCTGCTGGTCAACAACGCGGGTTTCGGCACGTGCGGCCGCTTCGAGGAGATCTCGACCGGGCGTGACCACGAGCAGTTGATGGTCAACGTGGTCGCCCTCGTGGACCTCACCCACGAACTCCTGCCCAGCATGCTCGCGCGCGGCGGCGGCTCGGTCATCAACGTGGCCTCGAACGCCGGGTTCCAGCCTTCGCCGTACTTCGCGGTATACGGAGCGTCCAAGGCGTTCGTCCTGAACTTCGGTCTCGCTCTCCGCCAGGAGTACCGTAAGCGCGGCATCCGCGTGCTCACCCTGTGCCCCGGCCCGGTTGAGACCGGCTTCTTCGAGGCCATCGGCACCCGCAACGCCGCCGTCACCGGCTCGTTCACCACGCCGAAGCCGGTCGTGCGCGCCACGTTGCGGGCGCTGGAGCGCGGGCGCGGCTACGTCGTCCCCGGGTTCGGCAACGCGCTGGGCGCGCACCTGACGCCGCGCCGTCCCCGCATGCTGGTCGCGGCGATCGCCGAGCGCGTCACCCGCAAGGTCCTGGTCGCCGAGGGCAAGGCTCCGGTGGCCTCCGCCGAGTCCGCAGCGTGAAGCTCTCCGCTCCCCTCGCCGCGGGCTCGGCGATGCTGCTCGTCGGCACCTCGACCGCGGTATCGGCGACCGTCGCCGCCTACCCCGTCTTCACCGGCCAGGCCCTGCGTTACGCGCTCGCCGCGGTGATCCTCCTGTTCGTCGTCCGTCGTCAGCGGCTCCCCCGCGTCCGGCTGAACGCGCGTGACGTGCTGCTGCTGTTCGCGCTGGCCGGCACCGGCCTCGCCGGGTTCAACCTCTTCCTCGTCGAGGCCACCAGACACGCGGGCCCCGCGATGATCGGCACGGTCATCGGCGCGGTGCCGCTGGTCATGGCGCTCGTGGGACCGTTGTTGGAAGGACGGCGTCCCGCGCTCCGCACGGTCGGCGCGGCCCTCGTGGTCGCGCTCGGCGCGGCGGTCGCCGCCGGGCTCGGATCGGGAAGCGTGAAGGGCCTGCTGCTGTCGCTGGGCGCGCTCGCCGGTGAGGTGGCCTTCTCGCTGCTGGCCGTGCCCTTGCTGCCCAAGCTCGGCCCGCTGCGGGTCGCGGCCTATCCCGCGGCATTGTCGGTGCCGATGCTGCTGGTGGCGGGGCTCCTGCTGGAGGGCACGTCGGCGCTTCGGCTGCCGACGGCCGGGGAAGCGGCCGGTTTCGTCTACCTCGGCGCGGTCGTGACGGCCGCGGCCTTCTTCCTCTGGTACGACGCGCTGCGCCGGCTCGGCGCCGACCGCGCGGGACTGTTCGCCGGGCTCGTGCCGGTGGGCGCGTTGCTCACGACCGTCGCCCTCGGCCTCGGCGAGGCGGGTCTCGCCGACGTGGCGGGAGCGCTGGTCGTAGCCCTGGGCGTGGTGCTCGGGGGGCGCGGTCAGCGGGCACCGAGAAGGCGGTTGACCGCCGTGACGACGGGCGCCGCGCCGTCCTCGGCCGCCACGCCCGCAGCCGGCGCTTCGGCCCGTTGACGGAAGCCGGGCTCGGTGAGCGCGGCGGTGAGGGCGTCGGCCAGGCGGGCGGGCGTCAGGCGGCGGAACGGGATCGGCGGCGGCGCCACGCCGAGCGCCGCCAGCCTCGACGCCCAGAACGGCTGGTCGTTCATGACCGGCACCGCCACGGCGGGCACGCCCGCCCGCGCCACGGCTCCCGTCGTGCCGCCGCCGCAGTGGTGGGCCACCGCCGCCACCTGGGGGAACAGCGAGTCGTGCGGGACGTCGCCGACGCCCAGCACGTCGTCGGTGATCGGCCCCTCTCTACCTGTCTGCACCACTCCGCGCAGACCCGCCCGCCGCAGGGCGTCCACGACCAGTTCCGTGTACGGCTCGGCCCGCGTGCCCGCCAGGCTGCCGAAGCCGACGAACACCGGCGCGGGACCCGCGCCCAGGAAGTCCGTCAGCACGGGATCCGGCTGCCAGCCCCTCGGACGGACCGGTCACCAGTAGCCGGTGACCTCCAGCCCGGGACGCCAGCCGGTCGGCCGGGGCACGACGAGCGGGCTGAAGCCGTGGAAGTCCGGCCGTCCGGGAGCCCCCGGTTACTCACAGCTACTTTGCGTCTGGTGGCACGGACCCGAGCGGAGGGCCATGTTGGCGAAGCGGGCGAGCGCCTCCGCCGTACGGCCGCCGGAGTGCAGCGCCTCGATCAGCGGCGCCAGCGCTGCCACGGCCGCGCCCGGATCGGTCTCGGTCACGGCGCGCGCCCAGCGCGGCGAGACCTCCTTGCGCTCCTCGCCCAGCGCCCTTCGGGCCCGTTCCACCCACTCGCCGGGCACCCCCGCCAGCGGTTCGCCGCGCCACAGCGTGAGCGCCTCCTCCAGCAGTGGCCCCGGATCGGGTGCGGTGACCGCGCGCTCGGCCGGCGTGCGGAAGCGGGTGACGTCGACTGCTGACTCGTCCACGTCGAGCAGGTAGCCGCCCAGCCTGCCTAACACGTCGCCGTCGTCGCCGAGCACCTCGCCGTGGACCTGGGTAATGATCGTGTACAGGGTCTTCCTGGCGCCGTTCGGCACCTGCTCTCCCCAGATCCTGTTCTACAGCGTCTCCTCCGATACGACGTGCCCGACCTTCCAGGCCAGCGCGGCCAGTGCGAGCGCCACCTGCGGAGGACGTATCGGGATGATCTTGCCCGCGCGTTCCAGTTCGACCGGCCCAAGCAACCGAATCAGCACGATCTTCGAGCGTAGTCATTGAGATGGCGTTGAGAATTCGCTGAGAACGACGGGCCATACTGCGTGCGGTGTCGTCGTGGACGGAGACGGTGATCATGCTTTACGTTGCTGTTGGGTGTCGTGTGCTGCTGGTCATCGTGTTCGCGGTGGCGCTGGCGAGCAAGGTCTCCGGGCGCGAGGCGTGGCGGCGTTTCGCCACGTCGGTGACGGACATGACGACCTGGCGCTCGCCGGCCGTCCCGTTCGCCGTGGCGGCGGGCGAGGCCGCGGTGATCGTGCTGACCGCGGTGCCGTTGGGGTGGGCGGGCGCGGCCGGGTTCACGCTGGCGGCCGTGCTGCTGGGCGGGTTCACCGTCGCTACCCTGCTGGTCATGCGGCGGGGCGCCGCGGTGCCCTGCCGGTGCTTCGGCGCTTCGGAGACACCGCTCGGGGTGCCGCACGTCGTCCGTAACCTGGTGCTCGTTTCGCTGGCCGTACTGGGACTGGTGGCTACGGCGGGATCGGGTGCCGCGGACGTGGGGATCGCGGTGCTGGCCGGGCTGCTCGGCGCGGCGCTCGGGGTGCTCTTCACCCGCTGGGACGACCTGGTGTCACTGGTCTAGGTTGGCCGGGTTCTCGCTGTCCGGAGCCTGCGTGGCCGGGATGATCGGGGCGAGGGCGGAGGCGGGGCTGCCCGCGAGCGCGGCCCTCTCTCCCACGCTGCGCAGGATCGTGCCGCGCGGCGGACCGCCTCGGCCTGCGGGGCGGGCAGGTGGCGGCGCATGGTCCGCTCCTTGCGCCACCGCTCGCGTGCCCTGGCCCTGCGCTCGGCGCGCAGGTACCCGACCAGGCGGTCCAGGTGCCTGCGCAGCTCGCCGTACAGCGGGCGCTGCTCCTCGTCGGGCGGGTTCTCGCGCAGGGCGGCGACCAGGCGGTCGCGGTCCTGGGTGGCGCGGCGCAGCAGCCGTTTCAGCTCGCGTTCCTGCTCCTCGACGTGCGAGCCGAAGCGTAAAGGCTGCGCGCGATGGTCGACGCTCTGCCGGACGGCCCCCCCGCAGGACGGCGTGACCGCGCCGTCCTGGTGCTCGGCTTCGCGTTGATGGGCCCGCCGCTCGCAGATCGCCGACATCGACATCGGCGACCTCACCTTTACCGCCGACGGCCTGGAGCTGTACGTCCCCTTCAGCAAGACTGACCAGGACGCCCATGGCGAGATCGTCGCCATCCCCTACGGCCAGCATCCGCAGACCTGCCCCGTCCGGGTGACCCGCGCATGGCTCGCCGACCTGGCGGGCGCCGGCCTGACGACCGGGCCGCTGTTTCGCCCGATCGACCGGCACGGCCGCATCGCCGCCCGCGCCCATCCGGCTGCCGGTCGCGGCCGCCGCGAACGGCTGCCCCCGCAGACCGTCAACCTGATCGTCAAACGCGCCGCCGCAGCCGCCGGCCTCTACCACGCCGAGGCCTACACCGCCCACGGCCTGCGCGCCGGCGGCGCCACCTCCGCTGCCAAGGCCGGCGCGCCCATGTCCGCGATCACCCGCCATGGACGCTGGGCCGACGGTTCCCCCGTCGTTGCCGGCTACATCTGCCAGGCCGACAAGTGGAACGACAACCCCCTGCACGGGATCGGACTATGAGATCGGCGGCAGCCAGTCCGCGGTACACCGACAGGTTGGAGATCCGCTTCGTCCGGCCTCGAATATTACGGGTGTTGAGGCATCTGGCGGTACACCGCCGATTCTCACTTGTTGTAGCAGCTTCGGGAGTCTTGAGCTGATCCCGGTGGATGCGTGTCGTGGGTCGGGCGGGGCAGGGGGCAGAGTGGGCGACGGCGGTGACCATGTCGCGTGGCCTGCGGCTGGTCCCAAAACGCGGCCGAGGCGATGGGGGCTCGCCGGGTAGGGTCTGGAGGAGCCGGCGGTAGAAGTCGGCGCCGAGCCGAAGAGGTACGGCTAGATCTTCCGGGCATGGCATCTGCTCGTGTCCGTGCTGCTCAGATCTCGCCAAGCGCCGCTGCCGACGGAGAATCCGGTTCCACGGTGTAGAGGCCGAGCGTCTGGCGTGGGGCCCCGGCCGAGGTGAAGGCCTCGAAGCCGAGGGTGAGTTCGCCGGCGCGACAACCTGCAGGACGTCCGCTCATCCTGTCCCGATGCCGTGCGTCACGGTTCAGGATCCGAAGTCGTTCGAGGCGTCAGCCGATGGCCTGTCGCCACGCCGGGGCGAGCGCGATCCGCCGGAGTTGCTCAAGAGTCAGCGCCGGTACGCTGCGGTCGGCGGGAAGACGGTAGGCGCCCGCGTTGAGTGCCGAGATCACCACCCTCAGGCCGTCCGCGCCGAGGGTGTCGACGGTCCATTCGATCGCGCCCGCTCCCCCGCGCGGCGCCGGCCCCTGGCGCACCCCGACGCGAGTGCCGTCAGGCAGTGTGGCGGCGTTCCGGAACACCTGTGCCATGGCAGCGTCACCCGGCTTCCACTGCTGGACGTTCACGGCGACCAGGCTCTTGCCGTGGCCGTCGTCGGCCGTGACATGCCCGAAGCCGTCGGCACCGCCCGGTCGCCCGGCGCGCACGCCTGCCGGAAGCAGTCGCTCGATGACGCGACTGATCTGCGGCGCGGTCAGCCGGGGTACCGATCCGGTACGGGAAGCGGCAGGGGGCGCGGGCATGGCCACGAGAACCGGGTGCCACACGGGAGAGGTCGCCACGGCGGCGAGTTGCTGATGAGTCAGAGGAAGAGTGGACCGACCGGCCGCCGACACGAAGACCTGCCTGCCGTCCCCGTAAGTGAGCAGAGCACTGAGGAGTTCGCCCCCTGACGGGTTGTTCTCATCGCTCGGGGAGCGGTCCAGCACGAGCCTGGCCCCGCTGGGCAGGACGGTCAGGATGCAGCGGCTGTAGGGGTGATAGGCGGAGTCCGGGCACTGGGCGTACTGGACCGGAACGGGGACGGGCCATCTGTTGAGCTTCACCACTACTTTCGCCGAGCTCCCGCCCGTCTCGAAGAGCACTTGAGCGGAGGGCGCCGGACCGGGCTCGGCGCTCAGTCCCCGTCCCTGCTGCCCTGAGAGTCTTCCCGGCGGAAGCTGGGTCTGGAGCAGATGAACCATCTGCTGGGCGGATACACCCGCTGCGGCGGATTCCGCGGGCCGAGCGGCAGCGCAGCCGGCGACGGCGAGGACGGACGTTGCGATCGAGGCGAGCAAGCGGACTGTTCTGCGCGGCCAGACTGGCATGGCGGGCCTCCGTTCATTCGATTCACCGGGCCTGCCCGGGGGGCGTCCGCCCCCCGGGCAGGGACAGGTCAGGCTCCGGGGTAGGAGATCGAGCTGATGGAGTTGTCGTAGGGGTAGTCCAGCGCGTTCCAGACGGAGTTCGGCGCGAAGTAGCCGTAGGTGCCCTGGAAGTTGACGTTCGTCCAGGCCTCGATGGCGACCGAGTTGGTCTTGATGGAGGAGATGGCGTCGTTGTAGGCCCAGGCGCGCAGGTCGGGCACCCTGGGCGGGTTGGTGTTGGTGCCGGTCAGGCAGGCGCGGGTGATCTCCCACATGTTCCAGTCGTCGCACAGCTTCCACGTGCCGGTGGCGGCGGCAGCGGGGCCGGCCGCGACGCCGATGATCCCGATGCCCAGGACCAGGCTCGTAGCGGTCGCGATCAGGGCCTTACGGAAACCTTGCATGAGAACTCCTCCTTCGGTTCTTTCCTCCGCCCCTTGACGGAGGCTGTTCGGACGTGGTCGAGGACGGGCTTGTCATCGAACCCTGAGTGGATCTGGCCTCTATGCACCATCCGCCGATACCTGCATCACTTCCAGTGAATGATTGGATACTCTGGGCAACCTCGAAAGGGAGGGCTTCGAGCCGATCCGGAGCGTTCCTTCGCGCCGGATCCGAGCGGAACAGTGCCGGAACGTCATGGGAGCGCCGCTTCGGGCGCCTACGCTGCAGAGCTGAAGTGGTCAGGTCTCCGGCGTGGACTCAGCGGGACTCGACGCCGTCGGCCGGCTGCGCTTCGAAGTAGTCACCGTCTGGTGGTAGTTGCCCTGCGCGCCGGTGCCGGTGGCGGTGCGGATGGGCCGGGAAGCGGTCGTGACAGTCGCGGCCTGCTTGTCCCCGGTGGAGGTGGCCTGGTCGGACATCTCTGCTCCTTTCCGTAGCCACCGGGCTCGCTCGTCCGGGTCGCTGGGGGCTGATGTCCTCACGATCGCGCGCGGTCGGCTCGCTTCGCGCCCGTGGTGGTCCCTGGCCCTACCCTGGCCGCCCCGAGGCCGATCGGACGGGCGGCTGTCGTACCGTCGCGGGCCCGATGGCCCGCAGCGCTCGCGCCAGTTCCTTGCGCGAGGTGATGGCCAGCTTGATGAACACCTCGCGCAGGTGCCATTCGACCGTGCGGTGGCTCAGGAACACCCGCGCGGCGATCTCCGGATTGGTGTGCCCGTCGCGGGCCGACTGCGCGATCTGCGCTTCCTGCGGGTCAGCTGCACGCCCGGGTCACCGGTTCGCCTGTGCACGGTGTCCCCGGTTTTCCCGGCTGAGTGCTGTCGGACGCCACCCTGTGACCACCGTTCGTCGGCAGCAGGCTCGTCGATCGGCCCGGATCAGGGCGTCGTCGACGGCCGCTGCGCGATGACGTTCGCGAAGTCCTGAGCCGCCGGCGACATCAGGCTCGCGCCCAGGCCGTGGCCTTCTCCACGGGTGAGACGCCGTACTCGGCCTCGACCGCTGCCGCGATCAGGTGGCAGAACAGGTAGCGCTGGAGTGGTGCGAGCCCGAGTCTGGCCAGGTGGCCGTAGAGCATGTTGATGGCCAGCCGGTGACCGAGGAACCAGTCGGAGCCGAGCACCTCGTTCTTGTACCGTCCGGTGGCCAGCAGGATCTCGTGGAAGTCGATGGTGTGGAGCTGGCGCATCTCGGGTTCGGGCGCGGCGGCGTCGAGGTCGATCTTCCTGTCGCGGATGAGGGGTGCGGCCATGGCCTTCCTGCGCTCGACGTAGTCGAGCCATTCACGGACGTGCGGCGGGGTGCGGCCCTCGTCCACCTCGGCCACCCGGCGGCGCACCAGGGCGCGGAGCTGCCGCTCCTGCTCGCGGTACTTGGCCTCGAAGCCGGCGCGCACGCCGTCGCGGTCCACGCAGTAGGAGGCGAAGGCGTCGGCGTGGGAGCGGAAGGACATGTACCCGCGCGAGATCGGCGGCACGCTGGTGTGCGCGAAGGCGATCATCAGGTCGAGGCTGAGCTGGAAGAGTGACAGCTCGCCCCGGCGGATGGCGGCCAGCGTCCCGAACGCCATCCGGGTGCTCTCGGCGTGGTAGGAGTCGAGCAGGTCCCGCAGGGTACGGCTGCCGAGCACGTGCAGGCGGTCCTCGTACGGTTCAGTCTGGAGCGTGTTGTCCGGATGCCACGGCCGCAGCGGTCCGTGGTCGCTCTCCCGGACGGCGAGCGCCCGGTGGGCCTGCTCCAGCGCGGCCTCGTCCAGAACCGCCCGAGAAGGGTGTTCGCGCAGGTAGCGGCCGAGCCGGTCGGTGGCCAGCGGCAGGATGTCCGAGTGCCAGGCGTCGGCGGGGGCCTGGAGGTTGAGTCGCAGGTGCGGCCCGCGCCGCCAATGACGTACGAAGTACGGTCGCCGCACCCGCTCCCCCAGTTCCTCCAGCAGCGGTCGCACGGCGTCGAGGATCAGCCCGTCCTGGTCGGCCTGGTAGTAGCGGACCTGGATGCTGTGCCAGGGGGTCGTGAGGTCGTTCACCGGTGCTCCAGTTCGCGGTAGGTGGTGCCGACGAGGTGACGCAGGTGCGACTCGTGCCCGCCCGACAGGCCGAGCCGGTTGCACAGCAGGTGGACGCAGCGCAGGAGGAGGACCAGCAGGTCGCCGCGCGGCCGGGTGACGCCGGAGGGGACGAAGGTGGATTGTGCGGGTTCCGGATTGAATCGGCCGGTGGCCTGGAGGTCCAGGACACGATGACGAAGGGTGTCGATCGAGCGCCACCAGGCGCCGAGCGGATCGCCGGCGCGGGGGTGTTCCTCGCCGCCGGCGATGCGGTGGCTGCGCAGGAGCTGCGCGGCGAGCGCGGCCCGCTGCCCATCGGAAGGCCCCGGCTGGTCGGACGGTTCTCCAGGGGCGCAGCGGCGGTCGCGGGTGGTGGAAAGCGTACGGGCGAGGCGGGCGGGGTCCGGTTCCCAGGCGGCCAGGGTGAGCATCAGGGCGAAGGCGGCGAACCCGGCCCGGCGTCCGGGCCCGATCTCGCCCTCCAGCAGGGCGAGCGCGATGCGGCTGGAATCGTGGAAGTGCCGCTCGGCGGCCTCGACCGCCTCCGGCCCGCCGTACGTCCCGTACTCGGGGCGGTACGCGATGGCCTCCACGTCGTCGCGGACGCGTACCCGCCGGTCGTAGTGGAGGAGGTGCTCGGCTCTGGCGTACCGTTCGGCCGTGGCGGCGTACCGGCCGGGGTCCCAGGAGGCCGGCGAGGGGTGGGCGGCGAGGTGCCGTTCCAGCGCCGCCGTGGCACGCTCGGCCACCTCCTGCGGGCGGGCGGACGGCAGGAGCCGCAGCCGCAGATGCGGCCCGCCCTCCCAGTAGCGCAGGAAGAAGTAGCCCGTCAGCAGGCCGTTGGCGGCGAGCTCGCGAACCAGCCCGCCGACCGCCTGGACGATCAGCCGGTCGGTGCCGCCCTGATGGAAGGCGTGCAGTGAGATCCACGGCTCAGCCATCGCCCACCTCCACCACGTACTCCGTGACGTGGCCGTCGCCCGGCTCGGGCAGCACCTCCTGGAACGCCGTACAGGTGCCGCTGTCGCCGAGCTGCCGGTCGAAGGCGGCGACCAGGGAGGGGTCGGCCAAGTCCAGGAAGGTCGGTTTCGCCAGCCGTGCCGTACGCATGGGGTCCTGTCCCCACGTGCCCGGGTCCAGGGAGAAGACGAAGCAGCGGGGCGGGATGCCGGACGCGGCGAACCAGCGGGCCAGCGCCAGCAGGTGCTCGGTCTCGGGCTCGCCGGGCCGGCGTCGAGGGACGTCGGTCGTGGCCGCGTACCAGGTGGCGCGGGCCACGACGACCGGGCCCAGCCACACCCTGGACCTGCTCACGACCGCTTCAGGCGGCTGACGTGGCGGCTCGGCGAACAACGCCCAGGTCGGCACCGCGACGTTGGGCTGGTCGCCGAACAGGTGCAGCAGCAGCCGGGCCGTACGCGGCAGGAACGGCGTGGCGATCAGGCCCGTGTGGCGGGGCAGGACGCGGCGGCCGTCGGCGGCGCGTACCAGCTCCAGCTCCCCTGCGGCGGGATCGTGGCGGACGGCCAGCTCGCCCAGCGTGAGGCGCGCGCCGGGCGGCCGGTCGGAGACCGCGCCCGGATAGCTCAGCTCGTGGACGGTCGTGGCCGAGCGCAGGTTGACGTTGTGACCGAACAACCCGGTCATCTCGACCGGAAGCCCGCCGTTCTCGGGTTCGGCGGGATTCGGCTCGTCCGTGAGACCCGCGACCGTCAGGAGCCGGTGGACCCGGCTGCGCGCGGCGCCATGACCGGCTGCCACGCTGTTGAGCACCAGCCGCACGGGCCCGTCCCCCGGCAGAACCTGCACGTAGCACGCCAGCGAGCGCACCGGCCGGGCGCTGCCCGGCCGCCCGGACAGCCAGTCGGCCAGCATCTCCGGCTGCTCGTGCAACACGCTCAGCGTACGGTCGCGGAACCGCCGCAACTCGACCGCCGCGGGCAGTGTGCTCACACTCTCCGCCGCCGCGCCGCCGCGATGGAGCAGACTGTGCAGCGCCTGGCCCTCGGGGGTGGCGAGCTGCGCGGCCAGCGTCCGGTGGAACCGGACGAACGGGACCTGCACCCCGGCGCCGGACGCCCGTACGAAGAGGTCGGCGGCCAGCAGCCGGATCTCGTTGTCGCGCTGGAAGACCCCCAGCAGCTCGCGGAGCAGGTGAAGGTCGTCCAGCGCCGCCCGCCAGGCCCCCTCCCCCAGGCGCACGGCGGGTGCGACGAAGACGGCGTTGTCGCGGAAGAGGTTCTTGTCCGGGAGGCGCGTGCCGGGCGGGGCCAGGCGGCGCAGCGCGGTGCGGGCCTCGTCCTGGAGGGCCAGCTGCCCGGACAGCCCCGCCGCGCCGGGAGCGCGGGCCACCACCCGCGCGAACGCGGTGAGCACGTCGGCGGCGGGACGCGGCGCCAGCCCGCGGGCCAGGTCGGCGAGATGGGCGGCGGACTGATCGGCGACCGGCGCGAACCTCTCCAGCACCTCCAGCTCGATCAGCCGGGCGAGCGTGTCGGGCGGGACGAGCCGCCGCGCCTCGCCGAGCGTGGTCCCGTCGGTCAGCGAGTTCAGGAGCCTACGCAGCGGCGGCGTGGCCCGGACGCTCCGGTAGGCGTCCTCGGTACGGCTGAGGTACCACAGGCGGTCGTCTTCCCCGGTCAGGCTGGCGTTGGGCCTGACCAGGAAGCGGGCCGCGAGGTCGTCGTCGGTCGCGGCAAGGTCGCCGAGCAGCCTGCGCAGCAGCCACAGGTCGGGCTCGGCCGCGACGCGCCAGTTCCCCTCGCCGGTCGCGGTGACCGGTTCCGGCCCGGGATCCCAGCGTCCGAGCCCCATCATGGTGAACGTCGAGTACGGGCTCGTCTTGGCCGCCACCCGCGAGAGGTACCGGCTCAGCCGCAGGTCCAGCCGCCGGGACGGCGTGGGTACGGGCGAGTCGAGCCAGCGCCGCAGCGCCTCGGCCAGCGACGGGCTGGCCTGGACCAGGCCGTGGGTGAAGACGTCGGCCGAGGCCCATTTACGAAGGTTGCGATGCCTGTCCTGGCGTTCCTCCTTCAGGAGTGCGGGCAGCGCGGCCCGCAGCCGCTCGTTCTCTCGCGACGTCTTCAGCCACCGCCGGACCCGCCGGTCCAGCTCGGCCGGAAGCTCGGCCGAGCCGGCGAACGCCGCAGGACGGCGTCCGTTGTACAGCGCCCGGCGGAGGGCGACCAGGCGGGACCTCGCCCGCCCCGAAGGGACGTCCGCGATGCACGGCTCCAGGGCGAGCGCCAGCTCGCGCCCTTCCGCCGCCAGCCCGGCCTGCTCCTTGAGAATCACCTGGACGGTCTGCCAGGTACGGCCGCACCGCAGATCGTCAAGAACGGCCGCGGGCAGGGCGGCGACCCTGACCACCACGATGTCCGGGCGCCGACGCCGGATCGCCATGCGGATTCCGCTGCTCTTCTAGATCAGCCAGCTCTTGCCCGAGGTGCATCCCGACGCACCGATCTCGGTGTTGCCCAGGCCCATGGCCACGGCCTCGACGAGCACCTCGGAGCCGGGAAGCTCCACAGTGGCGACGTCAAGCGCGTCCAGGTCAAGGGCTTCTTCGTGCAGGTCCATGCTGCCTCCGTTTCCGAACGGGCGCCGTTCGCGCCGCGACACTCTGTCAAGAGATCACGGAAAACGGCACTCGTCCACATTTCGGCATATATCGGACGGCCTGGAAATTGCGGATAAATGCCGCCGTAGTCGCCTGCTCAACGATGAAATCGAACGACGCAGCCGGGGCGACGGCGGCCCACTCTGGAACGAGAAACGGCGCAGCCCTGCGCGCAGCCGACGCCTTCCGCGCGGACGCGATCCGCTTCCGAGACTTGGTCACGGCAGAAGCCACCCAAACCAGGGGTGAAGACCCTCTTCGCCCAGGGACTGCAGACGCGGGGGCCACTCGAACTCAACCTGGGCGACCGCCTCGGCGACCTGTGAAGATCAACGCAACGTGAGCCCGCTTCCTCTGTGGACGACCCCGAGAGCACGCTCGACCGTCTCGTCGTTCTCTCCGACCGGCGCGACATAGTCGAGCACAGCACGGGCCGCCGACTCACCGAGTGTGCGGGTGATCACCCACGTGGCAAGGTACTGCGACGCAAGGCACCCACCAGCCGTCGCGATGTTTCCCTGGGCATGGAAGGGCACATCCAGGACCGTGACATTCTCCGCCTCGACGAACGGCCGACTCGTCCGGTCAGTGCAGACCGGCATACCGCCCAGCAACCCCAGGCGCGCCAGCACCAGTGCCCCGGAACACTGCGATCCGATGAGCTGCCTTCCGGGATCGAGCGGCAGCATGGACAGCAGCCGATCGTCGGCGACCACGTCGCGGGTCTTCACCCCGCTCCCGATGAGCACGACCTCGGCCTCGGTCACGAACTCGATCGGCCGCTGCCCGGTCACCGGAACGCCGTTCATCGACGTGACGACGGGCGTCGGCGTGGTGATGAACGCTTCCAGCCCGTCGGCCCGGCACCGGTTGATCAGCGCCGAGGCGATGAAACTGTCCAACTCGTTGAACCCGTCGAAGGTGACCACCGCTACCCGCATGACGACTCCCCGAAATCAGACCCGACAGCTGCGGCCAGGTTGGCGCGCGCCATCCTGACATCATCACCCATCTATGGCCTTTTGCTCTATCGGGGCAGATGTTGGATCGAGCTGGAGTCCTTGAGCCCCGCAGGTGACGACCGCGACTTCGCCGTCCGTGACCACACCGGCTTCGGAACCGCCCCGCTGGGCAGATGGTCCACCTCCAGAAGGATCACGGTGCCCTCGATCGTCGGCAGCCCAGCCGAATCGACCCAGGCCGCACGGCGGGTCAACCGCGGGTGCAGCCGATCCCAAGACCAGGCGGTGGCGCGCCCATACAGGCGGGTTTCAGCTTCGGTGGCCACGTCAGGCTCGTCCCAACTGCCCAGGTCACCGAAGACGAACTCGACCCCATGACGCGGCAGCTGGCCGTTGGTCCCCGGCACCCGCGCTGGGGCCGACCAGCGCAGCACCCGATCCGAACGCATCCTGGCCGGGATCTGGATGGGCAGATCACGCAACAACCATGCCAAGCGCGGTCCGTCATGACCCGCATCGGCCACGATCAGGATGTCGGGGTCACCGCACTGCCAATGCCCGGCAGCCATGAGCCGCTCGAGCACCTCGCGCAGCTGGGCGGCGGTCACTGCGGCCAGATCATCTCCCGGCGCCAGCCGGAGCGCATCCAGCGGTGTCGTCCACGAGCCGTGGCCCGTCTCCAACGCCACCACTAACGAGTACTGCCAGCCCGGGATCATGATGTGCTGGTCCTTACCCCGCCCATAGGTGTGGCACAAGATCCGCTCCGGCGAGGTGTGCGCGTCCGGCCGCAGCCGGCAAGTCACATCCACTGCCAGCACCAACCACCCGTCTGCCGCTCTGGGCAAGGGCACTGTGCTCAACGCCTGACGCAGGCGCCCCACGTCGAGCCGGCCCCGATTCAACGCCGCATACAGCGCCCCATGGCCTCGACGGTACTCACCGACCAGGGACAACTCCACCAGCGAACACACTGGTGCATCACTGCATAACACCGCCTCCCCGTGCATCAACCGGACATAGATAGGCACACTAGTCGTCACGACAGCCCTTGGTCATGAATCTTCTTCCCTCGACAAGGAGAATGATCACCCAAGGGCCGTCTTGTTGAGGAATCTGGCCCGGCCTCACCAGCCACCAAGGTTGCAATCAAGCTAGAACAACATCCCCGACCTTCAAGAGCTCAGCTCAGGACAGCAACCGACTCTCCAGTAGAGGGCCTGACCTCGGCAATGAGTGCTCGTTTGGGCTGGTGACACGTTCGTCAACGACCTCCCGAACCCTCCTGGACGCTGGTCGCCGTCCAGGACAAGGCCAGCTCGCTCAAGCTGGAGCTCTCCATGTACAAGCATGCCAAGTCCACGGGTACGAGACCACCGCCTCTCACGTCCCGATGATCAGTCAGTCATCCTTGGTCACCGCATCATCCAGAACGCCGCCCGCTCTCTCAGCTGATCTCAGATCGCCACGTTCGGCGAGGGAGGCCGGATACGGGCAGGTATTCATGTTGCCTGCGAACGTCCGGCGGAGCTCCGGTCACTCGGCCGACCTGGAGATCCACCGTTCATCGATCTCTCTCACAGCAGGCCGCGCAGCACCGGCTGGAGGGCGCGGTGGAAGGTCGGGTACGCGAAGTGCATCTCCGCCAGCGTCGCGATCGGGACCTGCGCGTGGATCGCGGTAACGAGGGCGGATAACACCTCGCCACCCATGCTGCCGACGACGGTCCCGCCGATCAGCACACCCCGCTCCACGTCGGCCACGAGTTTGATCGGGCCGCTCTCGCCGGCGATCCAGCCGCGCGTGCCCAGGTCGCCGGTCGCCGTCCTGACGTCGACGCCGCGTTCGCGGGCC
Source organism: Nonomuraea sp. NPDC051191 (assembly GCF_044455665.1). Lineage (NCBI taxonomy): Bacteria > Bacillati > Actinomycetota > Actinomycetes > Streptosporangiales > Streptosporangiaceae > Nonomuraea > Nonomuraea sp. NPDC051191. Next base: position 100,475 of record NZ_JBITEZ010000023.1, on the reverse strand, counting down.
GCTGCCTCGGTGAGGCCGACGGAGCCGACCTCGGGCGCGGTGAAGGTGACACGGCCGACGGCCCGGTAGTCGGCCCAAGGGCCGTCGGCACCGGTCAAGTCGCGGATGACGAGGTCGGCCTGGTACATCGACATGTGCGTGAAGGCGCCCTTGCCGGTGATGTCGCCGATGGCCCAGACGCCGTCGGCGACGCGCATCCGCTCGTCGGGGTCCAGGACGCGGGCCTGCGGGTCCAGCCCGACGTGCTCCAGGCCGAGATCGCTCAGGTTGTTGCGTCGGCCAGCGGCGACCAGCAGGCGTTCCGCGATGACCACGTCATCGTCGAGGTGGATGCTGAAGCGGTCGCCGTCGTGCTCGACGCGTTCGGCTCGCGCCGACGTACGCACGGTGATGCGGTCGGCGGCGAAGGCCGCCGCGACCACGGCGGACGCCTCGGGCTCCTCCACGGCGAGCAGCCGATCGGAGGCCTCGATCACCGTCACCTCGACTCCGAAGGCGGCCAGGGCCTGGGCGAGTTCGCTGCCGATCGCGCCGCCGCCGAGAATGGCCAGGGAGGCGGGCAGTTCGGTGAGCCGGACGACGTCCCTGTTGGTCCAGTACGGGGTGCCGGCCAGGCCCGGGATCGGCGGCGCGGACGGCGATGTGCCGGTGTTGAGCACGATGCCGCGCCGGGCCGTGTAGGACGTCGTCGACCCGTCGGCCGCGGTGACGGTGACCGTACGGGGCCCGGTGATACGGCCACGGCCGCGCGCGAAGACGGCCCCGGCGGCGACCAGCCGGTCGACGGCGATCTGGTCGTTCCAGTCGTCGGTGGCCTCGTCGCGGATGCGGTCGGCGACCGGTCTCCAGTCGGGGTGGACGCTCGCCGTCTTGGCGTGCCGGGCCGTGCGGAGCTTGTCGGCCGCGGCGATCATCATCTTGCTGGGAACGCACCCGAAGTACGGGCATTCGCCACCCACTAAGCGCTCGTCCACGCCGACGACCGACAGGCCGGCCTTGGCCAGGCTCCCGGCCACGTGCTCGCCGCCGGGGCCCAAGCCGATCACTACGACATCGCACTCCATGACCTTGTCCCTTTCCTGTGGGTCTGTCTTGTCCTATGACCATGCAGTACCTCCCCGTCGCGTCGCACCCGTGTTCGCCCCTGGGCCGTAGGCCAGGGCTCGTCCCTGGTGCGACGGGAGCGCCGCCCGGACCAAGCTGAGGGCGTTCATGAAGGAGGAAGACATGATCACCACCAAGACCATCACCGTGGACGGGCTCACCGTCCGCTACGCCGAGACTGAGCCGGGCGGTCCCCACGCGCTGCTCCTCAGCCCATGGCCTGAGAGCCTGTACGCCTTCGAGCCGATGTGGGAGGAACTGGCGGGCGGCGTCCACCTGGTTGCCGTCGACCTGCCCGGGTTCGGCCGTTCGCAGGGTCGCCCGGACGTCCTCACCCCACGCGCCACCGGCGCCTTCATGCTCCGGCTCATGGACGCCCTCGGGCTCGACCAGACTCACGTCGTCGGGCCGGACGTGGGCACCAGCGCCTCGCTGTTCGCGGCGGCCAGCCGGCCCGAGCGCTTCCACAGCCTCGTCATCGGCGGCGGAGCCGCCTCCGCAAGCCTGGAGATCGGCGAACCGCTCGCCGCCTGGGTCCGTGACCCCGACCTGACCTGGTACGAGCGCAACGCCCCCGAGATCATGCGAATGACCCTGGACAACATCTACCCGGCCACGCCGCTGCCCGAGCACGTGCGCGAGGACTACACCGCCTCCTACGCCGGGCTCCGCTTCGCCGAATCGATGCAGTACGTCCGCACCTACCCGACCGAGCTCGACGCCCTCGAACCGCTGCTCCCGGCCATCCGCACCCCGGTCCGGATCATCGCCCCCGCGAAGGACCTGGTCGTCCCGCGCGCCCACGGCGAGTTCCTCGCCACCCGGCTGCCCAACAGCACGCTCGACGTCGTCGACGCCGGGCACTTCGCCTGGGAGGAAGCCCCGAAGGCCTACGCCTCCCTCGTCCTGGACTGGTGGGACCGCCACCAGCCCACGGAAACCGGAAGGTGAACATTATGAAGCGGACGGACCTCAAGGTCGAAGCCGTCGTCATCCCCGTATCCGACGTCGACCGTTCCAAGAAGTTCTACCAGGACCTGGGCTGGCGGCTGGACGCCGACTTCGCCTTCGACAACGGCTTCCGCGTCGTCCAGGTCACCCCGCCGGGATCGCCCGCCTCCATCCAGTTCGGCACTCTGATCACCGGCCAGAAGCCCGGCACCGCCGAAGGCGTCTACCTGGTCGTCTCCGACATCGCCGCCGCCCGCGAACAGCTCGTGGCCCTCGGCGCCGACGTCAGCGAGGTCTTCCACCCGGACGCGCCCGGCGCCCAGTTCGGCCAGGTCCCCGGCGGCCAGGCCGACGGACCGGCGCCAGAGCAGGCCAGCTACGGCTCCTTCGCGACCTTCCACGATCTGGACGGCAACGCCTACCTGATCCAGGAAGTCACCACCCGCCTGCCCGGACGGATGGAGGGCGACGCCACCACCTACACGACGGAGCATGACCTGGCCGGCGCGCTCGGGAGGGCCGCGACCGCACACGGCGAGCATGAGGCGCGCAACGGCGGCGCCTTCGACGAGAACTGGCCGGACTGGTACGCGGCCTACCTCGTCGCCGAGCAGCACGGCGGCCCGCTGCCTCGATGAGGACAGGCCCATGCCAGCCGGGCGAAATGATCCCTAGACTCGGGGTGTGGCAGCAGCGCCGATCCTTCACGGACGCCGAACCGAACGCGAACAGCTGGATCAGGCGCTGCGCCGGGTCAGACAGGGCCAGAGCGCCGCGCTGGTCCTGCGCGGCGAGGCGGGCACGGGCAAGACCACGCTGCTGCACCACCTCGAAAGCCAGGCCGACCACTGCAGGATCGTCCGGCTCACCGGCGTCGAGTCCGAGCTTGAGCTGCCATTCGCCGCACTCCACCAGCTCTGCGCCCCGATGCTCGCCGCCTCCTCCACCCTTCCGGAGCCGCAGCGGCAGGCGCTGAAGGTGACCTTCGGATACGCGGCCGGAGCAGTCCCCGACCGGATGGTTCTCGGTCTCGCGGTGCTGGGGCTGCTCGCCGAGGCGGCCACCGAGCAGCCGCTCGTCTGCCTCGTCGACGACGCCCAGTGGCTCGACGCCGCCTCCAGGCAGGTGCTCGGCTTCGTCGCCAGGCGACTGCTCGGCGAGGCGGTGCTTCTGGTCTTCGCCGTCAGAGAGCCGAACCAGGACACGCTGCTGGCCGGGCTGCCTTCCATGACCGTGGACGGCCTGGCTGAAGCCGACGCGCGTGAGCTACTGGCCGCGGCCACCCCTGGACGGCTGGACAGCCGCGTGCTCGACCGCATCGTGGCCGAGACCCGCGGCAACCCCCTGGCCCTGCTGGAACTGTCCCGCAGCGGCCGGGCAGAACTCCTCGGCGGCTTCGCCCTCCCGGCCACCGGCGCCGACGCCCTCCAGGACCGCTACGAGCGCCGCATCCATGCGCTGCCGGAACCGGCCCGCCTCCTGCTCCTGCTCGCCGCCGCCGACCCGACCGGCGACGCCACCCTGCTCTGGCGCGTCGCCCACGAACTCGGCCTCGGACCACACGCGGTGGCCCCGGCGCAGGAGGCTCAGCTCGTCGAGATCGGAAGCGGCGTCCTGTTCCGGCACCCGCTGATCCGCTCGGCCGCCTACGCCGCCGGCACCGCAGGGGAACGACGGGCCGCGCACCAGGCGCTCGCCGCCGCCCTGGACCGTGAGACCGACCGGCAGCGACGGCTGTGGCACTTGGCGGCGGCGGCTGAAGCCCCCGACGACCCGCTCGCCACCGACCTCGCCGAAGCCGCGCAGGACGCCCGCACTCGCGGCGGGATGGCTGCCGCAGCTGCCCTGCTGCGCTGCGCGGCAGAACTCACCACCGACCCCTGGCTCCAGGTCGAGCGCACGCTGGCCGCCGCACAGGCCAGCCTTGACGCGGGAGCCTTCTCCGCCGCGCTCGGCCTGCTCGCCCGAGCCGAAGGCCTGCCCGCCGACGACCTGCAAAGCGCCAGGATCGACCTGATCCGCGGCCGCACCGACCGAGCCGCCCATTCCGGCAGGCAAGCGCCCGCCGTACTGCTTCGGGCCGCCAGGCGGCTCGAACCCCTGGACGCCCGGCTCGCTCGGCGCACCTACCTCGACGCGTGGAGCGCGGCCCTCGTCGCGGGTGGCCTCGCCCACCCCGGCAGCGACCTGGCCGCCGTCTGCGCCGCCGCCCGCCAGGCGCCGCCTGGAGCCGAGAGCGCGGCCGATCACTTGCTGGACGGCCTGGCGGCCCTCATCACCGACGGGCCTTCGGCGAGTCGTCCGCCGTTGCGCGAAGCCGTCATGGGTTTCCTCGACCACGACGTACCGGCCACCCTGTGGCTGGACTGCGGCGTGCTGGTCGCCAACGCGGCCCTGACGCTCTGGGACTACGAGCGCTGGGAGGCGGCCAACGCCCGGCACATCGAACTCGCCCGCGCCGACGGCGCGCTCGCGCCGCTCGCCAACGCGCTCAACGTACGGCGGGTCATCGCGCTGTGGCGCGGCGACCTGCGGCAGGCCCGGGAGCTGGGCTTGGAGGAGTCGACCGTCAAGCACGTCACCGGCACGCGCCGGGCTTCCTACGGTGAGTTGTTCCTGCTCGCCTACCAGGGGCACGCGGACCAGGCACTGCCGCTCATCGTGGAGGCGGCCAGAGAGGCCACCGAACGCGGTGAAGGGCTCGGTCTCTACTTCACCGACCGGGCCACCGCTCTGCTGCACCTGGGACTCGGGCACTACGCCGAGGCGATGGCCGCCGCCGTACGAGCCGCGAGCGGCAACCTCGGCCCCTTCACCGCCCAAGCCCTTCCCGACCTGGTCGAAGCCGCCGCGCGCAGCGGCGAGGCCGCGCTCGCGCACACCGCGCTCGCCCGCCTCACGGCCTTCACGGAGAACGCCGACCAGAACTGGGCGCGTGGCCTGGAGGTCCGTTCACGAGCCCTCGTCAGCCACACAGACGAGGCCGACCGGTACTACGCCGAGGCCGTCGAACGGCTCAGCCGTACCCGGCTCTCCTTCGAGCTGGCCAGGACACAGCTGCTGTACGGCGAGTGGCTGCGCCGCGAGCGCCGCCGCATCGACGCCCGCCACCACCTGAAGCCGGCGTTCGAGGCGTTCGTCGACATGCGCGCCGACGGCTTCGCCGAACGCGCCCGCCACGAACTCCTGGCCACCGGCGAGAAGGTCCGCAAACGCACCGCCGACACCGTGGACGACCTGACACCGCAGGAGGAGCACATCGCCCGCCTCGCCCAGGACGGCCATACGAACGCGGAGATCGGCGCCGAGCTCTATCTCAGCGCCCGCACCGTCGAGTGGCACCTGCGCAAGGTTTTCGCCAAACTGGGCGTCACCTCCCGCAAGGAGCTTCGCGACACCCCGATCCACCCGCCCAGACGCTGACACAGTGACCAGCTCAGAGCCGCACCCCAACCGCTCGGAGGAACTGGGTGTGGAGGCCGGCACAGACTCTATGTTCGGCGGTCTCGCACCCCTGGACGGCCCAGATCCGCGGCCAGTGTGCGGCGGACCCGGCGCAGTCCATCCGGCGAGCTGGAGGTCAGGCAACTGCGCCTGACCTCCGCATGCGCTTGCCAAGCAGGAGTCGGCGACCTGGACGACCTCGCGCCAACCCGGCCGGACCGGCACGCAGACTTTCCAGAAGATCGTCACATTGCGCTCCAGGACGGCCCGGACGCCGATGGGCGGCGGCCGCGGGCCCGCGTTCTTCGCTCATGGCAGGGGTCTTCCATCGAGCCTGGCCGAGGCCTCGCCGAACACCGCCTGGTCGGTCTGGGCGAGGAAGTCGCCGGGAAAGCCGAGGGTGAAGTCGGTGGCCGCCTCCAGGCGTCGTACGGCGTGGTCGGGCAGGGTGAGGTCCAGGGCGCCGAGGGTGTCTTGGAGTTGCGCTGCGCTTCTGGCGCCCAGGATCGGGTGCACGGCGGCTGATCGCGCCCGGGTCCAGGCGATGGCCACCTGCGCGGAGGTGGCGCCGATCTCGTCTGCGACCTCCCGCACCGCCTGGGCGACGGCGTGCTCGCGGGCTCCGAGGGAGCGCGGGCTGACCCGGGTGCTGGCTTGTGGCCCGCCGGCGAAGGTGAACTTGCCCGACAGGACGCCGTGGGCAAGCGGTCCCCAGGCGGCGACCGTCAGGTCGAGCGTCTGGGCCATGGGCAGCAGTTCTCGTTCGATGTCCCGGTTGAGCAGGCTGTAAGGAGCCTGCAGGGCCGCGAACGGGGTCCAGCCGCGCCACTCGGCCAGGGTGTTGGCCTGCGCGATAACCCAGGCAGGCGCGTCGGACATGCCGATATGGAGGATCTTCCCGGCGCGGACGGTGTCGTCCAGCGCCCGCATGGTCTCCTGGATCGGGGTGTGCCGGTCCCACAGATGGACCCAGTACAGGTCGAGATAGTCGGTACGCAGCCGGCGCAGGCTGGCTTCCAGGGACAGGGTGAGGTTCTTGCGGTGACTGCCCGCGGCGTTGGGATCACTGCCGTCGCGTGAGACGGTGTACTTGCTGGCCAGGACGAACCGGTCGCGGCGGCCGGTCAGCAGTTCGCCGAGGATGGTCTCGCTGCGCCCGCCCGAGTAGAAGTTCGCGGTGTCGATGAGGTTGCCGCCGACCTCGCCGTACAGGTCCAGGATGCGGCGGGCCTCCTGGGGCGAGGCGCCGAGCTCTTCCTCGCCGAAGGTCATCGCGCCGAGGAAGACCTCCGAGACCCGCAGTCCGGTACGGCCAAGCAGCCGGTATCGCATGCTCATGCGCCCACCGCCTTTTCCTGGCGCAGCGGCTGCAGCGCTCGGGACCAGGCGATGACCTCGTCGAGCAACTCGTTCAGGGTCGGCTCCTGGTGCAGGCCGGGGGCGATGGTGCCGGGCTCGGCCGGATCGGTGATCTCGAAATCGGTGAAGGCCGACAGCGCGACCTGGGTGCGCACGTTGGCGACCTGGAGTTCGGTCATGATCTGCCGCAGATGTTCCACGGCGCGCACGCCGCCGTGGACGCCGTGGCTGACGAACCCGGCGGCCTTGTTGTTCCACTCGGCGAACAGGAAGTCGATGGCGTTCTTCAGCGCGGCCGGGGCCGAGTGGTTGTACTCGGGGGTGACGAACACGAACCCGTCGAAGGAGGCGATGGTCTCGGCCCACCGGTTGGTGTGCGGATGGTGGTAGTCGCCGAACAGGGCGGCCAGCGGCTCATCCAGTATCGACAGGCCGTATTCGACCAGGTCGACGACCTCGAAGGCGACCTCTCCCGAGGTGACGGCGGGGTGCCGGGCGGCGACATCGGCGACCCAGCGGGCCGCTACGGCGGTCCGGCGGCGCGGACGGGTGCTGCCGATGACAATGGCGATCTTGATCATGCGTGGTTCTCCTCACAAGGTGCCGCCTGGGTGGGGCGTGAGGTAAAGTACAACGTGCATGGCAAAAAGTAAAACGATCAATGCAAAACTGTCGGAGGACCCCAGATGACCACGGACGACAGCACGACACCCCGCCCTCGCCGAGGGCCGACCGGCAAGCGGCAGGCGATCCTGGACGGAGCCCTGACGGTTTTCGCCCGCGACGGCTACACCCGTTCCAGCGTGGACGCGATCTCGTCCGAAGCGGGGGTGTCGACCCGGACCATTTACAACCACTTCACCGACAAAGCCGAGCTGTTCGGCGTCGTGATTCAGGAAAGCGCCAAACAGGCCGCCGACATCCAGATCGCGATCATCGACCGCCACCTGCGCAAGGTCACCGACGTGGAGAGCGACCTCATCGAGTTCGGGCGGGACTGGGTGACACCGAGGCCCGACAGCGCCGCCCATTTCTCCCTGGTCAGACAGATCAACGCCGAAGCGGACCACATCCCTCAGGAAGCCATCGACACCTGGCAGGAGACCGGACCCCGGCGGGTCCGCCGCGAACTGGCCGCCCACCTGCGGCAGTTGGCGAACCAAGGGATGCTCCGCATCGACGACCCCGACCGCGCGGCGCTACACCTGCTCCTGCTGATCTCAGCCGGGTTGCCGGCGCCGCACACCACCCTGTCCGCCGAGAAGATCACCGAGACGATCACCGCGGGCGTCCATGCCTTCCTGCACGGTCACCTGTAACACAGCAGCACGCCCGGACACGAGTGACACCTGACGCAGATGGCGCGAAGACAGTGTGCAGCCGCTGACGCGAGCTGAAGAGGGCCCCTTGAGCAGAACTCCGAGCTGGGATCGGGGTCCTCTGGCTGCCGACCTCAGACTCCACGTCCCAAGGCTTGGCATGTACTTCGCTGATTTCACTAATGCTCAACCGAGCGCTCCCGGCACTGGGCATCAGCGCCCTCTAGATCAAGCAGCCAGCTCGACGTCGGTGAAGTCGACCTCTTTGAGCAAGGGGTCGAACGGGTCTGGCCGATGGCGCAGCTCGTCGGTGGCGTACGCGCCGAAGCGGCTGATATGGGCTCGCAGGTAGGGGGCGATCTGGCCGAGCCGGTCGGCGATGATCCGCCAGCCCTCGGCCACCATCTGCCGCACGACGTCGGAGATGTCCAGGGCGTTGTGGAAGACGACCAAGTTGGCCAGCAGCGTGTTGAACTTGATCAGTTTCTCCTGCTCTTCGGGGTCGTTGTCGGCCAGCATCTCGGCCAAGTCGTCGCGGGTGAGGCCGGCGCGCAGGAAGTGCCCCAACAGCCCCCCTGGTGGGCTAGATCAGATCCGTCAACCGCGCCGAACGTCCGGCCCGAACTGAGCAGGGCCTGACGTTCGCGTCCATGCGAGATTCACCGCGCTGCCTGGTAGATCACAGGACCGCAGCCGTAGTGAATCTCTGCAGCCTGGGTTTGGACGGATCACTATCTCAGACCGCTCTGAACGCGATCACGCCGCTTTGGCCTGGTCTTCTCTACTCCAGAAGCACCAGTTTCGCCCCTCGCAGAGCGCTATCTCAGCGTTCGTCGCGCAATTCCGGGAGGGGTGGCGTTGTCGCCGCAGGTGGACTGGAAGGGGTAGCCCGGAAAGTAGGTGGCCCAGTTCTCCGGCGTGAGGCCTTGGCCTGCTCGTCGGCAGATGGTGGCCGCTGCGGCCGCCGAAGTGAGGTCGAATCGCTGGTAAGGGATGCGCCCGGCCGATACGTACAGGGCGTTGTCGCGCAGGGTCATGGCCAAGACCATGCTGCCGGGAGTCATGACGGGTGCTCCGATGGGTTGCCGGGTATCGGTGTCCCACAGCTGAATCGCGCCGTTGGTCATCCCGACGGCGAGCACCCGCGCATCCGGGGAGAAGGCGAGGGCGCTCACTTCCGCGGCCGAGGCCGTGGAAGTGAGCGTGCCGAGGTAGCGTTGCACTTTGCCGTCCCACAGCGCGGTCTGCCCGCTCCCCTTGCCGACGGCGAGGTAGCGTCCGTCCGGGCTGAAGGCCAGCGCGTTGGCCACACCGATTCCGCCCGCGCGGCGGACTGGCACTCCCGTCGGGGTGAGATCGGCGACGTGCCCCTTCGAACTGACCAGCAGACGCTCGGTGGGATCGACGGCGAGGCGGCCGCCGATGACAGGCACGGTCGCGGCAATGCGGCCCTTGGCCGGATCCCAGACGGTGGTCATTTGGGCCCGGAGGACATCGCCGGTGGATGTGGTGACCAGCAGGCCGGGGCCCGCGAAGGCGAGGCCACCTCCTCCCAATCTCAGGGGAGGCGAGGTCGCGCTGACGCGCCGGCTGTCAAGGTCCCACATCCATGCCCTGCGCAGCGGGGCTTGAAGCATGTTGCTGTAGGCCAGGACCCGGCCGTCGCGTCGGAAGGCGGCGATCGCCCAGCATCCGGACGTGCCTGTGATGGTTGCCGAGCAGCGCAGTGGCGGCGGGCCGGGTAGGCGCTGCCCGCTGGTGCCGTCGCGTACCTCCACGCGGTTGTCGTACATGGTGGCAAGGCGGCGGCCGTCGGGGCTGAAGGTCGCGCCGATGGCCAGGCCGCCTCCCCAGTCGCTGTCGAAGACGGCGTTGAGTCGGAGAGTGCGGACGGTGTTCAGTGTCGAGAAGATGGAACTGTTGAGCGTCCCGGCCAGGTAGCGGATTCGGCCGGCGGCCGGGTCGATCCTCAGGTCGAACGCGAGTTCCTCGCCTAGCGGCTGCCGGAACAGGGGCGCATCGGTCTGACTCAACCGCCATACCAGGAGCTCATCGAGGCTGGCCGTAGCCAGGAAGGAGCCGTCCTGGCTGAACCCGACCTCATACACCCCCGGCGTGGCGAGGGCAGTGGCCTCCTTGCCGTCGGGCAGGTGCCACTGCCGGACCCGGCCGTCTTCGGCCAGTAGCAGGCGTTGTCCGTCCGGAGCAAGGAACAGTCGCCCTTCCTGACACTGGCGGGCCGAGAGTGTCGGTGCCCAAGATGTCGCCGTGCTCTCGCGGCCGTTGTCCAGGTTCCACAGCTGGATCGGTGCGCCGGGCACGCACAGCGCCATGATCTTGCCGTTCGCGCTGATCGTGGCGTCGGGAGCGCCGGATTCGAGGACCTCCCGCCCTTGGGCGCGCGCCATGGCCACCGGGCGGACATCTCCCCGTTCGTGCGGCCCAGACTTCTTTCGGGGAGTGCTCACCTGCAGCGTCTCCTGCCGGGTGGCAAGGTCCCACAGGCGGACGCGGTAGCGGGCGCCGTCCGCACGGTAGGTGATGACGTGATCTCCGCTCCGGGTGACCTCGACGCCCTGATCGGCGGCGTCCAACGGCGAGGGTTCTTGACGACCAGTGGTCATGTCCCACAGCGTCACGTTCCGCTTGTTTGATCGGCCATGCCGCAGAGGGAGCCAGCGGGCATCGCCCATACCCATCGCGGCGTCGGGCAGGCGCTCGGCGAGACCGGGAGCGGTGGAGATCGTCCGGTGGCTGTCCACATCCCAGCGCGTGACGCCGGAGGCGCCCGCACTGACGAGCGTGCGGCCGTCGGTGCTGAGCCAGCGCAGGGTGGCCAGGTCGGGGTCGGGGTCGGTGAAGGTGTCCTGCTGGGCCTGCCGGCTCGCGGTCAGCAACGCGCCGCGGGTCTCTGGTAGGTCGGCCAGGTGCCAGGCGGCCAGGCTGAGCTGCATGGCCAGGCGCGGGTCGGACTGGCGCAGGCTCTCGGCGGTGCCGATCATCTGGCGGGCATACGCCTCGCGCTGCCGCCTGCTGCTGACGGTGTTCTGCTGCCAGGCCAGCGACGCCGCCACCAGCGCGAGCGTTGCCACGACCGACAGGACCAAGGTACGCAGGCGGCTTCGGCGGCGTGCGCCGTGGTGGGCGGCTGAGCTGGCCTGCAGAAAGGTCCGCTCCTCGGGGGTGAGCGTGTCGAGGTGCTGGGTGAGGTGTTCGCGGGCGGTGGCCAGTTGCAGCCCGCGGTAGAGGGTTCCGGGGTCGCGGGCGTGGTCGTTCCAGGCGGTGGCCGCTTCGGTCAGGCGGCGGTGGACGCGCAGACGTTCGCGGTCTTCTTCCACCCAGGCGCGCAGGCGGGGCCAGGCGGTCAGCAGCGCCTCGTGGGCCAGGTCGGCGGTGTCGTCGTCCAGGGTGATCAGGCGCGCGGCGGCCAGTCGTTCGAGCAGGACGGGACCGGGGTCGTGCGGGTCGCCGGTGAGCAGTTCGGCGCGCCGTACCGGGCGGCGGGTGTCCAGCGCGCCCACCTCACCCGGCGTGACCAGGCGCAGCAGCAGCTCGCGCAACCGCGACCGCTCGACGGCGGCGAGGTCGGCGTAGAGGTTCTCGGCAGTGTGGGCGACGGCGCCGTGGATGCCGCCGGTGGCCTCGTAGTCGGCCAGGGTGAGCGCCTTGCCGTGGTGGCGGCGCCAGGTCTCCAGCAGGGCGTGCGACATCAGCGGCAGCCCGCCGGGCTCGCCCGCCACCTCCTCGATGACGGTGGCGGTCAGTTCACGCTGGACGATCAGCCCGGCGGCCGCCGCCGGTCTGGTGATCGCCTCACGCAGCTCCGCTCGGCTCATCGGGCCGACCGGGACCGTGGAGTCCCGGACGGCTTCCATCAATGCGGGATGGCGCGCGCAGTGGTCGAAGAAGTCCGCGCGGACGGCCAGGACCACCCGGCTGCCCCGATCTCCGGTGCCGGCGTTGACCAGGGCGTCGATGAAGGCACGCTGTTCGTCCGGGTCCTGGCACAGCGTGAACGTCTCCTCGAACTGGTCGACCACGATCACCCTCCCCGCGGCCGCCTCCGGCAGCGCCGCCCGCGGATGGGAGCCCGGTGTCACCACCCGCACCGTGCGCGGCCGCAGCTTCGGCACCAGCCCGGCGCGCAGCAGCGAGGACTTGCCGCAGCCTGACGGGCCCACCACCACGACCAGACGATGTGCCTCCACCAGCTCGGCCACCCGCTCGACCAGCGCGGTCCGGCCGAAGAAGTACGCCTGATCGGCGGTCTCGAACCTGGCCAGCCCCCGATACGGCGCCCTGGCCGCATCCCCGCCCGAGCCGGTGGCCACACGGACGGCGGCAAGGGCCTCCTCCCACCGGGTCCGCCACTGCTCGACGTCCCCGCCGCACGCCTGCACATAGGCCAGCGTGACCGGCAGGGTCGGCAACCGGTCTCCCGCGGCGGCCTGCGCCAGCGTGGCGGCCGAACACGGCACCCGCGCGGCCATCGCGCGATACGACAACCCGCCTGCCTCATGCCGGAGCTTGCGCAACTCCACTGCGAAGGCGGCTACCGGACCGTCCGCCGGATCGACCGGCCGTTCACGACGTCCCACACGATCCCCCATATCCCCGAATACGGGCAAACCAGCACAACGTACCCAGCCATGTGGAAGTGATCAAGTTTTGTCCAGGCGGCGAGTCGGGGTTCCAGACAATCCATCAGCCATCAAAACTGGGGCCCTGATGCCCCTGCTCGAGCGCACCTCCTTCACCGAATGACGAGAGGGAAATCGTGATCAAAAAGATGCCGATCCGACGTCTGACCGCAGGTCTGGGTAGTGCCGTCGTAACGCTGGCAGGCGTCGCTGTTCTGTTCACCACCGCTCCCGCAGGAGCCTCGACCAGCACAGCCGCCAGCCTGAGATACGCATGCAAGTACGACGGCAGCATCATTCGTAGTTCTCCCTCCATCCAGCTCAACACCGTCGTCGCGGAGTGCCGGGCGGGAACGACCCTCTTCCCGAACTGCTGGGTGCGTGGAGAATCCAGCGGAGGCGACAACCGCTGGTACACCTGGGCCAACAGGTCTCGCTACATCCACTTCAGCCAGGTCACCACCTCCGGGACCGGCGGTGGAATGGCTCAATGCAGCTAGTTCCCGGCGCAGCCGCTAGTGCCGGTGGACCCACGAGTAGGCGGCAAACCCGTTCAGGAAGCTGGTGTTGATCCGGAAGTCGGTCCCTTCCGACTCGGTCACGTACCAGGACGCGGACAGGTTGTGCCGTGACCGGGCCGAACAGGCCACGCCGGATCACGCACCCCTGTCCTGGGTGCCCTTCACATCCAGGCCGCTGACCCGATCCGGGCGTGTGGCGCGGACCGGGATGGCGAAAACGTGAGCGAGCGGGACACGGCGTCCACAGTCGGGCCAAGCACGGTGAAGTCCGACCACTGGCCGACGTGCAACGCCCGACAGATGCAGAGCCATGAGATGTCCGTCCCGGCTCAGGCTGGAACAGCGGGACATGCGGCGGCCCCGCGTTGCGCACTGAATCCGTGCCCGCCCTGGGCATGGGCGGACATCACACATCAAGAGTGACGAGAGGTGACGACATAACCAAGACGACGCTCAACCTGGCCGCGATCGGGCTGCTGACCGCAGCCGGACTCGCCATGGCCGCCGGCCCCGCAGCCGCCAAGGAGGAACCCTGGCCCAGCTCGGGCGGGATCGCCCCCATGGGCAACGACTACTGGCCCCACAGCGGCGGGATCGCCCCGAAGGACGACTACTACCCCGGCAACGGCGGCTGAGGTCCGTGCTGGATTCCCGGCCCGGACCATGAGCAAGGCCAGGCTCGCGCCCTCACCGAGGGAGAGCGAGCCTGGCGCCCGCAGGTAGGAAGGGCCCCTGCCCTCCTCGCGTTTCGCAACCCGCCCACATGCTCCTCGGCTGCCGTGTCCGCCTGGGCGAGCGCCCACCTCACCGCCCGCACCTCTGCGCGGGGCGGCCCTGATGCCCGATGTGCCAGGTTCGGGGATCCCCCGACGACGTAGACCTGGCACCCATCGGGAACGGCCAGTGAGGATCGGCGTTCCGAAGGTTCGCAAGCCGCCTATGCGCCCGCCCGCGGGCGCATACCGTCAGGGGGCGTGACCAGCCTGCCTGCACCCCCGCACGCCTTCATCAAGCCGCTCGACCCAGTCGACCGGGTCAACGTCGTCACCGATCCCGGATGAGGCGCGGCGCATGGTTTCGGCGGTGCCGAAGCCGCACCGCCTGGCGATGACGTCGACGCCCTCCCGGCTGCTTTCCAGCGACATCCGGGCAGCTTCGACGCGAACGCGTTCTACATAACGGCCAGAGGCGTGCCCAGTTCGCGAGCGAAGAGTCGGTTGACGTGCCGGGGACTGATCGACAGCCGGTCGGCCATCGTCGAGACGGACAGATCGGCGGCCGGGTCGGCGGCGATGTCCACGAGCAGCTGGCGTAGCGCGTCGTCGCCAGGTGCCCGGGCACGGGACCACGTGCTGAACTGGGGCTGTGCGCCTGCCGATAACTACATCCGCCCAGGTCATGGCTCTGCAAGGGCTTCGCCTTGGTGTACGCGAGTTCCGGTCACCCGGGTGACGGAAACGGGTACGGCAGGATGATCCGCTGTGCTGCTTCGCTTGGCCTGTCTGACTGTCACGAACGCCTTCGCCGCGCTGCGGTTGCTGCCCATGAGCGATCGAGACAAGGACGTGGAGATTCTCGTTCTGCGTCACCAGATCACCGTCCTGCATCGGCAACTCGTCGCTGACACCCGAGTGCGATCCGTGCCCGAAGACAGGGCCCTTCTCGCCGCGCTCCTGGCCTCACTGCCCCGCGAGTCCTTACACCGGCTACGGCTCCTCGTCCAGCCGGACACCGTCCTGCACTGGCACCGCGGCCTGATGAGACGTCGTCACGCCCGTACCTGCCAGCCCAGCGGCCCGGGCGCTCACCGAACCGAGCTGGGGCTACCGGCGGATCCACGGAGAGCTCACCACGCTCGGCATCAAAGGCGCACCGTCCACCGTCTGGGAAACCCTCAAAAGGGCAGGCCTCGACCTGGCACCCGAACGAGCCTCCACCACCTGGGGGAAGTTCCCTGCGCTCATGGACGAGGTCCTCGTCGAGGCCGGCATCAACATAGTGCTCACCGGCATTCGGATGCCGCGAATGAACTCCATCATGGAGCGATGGGTGCAGTCCTGCCGTCACGAACTGCTCGACCGCTGCCTCGTCTGGAACGAACGCCACCTACGGCACGCCCTGCGCGAGTACGAACACTTCTACAACCACCACCGAGCCCACCAAGCCCTGAACCAAGCCGCCCCGCTGCGTACCACCCCGGACCCGATCACAGACCTCGGACGAATCACCAACCTGACCATACGTCGCATGCCGCTTGACCAGCATGGACGTAATTCTCGACAGGCGCAGTCCCGGCCATCTGCCCCCATCTGAACACCGCCACCAACCCCCACACCCGCTGTCTCTTCCCTGGCCGCCGAGCCGACCAACCCACCAACCCCGGCACGCTCCGCGAACATCTACGCCTCGCTGTATTCCTCACTGGCACCGCACGACCAGCAGGACTGCGCCAACTCGTCCTCCAGGCCCCCGCACTGGTCATTGCCAGCGCCCTCGGCTTCCACGACAAAACCACCACCCGAGTCGCGGCTGACGCAGGCGGGAACCTGGAACCGCCACGCCCCGAATGACCACTCACAGTGAACGAGATCAGGGTGACCGGCTCGAATACAGACCACTTGATCAACGGCTTCTACCAGTCTCGACCCCGGTGGTGCCGCATCACCAGGGTCGGCAGATCCGGCTGGGCGACCCCGAGCACGCCCCCGCCCACGGCCGCGCCCTGGCCGCGGGGCCCGTGGCAGGGCCCCGTCCCGTCTGCCACCGTCCCCAAAGACGCCAAGGATCCTCTGAGCATCGGACTGCAGGCCCGCAGCCGCCTGCCGGCCGTAGCGCTGGACCGGGGACGTCCCCGTCTGGGCAGGCTGAGGAATCTCGCCGCCCGGCTGAAGGTGATCGGGTTGCCCGCGGAGGATTAGCCGTGACGCAGGAGCAGCACTCCGCACTTACGGTACTCGGCGGCGCTCAGGGCGGTCTCGTTGATGTCGGCGAGGGTGACCGCGGCGCCGGACTCGGCGAAGGCGCGGGCGGCTCGATCAAGACCGTGTGAAGTTTGTCCATCTTGGACGTAGGGTGGCCCGATGCCCGGATCCTTGCGTGCGGCCGTGCTGGCAGGAGTGTCGATCCTCCTCTGCGGCTGCTCGGCCACGCCGGCGGCGGCCCCACCGTCCCCGACCGCCCTGGCAAAGCCGACATCCACCCCCATCTGTGACGGCCAGCTGCCGCCCACGGGGCCGGAGAAGACCGCCTACACCGATCACATCGATGACTGGCAGCTCGCCAAAGCCGTCAAGGACGGGTTTCCCGACGACCTGGCGGTCAAGCGGGACGGGACGGTATGGGTGGTCGGCATGGCCGAGGTGCCGGTAAAGCCCCATCTGGACAAGGAGCAGGGGTGCCTGGTCACGACCGACACCGAGCGCCGGGGGAAGGTGTGGCGGTACGACGCGGGTACGTGGCATGTGGTCGCTCCGCCGCGGAGGTGCTCGGACCACCTGTCCAAGGTCGACGTGACCGAGGACGGCAGCCTGTGGGTGTACGGCAAGCGACTGGAGAAGGATGACCAGGTGTCCTGCGTGGCTCGATGGAACGGCAGCGGATGGGAGGCGCGGACCGTCCGAACGGAGAACCCGGCCGAGGAGACCAAGGCGCTGACCGTCAGCGGCACCGATCCGTGGTTCATCGACTCCCGGGGGAGAACCGTCCGGCTGACCAAGGGGAAGCTCTCCGCTCACACACCGGTTGCGGAGGCTGACGTGCTCGCGCGAGGGCAGGGAGGCGCGCTCTGGGCGGCGGGAGTCCAGGGTGCACATCGCATCCAGCTCGCACGATGGGATCGCGGGCGGTGGCAGCGCGTTCCCGACCTGGCGCTGCCCCATCCGAAGGGAGAGCCGAGGGCCTGGCTCGCGTGCGACAGCATGGTCGCGACCGGGCCTGATGACGTCTGGGTGGCCGCCTCCTGGACCTGGTACGCGAGCGACGAGTCGGAGCCCGGGCGGCAGGTCCTGGCCCATTGGAACGGCTCGGCCTGGTCATGGCACACGGGCAGGGTGGCACTGCCGGACAGAGAGGCCGACCTCGCCCCGGATGGGCAGGGTGGCGTCTGGCTCACCTCCCTCGACGACACCGCCCTCGAACACGTCACCGGCCGGCGTCACGAGCCGATCAAGCTACCCGATACGGAGGAGGATTTCGGGCTGGGCATGCGGCTGTCCCAGCGTCCCGGCACCCACGAGGTCTGGGTGCTGAGCCAGGGGAACCTCTGGGTCACTCGGAGGGAAACTGGCTAGCGAACGGCTACTTGGCGGCCGAGGTTGCCCAGCGCCTGACCTTCGCCGTGCCGGTCGTCCAGCTCCGGGCGGCGTTCAGCGCGATGCCCGTGACAGTGAGCATGTCGCCGAGGTGTCGACGCCAGGCCCCATACACCTGGAAGCACTCCACCAGGGTGTGATGACGGCGCGGAGACGACCAGTCTGGTGGGCGTGTGGCGGCGACCAGGTTTGAGGCGTTCCGTGTCGAACCAAGCCGGCGCGGCAGCTCGGTCAACGAACATCTCGGGCGTCTCCTGGCCGGGAAGCGCCCGCAGCCAAGCGGGAGCCGCGTACGCCGCGGGTAGTACGCGAAAAGCCGGTCCAGCGCCACCTCCCGCCCATCGTCAAGGGGTCCCGGTAGCAATGGAGCAGAATCCAACGGTGCTGCTGCTGACCTGCGGGAACTCCTTGAGAAACACCATCGCGGGACGGCTGCCCCGGAGCCCGTCGATGCAGGTCAGGCGCATATCCGTTGGATCTTCCGCTCAGCGGGGCGCGTGCTGACCACGGTCAATGAGCTGCGCGACCGCGGCATCACGGTGGTGTCGCTGCCGGAGAACGTCGATCTGGGCACCAAAGAGTGCCGGTTCATGTTGGGGTGCCGGTAAGAAGCGTGTCATGAGCCCCAAACGGCGTTGATCTTGCTGTGACTTGCCTGGTCAAGGCTGGGCGGTCATGAAACACCCCCGATGCCCACCCCACCCGTGAAGGTCACGGTTTACGACAACCTCCGCACACCGGGATCTGCGGATTCTGACCGCGATCGGCAGCGGATCGGTTCAGTTGCACCCCGCTAAGGGCGGCGTCTGATGCGCGGGGAGAGAAACACGCCGACCTGCTCGCTGGCGCGGGTGGTCAGGGGCTGACCGAAGGGCTGGCCGGTGACGGTGTCCCACAACCGCACTGTTGTGTCCGTGCTGCTGGAGGGACTCTCCCCGCCGGGAGGCGCATGGCCGGCGTCGCGGACTTGCCTTTGGTTGGAGTAGGTGCGTCCTGCACCCCGGCCCATGCCGTAGACGTTCTGCGGCACGAACCTGACCGGGTCGGGCAGATGGAGGTCCCCGTGTTCGGGATGGGACAGCAGGGGCCCAGTGGTGGTTGTCGGGCAGGTCGCCCTTGCCGTCATGCGGGGCGGTGGCCGCGATCGCGTACACCTCGCCGCCCAGGAGTCGGCCAGGACGGACCGCGGCCACCCTCGTCGCGGCGGCCGAGCCCAATGGGGGTGGCCGCCAGGTAAGACAGACGTGACATTTCATGCGGGCGGCGCTTCAATGGCTCGATTATGGACGATGCCGAAATGACGGCGGAGCGGGTGGTCTCGCCCGTCCTCGTCGGCCGGGACGCGGAGCTGCGGCGGCTGCGGGCGGCGGTGCGGCGTCCCCCGGCCGTCGTCATGATCGAGGGCGAGGCCGGCATCGGCAAGACGCGGCTGGTCAGCGAACTGGCCGCCGAGCTGCGTGACCGGCCGTCGCCCGTCGCCGAGCCGCCTGATCGGCCGCCGCTCGTCGGTGGGTGCCCGCAGATTCGGGAGCCGTTCCCGCTCGGGCCCGTCATCGAGGCGTTGCGCGGCGCGGCCGGGAGGTTGCCCGAGGGCGGCCTGTCGCCGGTGACCGGCGCGCTGCGCCCGCTGCTGCCCGAGCTCGCCGCCGTCCTCCCGGCCGAGCCCGGCCCGCTGGACGACCCCGCCGGGCTGCGGCATCGCGTGTTCCGCGGGCTCGCGGAGCTGCTCGCCGCGCTCGGCCGGGCCGTCCTGGTGCTGGAGGATCTGCACTGGGCCGACGAGCAGACGGTCGAGTTCCTCGGCTACCTGCTCGCCGACCCGCCGCCCGGGCTCGTCCTCGTGCTCACGTTCCGTGGTGAGGAGGCTGGTCCCGGGCTGCGGGCGCTCACCGCGCGGTTACGTCCTGAGCTCGCCCATGCCCACCTCGTGCTGGCCCCGCTGGACGCCGCCCGGACGAACGAGCTGACGGCCTCGATCCTGGGCACCGCGCAGGTGTCGGACGAGTTCGCCGCCTACCTGTGCGAGCGTACGTCGGGCCTGCCGTACGCCATCCAGGAGCTGGTCGCGCTGCTGCGGGCCCGCGGCGTCCTGGTCCAGCGCGGTACCAGGTGGGCGCGCAAGACGCTCGACGAGCTGGGCGTACCGGCCGGGGTGCGCGACTCCGTACTGGAACGGGTGCGCGGCCTGAGCGCGAACGCGCAGGCGGTGGCGGAGGCCGCGGCGGTGCTGCGGGTGGCCGTGCCGGTGCCCGATCTCGTGGCCACCTGCCGCGTACCGGAGCAGGACGCCCACGAGGGCCTGGACGAGCTCCTCGACCGCGGCCTGTTCGCCGAGCACGCCGGTACGGCGGGCTTCAGGCACGCGCTGGCCGTCCAGGCGGTGTACGGGAGCATCCCGCTGCCCAGACGCCAGGACCTGCACGTCCGCGCGGCCAAGGCGGTGGCGCGGCAGAATCCCACGCCGCTCGGCCAGATCGCCCACCACCACCGTCACGCCGGTCAGCACGACGCGTGGGTGGACGCCGCGGAGGAGGCGGCCGACCGGGCCGTGGCCCTCGCCAACGACGCGGAGGCCGAACGCCTGCTGGAGGCGGTCCTTCGGCACGCGCCCCTCGCCCCGGAACGCGAGGGCAGGCTGGCGGCGAAACTGGGCTGGGCGGGCGGTTACGCGCTGGGCGCCGACGAGCTCATCGGCCTGCTGCGCGCCGCCGCCGCCCGCCAGCCGCCCGGACCGGCGCGCGGCGAGCTGAACTACCTCATCGGGCTGAAGCTGGAGGCCGGGGGTGCCGCGCCGGAGCTCATCCGCGAGGCCATGATCGAGGCGGTCGCCGATCTCGCCGACCGCCCGGTGCTGGCCGCGTACGCGATGGTGGGCCTGGGCATGCCGAGAACGCCCGGTGTCCCGCTCGCCGAGCACCTGCGCTGGCTCGACCTGGCGCTCGAACGGCTGCCCGTGATCGCGGAGCCCGAGCGGCGCATCTCCGTGCTCGGCAAGGTCGCCATGGTGCTGACCCTCGTCGGCGACCCGCGCGGGGCGAGCCTGACCGGGCAGGTCGTGGCGCGGACCGGCGGCCGTCCGACGAACCGGTGGGAGGTGGTGGCCTACGACTCGATCGGCGAGGTCGCCTGCCTGGCCGGACATCACGACACCGCGTACCGCCTGCTGGACGCCGCGCTGGCCGAGGCGGCCGAGCACGACGTCACCGGCCTGATCGAGTCCAGGTGCCGGTTGAACCTGGCGACTCTGGCGTACTGCCGGGGTTCCTGGGACGGCGTGGCGGACGAGCTCGAAGCGTTACGGGTGCGTTTCGCCGACCTGCCCAGTTTCCGCCTCACCGCGGACACCGTGTCCGGCTGCCTGGCCCTCGCGCGCGGGCGGGCCGACGCCGCGCGGCTCGACGACCTGGTGCGCGCGAACCTGGAGACGGGCGCGGCCGACGTGCTCGCGCTGCCGGTGAGCGCGCTGCTGCGGCTGGCCGTCGCACAGGACCGGGCCGGGGAGGCCGTGGCGCGTACCGGCGAGGCGTTCTCGTTGTGGGCGGCCAAGGGGTTGTGGCCGGTGGGTGTTCGGGCGGTTCCCGCGCTGGTCGAAGCCCTGGTGGGGCTCGGCAGGGTCGAGGAGGCCGGGGAGCTGGTGTCACGTCTCGAAGGCGAGCTCGCCGCGCTGGACGCGCCGCTCGCGCGGGCGGCGCTCGGCCATGCGCGGGGCTTCCTGTCCGCCGACGCCGTGCGCTTCATGGACGCGGCGGCGTCGTACGAACGGCTGGGGGCGCCGTACGAGGCGGCGCAGGCGCGCGAGCACGCGGCCGGGCTGCTGCTCACCGCCGGTGACGAGCGGGGGGCGTCGATGCTGGAGGCCGCCCTGCACGCGTACGGCGGGCTCGGCGCCGCCTGGGACCTCGACCGGGCGGGCCGGCTGAGCAGGCGCTGGGGCCTGCCCGTACCGGCCCGGCATCGCGGCGGCCCGCGCGGTTACGGGTCCGCGCTCTCCCCCAGGGAGGACGCGGTGGCCAGGCTGGCCGCCACCGGCCTGACCAACAAGGAGATCGCCAAGGAGCTGTTCCTGTCGGCCAAGACCGTGGACAAGCACCTGGGGTCGGCCATGCGCAAGCTGGGCCTGCGCTCCCGCGCGGGGCTGGCGCACCGCCTCGACGCCTGACTATTGGGGTGTTTGCCCCATAGGTAGCCATCTGTCGCTCCTGTGACGCTAGGCGCATGCCCGAAGAGCCCGATCCGAAGGACGAGCAGGACACACCCGAGCCCGAGGCCGAACCCGAGGCCGAACTCGAAGAGGGCTGGGTCGACGCATGAGGAGAGAGGCAGAACCCCCGATGCCAACCACCAGAAGGCGGCCGTGGCCGCGCGTGTTAGCGGGCGCGGCCGTAACGGCACTGGCCGCGGGCCTGCTCACCCCGGCGACGGCCCTCGCCGCGCCCGACGAGGGCGACACCGGCGTCGTCACGCTCCCCGGGGCCGCCGGCGGCGAATGGAAGCTCACCCTGATCACCGGCGACACCGTCCACCTCGCCAGGGACGGCGACGGACGCTACACCGCGACCCCCGAGGCCGTCCGCCGCCCCGACGGTCACACCCCGTTGTTCCGCAGCGAGGCCGGCCCGGAGGGGATCTTCGTGATCCCGGACGACGCCCAGCCCGCCCTCGACGCGGGCGTCCTGGACCTCAAGCTGTTCGACGTCCGCTACCTGGCCGAGAACGGCTACGCCGACGGCACGGCCGACCGCCTACCGCTGATCGTCCAGTACCAGGGCACCCAGAAGAGCACCGCCCGCGCCCTGCCCGACAGCACCACCACCCGGTCGCTGCCGAGCATCCACGGCGCCGCGCTCACGGTCGACAAGGCGAAGGCGGACGAGTTCTGGGCCACCCTGCGCGACTCGGCCAATGGCAGGACGAAGCTGGCCGGCGGCGTCGGCAAGGTCTGGCTGGACGCCAAGGTCAAGGCGGACCTGGCCGAGAGCGTGCCGCTGATCGGCGCCCCCGAGGCGTGGAAGGCCGGCTTCGACGGCTCCGGCACGACGGTCGCCGTGCTGGACACCGGCGTCGACGCCACCCACCCCGACCTGGCCGGCCGGATCGCCGACAGCCGCAGCTTCGTCGAGGGCCAGGAGGTGACCGACCACCACGGCCACGGCACCCACGTCGCCGCGACCGTGGGGGGCTCGGGCGCGGGCTCGGACGGCACGCGCAAGGGCGTCGCCCCCGGCGCCAGGCTCGTCATCGGCAAGGTGCTGGGCGACTCGGGCTCGGGCGACACCTCCGACATCATCGCCGGCATGGAGTGGGCCGCCACCGAGGAGAAGGCGAAGATCGTCTCGATGAGCCTCGGCGGCAACCCCACCGACGGCACCGACCCGCTGTCCCAGTCCGTCAACGACCTGAGCGCCTCGACGGGCACGCTGTTCGTGGTCGCCGCGGGCAACGACGGCCCCGGCAAGGAGACGATCGGCGCGCCCGGCGCCGCCGCGTCCGCGCTGACGGTCGCCGCCACCGACAAGTCCGACCGGCTCGCGAGCTTCTCCAGCCGCGGGCCGAGGGCCGTGGACGGCGCGCTCAAGCCGGACATCGCCGCCCCGGGCGTGGGCATCGTCGCCGCCCGCGCCGCCGGAACCTCGCTGGGCAGCCCGGCCGACGCCCTCTACACCAGCCTGAACGGCACCTCGATGGCGACCCCGCACGTCGCGGGCGCGGCCGCGCTGCTGGCCCAGGAACATCCGTCCTGGGACGGCCGGCGGCTCAAGGCGGCGCTGATGTCGACCGCCAAGGACGCTGGATACTCCGCCTACGAGCAGGGCGCCGGCCGCGTCGACGTGGCCAGGGCCGTCTCCCAGGCCGTCGTCTCCACCACGCCGAACCTGGACTACGGCGTCATCCCCGTAGACGTGAACGACACGGTGGACAAGACCGTCACCTACGCCAACGACGGCGCCGCCGAGGTGACGCTGACCCTCGCCGCCACCCTGGGCGAGGCCAAGGACGCGCTGACGTTCAGCGCCCCGTCGGTGACCGTCCCGGCGGGCGGCACCGCGTCCGTCACCGTCACCCTGCGCCCGGACGGCCTGCCCAAGGGCGGCTACACCGGCGCCGTGGTCGCCACAGGCCCGTCCGGTACGCACGTCACGACCCCGGTGGGGCTGCGCCGAGGGCCCAAGAAGGTGCCGCTGACCGTGCACCTCATCGACAGGTACGGCAACCCGCCCTCGCCGGTGGTGACCTGGGTGGACGCGAGCGCGGTCGACGTCCCCGACACCTACGGCGTCAGCTCGGCCGAGTTCGTCAGCGACGGCGTCTACCGCTACATGGTCGAGCCGGGCACCTACAGCGTCCAGGCCGGCATCCAGCACAACACGACCGACAGCGGGCCTCCTCCGGTCGCGCAGCTGTACGACCCCGAGGTGGTCGTGCCGGAGGAGGGCGCCGAGATCACCCTCGACGCCCGCGAAGCCGTGCTGCTGCGCGTCCAGACGCCCAAGCCGATCGACTGGCGGCACGCCAGAGGCACCATCTCTTTCGTGCGCACCGCCTGGGACGGCACTTCGCTGTCGTCCGGGAACATGGGCGCCCTCGGCATGAACGACTGGTACATCAGCCCCACCAAGAAGGTCACCAAGGGGAAGCTGCTGTTCTCGGTGCAGGCCACGGCCGCCAACCCGCAACTGGCCGTGCGCGCCGTGTCCCCGCGGAAGTACACGATCGACGCCAGAACCTATGAGTACTTCGACCGTGGGCTGAGCTTCGACCTCGGCTGGGACATCCCGTTCCCGGCCGGCACCCGCCGCTACGACCTCGCGTACGTCGGCGGCGGCGCGAACCCGAAGGGCGACCTGCGCGGCAAGCTCGCGCTGATGACGATCGACCCCGATGACGCCTGCCTCATCGAACTCGAGCGTCTCCAGGCGCTGAAGGCCGCGGGCGCCGCAGGGGTCGTGCTCTTCGCCAACCGCGTGTACCCCGGCTGCTCGATCCCCGCCCCGCCCAGCGGGGACGAAAAGCCGGAACTGCCGGTGATTCAGATCTTCAAGGCCGTCGGTGACCAGCTCCGCGCCCAGCTCGCGGCCAGCCGGGTCACGCTGGAGATCACCAGCCAACCGATCATCGACTACACCTACCAGCTCCTGAAGTACGAGGACGGCAGGGTCCCCGACCCCGTCTACCGCTTCACCGACAGCGGCCTGCGGGCCGTGGACACCGCTTACCACACGCCGATGAGCCTCGACAACCAGATGGAGATCTGGCACAGCCGCAAGCCGCTGGAGCGGGTCACGTTCTCGACGGCCTTCCACTTCGCCGCCCCCTCCAGGCGGATCGAGTACTTCAGCCTGTCCGGCGCGGACACGCTGCGCGAGGGGACCGTCAGCGGCACCGACACGAAGACCTGGGGACTGGAGACGACGATCGAGAAGCCCGGCAGGGAGACCAGGCGCTGGGGCACCGGCCCGGGCACCCCGGGCGGCATGGTGATCCCGCAGGTCCCCGGCGTCGAGGAGAAGGTGTTGTGCGCGATGTGCCGGCGCGGCGACACGTTCCTGCCCGCCTACACCTTCGTGACCGGCGACGGGCGGCTGGCCATGACCGGCGGCAGCGTCAACACCAACGCGAAGCTGTTCAGGGACGGCAAGGAGATCCCGCGCGTCGCCGGCGCCGCGTTCCCGATGTACACGCTGACCAAGGAGGAGGGCGTCTACCGGCTCGAACAGAGCGGCTCGGGCTCCGTCAACGCCTGGACCTTCCACTCCAGGGCCCGTGACGAGGACACCGTCCCGCCCACGACCGCCTGCCACCCGACCATGGGCTCGTCCGGTTCGTGCAACCCGCAGCCGCTGGTGTTCGTCGGCTACGACCTGCGTGACACCCAGGCCCTGGACACCTCCGTACGGGCCGGTGGCCGGCACACGTTCCAGATCGACGTGACCCATTCCCCGTCGGCCGAGCGGATGCCGGCCGTCGCGGGGCTGAAGCTGGCCTACAGCACCGACGATGGCCAGACCTGGAAGGACGCCAAGGTCCGCCGGGTGGCTACCGGCATCTACACCACCACACTCACCTACCCCGCCCTCGCGGATACGAAGGGCGCCGTAACCCTCAAGGCCGAAGCCTGGGACACCGAAGGCAACAAGGTCGAACAGACCACCACCCGCGCCTTCCCCCTGCGCTGACCCCTGGACCCGAATCCGTGCCCGCCACCCACCCAGGGCGGCGGGCACCTGCCTGACCGCCGCAGGACATCGCATCTCGTACCGGAGCGGCGGGTGACGCGGGTGGAGGGTCGGGATGCCGGCGTCGGCTGGTCCTGCGGAACCCTCTCCACCCTGGCGATATGCGCATATACCGCGACAAGCTTCTCGGTCGTCGTCCGTTACAGTTTTTCCATGCTGCGGGGGCGGGATGACGATCAGCGTGCTGTCGACGAGGTACTTGAGGGCGCGCGGGCTGGGCGAAGCGGGGTTCTCGTCATCTATGGAGACCCGGGGATCGGTAAGACCGCGCTGCTCTCCTATGTGACGGGCCGGGCCGCCGACGCGCGGGTCCTGCGGTGCGCCGGGGTGGAGACCGAGGCCGAGTTGCCGTTCGCTGCCCTGCATCAGCTCCTGCGTCCCGCTCTGGCGCGGGTGGACTCCCTGCCCGAGCCGCAGGCGGCGGCCCTGCGCGGGGCGCTGGGTCTTGGCGCGGGCGGGGGTGAGGACCGCTTCGTGATCGGCCTGGCGACGCTCTCCCTGCTGTCGGAGCTCGCCGAGGAGGGCCCGCTGGTCTGCCTGGTGGACGACGCCCACTGGCTGGATCGGGCGTCCGCCGACGCGTTGCTGTTCGCGGCGAGGCGGCTGGACGCCGAGGGCATCGCGTTCATCTTCGCTTCGCGCGACGGCTTCCGCGCGCCCGGCCTGCCGGAACGGCGCCTGCGGCCGTTGGCCCCTGAGGCTGCCGCCGCGCTGCTGCGCGACTGCGACCCTGACCTGGCCGACGCGGTGAGGGCCAGGGTTCTCGCGGAGAGCGGCGGCAACCCGCTTGCGTTGATCGAGCTGCCCCGCACCGGGGACCGGCTCGCGCCCGCGCCTCTGCCGCGCCGCATCCAGGAAACCTACGGGGCCCGCATCGACGCGCTGCCGCGCCAGACGCGGCTGATGATCCTGGTCGCCGCGGTCGAGGGCACAGGGGACCTGGGTGTCGTCCTGCGCGGAGCCGAGTCGCTGGGCGTCGGCCCGGAGGCGTTCGGCGCCGCCGAAGGTCTGGTCGCGGTCGATGGCGGCACGGTGACCTTCGCGCACCCGCTGATGCGGGCCGCCGCCCTCCACGTGGGCCTCCTGGACGAGCGCCTCGCCGTGCATCGCGCGCTGGCCGAGGTGCTGCATGACCAGGAGGACCGGCGGGCCTGGCATCTGGCCGCGGCGGCGCTCGGCCCCGACGAGCACGCGGCGGCCGCGCTGGAACGTACCGCGGAACGGGCCAGGGAACGGCAGGGGCACGCGGCCGCCGCCGCCGCGCTCGAACGGGCCGCGGAGCTGACTGCCGACCGCGTTCAGCTCGCCAGGCGGCTCACCGAGGCCGCCGTGGCCGCGGCGGACGCCGGTTCGCCCGAGCGGGCCCAGGAGCTGGCCGAACGCGCCGCTCCCCTGATCGACGCCCCTCGTCCCGCCGCTCGGCTGGCCGGGCTGCGCGCCAGGATCGCCTTCGAGCGCGGAGCTGTCCACACCGCGCACGACCAGCTCCTGGCGGGGGCCGTGCGCATCGCCGAACTGGACCCGGGCGCGGCCGGGCTCATGCTGGTGGACGCGGCACGCAACGCCTCGCAGCTCGGCGACCCCGCGCTGCTCGTAGAGGCGTCGAACCGGTTGCACGAGCTCCGTCTGGGCCCGGAACACGGGCTGGACTCCGCCGTGGCGGCCGTCGCCGCCCGCGCGGAGTCGCTCATCGCGGGCCCGGCCAGGGCCCTGCCCGCCATGCGGCCGCTGGTGACCGACGCGCGCCGCATCGAACGCGGCTCGTACGGCCTGCGTCTCAACGCCGCGTTCGTCGCGGGGCTCGTCGGCGACTTCCCCGCGCAGCAGGAGATCTGCGCCGCCCTCGTCGAGGAGTGCCGCTCGCTGGGGACGACCGGGTGGTTGCCGATCGCGTACGCGACGCTGGCCTCCGCCGAGCTGCACCTGAACAGGTTTCGCAGCGCCATGTCCGATGCTGAGGAGGGGTTGCGGATCGCGCTGGACAGCGGCCAGCCCCACCGGACCGGCTATCTGGAGGGTGTCCTGGCCTGGCTGGCCGCCGTGCAGGGCGACGACGCGCGGTGTGCGGAGTTGGCCGTCCGGTGCCGGAATCAGTTCGCCCTGACCGGGATCGTGCACGGAATGGCCTGGGGTGAGTGGGCGCTGGCCATGCTCGACCTGAGCCGCGGCCGGCACGCGCTGGTGCTCGACCGGCTGGAGGAGGCTCAGGCCGGGCCGGTACGCCACCAGAACCAGGCCGTCTACTTCGCCGCCGACCAGGTGGAGGCCGCTGTGCGGGCCGGTGAGCCCGGACGGGCGGCGGAACCGCTGGCCCGGTTCGCCGAGTGGGCGGCCGCCGCCAGGATGGATTGGGCCGATGCCGTGCTGGCGCGCTGCAGGGCTCTGATGTCGGGGCAGGAGCAGCATTTCGTGACCGCCCTGCGGCTGCACGGGCCGCGCGAACGTCCTATGGAGCGGGCCAGGACGGAGCTGCTCTACGGCGAGTGGCTGCGCCGCGAGCGCCGCAACAGGGATGCCCGCACGCACCTGCGGGCCGCGGTGGAGATCTTCCAGCGGCTAGGCGCGCAGCCGTGGGCCGAGCGGGCGGCCGGGGAGCTGCGCGCGGCCGGCGACAGCGGCGCCGTGTCCGTTCCCGCCGACAGGCGCGGCGACCTGTCGCCCCAGGAGCTGCAGATCGTCCGGCTGGCCGTGACGGGGCTGACCAACAGGGAGATCGGTGCTCGCCTGTTCATCAGCCCCAAGACCGTCAGCTACCACCTCTATCGCGCCTTTCCCAAGCTGGGCGTCTCCTCCAGGGTGGAGCTGGCCCGACTCGACCTCGGTGAGAACTAGCGAGGGCGTCGCAGGGCGGGCACAATCGAGGCGAGTACGCCGAGGAACGCGCATCCTCCAGCCACAGCGGCGACCGAGGACCACGGCAGGCTGATCGAGACCGGCCCCGCGAGCTGCACCAGGGAAGCCCACAGTCCGGCGAGGCTGACCGCCGCCACACCCGCGGCCAGGACGACGCCGATGGCGACGACCAGCAGAGCCTCGCCCGCGGCGTAGCGGAGCACCTGGTCGTGGGTCGCGCCGAGCAGGCGCAGCGTGCCACGCTCGGCCTTGCGGCCGGAGGCCGCCATCAGCAGCGTGTTGACCAGCGCGATCGCAGCATAGGCCAGGATGATGCCGAGGACGACGAGCAGCCCGAGCCTGCTGGCCGAGCCACGCCGATCCCTGGTCTCCGCCACCCAGCTCGCCTTGGTGACGGCTCGCGCGTTGTGTCCGGAGACGGCGCGCTCCAATGCCGCCCGAACGGCGGCCGGTGATGCTCCCGGACGGAGCTTGAGGTAGGCGGCGGCCGTCGGCGCGGAGCGGGCCTGCGCTCGGGTGATGTAGGAATCGGCCGGTGCGTCGGCGCCGAGCAGTCCGACGACCTTGAGTGAGGCTTTGCTGCCGTCCGCGCGCCACACCTTCGCGGTCGCACCGAGCCTCATCTGCCAGGTCTCGGAGACGATGATGCCGTCATCGTCCAGATCGGCGAACGACCCCGCCGTCAGCGCCACATCCAGTACGGCGGGCAGCCGGGCCGGGTCGACGGCCTCGGCCGGGCGTTGGATGAGCACGGCGTCGCCTTCGAGGGTGTAGAGGCTGGTCGGCGCCGTGACCGCGACATCCACGCCGGGAAGTGCGCGCAGGCGTTCGACGAGCTTGCGGTCCAGTCCTGCGCCACCGGTGGGGAGAACCAGGTAGTCGGCGCGCACCGGAGCCGCCTGCGCCGCGGCCTTGGCGGTGTCGGTCATCGCGGCGCCGCCGAGCAGCGCGGCGGCCAGGCCGACGGCGATGAGCACGGGAGCGGCGACCGCGGCGGTCTGCCGGGCGGAGGCGACGGCGGCGGCGGGCACCAGGGTTCCGCCCGCGCCGCGCAGGTGGTCCATCGGGGCGGCCAGGAGCCGGGTGACCGGCCGCACCAGGGCGGGGGCGAGTATCCCCGCACCGGCGACCAGCAGCATCACGATCGGCATGAACGACTTGTTGTTCGTCGCTCCTGCCGGGTCGCCGATGGCGGTCACAGCCATGCTGACCAGCGCCGTCCCGACGACGGCCGCGCCCACCACCCAGCGGCCCCACGTCATCGCTCGCGGCTCGACGGCCACCTCGCGCATGGCCTCGGCCGGACGCACCCGCCCCGCCCGCCCGGCCGCGAGCGCCACCCCGGAAAGTGCGACCACCACGCCGGTCGTGAAGGCCACGACGGACGGCCAGGTGTCGGTGCTCGGCACCAGCCAGCTCGGTGCCATCCCCAGCCCGACCAGCCAGTCCAGGATCGGACCTGCCAGGAAGGGGCCGATGACGGCGCCGGTCGCCGCCGCGATCACAGCGACGATTCCGGCCTCGCCGTACAGCATCCTGCGTACCTGACCCGCGG
Source organism: Nonomuraea sp. NPDC051191 (assembly GCF_044455665.1). Lineage (NCBI taxonomy): Bacteria > Bacillati > Actinomycetota > Actinomycetes > Streptosporangiales > Streptosporangiaceae > Nonomuraea > Nonomuraea sp. NPDC051191. The sequence continues at coordinate 70,185 of NZ_JBITEZ010000023.1, read as the reverse complement.
TGGCGCCGACGGTGCGCAGCAGCGCGAACTCGCGCCGGCGCTGCACGACCGCGAAGGCGAACGTCGAGGACACCACGAAGATCGCGATGAATACGGCGAACCCTGCGGCGATGCCGACAATCGTGCCGGCGTTGTTCCTCGCCTGCTCGTCGCTGTCCCTGGTGGGGTCGAGGAGAGCTCGATCCTGCCCGGTCAGCACCCTGGCGGTGCTCCCGACCGCGGCGCGCACCTCCTGCGGCGGGAGCCACAGCGCCAGCGCGTCGATCCGCGACGAGAGCCTGGCCGCCTCCGCGTCGCTGAAGAACACGGTGCCCGGCGCGGTCGTCACCCCCACGACTGTGTACGGTTTCGCGCCCTGGGCCGTCACCACCCGCACCAGGTCGCCGACCCGGGCTCCCCCACTCACGACGATTTCCCGTGGCCCCGCCGGCGCGCCGCCTTCGACAAGCCGCTGGGGCGCGGTGCGTGAGGCGGACCAGGGACGCCCGACGGCGGCGGGGCCACCGGCGAGCTGCGCGGCGAAAACCCGGTCGGCGACCGCGTCGGGGAAGCGTCCGGCCAGGCTCGCCGGCAGTCCGCGCGGCTCGGCCAACGGGGCGCTGGTCTCGCCCAGGTGGCCCTCGACTCTCAGCCGGTCGTCGGGCACCACTACCACGGGGGCCGAGGCATAGCGCTGCGGCCCCCTTTCCGGCGAGCCGACCGTAGTGGCAAGGACCTGCCCCATCGCGGCCATCAGCGCCGCGCCGAGCGCCAAGGCCAGGAACGTGCCGGCGAAGGACACCATGCGGGTACGCAGGGTGCTGAAGGCAATGGTCAGCATGCTTCCTCCAGCAGGAGCATCCGGGCGGCCACGACCTCGGCAGTGGGGTCGGGGAGCTCTCCGCAGATCCTGCCGTCGGCCAGGAACAGCACTCGGTCGGCGTACGCGGCGGCCACGGGGTCGTGGGTCACCATCACGATCGTCTGCGCGTGCAGGTCGACCAGGCCGCGCAGCAGGCGCAGCACGTCCCTGCTGGTGTTGGTGTCCAGGGCGCCGGTCGGCTCGTCCGCGAACAGCACGGCCGGCCTGGTCACCAGCGCCCGCGCGACGGCCACCCGCTGTTGCTGCCCGCCGGACAGTTCGGCGGGGCGGTGTCCCGCGCGGTCGGCGAGCCCGACCGCGTCCAGGCTGTGCCTGACCAACTCAGGGTCGGGACGACGGCCGGTCAGCCGCAGCGGCAACGCCACGTTCTGGGCGGCGGTGAGCGACGGCAGCAGGTTGAACGACTGGAAGACGAACCCGATCCGGTCGCGGCGCAGCAGGGTCAGCTTCCGCTCGCTCATCTTCGTCAGGTCCCTGCCGTCCACCATGACCTGGCCCGAGGTGGGTCTGTCCAGCCCGGCCGCGCACTGCAGCAAGGTCGACTTCCCTGAGCCGGACGGGCCCATCACGGCGGTGAAAGTGGCCTGGCGGAAGCCGACGCTCACGTCGTTGAGTGCGACGACACCGTGTGCGTAGTGTCTGCTCACCGACGTCAGCTCGACGGAGGTCTCAAGGCGTTCCATCAGTTTCACAGCGGTCCTGTCCGTTCCCATCAGCAGCGATATCTGTCACGAACGATAGAGAGGCCGGTCATCCCTCCGGTATCGGACAAGTGACTAGGAACTGCTCCGCCACGGACTAGACGGTCACCCGATTCCGGCGGCGCGCCGGCGTTCGTAGCGTTCCCTCATGACTTCCCCCTACCGCTTCGCCAGCCTCGCTGATCAGCGGGCTTGCGGACGATCTCCAACGTTGTAAGCAGGGTGTCACGGACCCAGTCCACCAACCGGCCGGCAAACCCCTGGTCGGCGAAGACGTGCCGGATCGGGGTCGTCAGACACGCCGACAGCAAGGCGGTCTTGGCACCGTCACGGTCCTGTCGGCTCGCCGCCATCACCGCGACGGTGACCAGCAGGCCGGTGGTGTCGGTGATGATGAACCGCTTGCGGCCGTTGACCTTCCTACCGGCGTCATAGCCGCGGCTGTCACGCCCGACGGTGTCGGCGCCCTTGACGCTCTGGGAGTCGATGATGCCGGCGGACGGCTCGTCGTCGCGGCCGTCCTGGCGGCGGGCCTTGATGCGCAGCTCGCGCAGCAGGGCCTCGGTCACGCCGGCCTGCCTTCTCTGGACGGCCGCCGCTGTTGGGCTCGGGAAGCAGAGGCGTGATGAGGTCCCATTGGGCGTCGGTCGGGTCTGAGGGGTAGCGCTGCGCCCAAACACGCTCCAACTCTGTCGGGGGCTCCCCTATGCTCTGGCCACCGGCCGGGTTCGTCCCACCTGCGCAACCGTGCGGCTCCTGGCGTTTACGGCATGAGAGCGATGATTGCTGAACGCCTTGGCGAACCCGATGTCCTGACCCCCGCCGACCTTCCCGACCCGACGCCGGGCCCCGGCCAGATCCCCCTTGACGTCGAGGCCGCCGGTCCCAACTTCGCCGACGCCGAAACCTGCCGCTCCAACTGCCGTTTATTCCCGGCGGCGAGGTCGTCGGCCGCGCCCCGGACGGTCGCCGCATGCTCGCCTTCGCCAGTGGCGCCTTCGCCACCAAGGCGCTGGTGCGGGACCCGGCCGAGATCCCCGAGGACCCCTCCGCGAGTGCCGCACTCGCCCTCCCGGTCCAGGGCCTGACCGCCTGGCACCTGCTGCGTACGGCCGCGCGGGTCAGCCCCGGCGAAACCGTCGTCGTCGACGCCGCCGCCGGAGGCGTCGGCACCTGGCGATCCAGCCGGCCAAGGAGTTCGACGCTGGACGGGTCATCGGCACCGCCTCCACCCCCGACAAGCGTGGCCTGGTCCTCCGGCTCGGCGCCGACGCCGCCCCCATAGACCCCAGGATCCTGGGCGAGCGCAACATCGCCGTCGGCGGCTACTGGCTGGGCGCCCACCTGGACGCGGCGGCGGCCAGACTGGCCGACAGCGGCATCCACCCGTGTGACGAGGTCGCGATGAGGCATCCCTCCTCGGCCACCGGCTCAGTTGCGGACGGCTCGTTGCAGGACGGCTTGGATGTGATCCGGGTCGGCGGGAACGTTGTCGAGGAGGATCGCGGTGCACAGCCCGTCGGAGGCCGCGACGAGGGCGGCGATGGCCGCGGGGTCGTCGGTCAGCGTGGTGGCGAGTTCGGCGATGTTCTGCCGCCAGCGTCGTGCCACGGGTCGCAGTGCGGGGCGGCGGGCGGCCAGGGTCGCCAGCTCGCGTTCGGCCAGGGCGCGTTCACGTCCGGAGCCGGCGGACTCGGCGATGAGGTGGGCCAGGCCGCTGAGCTTGTCGCCGGGTTTGTCGATGATGTCGCGGATGCGGGCGGTGTAGGCGTCGGCGACCGTCGTGAGGGCGGCGACGAGCAGGTCGTCGAGGGTCGCGAAGTAGTAGGTGCTCAGGGACGTCGTGGTGCCGGCCTGCTTGGCGACCGTGCGGTGGGTGACGCCGGCCGCGCCGTCGCGGGTGACCACGGCAAGGGTGGCCTCGATGATCTCCGCGCGCCGTTTCTCGCCGCGCGCGCGGCGTCCGTCGACGTGCTCGCTGTCGTCGGCGGTGTCGTCCTTGCTGCTCCTCGGCACGACGCCCAGGATAGTCGGACCGTCGTTCAACCGTCGGTGTCACGGTTCTGCGTCTCCCCGAGCGCGGGCACGTGACGCAGCATCCAGAAGCACAGCGCCGTGGCGGCGGCGATGGCGACCCCCGCGACCAGGGAAGCGACATTGAGCCCGCTGGCGAAGGCCCGCTGCGCCGCCTCGACGGTCCCGGGCGGAAGGCTGCCGCTGATCGCCGTGGTCGCGTTCAGGCTGTCGGTGAGGGCGCCGGAGCTCTCCGGCGTCAGACCTTCGGGCACTGTCACCTGGGTGCGGTAGACGGCGGTGGTGAGGCTGCCGAGCAGGGCGACGCCGATGGCGATGCCGAGCTCCTGGACCGTCTCGGAGATCGACGCCGCCGACCCGGACCGTGCTGCCGGCACCGCGCCCACCACCATGTCGGTGCCCAGAGCGGCGAGGGCGCCCAGCCCGAGATAGACGAACGTGAAGCCGGCCGCCACGGACACCTCGTCGTCGAGTCCCGCGGTGGCGAGCAGCGCGTAGCCGGCGAGGGACGCCCCGAGGGCGGCGCCCATGACCGAGCCGGGGCGGAAGCGCCGGGCGACCAGAGGAGCGCCGATGGCGGCGGCGACCATCGCCAGCGCCGGCGGCCCCATCCAGAGCCCCGCCTCGAAGGGTGTGAGCCCCTCGACGAGCTGGAGGTACTGCGTGACCAGGTACATCGAGCCCCCGACTCCGACCAGGCCGATGAGCAGCACGCCCAGGGCCACGACGAAGGCCCGGTTCCCGAACAGTGCCACGTCCAGCAGCGGATCGGGGAGGCGGCGTTGGCGGCGTACGAACACGATCGCGGCCAGAACGCCCGCCATGGCACAGACGAGGGCCGGGCCGCCGGAACCGTCGGAGGCGATGTGCTTGACGGCGTAGATGACCGGAAGGATCGCCGCCAGCGACAGGCACACGCTGACCGGGTCGAGCCTTCCGCTGGACGGGGCCGCGTACTCGGGGAGCAGGGCGCGTGCCCCGGCCAGGACGATGAGGGCGACGGGCACCGCCGCCAGGAACGGCGCTCCCCACCAGAAGGAGTCCACCAGGGCTCCGCCCACGATCGGCCCGGCGGCCATGCCGAGCGCGAACATCGTGGCCCACACCCCGATCGCGACCGCGCGCTGACGCGCGTCGGGGAACAGGTTCGAGATCAGCGACAGCGTGGAGGGCATGAGCGTCGCCCCGGCCACCCCCAGCAGGGCTCGCGCGAGGATCAGCAGCTCGGCCGTGGGGGCGAAGGCGGCGAACACCGAGACCGCGGCGAAGGCGATCATCCCGGCCTTCAGCAACCGGCGCCGCCCGATCCGGTCGCCCAGCGTGCCCATGGTGATGAGGAACCCGGCGACGAGGAACCCGTAGGCGTCCATGATCCACAGCAGTTGGGTGGCCGACGGTGACAGGTCGGCCGCCATGCTCGGTGCCACCAGGTACAGGACGGTCACGTCCAGCCCCAGCAGCACCGTCGGCATGGCCAGCAGTCCGAGGCCGGCCCACTGGCGCGTCCCTGCCCGCGTGAACTGTTGCCGCGTCATCACGTCCCCTTCACTCTCATCATGTTGAACGCTAGTACAACTTGTACGAACGTTCAACATGATGGGTGTGGCGGGCTCGCGGAACCTGAGTCAGTGATCGCCGTGCGCGCCGGTGATGGTGGCGCCGATCTCCGTCATCCGCTCGGCCGCGTAGCCGGGGTCGATCAGCGCCTCGGGGGTGTGGAGGCCGGGCGGCACGGGGGCGCCGCGCAGGCCGAGCAGCCGCTCGACGCCCAGGGCGATGCCGAGCGCCGTCAAGGGGCGCTGGCCCTCCGGGTGGAGGAGGTAGCGGGTCGTCCTGTGCGGTGCGCCCGCGCGGTCCACGCCTTCGAGGTCGATCCTGACCTCCGTGGACGCGGGCCCGCCGCGCCGCCTGCCCGACGACTCGCCGACCGCGAACGCGAAGCGCACGTTGGGCGCGCCCGTCGCGAGGGCCAGGCTCGGCACGTCGAGGATGGGGACGATCTGGCCGGGCAGCACGGTGCCGTCGACGCCGGTGACCTCCACCTCCGCGTCGGGGCCGGTGACCCAGTGGAAGACGCCGTCGCGGCGGAGGTGTCCCGCCGAGGTGGCGGCCAGCAGGCGTGCCATGTCGGCCGTGGCCGCGGGGCCGCCGCTGTCCTGTTCGTCCAGCACGCCGCCGATCTCGATGGTGTCGAGCCGGTCGAACTCCCCGGCGAGGCCGAGCACCGCGAGGACGACGAGGCCCGCGTACCAGTGGCTGGCCAGCAGGATCGGTGACGCGCCGGCGCGCAGGCCGGCGGCGACGATCTCGGGTCCGATGTCGACCAGGCCGCTGGAGATGCTGACGTACGGCAGGCCGCGGTCCTGTGCGTAACGCAGCCCGTTCAGGTGGCTGTCCCACACGGTCGCCACGACCGCCGAGTAGCCGTCGCTCCCCTTCAGGCCGAGGTCGCCTCTGCGCAGGTCGATGGTCGCGGCCGTCGCGCCGCCGAGTTCGTCGGCGACCCGCCGGGCGCGGCCGAGGTCGCGGCCCGCGATGGTCAGCGGCAGCTCCGGGTGCCAGCGGCGCAGGAGGGCCGCGGTCCCCGCGCCCGCCTGGCCGGATCCGCCCATGATCAGTACGGAGTGCTCCATGGTGATGTCCTCTCCTTAACCTACATTCTGTAAGTTACATTTTGTAGCTTAAGATGGGAGGCGACGCAAGGGAGGACGATGACCACCGGATCGACACGCCTGTCCAAGCCGGCCAGACGGGAGCAGCTGCTCGACACCGCCATGGCGCTCGTGCGCGCCCACGGCACCGACGGCCTCACGCTGCTCAGCCTGGCCGAGGCCGCCGGGGTCAGCAGGCCGGTCGTCTACGACCACTTCGGCACCCGTCCCGGCCTGCTGATCGCGCTCTACCGGCGGCTCGACGAGCGGCACCGGGCCGCCGCGGAGCAGGCCCTGCGCGACGCCCCGGCGCTCCCCCGCGAGATCGCGCGCGTCCTGAGCGCCGCCTACTTCGCCTGCGCCACCGACATGCCCGAGTGGACCGCCATCTCGGCCGCGCTCAAGGGGAACCAGGAGATGGAGGCGATCGAGCGCGACCTGCTCGACGGCTACACGGAGCTGATGGCCACCGCCCTGCGGCCGTACTCCGGGCTCACGCGGGAAGCCCTCCGACTGCGCTGCGTCGGCGTGCTGGGCGCGGCCGAAGCGATCGCCGCGGAGCTGAACCGGGGACGTGCCACCGCCACCACGGCCATCGCGGCGCTGACCGACCTGACCGTCGGCAGCATTGACGCCGCAGCTCAGACCTGACGCTGTCGCGGGGCCAGCACTTGGCCGTGAGCGTGGGACCGGTCAGCACGGTGGTGCCGCTGGTGACCACGCGGAAGGTGTTCTTCTTCATGCTCTTGCACGTCGCCCGGACGTGGAAGGCCCCCGTCTGGTCGCTGCGCAGCGTCCGGCCCGCCAGCCGCTGCCAGTGCGGGATACCGAGGATCTTCGTCTTCTTCTGCAGCGCCATCCACCACGAGCCGTTCCTGCTGCCCTCAGGTGCCGCTCTCCGTGCCGGAGCGCGCCGGGAGATGGCGATCCCGGCGCGCTCCAGGGGCTGCGGCGTCAGGTCACGGGTTGGCCTTCGGGGTGATCAGGTGCAGCAGGCCCGGCGTCATGGCGTTGCGCATGGCGTAGACCATCTGGTCGATCGTCATGTAGTGGTGCTTGGCCTCCTGCGGGTCCCACACCCGGAATCGGTACGTCTGGCCGCCGCCGCTCGTCGGCTGGGTGGAGAAGCCGTGGATGACCACGTAGTGCCGCAGCAGGCCGTTGTTGACATCGACCCAGGGCAGGTAGTCGGACTTGGCGAGCAGGATGGACGGCTGGCCCTTGGTCGTCAGCGACCACCACACCGCGCTGAAGGTGTTGGCGATGGCCACCGCGTTGTCCTCGTCGGTGTTGCGCAGGTAGTTCTGGTTGTAGGTGTAGCCGACGATCGTGTTGCCGTAGTGGGCCATGTTGGTGGGCAGGGTGCCGAGCTGGCTGGTACCGACCTCGTCGGCGATCTCCCGCTGGGAGGGCACGGGATCGGCGCCGGTGGTGGACAGCACCGCTTGCATCGCCGTCGGCCCGCAGAAGGTGTTGTTCTCCTGGGCCGTGCCGCGGAAGCGCAGGTCGCCGACGTTGCGGTTCTGGGTGTCGCCGTTGAAGGCGTAGGCGACGCTCAGCTCCACCGTTCCGATGAACTGAGGACGCCAGGCCGTGGCGCAGGACCGTACCGAGTCCAGCAGGGCCGATTCGCAGCGCACCTCCACGCTGGAGCCCGATCCCGGCAGGTCGGACAATCGCAGGTTCAGGTGCGCGCGGGTGACGGTCGGCCTGGCCGGGAAGACGTAGGCGACGCCGCGCACCTCCTCCCAGCCGCGCTCCTTGCGGAACTCCAGGCAGGTCATGTTCCAGCCGCCGCCGGGCACGGTGTCGAGCCTGGTGGTGCAGTTCTCCTTGTCCGGCTCGTCGTAGCCGGGGTCGCCGGACCGCTCCCAGACCGTGGAGGAGTCGGCCAGCGGCGAGACCACCGCGTAGATCGGCGAGCCGTGCCCGCCGGGGTGGGCGCCGTACGGGGAGAAGGAGGTGACCTTCGTGACCGCGTTGCCGTAGTTGCCCTCGATGGTGGTGATCAGTCCGTTGCCGTCCACCTCCACCACCACACCGACATGGGTGCTGTTGCCCGCGCTCGTGCCGTACAGCACCAGGTCGCCCGGTCGGATGTCGCTGAGCGAGCGCAACGTGCCGCGGCTCTTGCCCCACCAGTAGAAGTCGCCGCTGTAGGGCAGGAACACGTCGATGCCGGCGTGCCGCCACGTCCAGCTCGCGAACATGCTGCACCAGGCCCAGCCGCACTTGACCGAGCCGCCCGAGCCGTAGGGGTTGCAGTTGTCGCCCCACTCGGCGACGCCGAGCTGGCTGTAGGCGGCCCGCACGATCTGGTCGCGCACGTTGCCGCGGTCGACGGTGCCGCTGCCCGGAGGCATCGGCGTGCCGGGGTTTCCGGTGCCGCCACCGCCCCCCGCGGGCTTGGGGTCGTTGTCGCAGCGCGGCAGGATGATGTCGGACGAGCCGGTCTTGACGTAGTAGTCGGCCACCCACAGCCCGTCGAGGGTTTTGTCCCAGACGGCCGAGCCGCCGTAGTTGAACTCACCGTAGGCCTGGCAGACGATCGCGATGTAGCTGTTGCCGGCGTACCTGTCCTCCTCGCGGGCCGAGCTCAGGCTCTTGCCGTGGTAGCCGTTGAGCGTGGTGCGCACCAGGTAGCGGTTCCCGCCGCCGCCCGAGGGGCCGTCGTTGTCGCAGCGGTTCATGACGATGTCGGTGGAGCCGGTGCGCACGTAGTAGTCGGCCACCCAGAGCCCGTCGACGGTCTTGTCCCAGACGGTTGAGCCGCCGTAGTTCGTCTCGCCGTAGGCCTGGCAGACGATGGTGATGTAGCTCTCCTCGGAGTACTTGTCCTCCTCGCGGGCCGAGCCCAGGCTCTTGCCGTGGTAGCCGTTGAGCGTCGTGCGGATCGGGAACTGGCGGCCGCCGCCCGGCTGCGTGCCGCCGCCGCCCGGGATGCCGAGCGAGGAGCAGGAGGGCATGCCCGGGATCCAGCCGGTGGTGCCGGTGCTGATGTGGACGTCGGGCACCCACAGCCCCTGGGAGGTGTAGTCCCACAGCGTGCTGCCGTTGACGGCGCCGCCGTAGTCCTGGCACTTGATGAGGATCTGGCTGTCACGCATGTAGGCGTCGATCCGTACCCGGTCGTCGGGGTTGGCGCTGCCCCTGCCGTCCAGGTCGACCTTGACCCGGTACGGTCCGTGCAGCGAGCCCTTGTTCGCGTAGCCGTCGATCCCGATCGACAGGCAGCGGGGGACGTCGGGCAGGAAGCCGTCGATCCCGGTGCGCACGTAGGTGTCGGGCACCCACACCTTCTTGGTGGTGTAGTCCCAGACGGCGCTCCCGCCGACCGCCGGACCGGTGTCCTGGCAGACGATGATGACGTCGGCGTCGGCGAGGTAGGCGTCGGTGCTGACGCGGTCGTCCGGGTCCATGCTGCCCCGGCCGTCGATGTCGACCTTCGCCTTGTACGGCCCCGCGTCCGCCACCGCCGTGGTGACGCTGACCAGCGACAACGGCCAGATGACCGACAAGGCGAGCACAATCGTCACTAACTTGCGAAGAACGTGTCCCATACGCGCGGAACTCCCTGGGTGGCGAGGAACGATGCACGATCACGGGGCATGCTGATCATCGTCGCCGTGGCGGCCGACCTCGCTCATCGCCCACACCCCGACAGCTTGCTACGGCGGCGCGCCGCGGTCGTTAGCGTGGGACGCAGACTTTCTACGCACCAGGCGCACTCCGCGCTTCCCGCAGCGCCGTCACGCTGTGGCGGTAGTGCCTGGGCGACATCCCGTACGCCGCGCGGAAGGACCGGCTGAAGTCGGCGGCCCGCGGGAAGCCCCAGCGGGCCGCGACGGCCTGGATCGACAACGTGTGCAGGCGCGGATCGGCCAGGTCGGCGCGGCAATGTTCGAGGCGCCGCCGCCTGATCCAGTCGGTCAGTGTGGTGCCCTGACGCTGGAAGAGCACCTGCAGGTGACGCACGGAGATGTGGTGACGGGCCGCGACGACCCCAGGCCCCAGTTGGGCGTCACCCAGATGGTGCTCGACGAACGCGCAGATCTGCGCCATGAGGCTCCGGTCCCGGGTCTCGGGCGCCAGCCGGTACTGGGCGTTCAGCCGGTGGGCCAGGAAGGCGTGGGCCAGGTCCAGGGTGGTCGCGCCCAGCCGGGTCGCGTCCTGAGGAGACATGGCGGGAACCTCGCGCACCAGGGTCCTGAGGTAGGTGGCGAGCACCGCGCTCAGCCCCCCGGTGGCGGGCATCCTGCGCGACAGCAGGCCGTCGACCTGCCGTTCGGGCAGCGGCAGCCCGGCGCGCGGCAGGTGCATCATGATGGCCTGCGCCTGGTGCGGCCCGTCGAAGGCACCGCCGTCGTAGGGACGCGAGGTCTGCCACATCACCAGGTCACCGGCGGTCATCCGGGTGTCGTCCCGGTTCTGGCAGATCCACATCTCGCCGCCCACGATCAGCGTCAGCTCGTACGCCTCGGGGTCGGAGCGGCGGATCAGCGCCGGGGTCCGCACCGACGTGAGCGCCGGGAAGGAGGTGGTGGTGAGCTGGACGACGCCCAGGTCGATGACTCCGGCGGTGGCACGGAAGTCGGCCATGTGGTCGCTCGTGATGCGGGTGGGTCCCACATCCCGGCTGATCATGTCGCACCACCAGCCGAAGCGTTCCTCGGCCGGCAGGTCCGTGCTCTTCAGGACGACGAAGCTCATCTGCGCAACCTCCACTACTGGACGACCGCCGGCTCCCATGATCGACCAGCGGCGAAGAGCCGGCAGCCTCTGATCGGAGGGCGATGCCGGGCGGGGACTTGAGCAGCGGCGCGACGCCGGCGGACCCACGCCTGAAACCGTGCTCGTCTACCCGATCAGCCGACAGGCCAGACATGGCATCGGCATGAGCCCGCCGGGACATGGCTCTTGGGAACCCTTGATCGGAACCACTCGCGCAGCCGTGCTCCACGCTGTCGGCTCCGGCGCCACCACCACCTCACCTCGCTGGGTGCCGACCTTCACCAGCAAGCCGCACTCCCCAAGATGCCGACCGGGCCCTGGCACGTTTGGGCGAAGTCGCTCGCGCCGCAGCCTCCCAGGGCGCTGGACAGAAGGAACTGCGAGCTTCGGAGCGACGTTGACGGCCCTGGCAGTCTCCCCCGGACCTTCGCCCCGGAGCCGTCCGCCCCGGGACGGAACTCGCCGATCGGGCTCGCCGGAGCGGGCCGGACGGCGAGGGCTACGGGCGCTCGGGCGTACCCAGCAGGCCGCGGTTGTACGCCTCCGCCACCGCCGACGCGCGGTCGTTGACGTCGAGTTTCGCGTAGATGTTCAGCAGGTGCGTCTTGACCGTGGCCTCGGTGATGAACAGCCGGGCGGCCGCCTTGCGGTTGCTGTGGCTGGCCGCGACCAGCCGTAACACCTCCAGCTCGCGCTGGCTCAACGGCCCGGTCGAAGGCGCCGGGGTGCGGAGCCGGCTCATCAGGCGGGCGGCCACCGACGGCGAGAGCGCGGCCTCGCCGCGCGCGGCCGAGCGTACGGCACGGACGAGTTCCTCGCGCGGCGCGTCCTTGAGCAGGTAGCCGGTGGCGCCCGCCTCGATCGCGGGCAGCACGTGGCTGTCGGTGTCGTACGTCGTCAGCACCAGCACCCGGGCCGGCACACCGCGCCTGGCCAGCTCGCCGATCGCGGTGACGCCGTCCATACCCGGCATCCGCAGGTCCATCAGGATCACGTCCGGCGCGAGGGCCTCGGCCAGCCGAACCGCCTCGGCCCCGTCCGACGCCTCCCCCACCACGGTGAACTCCGGATCGCGGGCGAACATGCTGCTCAGCCCGTCACGCACGACCGGGTGGTCGTCGACGACGAGCAGCTTGATCGCGTCACTCATGTGCCTGCCTCCGGCGTGTGCGCGGGCAGGCAGGCCGAGATCCCGGTCCCGCCGCCCAGCTCCGATTCGATTCGCAAAGCGCCCGACAGCGCCTCGATCCGCTGCCGCATCGCCACCAGCCCGAAGCCCCCGTCGTGACCGGCGCGCGCGTCCAGGTCGAAGCCGGGGCCGTCGTCGCGGACGTCGAGCACCGCCTGCCGGTCGGTGTAGGAGAGGGTGAGGCCGACGCGGGTGGCGGTGGGCGCGTGCTTGGCGACGTTGGCCAGCGCCTCCTGGGCGACCCGTAACAGGGCGACCTCGGCCTGCGGGGGCATCGTCCGGGTCTCGCCGGTGACGGCCACCTGGACCGGAAGGCCGTGGCGCGCCGACCACTTGGCCGCCACCTCGGTGACGGCGTCGGCCAGCCGGCCGGGCTCCAGGGGTTCGGGACGCAGCTCGTTCACCGAGCGCCGCGCCTCGGTGAGGCTCTCCCTGGCCAGCGCGGTCGCCGCCGCGTGGTGCCGCCGCCACGCGGCCGGGTCGTCGGCCGCCTGCTCGGCCGCCTGCAACTGCGTGACGATGCCGGTCAGGCCCTGGGCCAGGATGTCGTGGATCTCCCGCGCCATCCGGGCCCGCTCGTCCAGGACGCCGGTCTCATGAGCCTGCTCGACCAGCCGTTCCTGGAGTGCCGCGTTCTCGGCCAGGGCCGCGGCCAGCCGGGCGTTGGCCTCCCTGCTCTCGCGCAGCGCCGTCTCCCGTGCCGCGTAGTAGCGTGCGCCGACCTCGCTGAGCCAGGCCATCAGGCACATCGGCACGACGTTGACGGTCAGGACCCCCAGGTACTCCAGCAGGCCCGTCCAGGTGCCGAAGTCCAGGCCGGCCGACTGCGCCGTGCCCGCCACCACCGCGACGCCCGCGATGAAGTACAGCTCACGCGGCCAGCCGATGATCCGGAAGGCGTAGAAGTACAGCGCGGGCGTGTAGACGCCGAACCACGGATCGCGTACGACCATGACCAGCCCGAACAGGATCAGGCCCGCGATGAACACGCTCATCACGCCGACTCGCCCGCGCCACTGCGGGTGCAGCGTGAAGAGCACGAGCTTCCACACCGCGGCTGCCGCGCAGAGCGCGAGGTCGAGGGCGAGCGAGCCCGGCTGGTCGTGCTTGACGACGATCGTCAGGGCGGCCATGACGGCCAGCAGCACGTACGGGACCACGGTGATCATGGGAAGGAGCCGTCGCTCCCAGCCCGCCGGCGCGGCCATCCGCCAATTGTCCATCGCTCACCTGCTCCCAGAACAATCTAGCCGCCGCCGTCGAGACTCCCGCGCCGCTGGAAGCACCGTCCGGCGCACTCGGGTCGGCGCGCTCAGCCCCGGTCCGCCGGCCGCCGGTTGAGCTGGACGACCACGGGCAGCAGGAGCAGGCCGCAGACACCCTGCTCCAGCTTGAACCACAGCGGGAACAGACCGGGCAACGCGATGATCACCACGATCGCGACCAGCATGATCGAGGTGACGATCCGCAGCCGCAGCAGCATCTTCCGCTCACCCCTGGCCGCCCGTACCGCGAACAACCAGGTGACCAGCGAAGCGACGGCGACGAGCGTGCCGCGGACCCACACCGAGTCGGGGACCATCGCCGCGTCGTTCCGGAACACGACCATCGTCACCAGCGTCAGCACGCTGACCACGACGTACCCTCTGACCAGCCACACCATGTTGCGCATCTCGACCATCTCCGTCCTTGCTGCTCACCGACGGGATTCAGCGTCGCAACAGAGGCGCCCTGCGCGGATCGCCCGATCCGCCGATTGGGCGGTGGATTCGCGCGACCGTTCAAGTGGTGGAGCCGATCAACCGATCGGTGGAGCACGCCCTGGCTGAACGCCCCGGTCCGGGACGACCGTCCCGGACGCGAGGACGGTGAGCGCTCAGAGGAGACCGCACGCGCGGCAACCCACACCAGCGGTGCCTTCAGATGCGTGTGCCCAGCGTGCGGAGACGGCGAGCAGACCGGCGGCCAGGGCGCGGCCGTGCGCGGCGGCGTGCTCGCCGTCGCCCAGCCGGATCCGCCGGTCTTCGTGGTGCAGCACCCACGGCGCCGTCCGGCTGCCGGGCGACTGCGATGCCTGCGCCGGCCAACCTCACCCCGCGAGCCCCCTCACCGAGGTCGCCGCTGAGGTCGGCCAGTTCGGGCAGCACCAGCCCGGCAGCGGTCTGGGCGGCGGCCAGCCGCTCACGTAGCTCCCGCACCTGTTCCTTGAGCTTGCTTTCGGCCCGGGCGGCGCGGGCCTGCAGCCGCGCGGCGAGCACGAACCCCGCCAGCACATCGGTCTCGAACTCAGCCAGCTCCTGCGGCCCGGCCGAGCCGCGTGCCTCGCGAAGATCCCGCACGACCGACAGGCTCAACCCACGTCTCCTCGTCTTCGACGCCGATGTCAGACGATCGAGGAGGACGATGGACCTTCACAATCTGCGAAGTCTCATCAACTCTGAGAATTCTCGGAGCTTCAGGAAGAAGCCCCAGGTCCAGAGGCAAGACCGGCCACAGAGACGTCAAGGAACCCAAGGCTTACCTCCTGGTAGCCGGCACGTCGATCGCGTGCCCGTCCTGGGTGGCCTTGTACCAGACCTCCCGATCTGGGCGTCAACTCTGCCCGTGCTCAGCCGCGGGGAATCGACCTACAGTTTTGGCCTTGCACCCACAACGAGCCCTCTGCCCAGCCGGTGTGACAGGCGTAGTAGATCTGACCTGCCGCGCCGATGACGAAGTTGCTCAGGGGACCCCAGTGGCCCGTGTTGCAGCTGGTTCCCCGGACGGTGGATTCAGAGGCATCGACGGATTCGCATGTTATGACGGTGGCGGCGTGGGCTGCAGGGAGCGGTGCGGCGGCTATCGCAGCAGCAGCGACGAGAGGGGCCAGCAGGGGCAGAGCGAGTCGCATGATCGGATCCCTTCCGGAGGTGTGGGCGTGGCGGACGCCACTCCATCAATCATTAACTCTATGTAGTTATATGGCCACTATCTGTAGCGGAAGGTTTGACATACTCGCCCGCGCTCTCGGCAAAATCAGAACAGCCCGGCGAACCCCATCGCCTCCTCATCAAACGCCACCACAGGAACGGGCACCCCATTTCCCAGCCCGCGTCTCTCCCGATCAGACGTCCTGGTCCTGGCCCAGCCGCCCCACGATTCGAGCCTCACGCCGCACCCATCATCCCGGCGCCGGAACTCCTCCCCGCCCGCGCCACGAGCCGCTCTCCTGCTCGGTCTCGAAGAAGTCCGGACCGATGCTGATCTCCCGGGACCGGCCCGTCCCCCTACCTCCTGGGAGATCGTCGTGGTGTCGGCGGTACGCACCGGACGCCTTGTTGTCCCAGGTGGCCGGAGGCCCGCCGCGCCGCTTGACGGAGAAGCGCACGCTGCTCTTCTTCGCGAACTGCTGCTCGACCGCCTCGGCGACGGAGTCGAGGGACTGCGACCCGGGAGCCGCATCACCAGCACGGCACTACCTCGCCACGGCAGCGTGGCACGCCCCGGGAGGGGTAGCCCGGTCGGCAGGCAAGCCGGTGGCCTACCGCCGACGCCACCCGCGAGGACCTGCCCGACTTCGCTGCTTCCCACGCGAGACCTGGCTGGTCGGCGCGCTGCCGGCCGAGCAGACCGACGAACGGACCGAAGCACGCCGCAACATGGGCTTGGACGTCCTGGCCGAAGCCCGTATCCAGCCGATCCCGACCAGCGCAGCGCAGACACTTACCCGCTTGACCTGCAGAAACGGGCGGCCCCGCCCCTTCCGCCGCGGCGAGCGGAGAGGACGGGGACGGGTTCCCTCGGCGGTGAGCGGTCAGAAGGACGGATGCGTGTGCACCCGTCGTCCCTCCACGTAGGTGGCGAGGACGGTGATACCGCCCAGGTCACCGGGAGGGACGGCGAACGGGTCGGCGTCGGTGACGATGAAGTCGGCGAGCTTGCCGGGCTCGATGGTCCCCGTCCGGGTGTCGAGGTGGTTGATCCGGGCGGTGCCGATCGTGTACGCCGACAGGGCCGCCGCCACCGGGAGGCGCTGCGCGGGCAGGAACGGCCGCCCCGATCCGTCGGGGAGCATCCGGTTGACGGCGACGTGGATGCCGAGGAACGGATCCGGGCTGCTCACCGGCCAGTCGCTGCCCGCGGCGAGGGCGGCGCCCGAGCGCAGGAGGTCGCCGAAGGGGTACTGCCAGGTGGCGCGCCGGTCGCCGAGGAAGGGAATGGTCAGCTGGTCCATCTGCGGCTCGTGCGCCGCCCACAACGGCTGGATGTTGGCGGTGACCTCCAGGGCCGCGAACCGCGGCACGTCGTCGGGATGGACGACCTGGAGGTGGGCGATGTGATGCCGGTTGCCCTTGCGCCCGTTGACCTTGAGCGCCGCCTCGAACGCGTCCAGCGCCTCCCGGGCGGCTCGGTCGCCGACCGCGTGCACGTGGATCTGGACCCCGACGGCGTCCAGCCGGGTGATGTGGGCGCGCAGGTCCTCGGGTCCGATGAAGCTGATGCCGCTGTTGCCGGTCCGGCATCCGCAGCCGTCCAGGTAGGGGGAGGTCATGGCGGCGGTGTAGTTCTCCGCCACGCCGTCCTGCATGATTTTCACGCTGGTGGCTCTGAACCGTCCGGTGGTGGTACGGCGGGCGAGCAGTTCGGGGATCTGCTCCTCGCCCCGATCCCGGTCCCACCACAGGGCGCCGACCACGCGCCCGGTGAGCATCGAGGCGTCGGCGGCGGCCTGGTAGGCGCGCTGGACCTCCGGGCTGACCATCGCGTCCTGCCATGCCGTCACTCCGGCCTGGTGCAGGCGTCGCTGGCCCGCCTGGAGGCCGCGGAGCAGGTCCTCGTCCGTCGGTTCGGGCACGTGCCTGCCCACGAGCGAGGCGGCGCCCTCGTGCAGGGTTCCTTGGGGGGTGCCGTCCGGTTCGCGTTCGATGCGGCCATCGGCCGGGTCGGGGGTGCCGTGGTCGACGCCGCACAGTCGCAGGGCCTCGGTGTTGACCCATGCGCCGTGCCCGTCCCTGTTGGTCAGGTAGACCGGCCGGTCGGGGACGACCTCGTCGAGCGCGATCCGGCTCGGTGTGCCGCCGGGGAACCATTCCATGGACCATCCGCCGCCGGAGATCCAGCGCGTCTCGGGATTGGCCGCGGCGTACGCGCGGACCGCGGCGAGGGCGTCGGCGGCGTCCCGCGCCTCGTGCAGGTCGCACCGGGTCATGGTGAGCCCGGCCAGGACCGGGTGCACGTGGGCGTCCTGGAATCCGGGAAGCAGGGTCCGGCCGGCCAGGTCGACGACCTCGGTCCGCGGGCCCGCAAGGTCGCGCATCTCCTCGTCGTCGCCGAGTGCCAGGATCCGCCCCTCGCGTACGGCCACCGCACGGCTCGGAGTGCCGGCCATGGGGCGTACTCGGCCGTTGACGAACAGGATGTCGGCAGAAGTCATGAAACTCTCCTCAGAGCTGCGGGCGGGTGGACCACGGCAGGACGCGTTCGACGGCGGCGCCGATGTGGAAGACGGTCGCGTCGTCGTAGCTGCGGCCGACGATCTGCACTCCGGTCGGCACGCCGTATGACGACAGGCCCGACGGGACGTTGAGCACGGGGCAGCGGCTGGCGATGTTGAACACGGGCGTCAGCGAATACTCCAGGTAGTGGTCGAGCTGGACGCCGTTGACCGTCAGCTTCGTGTCCACGTAGTCCTCGCCCGCGGGCAGCGCGGCGGCGCCGGCGGTGGGGCAGATCAGCGCGTCGTACCGGTCGAGCAGGTCACCGATCACGGCGTAGACGCGGCCCTCCAGCTCCAGCCCGGCCAGGAAGCCGTCGCGCGCCAGCGCGGCGCGAGAGTCCTCGGCGAAGGCGAGGGCGTAGGGCGTGAGCTCGTCGCGGTGCGCGTCGGCCACGCCGGCGACCATGGGCCCGAAGATGGCGCCGAAGTGGATGAAGGCCGCGCGCATGACGTCGGCGCGCCGCAACGGCACTTCCACCTGCTCCACGACGGCCCCGGCCGTGGCCAGCGCGTCGGCGACCGCGCGGGTGTTGGCCGCGACGTCCGGCTCGATCTCCCAGTTCCCCAGGTCCGGTGAGTACGCGATGCGCAGCCCTGCGACGTCGCCGAGGCGTTCGGGGACGTGTACGGCGGGGCGGATGGAGACGACGTCGGCCGGGTGCGGCCCGACGATGACGTTCTGCAGGAGCGCGCAGTCGGCGACGGTGCGGGCCATCGGGCCGTCATGGCAGTAGTGGTCCAGGTTGTACGGCGACATCGCGGGCACCCGCCCGTAAGGCGGCTTGTATCCGACCGTTCCGGTGGCCGCGGCGGGCAGGCGGATCGAGCCGCCGATGTCGGACCCCGTGGCCAGCGTCGCCGTCCCCGACGCCAGGGCCGCGCCCGCGCCGCCGGAGGAGCCGCCGGGCGAGTAGTCCAGGTTCCAGGGGTTACGGGTGATGCCCCACAGCCGGGAGTGCGTGTAGGCGGCGCAGCAGAACTCCGGCGTGGTGGTGCGGGCGTGGACGATCCCGCCGGCGGCGATGACGCGCTCCACGACCGGGTGGGTGGCGTCGGCGACGTGGCCGGCGTAGGCCAGGGAGCCGTCGCTGGCCCGCCTTCCCGCGATCGGCTGCTCGTCCTTGGTGGCGACCGGGAGCCCTTCGAGCGGTCGCGGCGACCCGTGGACGTAGGCGTGCTCGGCCTTCCTGGCCTGGTCGAGCGCCTGCTCGAACATCGTCTCGCTGAGCGCGTTGACCCGGGGCTCGACGGCCTCGGCCCGCTCGATGACCGCGGTCATGAGCTCGACGGGCGACAGAGCCCGGGTCCTGAACAGCTCCAGGGCTTGCGTGGCGGGCAGGTGCGCGAGGTCACTCACATGATCTCCTGAAGGGCGCGCCGGTCGGCGGCGATCTGTACGGGGTCCCAGCCGGGCCGCGGCACGGAATGCAGCAGCAGGCGGGTGTAGGGGTGCTGGGGGGCGGCCAGGACCTGCTCGGTCGGCCCGGCCTCGACGACCTTGCCGCGGTACAGCACGACGATGTCGTCGGCCGCGTGCCGGACCAGGGCCAGGTCGTGGGTGATGAACAGGTAGGCGATGTCGAGAGTGCGGCGGATCCGCGCCAGCAGGTCGAGGATCTGCGCCTGGATGGACACGTCGAGCGCCGAGGTGGCCTCGTCCAGGATGAGCACCTTCGGTTCGGTGGCGAGCGCGCGGGCGATGGCGACCCGCTGGCGTTGCCCGCCGGACAGCCGTCTGGGCAGCGCGGCCGCCTCGCGTTCGCCGAGCCCGACGCGTTCCAGCAGCTCATCGCGCCGGGCCTGCCGGGCCTGCCGGTCCATGGCGAAATGCAGGCGCAGCGACTCCTCCACGCATTCGCTCACGCTGATGCGCGGATCGAGGGAGAGGTAGGGGTCCTGGAAGACCATCTGGATCTCCCGCGCCCGCGCGAGCCTGGCCCGGCGGCCGCGCGGGACGCGCGAGCGGTCGCGGCCCTCGACGCCTATCCGTCCCGCGTCCGGGATCTCCAGGCCGACGAGCATGCGCGCGGTCGTCGTCTTGCCCGATCCCGACTCGCCCACCACGGCGAGCGAACTGCCCGCCCGCAGCGAGAAGGAGACGCCGTCCACGGCGGTCTTGCCGCCGAACGCCTTGCGCAGCCCCTCGACCTCCAGCACGTTCTCAGTCATGGACCGGCTCTCCCGCTCTCAGGCACGCCACCTGGGCGTGCTCCAGGGTCTCCAGCACGGGCCGCCGCTCCCGGCACCGCTCGACGGCCAGGTGGCAGCGGGCCGCGAACGCGCAGCCGTCCGGCGACTCCGCGAGCGACAGGGGCCTGCCCGGCACCCCGTGCGGGGGCTCGTGCGACTCCAGCCGGGGCGTGGCCGCCAGCAGCCCGGCCGTGTACGGGTGGCGGGGCCGGGCGAAGAGCTCGCCGGTGGCCTGCTCCTCGACGATCCGGCCCGCGTACATCACGTAGATGCGATCGCAGATGGCCGCGGCCAGCTCCAGGTCGTGGGTGACGAACAACATGCCCATCCCGCGCTCGGTTCTCAGGTGCGACAGGATCGCGATGACTTCCGCCTGTGTGGTGACGTCCAGCGCGGTCGTCGGCTCGTCGGCGAGCAGCAGGTCGGGCTCGGCGGCGAGCGCCCCGGCGATCATCACCCGTTGCAGCATCCCGCCGGAGAACTCGTGCGGGTGGCGGCGCAGCGCGGCTCGCGGGTCCTCGATTCCCACCGCCTCCAGCAGCCCCTCCGCACGATCGAGGGCCTGCCGGTACGGCAGGCCGCCCGCCCGCAGCCCCTCGGTGACGAAGTCGCCGATCCGCCGGACGGGATTGATCGACGCCCGCGGATCCTGGAAGATCATCGCCACTCGGCGACGGCGCAGGTCACGCAGTCCCGCGGCGGTCTGCGACAGCACGTCCTGGCCGTCGACCAGGACGCGCCCGCTCACGGCGGTCTGCCGGGGCAGCAGGCCGAGCACGGCCCGGCAGGTGACGGACTTGCCCGACCCGGACTCGCCGACGAGCCCGACGGCCTCGCCCTGGGCGACCTTCAGCGACACCGCGTCCAGGATGGGCCGTGCGGCCTGGCCGGGCGCCAGCCGTACGGTCAGGTCGTTGATCTGGAGCATCAGCGCTCCCTCCCGGAGACGCGGTCGGCGATGCCCTCGCCGACGATGCTGAAGGCCACCACCGTGACCACGACGGCGGCGCCGGGGACCAGCGCGGGCAGCATGGCGCCCTGCAGCAGCGCGGACGCGCCCTCGTTGATCATGGCGCCCCAGTCCGGGACGGGCGGCTGCGTGCCGAACCCGAGGAAGGACAGCGCCGCGAGGTCCATGAGCGCGTACCCGAAGTTGATCGCCGACTGCGCGAGGATCAGCGGCACGACGTTCGGGACCAGGTGTCTCAGGCAGATGACCCAGCCGGACCAGCCCTGCACCCGGTAGGCGTGGATGTAGGGACGGGACATCTCCCGCAGGGCGACGCCGCGCGCCAGCCGTCCGACGTAGGGGGTGTACGCGATGCTCATCGCCACGACGGGCGCGGTCAGACCGGGCCCGAACATGGCCACCAGGCTGATCGCCAGCAGCAGCGCGGGGAAGGCGAAGACGAAGTCCATCGCGCGCGACAGGACCGCGTCGGCGACCCCGCCGGTCCAGGCGGCGAGGACGCCGAGCAGGGTGCCCGCCACCGTCGACAGGGTCACCACCAGGAGAGGGCCGAGCAGTCCCGCCCGCGCGCCGAAGATCAGGCGGGACAGGACGTCGCGGCCGGACTGGTCGGCGCCGAGCAGGTGATCGGCGCTCGGGCCGCTCAGCGCGGCCGAGAAGTCGATGGCGAGCGGGTCGTGCGGCGCCACGACCGGGGCGAGGATCGCCACCGCCACCAGGACGGCCAGGACGGCGACGCCGGCGACGGTCGTCCTGTCGGCCGGGAGCCGGTATCGGCGGTGGAGGGTCACGGCTGTCAAGGGGACTCCTTCGCTACGCCCTGCGCAGGCGCGGATCAATGGCCGGTTGGACCAGGTCGACCAGCAGGTTGGCGCCCACGAAGACGACGACGATCAAGGTGGTGACGGCCTGCACGACCGGGAAGTCCTTGACGGTGACCGAGCTGACCAGCAGCTGCCCGATCCCGGACAGGCCGAAGGCGGTCTCCACGATCGAGGTGGCGACGAGCAGCCCGGCGATCACCGTGCCGGTGACCGTGCTGATCGGGCCGAGCGAGTTGCGCAGGACGTGGCGCCGGATCACCGCGTTCTCCTGGACGCCGCGCGAGCGCGCCACCTCGACGTGCTCGCGGGCCAGCTCCTCCAGCATGGACGCGCGGGTGACCCGGGCCAGCAGGCCGGCGAACGTCAGGGCGAGCGCGGCCGCGGGCAGGGTCAGATGCCAGAGCCGGTCGACCAGCCCCTCACCGTTGCCGAAGGCGGGGAACCAGCCGAGCTGGACGGAGAACAGCGAGATCAGGCCGATCGCCGCGACGAACGAGGGGGTCGCGGTGGCCACCCCGGTGCCGATGAGGACGACCCTGTCGAGCGGGCCCGGCCGCAGCGCGGCCAAGGCGCCGAGGATCAGCCCCGCGGCCACGATGAGCAGCCCGGCGTAGCCGACCAGGAAGAGCGTGGTGGGCAGCCTGGCCAGGAGCAGACCTGTCACGTCCTGGCGGAACTGCACCGAGCGGCCGAAGTCCCCGGTCACCGCGCCGCCGACCCATTTGAGGTACTGCGTGAGGAACGGATCGTCCAGGTGGTACTGGGCCCTGATCGCCGCGATCGCCTCCGGGGACGCCGAACGCCCTTGGGTGAGGAACGAGGCCGGGTCGCCGGGAGCCAGGTACACGGCGGAGAACACCGCGAACGAGGCCCCCAGCAGGGTCGCGACCAGCCCGGCGAGCCTGCGGGCCAGGAAGGCGCCCATCAGTCGGCCGACCCGAGCACCGCGGCCCAGGGATAGACGAGCTGGGTGATGCCGGTGGGCGCGCCGGTGAGCCGCTTGTTGAGGAACATGCTGTGCGGCACCTCGTACAGCGGGATCCACACCATGTCCCGGACGGCGATCTCCTGCAGCTCGGCGACGACGGCGGCGCGGGCCGCGGGGTCGGCCTCGGCGCTCGCCCGGTCGACGAGCTTGTCGTAGTCGGGGTTGGAGTAGCCGCCGTAGTTGGCGAAGTTGCCGGTCTGCAGGATCCCGTAGAACTCCAGCGGGTCGGGGGTCGAGTCGTACCAGATGGTCATGACCAGGTCGATGCCCTCGCGGGCCTTGGGGTCGGAGAACAGCGCGGAGTAGGCGTCGGGGGCCACCGCCTTCTGCTCGACCTGGAGTCCGATGGCCTGGCCCGCGGCCTGGACGGCGTTGGCGATGACGCCGATGTCGGGAGCCATCGTGCTCGTGGCGATCACGATCTTCCTGCCTGTGCCGCCGGCCTCCTTGACCAGCTTCTTGGCCGCTTCGAGGTCGGTGTTCAGCTCGGGGAGCTTGGCGTAGTACTGCTGGGCGGCCTCGGGGGCGATCCCCCACGCGCCGATCGCCGCCGGCGCCTTGGCCGGTGTGGCGACCCCGGCCACGCTGGCCTTGAGGATGTCCTTGCGGTCGAGCGCCATGGACAGCGCCTTGCGCAGCCTCAGGTCGCCGAGCGTGCCCTTGAGGTCGAGCGGGATGAGGCTGACGGCGGCGGTGTTGGGGCCGAAGTACAGTTTGCCGCTGGAGGCGGCGCCCAGGCGGGTGAAGCCGGTGGTGGGGACCAGGTAGCTGCCGTCCGCCTCGCCCGAGAGCAGGGCGTTGACGCGGGCCGCCGGGTCGGAGATGAAGACGTTCCGGACGGTCGCGGCCCTGGCCTTGAGCGCGGCGTCCCAGTAGCCGTCGAAGCGCTTGAGGTTGATCGCCTGGCCCTTGTCCCACCTGTCGAGCGAGTACGGCCCGGTGCAGTTCACGCCCTTGTCCGGGGTGCCGTACCCGGTGCCCTCGCGGGCCAGGAACGCGGCGCTCTCGATGGTCCCGGCCGATGTGCCCATCTGCTCGTTGAACAGCTGGTCGGGCTTCTTCATGTGGACGGTGACCTCCATGGGGCCCGTCTTCTCCACCGATTTGACGTTCTGGTAGGACGAGACCCAGTACGACCCCACCTTCGGATCCATGTGCCGGCGCATGCTGGCGACCACGTCGTCGGCGGTGAGCGGCGAGCCGTCGTGGAAGCGCACGCCCTCGCGGATCGTGTACACCCAGCGCCCGGGGTCGGGCGATTCGGCCTTGCTCGCGAGCCCCGGCTCGACCCGGAAGTCGGGCGTGATCCGCATGAGCTGCTCGCACACGTTGGCGAGCACGGTGTTGGGCGGGTAATCGAAGGCGTAGGCGTAGTCGAGCGACTGCGGCTCCGCGTAGAGCGCCCAGGTCACGGCGTCCACCGGGCCCTTGGCCGGCGGGAGGTCCGCCGTGACGGTGAAGGCGCCGGCTCCGGACGCCTTCGGAGCGGCCGTGCCGCCTCCGCAGGCAGCGGCCGCCAGTACGGTCAGCGCCGCGGCGGCGAGACGAGCGGTACGCATCGGACCACCTCTTCCTCGTGCGGGAAAGTGCCACGAGTATTGGTGAAGGAACGTTCCTGCACAAGACACTGAAGGAACGATTCAGCAACGGTCAGCGAGGTGGCGAATTGCCTGACATCCTGCAAAGATCGGACCCATGGAAGAGCCAGAGCGTAAGGTCGGCGCGCGCGTGCGCCTGGTCGACGTCGCCCGCGCGGCGGGGGTGTCCAAGACCACCGTCTCGGACGCGCTCAACGGCGCGGGCCGCCTCCCCGACGCCACCCGCGAGCACGTCCGGCAGGTGGCGCGCCGGCTCGGATACCGGCCGAACGCCACGGCGCGGCGGCTGCGCGCCGGGCGCTCACGCCTGCTCGGCCTCGCCGCCCGCGAGTTCGTCGAGCATCCGTGGTTCTACACCGAGCTCGCCTACTTCGCCCGGCTGACCGCCGCCACGACCCGCGCGGGCATGACCCACGGATACGGCGTGGTGCTGCTGCCCACCACCGGCCCCGACGACTACTGGACGGACCTGCCTCTCGACGGCGTGTTCGTGGTGGATCCGGTCGAGGGAGACCCCCTGGTCGGAGACTTTCTCGCCGCGGGAGTGGCCGTGGTCTCCGACCGCAGAGCCGTGGCGGGGACACCGTGGCCATGGGTCGACTTCGACTACGGCGCGGCCCTGCGCGGTGTGCTCGACCACCTGGCGGCGGCGGGCGCCCGGCGGATCGCCGCGGTCGGCGCCCCGACCACGGCCTGCTACCACCGGGATTCCGTCCAGGCCTACCTCGACTGGTCTGCGGAGAGGGGCCGCGTCCCGTTGCTGGCCCAGCTCGGCGGGCCCGGCTTCGAGCCGACGCTGGCCGCGGTGGAGAGGTTGCTGGGCGATCCCGAGCCGCCGGACGCGCTGGTCGTGCTCGTCGAGGTCAGCCCGTCCCTGCTCCTGGACAGGATCCGCAAGCTCGGCAGGTCGGTGCCCGGCGACCTGCTACTGGTCTGCGCGACGGAGGATCCCACAGCGCCGTTCACGGATCCGCCCGTCAGCACGCTCAGCTTCCTGCCGGTCGAGACGGCCGACATCGCGGTCGGGATGCTCGTCGACCTCATCGAGGGCCGCGGTGTCGCGGGCGGCCGGCTGCTCCAGGCGAGGTTCGACATCCGCGCCTCCTCCGATCCCCGCTCTGCGCCGGGAGGCTGATCACTTTCGAGCCGGGCGCAGGGTCGTCCACGCCAGGGTGAGGGCGGTGCGGAAGGTGTCGGCCTGGTCGGGCGACAGGCCCGAGATCATGCGGTCCTCAAGTTCGGCGGCGGCCTCGGCGTGGGCGTCGAGGAGCGCCCGGCCCTCGTCGGTGAGGTAGAGCAGCAGTTCGCGCTTGTTGGCCGGGTTGGGCGAGCGGCGGATGAGGTGACGCCGGTCGAGGGCGCCGATCAGGTCGGCCATGGCCTGCGGGGTGACGAAGGAGTCGCGGGCGAGCTGGGCGGCGGTCATCCCGTCCTTGTGCTGCAGCACGGTGAGCGCCGTGTACTGCGGCGTGGTCACGCCCGAGTCGCGCAGCATCTCGTCCAGGCGCGACTTGATCGCCAGTTCGAGCCGTTTGACGGCGTACAGCAGCGACGGGGTGGGGCGGGGCGGGGCGCTGGCCATGACGAACAGTATCCCAGCCAGTCATTGACAGGAAACCTGATGATACTTCAGCCTTCTTCATCAGGATTCCTGTCAATTGGAGAGCCTGTGATCCCTCCCTGCCCTGACCTGCCCCCCTCACTGGCCCCGTCACTGCCCTCGTCACTGGCGCTGGAGCGTCACGGGGACGTCGCGGTGCTGTCGTTGAACCGGCCGGCCAAACGCAACGCGCTGGACGAGGCCACGATCGCCGGGCTCGGCGCCTTCTTCGCCGCCCCGCCCCCGTGGGCCATGGCCGCGGTGCTCGCCGCCGAGGGCGCACACTTCTCCGCCGGGCTCGACCTCGGCGAGCTCACCGTACGAGACGCCGTCGGCGGCCTGCACCACTCGCGCGGGTGGCACGAGGCGATGGACCGGATCGGCCACGGTGTCCTGCCGGTGATCGCGGTCCTGAAGGGCGCCGTCATCGGCGGCGGCCTGGAACTGGCCGCGGCCGCGCACCTGCGCGTCGCCGAGGAGTCGGCCTTCTTCGCCTTCCCCGAGGGCAGCCGGGGGCTCTTCGTGGGCGGCGGCGCCTCGGTCCGGGTCTCCCGGCTGATCGGAGCTCAGCCGATGATCGACATGATGCTCACCGGAAGGGTCCTGACGGCCGCGGAAGGCGAGGCCCGCGGCCTGGTCGACTACCGGGTGGCCGAAGGCGACGGGATCACCAAGGCCCTGGCCCTGGCCCGGCAGGTCATCGGGAACTCGCCGATCGCCAACTACGCCGTCCTGCACGCCCTGCCGCGCATCGCCGACGCCGACGCCGAGACGGGGCTGCTCCTGGAATCCCTCATGTCGGCCGTGGCACAGAGCAGCACGGAGGCCAAGGCCCGGATACAGGACTTCCTCGACGGCAGGGCCGCCAAAGTCGGCCCTCCGGGAGCCGCCCGATGAGCACCCCCCTCCCCCCGACAGAGCCGCTGTACGTCCCCGGCCCCGAGCAGATCGCCAGGGCGCACGCCACCGGCTTCATCGGCTGGCTCGCCCGCGAGCGCGGCGTGACCGTACCGACCTGGAACGAGCTGCGGCACTGGTCGGTCACCAGCATCGAGGACTTCTGGGCAGCGGTGTGGGACTACTTCGAGATCAAGGCCCACGCGCCCTACGACAGCGTCCTGGCCGAACCGGGCATGCCCGGCGCCCGCTGGTTCCCGGGAGCGACCCTCAACTACGCCGAGCACTGCCTCGGTACGCCCGAGGACGCCGGCCAGGTCGCGGTCGTCGGCCATTCCCAGACCCGGCCGCGCGTCGAACTCACCTTCGCCGAGCTCGCCGAGCAGGTCCGGCGCGTCCGGGCCGGCCTGCGGCGGCTCGGGGTGCGGCGCGGCACCCGGGTGGTCGCCTACCTGCCCAACTGCCCGGAGACACTGATCGCGTTCCTGGCCACGGCGAGCCTCGGCGGCATCTGGGCGAGCTGCGCCCCGGAGTTCGCCGCCCCCGCCGTGGTGGACCGGTTCGGCCAGATCGAGCCGGCCGTCCTGCTCGCGGTGGCGGGCTGCACCTACGGGGACAAGAAGATCGACCGGCGCGAGCAGGTCCAGGCGATCCGGGACGGCATCCCCTCGCTGGAGCACGTCGTGCACGTCCCGTACGGCGGGCTCGACCTCCCCGGCGCCTTGTCCTGGACGGAGCTCGCCGCGCCCACGGACCAGGCGCTGAGGTTCGAGCCGGTGCCCTTCGACCATCCCCTGTACGTGCTGTTCTCCTCCGGTACCACCGGTAAGCCGAAGGCCATCGTGCACGGCCACGGCGGCATCCTGCTGGAGCACCTGAAGAACCACGCCTTCCACTGGGACCTGGGCCCCGGCGACCGGCTGCTGTGGTTCACCACGACGGCGTGGATGATGTGGAACACGCTGGTCTCCGCGCTGCTCGTGCGCTCCTCGATCGTGATGATCGACGGCAACCCGCTCCACCCCGACCTGCGCGCGCAGTGGCGGCTCGCGCAGGAGACCGGCGCCACCCTCATGGGCGCCAGCCCCGGCTACCTGATGGCCTGCCGCAAGGAAGGGGTGCGGCCGGGTGAGGAGTTCGACCTGTCCCGGCTGCGGCAGATCGGCGTGGCCGGCAGCCCGTTCTCCGTCGAGGGTTTCCGGTGGGTGGCCGAACAGTTCGGCCCCGCTGTCCTGCTGAACGTCGGCAGCGGCGGCACCGACGTGTGCACCGGCCTCGTCCAGGGATCGCCGTTGCAGCCCGTGTGGGAGGGGGAGATGTCCGGGCCGAGCCTCGGCGTGGACGCCAAGGCGTTCGACGAGCACGGCAACGTGGTGGTCGGCGGCGTCGGCGAGCTCGTCATCACCACGCCGATGCCCTCGATGCCGGTACGCCTGTGGGGCGACGAGGACGGCCGCCGGATGCGCGAGACCTACTTCAGCCGTTATCCCGGCGTCTTCCGCTTCGGCGACTGGTGCCGTTTCTCCTCCCACGGCTCCTGCGTCATCACCGGCCGATCGGATGCCACGCTCAACCGCGGCGGCGTCCGGCTGGGCACCGCCGAGTTCTACCGGGCCTTGCAGGACGTCGAAGAGGTCACCGACAGCCTCGTCGTCCACTTGGAGAGCAAGGAGGGCGACATGGGAGAGCTGATCCTGTTCGTCACCCTCGCCGACGGGCTCGTCCTGGACGAGCCGTTACGCGCCCGCCTGATCGCGCGTATCCGCGCCACACTGTCCCCGCGGCACGTGCCCGACGCCGTCCTGGCCGTCCCCGCGATGCCCTACGGACGAACCGGCAAGAAGCTCGAAGTCCCCGTCAAGAAGATCCTGTTGGGCGCCGCCCCTGACGAGGTCGCCTCGGCCGGCTCCCTCCTGGACCCGGCGGCGCTCGACGCGTTCACCGCCATCGCCCGCGACCGCGCGAGGCAGGCGTGAAGAGCCCGGCGGACCAGCCGGTCGCCGTCATCGGCACGGGCGTCATCGGCGCCGGATGGGCAGCTCTGTTCCTCGCCCGCGGCCTCGACGTCACCGCCTTCGACCCCGTCCCGGACGCCGAGGAACGGTTGAGGGCCGCGCTCGACCTGGCCTGGCCCGCGCTCACCCGGATCGGCCTCGCCGACGGCGCCTCCCGCGACCGGCTCACTTTCACCGCGACCGCAGGTGACGCCGTCGCCGGAGCGCGGTTCGTCCAGGAGAGCGGGCCGGAACGCGTCGACCTCAAGCGCACACTGCTGGCCACGCTGGACGAGGCGACTCCGCCGAGCGCCCCGATCGCCAGCAGTTCGTCGGGCCTGATGCCCAGCCACCTACAGGAGATGTGTCCCGCTCATCCCGAAAGGGTGCTCGTCGGACACCCGTTCAACCCCGCCCACCTGATCCCGCTGGTGGAAGTCGTGGCCGGCGAGCGCACCGGCCTCGACATCACCCGGCAGACGATGGACTTCTACCGCTCCGCCGGCAAGCGGCCGGTGCTCGTGCGGCGTGAGGTTCCCGGGCACCTCGCCAACCGGCTCCAGGCCGCCCTGTGGCGGGAGGCGTACTCGCTGGTGGAGCGGGGAGTCGCGAGCGTCGCCGACATCGACGCCGCCATCGCGCACGGCCCCGGCCTGCGGTGGGCCCTGCTCGGCCCGCTGGTCAACCAGCACCTCTCGGGCGGACCCGGCGGGATGGCGCACACCCTGCGCCACCTCGGCCCGCCGGCCCAGACCTGGATGGACGACCTCGGCACGCCGCGGCTCACCCCCGAACTCGCCGGCCTGCTCGTCGACGGCGTGCGCGACGAGCTCGACGGCATCGACCAGGAAGCCATGACGGCCGACCGCGACGCGCTGCTCGTCGGCCTGCTGCAGGCCAAGCGCCGGCACCACGCCCTTCCCTGACACACCGAGAAGGAACGATGATCTACACCCCGCGCATCGACCCGGACGCCATCGTGGCCCTGGACGTCCACGCCCACATCGAGGCCGACCACCACGGCCGCCTCTCCCTCGACGCCGAGCTGATGGCGGCCTCGGCGAAGTACTTCAAAGCCGGTCAGGACCGCACCCCGACGATCGACCGCGTCGCCGCCTACTACCGGCAGCGGAACATGGCCGCGGTGGTCTTCACCGTCGACGCCTCCACCGAACTCGGCCACCCGGCCCTGTCCAGCGAGGAGATCGCCCGTCAGGCGGCCGAGCACGCCGACGTCCTCATCCCCTTCGGCTCCGTGGATCCGCGCCGCGGCCCGGCCGCCGTCGCCCAGGCGCGGCGGCTCGTGCAGGAGTTCGGCGTGCTCGGCTTCAAGTTCCACCCGAGCCTGCAGGGCTTCACCCCCAACGACCCCGCCCACTATCCGCTCTGGCGGGCGCTGGAGGACCTGGGCAGCGTCGTGCTGTTCCACACCGGCCAGACCGGCATCGGCGCCGGCCTGCCCGGCGGGCGCGGCATCAAGCTGCGCCACTCCGACCCGATGCTGCTCGACGACGTCGCCGCCGATTTCCCCGGGCTCACCATGATCCTCGCGCACCCGTCCGTTCCCTGGGTCGACGCCTCCCTGTCCATCGCCGGCCACAAGTCCAACGTCTACCTCGACCTGTCCGGCTGGTCACCGGAGTACTTCCCGCCGCAGCTCGTCCGCCAGGCCGCCGGGCCCCTGCGGCACAAGGTCCTGTTCGGCTCCGACTACCCCGTCCTCACCCCCGACCGCTGGATGGCCGACTTCGCCGCCCTGGACGTCAAGGACGAGGCCAAGCCCCTCATCTACAAGGAGAACGCCCTACGCGTTCTCGGCCTGCGCAGGGCGAGTCGATGAACGCGGCCCGGGTACGGTCAGCCGACTGCGTAGGCGCGGGTCACCGTCTGGGTGACGCCGTCGCCGGCGGTGTCCTTGACCGTCGCGCGCAGGGAGACGAACCCCGACGAGCCTGGGTTGGCGACGGTCGCCGTCCAGCCGGAGGCGGCTGCCCGGGTCCTGACGGGCTGCCATGTGGCGCCGTCGTCGGTGGAGAACTCCAGCTTGACCGTGCGCACCGCGGCGCCGCGGGCGCCGGGGTTGCGTTCGATCCACATTGACAGCTGAGTTCGTGACCCGGGTTCGGCCCGGTTCGCGGTGTCGAGGCCTCTGGGCGCGTACCTGACCGCCATCAGCGGCAGGGGCGTGGCCTGCGCCGTACGGGCCGAGCGGAACGTCCAGACGGCGTCGACACCTGTGGACAGGGCGTTCACGGACATGTCCCTGTGCGAGGACACGGCGAGGGTGTAGGTGCCGGCGTCCTGCGGCAGCGTCGCGGACAGCGCGCACTGATCGCTGTTGCCGGGCGCGCACCCGGCGATGCCGCTGGTGGCGATCTGCCTGCCGTCGCGCGAGAGGGTCAGGGTGCCGGTGGCGGTGGCGTCCATGCCGGTCAGCTCCGCGACGCCGTCGGTGTAGAGCCGGCCCGCGAAGAACTGGAGCGTGTCCCCGCTGCGGCTGCCGCCGGGCGTGGCGAACGACGGACCCGCGACCGCCGCGTTCCAGACCTCGGAGAAGGCGCGCTCGCGCACCGGGCTCGTGCCGATCTGCCGGGAACCGCCCGTCTGGAACTCCGAGGACCAGGCGAGCCCGGGGCTCCGGTAGTGCGTCATGGCGGAGGGCAGCGGGATTTCCCTGGTGGGCAGGGTGAGTGCCCAGATGCCGGCCGGGTCCAGCGGTCCCGTCCACATGGTGCCCGTGCCGGTCGCGCCCGAGGCGCGGAACGTCTCGGATGCCTTGACCAGGTCCCTGGTCCGCGCCGAATAGGTGGGGTCGTCCGGGATGCCGCCTGTGCGGCGGTCGACGAGGTCGTAACGGTAGGGGCTGGGCGCGGCGTCCTTCTTGTGCCAGACGCTCCAGGACTCGTAGGTGAGCCCTGGTTGCCGGACGGGAATGACGTAGTAGCCCTCATTGGGGTCCTGACCGGAGGAGTACCAGCCGTACTGCCATGGACCGTTGGCGAGGTGGAGGCCGAACTCCTGGTCGGCCGCGGCGGTGGGGTCGTCCACGGCGAACCGGATCCGCTTGCCCTCGCGCGCGTCGACCGTGATGCGCACGTCGTCGTCATCGACCGCGAGCGGCCGGTGTCCGGTCGTCAGGACGACGGGGTCGAAGTCGTAGATCTCGGTGTAGAGGTTCCAGGCGCCCTTCGGGAGCCGCGCCTTCGCCACCCCGTCGCGGAAGCGGAGGGTCCGCTGAGCACCGCTCGCCTGGTCGTAGACCATTCCGTACGCCCTGCCGGCCGGAACGCCCGACCTGGCGACAGCGGTGACGGTGACGTCGTGGGACTCCGGTTCCACGTACGCGCCCGCCGGCGTACGGAGGACAGTGTCGCCGGAGGTGGCGGTGAGCACGCCCGGGTAGTCGCCGGCGGCCTTGCCGGCGACGTCGACAGTGAGGGAAAGGGACGCCTGCCCGCCCGCCGGGACCTCCAGCTTGTCCTGCGGCAGCTTCAGCACGTCAGTGTCGGTCGTGAGGTTCAGGGTGACGGGGGTGTCCCCGTCGTTGGTGTAGGTGATCGTCCGGGTCGCCTGGTCGCCACCGGTGTGCTGCCACGGGAAACCGGCCCAGACAGTGGCGGGAGAGGCGATCACCGGCTGCGCCAGCGCGCGGGGCACGTCCACCCGCCCGGCGCCCTGATCGTAGAGGCCGGTCCCGCTGGTCGGCTTGGCGCTGTCGACCAGCGCGGCCTTGAGCTGCTGCCCGGTCCAGCCGGGGTGTCGCTGGGCGAGGATCGCCGCCGCGCCGCTCACGTGCGGCGCCGCCATGGAGGTCCCGCTGTGCGCCACGTGGGGCCCGTCTGCGGTGCCCTCGGCCGCTGCGGCGACGATGTCCACGCCAGGGGCGGTGATCTCGGGCTTGATCGCGTGATCGCCCGCTCTGGGGCCCTTGCTGGAGAACTCGGATACCCGGTCCGACCGGTCGACGGCGCCTACGGAGAGCGCGGCGTCCGCGGTGGACGGGCTGGTCACGGACCCTTCGCCGCCCTCGTTGCCGGCCGCCACCACGAAGAGCGTGCCCGTCCGTTCCGACAAGGTGTTCACCGCCTGCTCGACGGGATCATCGCCGGGCTCGTCCACCGTGCCGAGGCTCAAGTTGACGACCTTGGCGCGGACCTCGGTGGCGGCCCACTCCATGCCTGCCAGCAACGCCGAGTCGGCGATACCGTCGACGCCGCCCACCTTCCCCATGGCGATGCGGGCCCCCGGCGCGACGCCTCGGTACTTCGTCCCGGCCCCGGCGACGATCGAGGAGACATGCGTGCCATGGCCGACGCGGTCGGTCATGTCCGGCTCGTCGGAGAAGTTGCGCTCCTGGGTGACGACCCCCTTGAGATCGGGATGCCCGGCGTCGTAGCCGCTGTCGAGCACGGCCACCGTGACGCCCTGGCCGGTGAACCCCTGCTGCCACGCCTCGGTCGCGCCGATCTGCGCGGTGCTGCGATCCAGCGTGAAGGACCGGCGCCCGTCGAGCCAGATCTTGCCCTTCCCCGCGGCCGGCGTACGAACCCTGCTCACCAGATCCCTCCACGTCCGCGCGGCGGTGCTCTTCGGCACCCGCACCGCCGCCACGCCGAGGCCGTCGAGCTCGCGGGTCAGGCGCGTCCCGCTCAGTGTCGGGGCCGGCTTCTCCCCCAGGGCCTGACTGATCAGCGGGATCTCGTCCGTGTCGGCGTCGCCGTACCTCCATGCGAGAAGCCGGGTCACATCGAAGAGCCGATCGTCGAGCAGTCCCTCGCTGACGAGCGGGAACGCGTCCGAGGGGATCACGTAGAGGTGTCCGTCGCGCAATTGCGTCGAGTAGCGGACCTGCCGTCCAGGGGCGCTCTCCACCCGGTGGCCCCGGCCGCTGACCGTCACCTTGTCCCCGGTCAGGAGCGTCACGCTACCGGAAACGACCGGGCCGGATCCTACGGGGGCCTGCTGCGGAGCCGCGGCGAAAGAGGGTTCCTGAGCCGTGACGACTGCCAAGGAACCGGCCAGTACGGCCGTCACCAATCCTGTTCGCAAAGTTGTGAATGCCACACCCCTACTTGGACGAACCGGCGTGAAGCGTTATGAGGCACGTCCGGAGGGGCGACACTCGGCGTCCGGCCGTTTCTGTTACTTCTGGGCGAGTGCGGCCTGCGATGTCTGCTGGTGAGCGGGTGCCGAGGCCGGGCGCCGTACCAGGAGAAGGGTGATCGCGCCTGCGGCGAGGCCGATCGCGCCGGCGGTCAGGAAGGTGGCGTTCAGGCCGGAGGCGTACGCGGCGGCCTGGGAGACGGTGTGGTCCAGGGCGTCTTGCAGCTTCGAGCGGAAGACGGTGCCGAGGACGGCGACGCTGACCGCGAACCCGAGCTGGCGGAAGGTGCTGACCGCCCCGGCCGCCATGCCGGCGCGTTCCGGCGGCACCGAGGCCATCGTCGCGGCCGTCACGTTCGGCACGGCCACCCCGACCCCGACCCCGACGACGACGGCTCCGGGGACGAGGGCGGCCCAGCCCGAGTCCCCGGTCAGCACCGCCTGGCCTGCCACGCCGGCGCCGACGAGCAGCATCCCGAGGCCGATCGTCCAGCGCGGCGAGACGGCGTGCAGGAAGCGGCCGGACAGCAGAGAGATCACCAACGACACCGCGGGGATCGGCAGGATCACCAGCCCGGCCTGGAGCGCGCCGAGCCCCTGGACGGACTGCAGCCACATTGAGGTGTACACCAGGTACGCGAACGCCGCCCCCGACATCGCCAGGGAGGCGATCATGATTCCGGTGAAGGACGGGCTGCGGAACAGGCGAAGGTCCAGGATGGGGGACGGGCTACGGGCCTCGACCGCGACGAAGGCGGCCAGCGCGATCGCCGCGGCGGCGAACGTCCCGACAATGACGGGCGATCCCCAGCCGTCCTCGCCGGCCCGGGTCAGCGCGTAGACCGACGCGCCCGCCGCGGTGGCGAACAGCGCGATGCCCGGCAGGTCGATCCGCCGCGCGTCCGGGTTGCGGGTCTCGTCCACCACGCGCAGGGTCAGCGCCACGGCGGCCACGCTGACGGGCAGGTTGACCAGGAACGTCGACCTCCAGCCGAGTTGCTGGGTCAGCAGCCCGCCCAGGATCGGCCCGATCCCGGACGCGGCGCCGTTGACCGCGCCCCAAACGCCGAACGCCACGCCCCGGTCACGTCCCTCGTAGGAGGCACCCACGAGCGCCACCGTCGTGGCGAACATCATCGCGGCGCCCGCGCCCTGGATGGCCCGTGCAGCGATGAGGGAGCCCACGTTCGGGGCCAGTCCGCTCGCCAGCGACGCCACGGCGAAGGTGACCAGGCCCACCACGTACACACGGCGGCGACCGAGCAGGTCGGCCAGCCCACCCGCGCCCAGCAGCAGAGCCGCGAGCGCCAGCGCATAGATGTCCATCACCCATTGGAGAGACGAGAACGACGCCTTCAGCGACGCCGCCATGTCCGGCATCGCCACCGTCACGATGTTGACGTCCACCAGCAGCATGAACGTTCCCAGGCTGACGGCGGTCAACGGCCCCCACTTGCCCATGATGATCCTTCCGATCGTTATGCGAAAACGCCTCAACGATCAGCGCAAATATGCGGGAAAGCCACTTGGAAGCCGTCACCTTCCTGCATTTCGACATCAAATAGGATCACATGGTGAAATCCGACGTCGCGGACGAACTTGACCGCCGCCTGATCCAGGCACTCCAAATGGACGGCCGCGCCCCGTTCGCATCGCTGAGGTCCTCGGCGTCTCCGACCAGACGATCGCCCGCCGGTACCGTCGGCTGCGCTCACGCGACATCCTGCGCGTCGTGGGCGTCCCGCCTGTCAGCTACGTCGCGGAGGGTCGGTGGATCCTGCGCCTGCGGTGCGTCCCAGGCGCCGCCCGGAGCGTCGCCGCCGCGCTGGCGCGCCGTCCCGACACCACCTGGGTGCAGCTCGTCTCGGGCGGCACGGAGATCCTCTGCGTCGTCCGCGCCCGGAGCGAGGTCGACAGCGAGCAGCTCCTGCTGGACCGGTTTCCGCGCGGCGCCCGGGTCGTCTCGATCGCCGCGCATGCGGTCCTGCACACCTACTACGGCTCACCGCACGTGATCCGTGGCCTCGACGCGCTGTCCCCGGACGAAGTCGAACGGCTGCGCCCCGCGCCTGCGCCGGACACCGGCGAGATCGACTCCCTCGACCCCGGCGACCAGCGCCTGATGGACGTCCTGGCGCGCGACGGGAGAACGGGCCTGGCCGAGCTCGCGGCCGCCACCCGCTGGTCGCAGTCCACCGTCGCCCGGCGTCTGGAGCACCTGCGCGCGACCGGCGTCCTGCACTACTACGCCGAGTTCGACATCGCCTACGTCGGCCTGCGCAGCGTCGCCCGGCTGTGGATCACCGTGCCGCCGGCCGAGCTGGTGGCCACCGGGCAGGCCCTGGCCGAGCACCGCGAGGTGGTGTTCGCCGCCGCGACCACCGGCCCGACCAACCTGGCGGTCCAAGTCGCCTGTCGCAGCTCCCGCGATCTCTACCGCTACCTCACCGAACGCGTCGCCGCCCTGCCCGCGATCACCCATGTCGAGACCGCTCCGATCGTCCAGAACGTCAAGCGCGTCGGCACTCACCTCGACATCGGCCTTGGGATCGGCACGGTCGTCGGCGCCGACAACGATCATGGTCGTTCAGGCCCTTCATTCGGGAAGCCGCGATGAGACCTGAGCAGCCCCGCGTAGTGGTAATGCCGTTCGGTGCGGAATGTGGCGTGGTATTCCACGGTCAGGTGCCGGTGTGAATCACTCGTTTGCCTCGTGCGTGTCCGATCCCGGTCAGCTTGTGGCCTGGCCGGGGTCCTCCAGCGGGTAGATCTCCAACGGCCGCTGTCCGGCCGGCGTCGCAGCGCAGTCCGGGGGTACGCCGCCTCCCGCCGCCGGCCAGACCTACGTCCGCCGGGTCGACGACCTCACGGGCCCCGCGCAGGTGGGCGCCGAGCTCGCGGCGAAGGGCCTCGTTCATGACCGCCGGCCTATGATCCGATGAACGCTCCCCTGCCTGTCGGCGGGCGCCCGGCGCCACTGTGGAGGCCATGAGCGATGACATGTGGCGACTGCGTGGCCGGCCTCAGGCGAGGCTCCTCCAGCGCGTCCTGGATGGCTTCCATGCGCCGAGGCGAGGGTGAACGCCGCCGTTCAGCCCCGACAGCGTCAGCGGCCGGCCGCGCCCGAGGCGGGCACGTCCCCGGCTCTCAGCGCAGCGACTGGGCGTAGCGGAACAGGCCGGTGGGATCGTAGGCGGCCTTGATCTCGCGCAGGCGCGGGAGGTTGTCGCCGTAGTAGGCCCGGCCCCAGTCCTCCAGGTCGGCGTCCGGGTAGTTGGGGTAGACCCCGCCGGACGACCACGGCGACACCCGGTCCCACGACTCGCGCAACCACGCGTGCGCCTCCCGCCGCCGCTCGTCGGAGGCGCGGAAACCGACCTGGACGGCCTGCTTGAGCATGAACCGCGGGCCGCGGTGGACGAACGCGGTCGCGTCGGGGGCCGGGCGGCCGATGGCGCCCGCCCACGGCACGAACTCCAGGTCCCGGATCTCGCCGCGCACCCGGTCGGCGACCAGCCGGTCCAGCAGGTCCTCGACGGCCGTACGCGGCAGGAGGCCGTCGAAGAAGCCCGATTTGTTCAGGCGCAGCCCGGGCCGCTCGCCGTACGGCAGCTCGGTGACGGGGCCCTGCCCGCCGTCGGCGTAGGCGTGGTGGCAGGCGGCCGCCGCGCCCTCCAGCCGGGTGAGCCGCAGGCGGCCCGGCGGCGCGAGCGCGTCGACGACCTCGGCGGCGCGCTCCTCGGCGCCGACGACGACGCCGAAGAGGACGGCCTGCGGCGGCTCGTCCGGCTCGTCCCCGGAGACGACGGCGATCTCCAGGTTGACCTCGTCCGGCGCGTCGGGCGCCCACCGCTGCCAGGCGTCGATGAGGTCGGCGGCCCGCTCGAAGTCGCAGACGGCCTGAACAGCGGTGACCGGCACGATGGGGCGAGTACGCAGCGTCATCCGGGTGACCACGCCGAAGTTGCCGCCACCGGCCCCGCGCAGCGCCCACAGCAGATCGTCGTCCGCCTCGACGCGTGACCCGTCGGCCAGGATCACCCGCGCCGCGAGCAGGTGGTCGGCGCCGAGCCCGTGCAGGCGGCTGAACACGCCGTATCCACCGCCCAGGACCGCTCCGGTGACACCGACCGCCGGGCACCAGCCGCAGGGCACCATGCGCCCGTGCTCGGCCAGGCGCCGGGCCAGCTCGCCGATCCGCACGCCGGGGCCCACCCGCACGCTCTCCGCGCCGACCTCGATCTCGTTCGCCGCGCTGAGATCGACGAGCAGGCCGCTCGTGGAGGAGTGCTCGGCGAAGCTGTGTCCACCGCCGCGCAGGGCGAACGGCATACCGCGGGCGCGGACGAGCTCAAGGACGCCGACCACGTCCGCCTCGGAGGCGCAGCAGGCCACGGCGGCGGGCAGCTTCTCGGTGAGCGTGCCGAGGAAGGGCTTGCGCCTGGCCTGGTAGCCAGGCTCGCCCGGACGGATCACGCGCGGGCCGGTCACCGGCGTGCCGGCTTTCCGGTCTGCAACGCGTACAGCTCGGCGTAGCGTCCCCCCAGCGCCAGCAGGTCCTCGTGGACGCCCTCCTCGGCCACGCGCCCCTGGTGCAGCAGGTAGATGCGATCGGCATGGCGGACGCTGGTCAGCCGGTGCGTGATGAGCAGAATGGTCCGTTCTCCAGCGATCGCGCGGAGGGTCTCGTAGACGGCGTACTCGGCCTTGGCGTCCAGCGGTGCGGTCGGCTCGTCCCAGATCAGCAGGGCGCCGTCCCGGAACAACCCGCGGGCCACGGCCAGGCGTTGCCACTGGCCCGCCGACAGCTCGTGGCCGCCCTTGAAGTGTTTGGACAGCAGGGTGTGCCATCCGGCGGGCATGCCCGCGACGACGTCTTCGGCTGCGGCGAGCGAGGCGGCCTCGCGCAGGGCGTGGTCTTCCGGGTCCGGGCGGTCGTGGCGGCCGATGCGGACGTTGGTCCGGGCGTCGTGCGGCCAGCGGACCGGGTGCTGCGGGACCAGGACGACCCGGTCGGCCAGGGTACGCGGGTCCAGGAGGGCGGTGTCGATCCCGTCCCATCGCATGGTTCCGCTGGTCGGCCGGTAGAGCCCGGCGAGGAGCCTGGCCAGTGTGGTCTTGCCCGAACCGTTCTCGCCGACCAGCGCGATCGTCTGCCCGGCGCGGATGGTCAGGTCGATGTCGCGCAGCGCAGGAGTCCGCCTGCCGGGGTAGGCGAAGCCCACGCCGCGCAGGGTGACGCACTCTGGGGAACGCGGGACCGGTACG
This sequence comes from Nonomuraea sp. NPDC051191, assembly GCF_044455665.1. Classification (NCBI taxonomy): domain Bacteria; kingdom Bacillati; phylum Actinomycetota; class Actinomycetes; order Streptosporangiales; family Streptosporangiaceae; genus Nonomuraea; species Nonomuraea sp. NPDC051191. The sequence goes on along the minus strand of NZ_JBITEZ010000023.1, from coordinate 31,109 downwards.
CCGGACGCCGGTCGTCTCCTGGCGTCGGCGTCGGCGAGGAAGTCCTGGTAGTCGGCCACGTACAGGGACTGTTCGAACAGCTGGTTGGCGGCCTGGGCGAGTTGCCGCAGCGCCGCGGCGGCCACCCTGACGGCGATCACCGCGGTGCCCGCCGCGGCCGGCGCGATCCAGCCGGCGTGCAACATCAGACCGAGTACGGCCAGCACCCCGGCCAGGGCGAGGCCGGCCAGCGCGCGGCCCGCGGTCCTGCCCCGCGCCATGGACACCCCGACCTGGGTCTCCCTCTGCTTCAGCACGTCCGCCACCTGGCGGTACTCGGCCAGCACGTACGGCTCGGCCTGGCAGGCGCGCAGCTCGGCCGCCGGTTCCCGCTCGGTGGACAGCTCGGCGAGCATCTGCACCCGGCGGTTCAGCGTGACCATGCTCCGCATGCCGGCGTACCCGCGCCGCGCGACCGTCAGCACCGCCCAGGCCTCCGGGATCATGCCGGCCACGAGCAGCGGCACCAGCAGGGGGTGCAGGACGGCCAGCCCGGCTATCGCGGCGGTCACTCCGCAGACGGCGCCGAGCAGGTCGATCGTGTTGCCGACCGCGCGGTCGAGGTGGAACAGCCCGCGGTCGCGGGCCCGGTGCAGGCCGTCGTAGAAGTCGGCGTCGTCGAAGTCGGCGAGTCGCACGTCCAGGGCGGCGGCGAACAGCCGTTCCTCGGCGACCCGGCGCAGCGCCGGTTCCAGCCGCGCCCTGGCCAGCTCCACCGCGGCTTCGGCCGCCGCGCGCAGCGACAGGATCCCGGCGACCAACGCCAGGCCGGGGGCCGCCGCCACGAGCCGGTCGGGCGCCGCGCCTGACGCGATCAACTCGTCCAGCACGGCCACGCTCGTCAGCAACCCGCCGGCCGTCGCGGCGCCCGAGGCGAGCTGAAGGACGAGGATGGCGATCGCGGACCGGCGCCCGCTCCGCCAGATGAGCCGCAGCACCGGCACGGTGACCGCCAGCAGTTGCCGCGGCGTGCGGCGGGATCCGTCCGGCTGGTCGAGGTGCCAGTAGGGAGTGACGAGTTCCTCGTCCGCCTTCTCGTCCACGGGGCTCACGTCAGGTCCGGCAGCAGCACGGACGGCAGTGCGCACTCGGGGTGCATGCGGAGCAACTGGTAGGACACTCCGCCCAGGCCGGGCAGCAGGCCCGGCGCGAAGGCGTCCCTGGCCAGGCCGCTGACCGGGCCGTTGGTCTCCAGGCTGCCCAGGATGACGGCGTCCAGCCGGTCCCGCTCGACCGGTGCGACGCCGGCGGCCCGGGCCTGCTCGATCGTCTCCCAGCAGCCGAGATCGCCGTGGCAGAGCGTGTGGTTCCAGCCGATCCCGTCGGCCCAGCAGGAGGCGGCGGCGCGCGCCAGCCTGTCGCGCCACAGGGTGCCGCCCCCGCGGGCCAGTCGGTCGGCGGCGACGAGCCCGATCCCGCCCGCGCCGTGGCACCACGCCTTGGCGGCGAAGCCGTCGTTGCGAAGGTCCAGCCAGCCGCGCTGCTCGGCGTCGTAGAGGGTGTCCTCGTAGGCGAAGGCGGCCTCGGCCAGCTCTCTCATGCCCTCGTGGTCACCGGGGGAATCGGCGAGGCGCGCCAGGGCCCAGCCGATGCCGCTCGCGCCGTGCGCCAGCCCCCCGAGTCCCTGCGGGAAGCGGAGGCTCGGCCAGCACACCCCGCCGGGGCGGCGCTCCGCCAGCCCCGCGAGGCGCCGGCCGATCGTACGGGACAGCCCGGCCCAGCGCGCTTCGCCGGTCTCCCGGCTCAGCAGGAGGAGGGGAACGATCGCCCCCGCCATCCCTGACAGCAGGTCGTAGCTGTCGTCGGCCTCGATCGAGTCCGGCAGCAGTCCCGCCAGAACGCGGGCGCGCTGGAGCGCTTCCTCCCCGACGACGCCCAGGGAGCGCAGCAGCAGCCAGCTCCACACCTGCGAGGCGATCCCCAGGTAGGCGCCGGGAGGCTCCGGCCGCAGGCGTATCCCTTCCTGCCGCCTGGCGGCGTCGCGGTCCTCCATGGCGCGGATCGTGCGCAGGACCGCTTCCAGGAGCCCGTCCAGTTCCGCGATCGGCTCGGCCCTGCCGTCCGCGGCTTCCCGGAGGTAGGCGCTCAGCAGGATCGCCAGGCCGTGGGCTCCGCCGTACAGGTCGAGCGACAGCGGCTGCACGGCCCAGCCGGTGAGGTCGAGCACAGGCGTGATCCACGTGACCGTGCCGTCCGCACCGCGCACGGCGCTGTCCAGGACCCCGCGGAGGATGCCGGCGGCCGCCGCGCGCCGCCGGGGCTCCAGCCGTTCGGTGCGGACGAGGCCGGGCGGGAGCCGTTCGAGGTCCGGCATCCAGCCCTCGTTGAGGTACGCGCTGACCAGAGCCGCCTGAGCCACCGCGCGGTCCAGGCCGTGGTCGCGCTCCCGCCAGCGGGCCACCGCACCGGCGACCAGATCGCTCTCCGGGCCGCACCTGGTGTCGGCGGGGCCGCGGAGCATGCCGACGCGCGGCGTGGTGTCGAACATCGGGATGTCGCCGTGGCACAGCTCGTCCACCTCCGCGGCGATGATCGCGGCGTCGCCGGGAGCCCCTGGGACGTTCTCCGACATCTTCGCCAGCAGCCGGGCGGCCTTCGCGCGGGCGTCCGCCTCGTCGTGGAGCGCGGCCGGATGCCACAGCATGCGCGCCAGTTCGGCGTACGACTCGGTGGAGCGCAGCACCGCGCGGACGGGGCAGTCGGCGAACGGCGCCAGCAGCGGCTCCAGCTTGCCCGACCGGTCCAGCTCGGTCAGGCGGTCGTCGAGCTCGTCGAGGCCGGCGATGATCAGGTCCCAGTACCGGCCGAGCACCGGCTCGGGGCTGGGATGGTTGGCCGCCGGCGGCAGCGTCACCCGCTCGGTGCCCATCCTGGGGCTGTCGGTGCCCGCGCCGAGCACCACCGGCAGCTCGATCTGCGGCTGCTGGCCGGGCAGCGCGCCCGCCGCCGACATGTCCACGCCTCGCCAGCCGAGGGCAACCCCTCGTCCCGGGAGCAGCCCGATGCCCAGCACCGAGCTGTTCACCAGCTCCACTGCCATGTCGAAGGCCTGGCCGTACCCCGAGGGACGGGCCTTGGCGTGCGGGGCGAACAGGCTCTCGCAGTCGACGACCACGGGGTGCGGCCCGGCGGCGATGAGGTTCTCGGCGTGCAGGTCGTTGCCGCCGAGCAGGCGCATGAGCGCCAGCCAGTGGCCCAAGCCGCGGTAGAACGCGCCCAGTTCCTCGGCGTCGCCGCAGTGGCGGTGCCCGATGTGCTCGGCCCAGCCGTACCCCGGCCTGGTCACGACGGCGGGTACCCGCATGGTCGAGACGCCGAGGTGCGTGAGCAGGTCGGCGAGTGCCGCGTCCACCGCCAGCGAGCGCGGCTTGTAGACCACCCGTCCGTCCCCGCCGTGCAGCACGACGACCGTCTGCCCGCCCCGGTGGCTGTCGCCGGCGCCGAACTCGACGCGGTCGATATCGCCCGACGGCGCTCCCGGAAGCGAGACCAGCATCGCGCGGTCCTCGGCGAAGCGTTCGGCCAGGCGGAACGCGGCGGCACATCGATTGCGGATGACCGTCGTGAGCCTCGGCATCATGCCGGGGTAGAGCACCGCCAGATCGTTCCAGAATGCCGGTTGCGCCGCACTTCGCTGCCACTCCCGCCAGCGGGCGGCGGGGTCGGCGGCGGTCAGGCGCCCGGACAAGCGGGCGGCGTTCACCTCCAGCACCAGCACCCTGGTGATCTTGCGGCGGACCTCCTCCTCGACGGACAGCGCAGCGCCTGACAGGACGGCGCTGCGCTCGGCCGGCGCAAGACCGGTAAGTGCGCGCAGCCGGGCCCCGAGGTCGGTCAGTGCGGGTCCGATCAGCGGGTCCAGCGGAGGGTCGAACTCACCGGCCATGCGCTCCGCCCCTGCTCAGCAGCACTGATAGGTTCTGGAACCCGAGCAGGCGGTCCCGCATCTGCCGGAGCCGCCCGGCCCTGTCATGGTGATCTCCGACTCGACGTACATGCCGGGCATCAGCGGGCCTGCCGGGCTGTCCGGGTCGTCGCCCGTCCTCCAGGCGGCGATGATCTCCTCGGCCCTTTCGAGGGTGACGGTCATGTTCGCTCCCTTCTCGAATCTGGCCCCATGATTCGGGGTCGGCGCAACGCCTGATAGGCCTCATAACTGCGCACTTGACGACAGATAAGGGATATGAGATAGACAGGCGTGATCACCGTTTCTGCGGTAGATGATGACCAGATGCTCATCGACGGGCTGGCCGCCTGGCTGGCGGACGTTCCCGACGTACGGCTGACCGGATGGGCCGCCTCCGTCGCCGAGCTGCTCAGGACCGAGCCGTTCCCGGCCGACGTGGTGCTGCTCGAGGCGCGGCTCGCCGACGGCTCCGACCCGGTCGAGAACGTATGCGCGCTGGTCCTGCTGCGGCGGCGGGTGCTCGTGGTCAGCGCGATGCCCGGCGGCAACCTGGCCAGGCGGATGATCGAGGCGGGAGCCGGCGGATACCTCACCAAGAACCACAGGCTGGAGAGCCTGCTGTCCAAGGTCAGGGAGCTGGCCGAGGAGAAGACGGCCTGTCCGCCCGGTCCTGCGGCGGACCACACGGCCGGGCGGGATTGCGTCCGTCCCGTCCTGTCCCCTCAGGAGCACGCGGTGCTGCTCGCCTACGCCTCCGGAATGACGCTCGCCGCGGCGGCGCGCAGCGCCGGAGTGCGGCCGGGAACCGCCAAGAACTACCTGGAACGTGTCAAGGAGAAGTACCGGAAGGCCGGGCGCCCGGCGTACACGAAGCTGGAACTAGCGGTCCGGCTGAGAGAGGACGGCCTGGCCATCTGACCCTTGTCGCCGGATCGGGGCGTTTCTCGTTGCGCCGGCGGAACATGGCCACCCCGCCGCCCTTCGAGGGAACGCGATCACGGGCCCGACCGATTCGGACAGTCTCAGAGGACCCCGGTAACGCCTTCGCTACTTGCGGTCCACTTGCGCCGATTCGGGAGCATCCTGGAGACCATGTCGAAGACGTCGTCCGGTGCGGAACGCACGACGGGATCGCGGTTGTGGCGGATCGTGGCCATCGCCGCGGTCGTCGTGCCGGCGGTCTGTCTGGCGGCCGGGGTGCTGTGGTTCTTCGCCGACCCACTACACCTGTCCGACCAGGTGCTGCAGGTGCTGGATCAGCGGGCCAGCGTGGTCGGCCTGTTCACCGGCATGACACTTGGAGCGGCGGGGCTGGTAGTCGCTTTGGTGGCGCTGCGGGCGCAGGTCCGCGCCGACCGCCGGCCGGCTGCCGGCACCGCGCCTGGCACGCCGGCCGCCGAGCCGGGTGCGCCGCCGCGGGCGCCGGTCTCGGAGGAGCGGTCGGCCGCCATCGGCGGCGACAATTCCGGCATCGTCTCCACCGGTGAGGGCGCGCGGAATGTGCAGATGCGGGCGGAGGCATCGGGGAAGGGCCGGGTGTACCAGGCCGGCGGCGACCAGACCGTCAATGAGCGATGACCACGCTTCCAGCGGCTGATTCCCCGCAGCGACAGCCGCCCATCCAGATGGATGCCACCGCCTCGGGGCAGGGACGCGTGTATCAGGCGGCCGGTGACCAGACCATCAACCACCATTACCCGCCCCGGCCGGAACCGGGCCAGATCGTCGAGGGCGACATCCCGCAGTGCCCGCCGGGCTTCCAGGTGCGCCCGCGACTGCGCCGGCGGCTGGCCGACCTGCTGGGCGAGCCTGAGCAGGACGGACCGGGAAGCGGTGACGGCGGAGCGGTGGTGATCTGCGCGCTGGCCGGCACGCCCGGGGTGGGCAAGACGTTGCTGGCCGCCTCCTACGCCTGGGCCTGCCAGGCCGCCCGCTGGCCGGTGATCGCCTGGATCGCCGCCGAGAGCACCGACCAGATCGTGACCGGGCTGGCCGCCCTGGCCGAGCGGCTCGGCCAACGTCTGCCCGACGACGACGCCACCACGGCCGCGACCCGGGCCAGATCCTGGCTGGCCGCCACCACCCGGCCCGCGCTGCTGGTCTTCGACAACGCCACCGACGTCGCCGTGGTGCGCCGCTGGTGCCCGGCCACCGGCGCCACCCGCGCGCTCGTCACCACCCGCAACCGCGCCTTCCTGCGCTCCTATCAGCCACTCGAGGTCGACGGGTTCACCCCCGACCAGGCGCAGGCGTTCCTGCACCGGCGTACCGGCCTGGACGACCCCGGCGGCGCCGCCGAACTCGCCACGGAGCTGGGACACCTGCCGCTGGCGCTGGCCCAGGCCGCCTCCGTGATCAACCGCCTGCATCTGGACTACCCCGGCTACCTGGACCTGCTGCACGCCTTCCCCATCGGCGACTATCTGCGTGCCCACGACGGCGACGCCTACCCGGCCGGCACCGTCCAGGCCATCATGCTGTCGATCACCCAGGCGGAGGCGTCCCTGCCCGCGGCCCCGCACCTCCTGGCGATGCTCTCGGTGCTGTCGCCGGCGGGCACCCCCCTGACGGTGCTGTCGGCGGGGAGCAAGGCCAGTAGCCACCCGGTGCACCTGCGGGAAACGCTCGCCGCCCTGGCCGACAACTGCTTGATCTCCTTCAGTGAGGACGGCGCCACCGTCCTGATGCACCGCCTGGTGCAACGCGTGCTGCGCGAACGCGCCACCCACCACGGCCACCTGTCCGCCGCCCTCGCCCGGGCCATCGGCCTGCTCCATGCCTTCAACGCCACCCTGCCCTACGGTGCCGGCACCTGGGCGGCCCGCGCCCAGGTCGAGACGCTGATCGACCAGACCAGCACCGTCTATCACTGGGCCCTCGCCGGCGGTGACCTGCCCGCCGAGCTGCTGGCTCTACGCGGCTGGTGCGGCCGTTACCTGTACGACCTGGCCGACCTCACCCGCGCCGTCCCCTTGTTCGAGGTGACGCTGGCCGACCACGAGCGGGTGCTGGGCGCCGATCACCCCTCCACCCTGGCCTCCCGCAACAACCTCGCCGGCATCTACCGGGTGGCCGGGGACCTGGGCCGGGCCATCCCGCTGTCCGAGGCAGCCTTGGCCGACTGTGAGCGGATGCTGGGCGCCGACCACCCCGACACGCTGACCTTCCGCAGCAACCTCGCCGGCACCTACCGGGCGGCGGGGAGGCTGGGCCGGGCCATCCAGCTGTACGAGGCCGCCCTCGCCGGGCGAGAGCGGGCACTGGGCGCCGACCACCCTTCCACGCTGAACATCCGTAACGACCTCGCCCACGCCTATCAGGCGGCGGGGGACCTGGGCCGGGCCATCCCGCTGCACAAGAGCACGCTGGCCGACCGCGAGCGGATCCAGGGTGCCGACCACCCCGACACGCTGATCTCCCGCAACAACCTCGCCACCGCCTACCAGGAGGCGGGTGATCTACCCCGGGCCATCCCGCTGTACGAGGCGACGGTGGCCGACCAGGAACGGGTGCTGGGAGGCGACCACCCCAACACCCTTACCTGCCGCAGCATCCTCGCCACCGCCTACAGGCAGGCGGGTGATCCACGCCGGGCCATCCCGCTGTACGAGGCGACGGTGGCCGACCAGGAACGGGTGCTCGGCGGCGACCACCCCCACACCCTGGCCTCCCGCAACGACCTCGCCGCCGCCTACCACGCGGCAGGCGATCTACACAGGGCCATCCCCCTGTACGAGGCCACACTGGCCGACTGCGAGGAGGTGCTCGGTGCCGAACATCCCCTCACTCGTGCCGTGCGGGGAAATCTTGGGGCGGCTGCCGCGGCCGCTCATCGTGACGTTGGAGGGTGAAGGCGAGTGTTCCCGAGGTGGGGGAAGTACCCCTCGTCGTGATCTTCAGCGGTACGTGGCAGGGCATCTTCGCTGCTGCATCGCGTCCATTCGAAGACGTTCGCCCGGGTCGACTTCGGCCAATTGAAGACACCCGCCCCCTACGTCACCCTCCCGTCTGGCGTGGTGCCGGCCGGAGAGCGAAGAGCGCCTGCCTGGGCTGGTCGGTTCGGTGTGCCGTTCATTCCGTCGGACTACAGGGTCGCGATGACCAGCCCGAGCACGAAGAGGCTCGCCAGCGCGAGAACCACGGAGAGTCGCATGGGTCAACCTTAGGTTGACGCTTCCATCAACGTCAACCCATGGTTGACGGAGGTGGAGAGCCGTGCCTGGCGCGGCCGTCGCGCTTGCCGAGGTCGGTGTCGGCACGCCGGCACGGTGACGTGGGAGCCACTGCGCGCGGATGGTCGGACTTGCCGGGCCTGATCGCGGCTGTTGGGTCAGTTCTCGGCGAGACGTGCCTTCTTGACCTTGTTGCCGCAGGTGTTCATGGAGCACCAACGGCGGTTGGCTCCGCGGCTGGTGTCGAGGAAGAGTCCCGCGCATCCGGGGCCTTCGCAGCTCTTGATGCGGCTGCGGTCGGGGCCCCCGAGGACGTGGATGGCATCTGTGGCCAGGACCCCGAGGGCGTCACCGACAGGCGTCGCCGCGGTCAGGCGCCATCCTGCGCGATCGCGTTCGAGCGCGGCCTTCGCGTGCCCGGCGGCCGCGACCGTGTTGAGAGTGCGGACATCCTCCGAATCGGGCCGTTCACCTGCGGCGATCGCCGACCCGATCCGGTAGATCACCTCGCGCAGCTCGACGGCGTCCTTCAGATCGGCCGGCGACACGTCCGTGGCGTCGAGCCCTGTCGCCTGCAGCCACATCTTCAGTCGTGCAGGGTCGGTCAGCCGCTCCCGTGGCGCCATGCCGGCTCGATCGCCGACGGTGGCGGTGAACCGGAACGCCAGGACCTCGTTGTCCATGCGGAACACACGACGTACGTCCTCGGCCATCCCAACCTCCACAGCAAGCGACGACACCTTTCGAACCGTCTTAACCGGTTCGACATGATGGTACCCCTATGACATCGTGGAACCACCTTAGGTGGTTCACAGAGAGGGTTCTCCGCATGAGCGACATCGCGGTCATCGGTCTGGGAGCAATGGGACGGCCCATCGCACGCAACCTCTTGAGAGCCGGGTACGACGTCGTGGTGTGGAACCGCTCCGACAGGCCCGCGGACGAGCTCGTCGCGGCGGGTGCCCGGCGAGCCGCCTCGGTCGCCGAGGCCATGCACTCGCCGGTGGTCTTCTCGGTCCTGGCCGATGACCGGGCCGTCGCCGAGACGTTCGTCGACTCCGGCGTTCTCGCTCGGGCCCCGGGCGGGACCGTTCACGTCAACCTCGCGACGGTGAGCGCCGGCCTGGCCCGCCGGGCCGGCGCGGCGCACGCCGAGCACGGTGTCGGGTACGTCGCGGCACCGGTCTTCGGCCGTGTTCCGGTCGCCGAAGCCGGAGCGCTCAACATCCTCGCGGCGGGCGAGCAGGGGCTGATCGACCGCGTGCAGCCGCTCTTCGACGTGATCGGCTCGCGGACCTGGCGACTCGGCGACCGTCCGGAGCAGGCCAACGTCGTGAAGATCCTCGGGAACTACCTGATCGCCTGCGCGATCCAGTCGCTGGGCGAGGCTGTCAGTCTCGCGGAAGGCGCCGGTGTCGACTCGGGGCGGTTCGTCGAACTGCTGACCTCGACCCTCTTCCCGGGAGCCGTCTACACCGGCTACGGGTCGATGATCGCCGAACGGCGCTACCAGCCGCCCGGATTCACTGCGGTCCTGGGCCGCAAGGACCTGCACCTCGCGCTCGATGCCGCGAACGACCACGACATTCCGCTCCCGATCGGTGAACTCCTGCGGACTGTCTTCGACCAGGCCATCGCCGACGGTCACGGGGCGGACGACTGGGCGGTCATCGCGGAACGGCAGCCGCGGTGACCGCCGTGGAGGCGGCCGGGCGATCACGCCACGAGGCAGCTCTCGGCGTTCCGCGAAGTCTTCCGAAGCCGACCACCAGGCCTTCTGACGCGGGCCCGGTGAACCGCGCGGCTCACCGGGAACGGGTCACGGGCTGGTGATGACGCCGCGGGGGGGCCAGGTCGAACCTTCCCTCGACGATGACGTTGTCGCCCACCTTGAGCCCGTCCCCGACGCAGCGGGGGTTGACGGTCGCGATGCGCAGGTGGTCGCGGTCCTCCAGGAGGATCGCGCCGCTGGTGTTGTCGTAGGTGGCGTCGGCCTGCCCGGTGGCGGTCAGGACGCAGCCGTCGCTGCTCTCCACGCCCACGCTGGCCCCGGACACCCGGCCCGCGACCTTGCCGGTGCCGGGGTCGGGGTCGAACGCCGTCGCGTCGAACTTCAGCGGCAGGACGTCGGCCGTGACGTCCAGGGTGGCGCCCAGCGGGCCCGCGCAGGTGACGCCCACGGGGGCGAAGGAGATGCCGGTGATGGAGATGACCCCCGCACCGGGCAGGCCCGTGCCACCCTCCTGTTCAGCCTCGACCGCCCTCCTCCGACGTGGTCGATGCCGAGGCGGGGCCCTTCGGGCGGTTCCCCCGTTCGGCCTCGCCAGGAAGGCGCGGGGCTCAGGGCGCGAGGTTGTCGAGAGCGACCGAGTAGACGACCCGCTGATCTTCGCCTTCGGTCAGCCCCCACAGCTCGCCCCCGGTGCCCGAGTACCACAGCGACAGGTCCTCCGGCCGGTAGCCCCAGTCCGTACGGGCCGTCATCGTCATGGAGGCCAGGTCCACCGACGCGAAGCGCCTGGAGTACGGGACGTTGACGAACTTGCCGGCGCTCATGTTGACGTAGAGCCGGCCGTCGTGGAGCTGGACGCCCTGGACGTCGCTGATGGCGTGGGTCTCCGCCGTCGTGGGCGTGGTGGACTCCCAGGCCGCCGTCGGGGTCAGGCCGAGCCGGTAGTCGCCGGTCTCGGCCGAGCGGAAGGCGTAGCGCGCGATCCGGGTGCCGTTCAGCGGCTGGGGCTGGCCGTTCAGCCATGTGGCCCGGTAGTCGCCCACCACGAGGGCCTGCCGGCCGGTGCTCGTCCGATCCAGCGAGATGTAGTCGAAGTGCAGGTCGGGGCTGACGAAGTTGGCCACCTCCGGCATGACGTACTGGTAGTCGTCGAGCTTGGTCTGATGGCGGTAGATCCGGCGGGTGTCGAACACGCGGATGGCGCTGCGCTTGGCGCTCGGGGCGCCGGTGCCGTCGGGCCAGCCGGGGGTGGTGGCCATGAACAGGTAGGGGCCGCTCCAGGCCAGGCCGCCGCCGTGCCCGTAGATCCGGCTCAGGGTCCCGTCCGGACGGACCCAGACCGGCAGGACGGTCCGGTAACGCATGTCGTTCAGGTTCACCACCGACAGCCGCACCGAGTTGGCCAGCGAGTGGGTGGGCGGGTTCTGCCAGGACCAGCTCGTGATCAGCGCGTCCTTCGAGGTGGGCACCGGAGCGGCGTCGTTCCTCGCCTCACCGGAGGTGGCCAGGCCCTGCGGCACCCAGGCCGTCTCGCCCGTCAGGCCCTGCAGCTTGGCGTCCCAGCAGAACGCCCTGCCGACGCCGCCCGTCGTCGGCCCGAAGGACTGCATGCGCGAGGCGCAGGCCGGGTCGTCGGCGGGCGTCGGGAGCTGGGTCCGATCGTCGCCGCTGAGCACCTGGTCCAGGGTGGTCAGTGCGAACGCGTCCTCCATGGGCTGGGTGTACGGCTCGGCCCCGACCGTGAGCGACAGGCCGGTGAGCGCGTCGCCGTTCAGGCGCTTGAGCGGCGCCACCACCTGGGCCGCCGCGGCGGCTTCTGTGGCCGCGGACGCAGGGGCCGCGGTGGTGGGGGCCGCCGGCGCGGTGCTCATGACGGTGGCCGTCATCGCCAGCGCGATCAACATCTTTCCCAACGGATCCTCTTCTCGCTGTGATCGTCAGGCGTCGCAGGACGCCTTCTGGGTGGGCCAGGCCCGCCGGCACCACCGGGTGTTCACGCCGGGCCGGGCGTCACGGGCGACGCGGACGTGCAGGGTGCCCGCCTCGTCGTAGAGGGCGGCCTTGCCGTACCGGTAGGCCAGGATCCTGGCGCCGTCGAACGTCCACCATTGCCCGCTGTCGCCCGGCGCGCAGGGGGTCAGGAGCGCGTCCTGGTTCTTGGGCCCCCGGGCGGTCAGGCATCGGCGGTCGTACCTCTCGTGGTCATTCCGGATCATGAACGTCCCGGGCACCCCTGTGGCCCGGGAGATGTCCTCGACGTGCCAGAGCTGCCACCCGTCCTCGGGCTTGCCGGCCTCCCGGTTGCAGGCCAGGGAGCGGACGTCGTCGCCGTTGTTGGCGTCCAGGCAGTCGCCGGTGCCCGCGTTGACGAACCTGACGACGCCGGTGCCGCCCGCCGCCGGAGCGGCGGTTCCGGCGGGCACCGGCGTGAGCAGCGACAGGGTCAGGGCGACGAGCAGGCGCATGGATCTCCTCGGCTTCTCGGCGGCGTGGCAGGTCCCCCAGTCTCGGCGTGGCGATCATTGTCCGGAAGCCCGTTTCGCACCCTGGACAAACTTGATCAAATCGGGGTGAAGACGTATTTTGCGCTGGTTTGTGGTTCTCATGGGACCTAGGGGGAGCGCATGGGACGTCGTGAACAGGTCGTGGATCCGATGGACGGCCCGGTCGCCGCTTTCGCGGTCGAGCTGCGCAAGTTACGGGAGCAGGCGGGGTCCCCGTCCTACCGGGTGATGGCCGCGCGGGCCCGCTTCGCCGCCTCCACGCTGGCGCAGGCCGCCGCCGGGGAGAGGCTGCCGACTCTGCCGGTCACGTTGGCCTACGTCCGCGCCTGTGGCGGCGACGAGCGGGAATGGCGGGTCCGCTGGGAGGAGACCCTGGCCGCCGATCGGGAGTGGGCATCCGTGGCCGCCGCGTGCGAGCGGGCGCCGTACCGGGGGCTGGCCGGCTTCGAGGAGGCCGACCGGGCCTACTTCTTCGGCCGGTCCTCGCTGGTGGAGCGGCTGGCCGGCATGGTGAAGGCGCACCGGATGGTGATGGTGGTCGGCCCGTCGGGCTCCGGCAAGTCCTCGCTGCTGCGCGCCGGGCTGGTGCCGGCGCTGCGGCCGCGCGCGGCGCGCGTCGTCACGCCGGGCGTCCATCCGGCCCTGCCCGCCGCCGCCGCGGGGGAGCTGGTCGTGGTCGACCAGTTCGAGGAGGTGTTCACGCTGTGCGAGGACCCCGGCGAGCGTGGGGCGTTCATCGACGCGCTGGTGGCCGCCGAAGGCGGGGTCGTGCTCTCCGTACGCGCGGACTTCTTCGGACGGTGCGCCGACCATCCCCGGCTGATCGAGGCCGTCGAGGAGGCCACCGTCCTGGTGGGCCCGATGAGCCCGGCCGAGCTGCGCCAGTCGATCGTCAAGCCCGCGGCCACCGCCGGCCTGATCGTGCAGCGCGAGCTGACGGCCCGGATCCTGGAGGAGGTCACCGGGCAGCCCGGCGGCCTGCCGCTGATGTCGCACGCCCTGCTGGAGACCTGGAAACGCCACCACGGCAAGGCGCTGACGCTGGCGGCGTACGAAGCCGCGGGCGGCATCGCGGGCGCGGTCGCCCGCACCTCCGAGGAGCTCTACGCCGACCTGACCCCGGCCCAGCAGGACAGGCTGCGCCACCTGCTGCTGCGGCTGGTCATGCCCGGCGAGGCGGGCACGCAGCCCACCCGCCGCCCGGTACGGCGCTCGGAGCTGCTGACCGGCGACCCCGGCGACCCGGGCCCCCTCCTGCTCGAGCGCCTGACCGCCGCCCGCCTCGTCACCCAGGACGGCGACACGGTCAACCTGGCCCACGAGGCCCTGCTGACCGCCTGGCCCCGGCTGCGCGCCTGGGCCGAGGAGGACCGCGAACGCCTGAGAGTGCACCGGCGGCTCACCGAGGCGGCCGACACGTGGGAGGAGCACGGCCGCGACCCCGGCGCCCTCTACCGGGGGCTGCGCCTTGAGCTGGCCCGCGAACACCTCACGGCCCGGACCCTCACCCCGGCCGAACGCGCCTTCCTGGCCGCCAGCGACGGCGAGCGCAGGAAGGGCAGGCGGCGCACCGCGGTCCTGGCCGTCCTGGCGGTGTTCCTGCTGGTCACGACGTCCCTCATCTGGCAGCGGAGCCTGGTGAACGGCCAGCAGAAGCGGGAGCTGCACGCCCGCGGCATCGCCGGGACGGCCGAGACCCTGCCCCTGTCGGAACCGTCCCTGGCCATGCGGCTCAGCCTGGCCGCCTGGAAGCTGGCCGACCTCCCCGAGACCCGCGCGGCCCTCCGCGCGGCGAGCCTCCAGCCGCAGCAGGACGTCTTCGCCGACCAGGACACCTCCCCGGACACCCGGCGGAGCCTGAGCGCCGACGGCCGCTGGCTGATCAGCGCCACCGCCACCCGGGTCACCCGCTGGGACCTGCGCACCCACCAGCCCCAGGTCACCGCCGCGCCGGTCCACTCCGACGCGGCGGCGCCGCCGCTCGTGTGCAGACCTGGCGAACCGCTGCGCCTGCCCGACCCCGCGACCGGCCGCCTCGCCGCCCCCGCCTGGGCTCCCACCCCGACCGCCGAGCAGTGCCGCGAGGGACGCCTGCGCCTCTCCCCGGACGGACGGACGCTGCTCATGGCCACCCCCGCCCTGGTCAGGGTGTGGGACGTGGCCTCGGGAACGGAGGCCGCCGCACTCAGCGCGCCGGGCGTGCGCGAGATCGGCTTCAGCGCCGACGGCGCCTTCGTCGCGACCGCCGGCGAGGACGAGCTCCAGGTGCGCGCCACGAACCACCTCCAAGGAGTGCTCCTGCGGCACCCGCTCCACGGCGACGTGGTCGACGACCTCTGGATCGGCCCCGACGCCGGGGAGATCCGCTACCTGACCGGCCCGACCGTGCAGACCCTGCGCATCGGCTCGGCCTTCACCCGCGACTGGCGCGAGGAGAGGGCGATCTCCGCCGCCTTCAGCCCGGACGGCAGGAGCCTGCTCCTCACCTACCGGGACCGTGTCGAGCTGCGCGACGCGAGGACCGGACAAGAGCTGCCCGGTCCGCCCCGGCCCTCCTGCCCGACGCCGTGCTGGATGCAGGCCGCCTTCAGCCCCGACGGCCGGATCCTCGCCTACGGCGACGCCTACGCCGCCTCTTTCACCGCGACGCTGTGGGACCTGGCCGGCCGGCGGATCACCGGCCAGTCGCCGCCCTTCCGCCACGGCGGGCCGCTCGCCTTCGCCCAGAACGGCGAGCTGCTGCTCATCAGCGGCGCCTCGGTCGGGCAGGAGGCGCTCACGAGCTGGAACACGCGCACCGGCGCCGTCGCCGCGTCCCCCGGCGTCACCGGCAGCCGGATCGCCGTCGCCCCGCGGGGCGAACGCCTGCTGACCGATCAGGGCGACATCGCCTCGCTCCCGCCGTTGCGGCGGGCCGGCGGCGGCCCCGGCCCTGGCCCCGCGGAGGCGCTGGCCTTCAGCCCCGACGGTCGGTTCCTCGCCACCGGCGACACCAGAGGACGAACCGCCCTCTGGGACGGCGACCTCCGCCGCAACCTGGGCACGCTGCCCCCCACCGCCCCCGGACCCGTGACCGCGCTGGCCTTCTCCCCGGACGCCGGCTTGCTCGCCGTCGGCACGGAGGGAGGCGTCGTCCAACTGTGGGACACCGCCGGCCGCCGGCCTGTCGGCCCGCCCCTCGCCACGCCGGGCGGCGCGGTCCTCGCGCTGTCCCTCAGCGGCGACGCGCTGTCGGTGGCCGGCAAACACCTGCCCTTCCAGCGCTACGACCTCAGCGCCGCCGGGGCTGCGAGCACCGTATGCCGACGGGTCGGCCGCGGGCTCGATCGGGACGAATGGGCGAGGTACTTCCCGGACTTCCCCTACCAGCCGACCTGCGGGCCGCAGGATCGCTGACAGACTTGGGAACGGCCCAGCCTCGGGTGCCGTTGAGGCCTGGTGCTAGCGCCAGGATCTCCGCGGCTCTGGCCGCCGTCTCGTAGAGCATCCGCCACAGCGCAGCTCCCTCGCCATAGTCGAAGACCTCACTCATCGTCGGTGTTCCCCAGTCCCGCGCCGTTCCGGTTCGGCCCTCCGCTCCCGAAGCTGACCCCAGCCCCGAAGTAGCTGTGTGAGTGATCACGATTGCGGTTCGTGGTCGTCGCGGGTGAGTGAACGAGGCCGGTTGGCCGGAGCCTCTGCTTGATCGTGTTCGTGTCGGGGACGGTCAGGTGGAGGGCGGTTTCGGGTGCGTCGGGAGTGGGAGCCGGAGGAGCTGATCGCGGCGTGGACGCTGCTCGACGGCGACTGGGAGCTGGTGGGGAACAAGACGGGCGCGACGCGGGGCAGGTGAAGGTCGACCTGGTCTTGTTCGCGGAGTACCCGTGGTCGGGGTCGACGATCGCGTGTCACCGCAAGCAGGTGCGAGATGCGCTGGGGTTCCGGGAGTCGACGCGGGCGGATGAGGATGTGCTGGCCGAGTGGCTGGCGGATTCGGCGCGGTTGTTCTGTGGGAGCTGGCCACGGGTGAGGACGGGCTCCTGCTCGAGCTGAAGTCCGACCCCGGACGGCTGGGGCTGGAGACGCTGCTGGAGGAGATCGTCAAGCTGCGGCGGGCCAAGGTGCTGGGGCTGAGTACAAGCGGGAAATGCGAGGGACGAACAAGCACTACGTCTACACCTTGGTGTCCAAGAAGGCGATCCAATCGATCAAGGACAAGGTGAAGGCGAAGACCTACAGGTCAACCCGCCATATGAGCCTGGCCGAGCTGATCATCAGTCTCAACCGGCTCTTGCGCGGGTGGGCGAACTACTTCCGCCATACGGTGGCGAAGAACATGTTCAATGCGATCGACTCCTTTGCCTGGCATCGTGTCGCGAACTGGATTTTCCGCAGACACTCGCTGCTCAGCCGTCAGGAGACGCGCCGCCGATTCCGCCGGCCGGGGCACCCACCGTGAGCAATCACGGCAGGGCGCCTCGGTCCGACCCGGCAACGGCGTTGATCGTGTTGTGACTTGCCTGGTCGATGCTGGGCGGACATGACGCACTCCCCGATGCACATCGACGAACTGGTCGACGGGTACAGCTCCTCGTCATACAGCGGGTTGCCGTACCTGGACAGGACCACGGTGGCGCGGCAGGCGTGCAGGCCATTACCGGCTCACGTGTGACAGACGACCTTGGTGAGCAGCGTGCCAGGAGGCAGGCCGCCGATCAGGTCGTCGACGAAGCGCCGCCACTCCAGCGCCCGTGCTTCCTCCACGTCGGCCCGCAGTCCGCGATCGCCGCGTTCGTGCCAGCGCCCGCCTTCGACGAGACAGGCCGGATGCCAGCCCGTCCGCAGCAGGTACTCCTCGCGGGTGAATCCGCCGATCTGGATCTCGTCGAGCGAGTCGCGGTGCTCGGCGGCCTGGTAGGCGTCCCAGGCGCGCCCCGCTGCTTCGGCCGACTCCCGCTCCATGGCGACGAAGTCGATCTCCTCGACTACCGACTGCGCGCCGTATAGCACCTCACCGGGCCTGCCTCGACGCCAGAGCCGCGCGTGGTCGCGGATGTCGGGCCAGCCGGCGTAGGCGGCCTCGTCGAGGACGACCGCGCCACCCGGCCTGGTCCGTAGCGGCCACCACTCGCTGTTGACAAACCAGTAGTCCCAGCGCGCCAACGGGTTCTCGTGGGAGTAGAAGTACCAGCCGCGCTCGTCCTTGTCGATCTCGTCGCGCTCGCCGAGGAACTCGTCGAAGGTGCTGCGCACGTACGCGGCGATCGCGGCCTCGTCCGCGTCGGGCCCCAGGCGCCCGGCCCACATGCCCTGCACGAATCCGTCCTGGAGCTCGTCCTCGGTGATGTAGCGGCGGAAGGCGCCCACCCGGGTGCGTTTCGCATACGGCGCGAGCTGCCGCCCGACCTCGGGCCCGATGACGAGCACTTCGAACTTCACGTGATCATTATGGCGTCGAGAATTCGGGGCCGGAATTGCGATTCGGGCCCTTTGATGCAGGCCGTCCTGCGCGATCGCCTTCGACGAAGCTTTGCCGCGATCCAGCGGCCCCCAAAGCGGATCCATAGCGAGGCCGCGCATACTCGTGGTCGCGCACAGCCGAACAGGGGGCCGTCGACGCTCACCCGACTCAGCCAAGGTGCCGGCGGGCGGGCTGCCGATTGTCCGAACGGCGAAAGGGGCTACCAGACAATCGGCGGGATGCTGAGACTGAGGGCCTGCCGGCGACCTGACGACGTGGGGATGTCGATATGGGCGCCGACAGGCGAGGGCTGTGAACTGCCTGTTCCTGCTCAGGCTGGAACAGCAGGACAGGCGGCGGCCCAGCGTCTGCACTGGATCGCGTGCCCATCCCGGGCACGGGCGGAGATCACGCACATCGAGAGTGGCGAAAGGTGACGGCATGACCAAGACGACGCTCAAACTGGCCGCGATCGGGCTGCTGACCGCGGCGGGGCTCGGCCTGGCCGCCGGCCCGGCAGCCGCCAAGGAGGAACCCTGGCCCAGCAGCGGCGGGATCGCCCCCATGGGCGAGGAAGCCTGGCCCGGCAAGGGCGGGATCGCCCCGAAGGAGGACTACTACCCCGGCGGCGGCACGGTCGCCCCGATGAAGGAGGACTTCTACCCCGGCACCGGCGGCTGAGGCCCGTGCTGGCTTTCCGGCCCGGAGCGTGAGCAAGGCCAGGCTTCCACCTCTGCCAAGGTGTGAGCCTGGCCTGCATGGGCCTGAGCGGCCCCCTGTCTGAGACTTGTCCCGGGCAAGGTACATCCGCGGCGACCGGATGTACCTTGACATCGGCGTGGCGGGCGCCTGCCACGCTCGCGAGTTCGGCGGCTGGGTGATGTGTTCGTGGGGAACTACCAGGATGGCGGGCGCGGGCCCGCCTGGACGTACCGTCAGTTTGCAGGCCAATGCGGCCGCAGAGCTGCCGGGCCTTGTCGCCGACGTTCATCAACAGCCTGGTCGCGGCGTAGCGTCAGCAGCCTTGGTCATGTGGTGATTCGTCCCAAGGTGTTCGTTCCTCGCTGGCACCGCCAACGACTCCCGCGAGTCCCTACGCGTCCGCGCGCGGACGCGTAGGGACTCCCGAAACTCCCGGAACCACCCTGGCCACTCATCCGCCCGCCCCGGTAGGCGCCAGATCGACGTCATGAGGGATCCCGGCCCGGCACATCGGGCACCAGGGCCGCCCCGATCGGGGGTTCAGGTCGGCGCCGCCGGCTCCGATGAAGGGGACCGTTCGCCGAGCTGTGAACGGCCCCCGCCATCACCTCGAACGTCGCTCGCTTACCCCGAGTGACCAGGCCCCCAGGCCCACCCCGGTCAGAGCGCGAAGTCCACGGCGAACCTCTGGTACACCTGCTCCTTGGCCGTCTTCGCCTTGGGCGAGTACGCGGCGTAGAAGGACTTGCCGCATTCCAGGTCCTTCAGCGCCGTCTTGATCTCCTTCTCCAGGTACGGCTTGGCCTGCTCCGGCTTCAGCGGCGGCATCAGGGCCAGGGTGCGGCCCTCGGGCGCCTTCGGCAGCGAGCCCTTGTGCAGTTTCCTGGCGACCTGCGTGGCCTGCTTCACGAACGCCGACCGACCGCGTTCGGCCAGGACCGAAGGCCTGGTGTCGCTGATGCCCAGGCACGCGCCGAACCGCTTGCCGAGCCGCGCGAGCCGCTCGTCCTTGTCGAGAGCGGCCACGGACTTGCCCAGTGCCGCGTTGAGCTGGGTGAGGTAGTCGCCCCGCTGCGAGGTGACGGTGAGGCCCAGGTGCTTCTCGGCCGCCTCGGCGAAGCAGGCGTCGTCGGCCGCGCGCCACTTCTTGAGCTCGTCCGCCGGCATCGCCATCAGGTTCTTGTTGTTCACGCTTTCCCCGGACACCGGGTTGACCGCCGGGTCACCCGGATAGACCAGCCTGGACCAGACGCCGAACCCGTACTTGGCCCGGTACGCGCGCAGCGCCTCATGGTCGCCGGCCAGCCGCTCGAACTCTCCCGGCTGCCACTTGCGCTTGACGATCGGCTCGGCCAGGTAGGTGAGCCCCTTCTCCTGCATGCAGGCCACCCTGGTCTGCTCCATGGCGGCCTTCTTCTCGTAGGCGGTCTGCGTCTCCGGTGAGGGGAGAGCGCTGAACGTACCGATGAGCAGGGTGGCTGCGACAGCCTTCGCTGCGATCAACATGGTTTGCTCCTTTATTTGGGCATGCGAAACCACGCATGCGAAATGGCGCATGCGTAACAGCGGCATGCGAAACAGAACTTCCGGCCGAAAGGCCGGATCGGGGGAAAGTCTCAGCAGGGGATCTGCACGCGGGACGCGTTCGGCGACACCTCGGGCAGACCGGGGACGACATCGACGGCGAGCACCGCGGTGCCGTTCACCTTGCCCTTCCGCTCGATGACCTCGCCGAAGGGCATTTTCGCCTTTCTGTCCGCGGTGTTCACCGTGCGCTCGCCCAGGTAGCGATAGGTGCGCTTGTCGAAGATCAGGTCCGAGCGCCTGCCGTCGCCCTGGTCCATCCCGACGGCCAGGCCGGGCCGACCGGCGACGTCCACGGCGTCGGGGATGAGCACGATGCCGTCCAGCCCCGAGGCCACCTGGTAGAGCGCGGCGCTCAGACTGGGGCGAACCACCGACTCGGTGACCAGGCCCTGGAGGGAGGACCACATGCGCAGCGGATCCGGGCCCGTGTCGGCCACGATCTTCGCGCGCACCTGCGCGGGGTCCGTGGGCCAGCTGCGCAGCCGGGCGTAGGCCGGTTGGCCGGGGCAGGCCGCGGGCTCGTACACGGTGTCCTCGACGCCGTGGTCCCAGCGGTTGCGGGGCGCCGGTCCCGTGGCCGACACGGACTGCTCGCGGCTCAGCCAGGGCTTGCCGACGTCAGCGGCCTCCCAGCGTTCCTCGTTGACCATCACCTTCGTGTACTGCCGCGTGCCGGCCTCGTCCGGCGCGAACAGGCTGCGCTGGGCCAGCATTCTGGTGTGCACGTACTGGCCGGAGGCCGGCACCGTGTCCGGCTGCTCGGCGGCGGCCCGCGCGGCCAGCTTGAGCAGCGTCTGAGCGTCGGCGGGCGGCGCGGCGAGCGGGTTGCCCGGGTCGGTGCCGCCCAGGCCCACCTGGGCGGCGAGGATGCCAACGGTGAGCGCCGCTGCCATGGCGCCGGCCAGGGCGACTCGCCTGGTACGCAGGAAGGCGCCGGGACGGGCGAGCACCCCACGGCCACGCGGTCGGGCGAGCACTCCCCGTCCGCCGGGACGGGCGATCGTGGACATCAGGGCAGCCCGGGAGGCCGCCAGGTCGTGCGCGCTCGGCTCGGGCTCATCGGCCCACAGGCGGCCGAGGTCCTCCATCTCATTCATGGTCCGTCCCTTCCAGAGCCTGCCGGATCTTCCTGCGCGCCCGGTTGAGCCGGGAGCGGACAGTCCCGACCGGGACGTCCAGCGCCTCGGCCACCGCCTCGTACGTCAGCCCCGCCCACGCCACCAGCAGCAGCGTGTCCCGGTCGCCGGCGCCTAACCCGGCCAGGGCCGCCACCAGCGGCTTGTTCACCGCGAGCGTGTTCACGCTGTCCTCCACCAGCCCGCCGCCGATCTCCGCCGGATGTACGCCACCACGCACGTACGCCCGGTAACGGGCCTCCTCACGCCTGCGCCTCTTGCCGATCACGTTCGAGGCGATGCCGTACAACCAGGGCCGGGCGTCGTCCTGGCAGGACCGGTAGCGGTGCCGGTGCTCGAACGCCGCCAGGAAGGTCTCGGACACCACGTCCTCGGCCGCTCCCGGACCGAGCCTGCGCGCCGCGTAACGGTGCAGGGCGGGAGCATGCCGGTCGAACAGCGCGGCGAATGCCTGCGGCTCCCGCAGGGAGCGGTGGATCAGGTCGCTGTCGGCGGCCTCGGCTGTCGCCGGTTCGGCCATGAACGGGTCAGCTCCTTATCGCGGGTGCGGGCAGATTCACCTGTTCTTACCGCTGCTCCGCCGAAAGGTTCACACCGGCGCCCTGCCATTTCTGCCGCGGCAACGGCTCTGCGTCTGTCCTCTACAACAAATTCCTCGCGGTAGTCGGGGGCCTGTGGGAAGGTCCTGACAGGCAGGCAGGCCTCGCGCTCATGCGGCGTCTGAAGTCCCCTTGTGTCTTGTGATTGGACTCGTGTCCCTCTCTGTTGAGGAGCACGAACCAAGCACCGCAGCTGGACCGGGTCGCCGATCAGCACCACCTTGGTGACGGTGCGTCTGGCCTCGCTCAGCAGGGCGGCCAGTTGCCGGTCATCGACGATCGCGCCTTCGTCGACCACTCGGACGTTCACGCCGTCCGGGCCGGGGCCGCCGGTGACCACCAGGCCGCGGCTCTCCCACGCCGGAGCACCGCGCGAACGCGTGCGTCGAGCACCCTGGGTTGCACCGGTTTGACCACGTAGTCGTCGGCGCCCGCCTCCAACCCGGCCACCACGTCGATATCATCATCCGGGTCAGGGCCAGCTCAAGGCCCTCCCGCACGGCCGGGTCATCCTCGATCAACAACACTCGCGACACGCCGCCGAGTTTCACAGCCCGCGTCGTCCACGCCATGTCGTGGTCGTGCCACAAGCTCGCAGCCCGTGGCGCCGCTCGACGGTGAGAGGCGCACAGCCTGGGCCGTCGACAAACGGTGACATTCGGCGGACGACGCGCTCATATTTGGCGCCAATGGTGGTTCGTCATGGACGAACCACGCACCATCCCTCCCCGGCCCCGAGACAGGCTGTACGCCGCGGCCACGCTGGTGCTCGCCGTGCTGCTGCTGCCGCCAGCCTTCGTTCGCCATCCAGGCCGCGCCCGCGAACTGGCCTGCCGCTGGGCGTTGCGGATGCGATTCCCCGCCGAGAACCTCGCCGGGCTCACCGACGGCGCGATGGCCGCGTTCACCGCGGCACGCACCGAGGCGCTGTGGCGTCACGGCCAGCTCATCGGCGTCACCTCCGGATACCGCGACCCCGTCGTCCAGCAGCGGATGTTCGACGACGAGGTGCGCCGCTCCGGCTCTCCGTTCCTGGCCCGCATGCTCGTGCTGCCACCGGCCGAGTCCAGCCACGTCAAGGGCATCGCCCTGGACGTGCGCCCGCACGAAGGCGCTCGCTGGCTGGAGGAACACGGCGCCCGCTACGACCTCTACCGCCTGTACGACAACGAGTGGTGGCATTTCGAGCACCGCCCGGACAGGCGGGGCATACCGCCGCGACGGCTCCCCCACCCCGGCGTGCACCACCTCTTCGAGAAGGGGTAGCGATCCATGTCCGGTTCTCTGGGGCGGCGGCTGCGCGCGGCGCGCGAGATGGCGTTCGTGGGGCGGGAGGAGGAGCTCGCGGTTTTCACCACGGCGCTGTACAGCGGCGCCCGCAGCGTCCTGTACGTGCACGGTCCGGGCGGCATCGGGAAGTCGGCCCTGCTGCGGCGCTTCGCCGACGAGGCCGAGACGGCGGGGCGGCCCGTGTCCATGCTGGACGAGCGCCTGATGGACCCGGCGGCCTGCCAGGACGACGCGGTGCTGCTGTTCGACGGTTTCGACCGCGTGCAGAGCCTGGAGGGGTGGCTGCGCGAACGGTTCCTGCCGCGGGTGCCCGCGGGGGCGCTGGTGGTGATCGCGGGACGGAACCCGCCGGATGTGCGCTGGCAGGCGGACCCGGCATGGGCGGGGTCGCTGGAGGTGCTGCCGCTGCGCGATCTGCGGGCCGCGGACGCGCACACCCTGCTGGACGCCGCCGGCGTGCCGGCCGAGGTGCGCGAGCCGCTGCTCGCCTTCGCCGGCGGTCACCCGCTGGCGCTGCTCCTGGGGGCGGCCGTGGCGGCGAAGGACGGCGGGCGATGGAGGCCTGATCAGGACCTGGTGGCCGAGTTGCTGGATCAGCTGGTGGGCGAGCTGCCCTCGGCCGCGCACCGGCGTGCCCTGGAGATCTGCGCGCACGCGTACACGACGACGGAGGACCTGCTGCGGGTGGCCTTCCCCGAGGACGCGGGGACGCTGTTCCGCTGGCTGCGGCGGTTGCCGTTCGTCGAATCGAGCGGTCTCGGGCTGTTCCCGCACGGCGTGGTCCGGCGGCTGCTGGAGGCGGACCTGCGCTGGCGGGACCCCGAGGCGTACACGGTGATGCACGAGCGCGTGCACGCGCGCGTGGCGGACAGGGTGCGTACGGCGAGCGACGCGGACGTGCCCGGCGCGGTGGCGGCACTGCTCCATCTCCACCACGGGCCGCCTACCGGCGACGGCGAGTTCCAGGAAGAGGCCTTGCCACAGGCGGAGGCCGGCATCCTGGTACAGGCAGCGGCATTCTGGGTGGAGCGTCAGCCGGAAGCGTTCCGCCTCTATCGAAGCGCCGAGACGGGCGAGCCGGTGGCTCTCTCCGCGTGGCTGCGGTTGACGGAGCTCGATGAGGAGGAGCTGGCGGCCGATCCCGTCGTGGCCGCGGCGTGGGCGCACGCGCGCGCCACCACCCCGCTGCGCGCCGGTGAGCACCTGGCGGTCAGCAGGCAGTGGGTGCTTCCGCCGTACCGCGGTAACTCGGTGTTGCTGGAACTGATCCAGTGGCGAGCGCTCGGCAACTGTCTGCGGGCCGAACGGCTGGCCTGGTCGTACCTCGAAGCACGGACGGAGCGGTATCACGGGATGCGTGACATCTCCGGCGGCCTGTTCGTTCACGACTGGCGGGCGGTGCCCGCGCAGGCGTGGCTGGAGCAGATGGTCAAGAGGCCCGCGAGCGGCCCTGGCGCGGCGACGGCGAGACTGGCGGTGCTGTCCAGGGAGGAGTTCGCCGACGCGGTCCGCGGAGCGTTGCGCAGGTTGCCGCGGCCGGACGAGCTGGCCACCTCCCCCCTGACGCGCACCAGGCTGGTCGCCGATGAGCAGAATCCCGCCACGGCACTGGGTGACCTGCTGCGCCAGGCGATCGGCGACCTGAGCGAGGACCCGCGCTCGGTCAAGTTCCACCGGGCGCTGTCCGTCACGTTCCTCTGCGGTACGCCCACGCAGGAGCTGGCCGCGGAACGGCTCGGCATCCCCTTCACCACCTACCGCCGCCACCTGGCGGCCGGCATCGAACGGGTCTGCGCCGACCTGTGGCACCGCGAGCTGTACGGCACCAGCCGTACGTGAATCACTCGGCGAGGGCGAAACCGACCGCCGCCTCGGCGTGCAGCCGGGCGCTCGGCAGCACAGGGATCGGGCTGTGCTTCTCACTGATCAGCAGCTCGATCTCCGTGCAGCCCAGGACGACGCCCTCCGCGCCATCGTCGGCGAGGTCCTGGATGATCCGCGCGTAGGCGTCCCTGGACGTTTCCCTGATCACCCCGCGCACCAGCTCGTCGAAGATCACGTCGTGGACCAGCTTCCGCTGTTCGCGACGCGGGACGACCACCTCGACGCCGTGGGCGGCCAGCCGATCCAGGTAGAAGGGCTCCTCCATGGTGAACCTGGTGCCGAGCAGGCCGACCTTGCGCATGCCCCTGGCGCGGATCTCGGCGCCCACGGTGTCGGCGATGTGCAGCACCGGCACGCCCACGGCCCGCTCCACGTCGTCGCTCACCCGGCTGAAGGTGTTGCTGCAGACGAGCAGGACGTCGGCGCCGGAATCCTCCAGTCGCCTGCCCGCACCGGTCAGCAACGTGCTCACCTCGTCCCAGCGGTCGGCGAAGATGAGGTCCTCGACCGTCGTGTAGTCGACCGACCAGATGAGGCTGTTGGCGGAATGGCTGCCGCCGAGGTGCTCGCGGGTGCGCTGGTTGATGATCTGGTAGTAGATCACCGTCGATTCCCAGCTCAACCCGCCGATAAGACCGATGGTGCGCATGGAACTCCGTTTCGCCGGCTCGTCGCCGGAAGGCTTGACAGGGTGGCTGGTCATTCGGCAGAACAGAAGCTGTTCAGGCGTCGGCCAGCGCGCGGGCGCAGGCGCCGAGCCCGATCTCGCTTGAGGCCTTGACGAACACCACGTCGCCCGGTTCGAGCAGCGAGCCGGCCAGCTCGGTGGCGCCGGACACGTCCTCGACCGTGTGGACGGCCACGCCCCGGTTCGCGGACTCCGCCGCCCACGCCATCGCGAGCGGATCCCCCTCCCCTACCGCGATCAGCACGTCGAAGCGGAGGTCGGCGACGAGCCGGCCGATCTCGGCGTGCCGGGCGCGCGAGGTGTCCGCCTGCTGCCCCATCGCGCCGAGCACGGCGACGGTACGGCGGGCGCCCGCCACCGCCCGCACCGCCCGCAGCCCGGCCTTCATGGACTCGGGGCTGGCGTTGTAGGCGTCGTTGACGATGGTGATGCCGTCACGTCGTTCGACGATCTCCAACCGGCCCGCGGAGCGCCGCCGGGCGGCGTTCAGTCCCTCGGCGATCTCGGCGGCGCCCAGGCCGAGCGCGGTGGCCACGGCGGCGGCGGCCAGCGCGTTGCCCACCTGATGCTCGCCTATGAGGTCGAGCGTGACCGGGGCGCTGCCGTCCGGCGTCACCAGCTCGAACGCGGGCCGCGCGCGGTCGTCCATCCGCACGCCTTCCGCCCGCACCTGTGCCCCCGCCGCCGCGCCGTACAGCAGGACCTTGGCCCTGGTACGGCCGGCCATCCCGACGACGTACGGGTCGTCGGCGTTGAGCAGCGCGAACCCGTCCGCCGGGAGCGCCTCGACCAGCTCGCCTTTGGCCTCGGCTATGTCGGCCGGCCCGGATCCCATGCGCTCCATGTGCGCGCTGCCGACATTGAGCACCAGCCCAAGCTGCGGTGGCGCGAGTCCGGTCAGGTACGTCAGGTCGCCCTTCCTGCTCGCCCCCATCTCCAGCACCAGGTACCGGGTGGCGGCATCGGCGCGCAGCACGGTGAGCGGCAGGCCGAGCTCGTTGTTGAACGACCTGTCCGTGGCGACCGTCTCGGCGTGCCGTTCGAGCACCTGCGCCAGCAGGTCCTTGGTGGTGGTCTTACCCACGGAGCCGGTCAGACCGATCACGGTCGGGCTGATGCGTCCGAGCAGGCGCTTGGCCAGCACGCCGAGCGCGAGCTGTACGTCGTCGACCACGAGGGCGGGCACGCCGACGGGCCGCGAGGCCAGCACGGCGACGGCGCCGCCCGCGACGGCACGGGCCGCGTAGTCGTGGCCGTCGACGCGGGCGCCGACCGTCGCGGCGAACAGGCCGCCGGGCACCACCTCGCGCGAATCGACTGCCGCGGGCGCCGTCACCAGCGCGCGCGGATCGCGCACGTCGTGCAGGCTCGCGCCGACGACCTGCGCGATCCTCTCCAGCGTCGTGGCGATCACTTGCCGCTCCTGACGGTCACTTGCCTGCTTCTGGCGATCACTTGCCGCTCCGGGCGAACGCGAGGTCGATGAGGCGGCGCAGCAGATCCGGGTACGGGACACCGCTCTCGGCCCAGGCCCTGGCGTAGACGGAACGGGCCGTGAAGCCGGGCATGGTGTTGATCTCCAGCACGTACAGGCGTCCCGACTCCTCCTCGTAGAGGAAGTCGACCCTGGCCAGGCCGTAACCGCCGATCGCCTGGAAGGCGCGCAGCGACATCTCGCGCACGTCCTCGGCCACGCGTTCAGGCAGGACGGCGGGGATCGTGGCGATCTCGGCATCGCTGAGGTACTTGGCCTCGTAGTCGAGCCAGTCGCCTGGCACGAGGAGCTCGCCGGGCAGCGACGCCTCCGGGAAGTCATGACCGCCGAGCACGCTGCAGATGAGCTCGCGCGCGGCTACCTCCTGCTCGACGATGACCAACCGGTCGTGGGTCAGCGCCAGCTCCACACCCGCGCGCAGCTCCTCCATCGTGGTGACACGCGAGATGCCGATGGAGGAGCCCAGACCGGACGGTTTCACGTACATCGGCCAGTCGAGCGACTTCACCAGCCCCCAGGAGTCGAGGGTGGCGCGCCATTCGTGCTCGGTGAACCACACACCCGGGGTGACAGGGATGCCCTCCGCCAGGAACGCGCGCCGCATCGCGACCTTGTCCATCGCCACGGCGGAGGCCAGGACGCCGCAACCCACGTACGGGATGCCCAGCGTCTCCAGGTGCCCCTGGACGACGCCGTCCTCGCCGAACGGTCCGTGCAGCACCGGGAAGACCACGTCCACCTGATCGCGTCGCAGCTCCACCGGCCACCTGCCCTGGCGGTCGATGATGACGGGCACGGGCTCGTACAGCTCCTTCGGCAGGGCGTCGAGCACGGCGTGTGCCGACAGCAGCGACACCTCGTGCTCGGCGGACGGCCCGCCGGCCAGCACCGCCACGCGTACGCGTTCTGTCACTATCGATCAGCCTTCCTAGGTGGGACGGTCGCAGGACCTGCCCGCCGAGTGTCGGCATTTCACCTGACCAGTTTCCAGGCCATTCACTGTCCAATTTCCGGCTATGGACGCATGAGTGGGCCGAAGATGTCCACGCCCATCTCCCAGGCTTGGCGCTGGGAGAGCAGCCGTCCTGCCGCCTGCGGGTGCGCCTGGTTTCCACGCCTGTGCCGCCGCGCTGTCGGCGAAGAAGCCGATGTGGCCGCAGCGCACCTCCGCGGCGGCACCCTCACAGCAGGCCTGCTCCTGCACCGGCCCGGCCGGCGAGGCCGGGCATATCCGAAGCATCGAGATGAGAAGGACTCCATGAGCACCGCGCGACTGACGCCCCTGCTGCGTCAGATATTGCCCGTCATCCCCGACGGTGCCGAGGTGAGGACGGCGACACTCGACCTGCCGCCGGGTGATCCGAGCACTCCACCGCATCGCCACTCCGGCCCGGTCTTCGGCCACCTCCTGGAAGGCGAGCTGCTCTTCGAGTTGGAGGGCGAACCACCCCGGGTGATGCGCCAGCACGCCCCGCGCAACCTGGTCGGCCACCTGACCGCCATGGCCCGCAGCGGCGACCTGGCCGACGTCCAAGGCGACGTGCGTCAGGAAGCCACCCGGCAGCAGGCGCGCACGGCCGCTGGCGACCGCCGCTCGCGGCCCTGCCGCCCGCACGGCGAGCCCGGCGGCGCCGACCTGCGTCCCCGCTCGGGAAGCCCCTGGTGCCCGTTGTGCCGGGCCGGGAGACCCGGCGACCACCTGGCGCCCACCGGGACCGGCGGATGAGGGCGGGAAAGTTCCGGGAGTGCCTACGCGCCCGCGCGCGGGCGCGTAGGCGTCAGGACGTCCTGCTCCCGAAGGCGTCCCCAGCGCTGGTGATGATCAGGTCTGTGGTGGCGTCGTTGGCGGCGGAGACGGTGGGGGTGTCGCCGGGGTACGCCTTGGCGGCGATCTTGCCAACGCGGGGCGGTCCAGGGCGGGGATCTTGGAGGTGGTGGCGGGGTCCTCGAAGAGGAGGACGCCGTCGGCGGGGTGGAATCCCCTGGGCGACTCCTTCGGTTCGCACGAGGAGGCCGGCCTCGGTCAGGATGTGCCGCTGGCGGAGCAGGGACTGGGACGCGGTGGCGACGCGGGAGTAGACGATCTGCACCGGGACTCCTCGGAAAGGGGCGTGGCGCCCCGTTCTGTCTGTCGGGAAATCCTGTCGTCAGTCTTCGCTGGAAATCAGCCGCCCAGAGCGATATTTCATCCCGTGGTATCCAATTTTATGAGGCGTCGGGAGCCGGTCGGGAAACCACCTAATCCCGACACGCTTCGAGTGCGACTTAGCGCTTCAGTCGGCAGGAATCGCCCACTGAAGCGCGAAGCCATGAACAAATGATCGTTACGGAGCTTCTAGCTGGCTTCGAGAACGAAGAACAGGAAGCACAGAAACCTCGTGCCGGTGATCTCGCGGAGCTCCTCGGGGAACAGCTCGCGGGCTTCCGGCACAAACGGTGGTTCGCTGATGACACTGATGCGAAAGCCCGCCGCGGTGAAGGCTTCGGTCATCGCGTGCAACGGCCGGTCCCAGAACTTCATGTGGACGGTCTGCCCACCTCTGGTCCATTCGTCGGTCCGGCTGCAGGTCTCGAAGTACTTGAACTTTTCTCCAGCCATGTGCTGCATGAGCGTAATGCCGAAGGGGTGATGGACCGAGACGAGGAGTCGGCCACCTGGCTTCAGCACGCGCCGCAGCTCGGCCAGCGTCGGTCCCCAGTCTTCCAGGTAGTGCAGCACCAGGGACGCGATGACGTCGTCGAACGCCTCGTCAGGGAAGGGCAATGGGTCAGCCAGGTCAGCGACCTGCAGATCCGCGTCGGCGCCCAGCCGCTGCCGGGCCTGCTCCAGCATCCCGGCGCTCGCGTCGACGCCGGTGACGGTGGCGCCTCGATCGCGCAGCGCGGAGAACAGGGGGCCTGAGCCGCAGCCGGCGTCGAGGATGCGCCTTCCGGTCACGTTCCCGGCAAGCTCCAGCATCGCGGGACGCTCGTAGTACGCATTTGTGAGGCTGGTCTCGTTCTCGGTCGCGTACCCCTCGGCCATCCTGTCGTAGTCGTTGAATCGGGGCGAAGATGCGGTCTCAACGTACTTCTCGGGCGTGGCAGACATCAGGCCATTGTGGCCCATCAGTCACGGACGACACTCCGTCGTCGTACGCAGGTGTGATGGGCAGGGGTCTCGGAGGGGAACCCCTGGTGGGAGGAGTGGCCGGGGATCCGGGTGGACGCGTACCTGCGCGCGAGCACGTGGCTGGGCGGCGGGGAGACCCGCTTCGACCGGCTCATCGACCAGTCCTGGAAGACCCGCGACGCAGGCGGCGGGTTCGCCGGGATCGCCGTGGACCCGCCCCGCGCGGACGTCGAGGTCGGCAAGCCGGTCTCCTTCAAGGTGACGTTCTTCGGCCTGCCCACCGCGCCGGTCACCTGGAAGGTCACCGCCGGGCCCGGCGCCATCGACGCGGCCGGCAAGTACGTCGCCGACCGGCCCGGCGTCGCCGAGATCACCGCCACGGCCTCCGGCCGTACGGTGTCGGCGCTGGTGTTCGCGCAGTGCTGGCTGGAGGCGTCCCCGCCGGCGCTCGGCATGCTGGGGCCGCCGCTCAACGTGGCGGCCACGGCCGGGGCGGCCTCCGCGACCGTCAGGTGGGACCCGCCCCGGGTGCTGGGCGGCCTGCCCGTCCGCCGGTACGCGCTGATCACCTCTCCGCCCGGCCGGACCACGTACGTGCCGGCGGACCGGACGAGCGCCGTCGTCCAGGGGTTGCGGGCGGGGCAGGCGTACAACGTGATCGTGTACGCGATCACCGACGTCGCGATGAGCCCGCCGTCGTCGTCCGGCGGTTCCGTCACACCGACGAACTGACCAGCGGCGGGGGGGGGGGGGGGGGGGGGGGGGGGGGGGCGGCGCGCCCGGGGGGGGGGGGGGCGGCGACCCCCGCCGCGCGGGGGTGGG
>NZ_JBITEZ010000022.1:0-162767 GCF_044455665.1 Nonomuraea sp. NPDC051191 | reverse complement strand
AGATCTACTCCTGCTGGGGCGGCGACAACCAGAAATGGCGCCTCAACTCCGACGGCACCATCACCGGCGTCCAGTCCGGGCTCTGCCTCGACGCCATCGGCGCAGGCACCGGCAACGGCACCGGGCTCCAGCTCTACACCTGCTCGGGCGGCACCAACCAGAAGTGGACCTACAACCCCGCCACCGCGTGAGCCGCACCGCCGGTCGCTCCGGCGCCCGGTGACCCGGACCGGCTCCAGTCGCTGACCGCACCGCCGCTGCGCCCCTCCCCTCGATGCAAGGCTCGGGGGGAGGGTGAGCCGCACCCAGGCCGCCCGAGCGGCGCATGTTCTTCTCCCCGCGCGCATGCCAGGCGCGTCAGCCGGTTCGGAGGGGGCGCAGAAGAGCCGGGAGCATGAAACTTTCATCCGCACGAGTAGTCCAGAGCGATCCCCGCGCGGGCAAAACTCCAGACGGGAACGCGTTCTGGCGGAAACGCCCGGCCGGCGGCGAGCGGCGCTTGTTGACGCCGGACCCGACCGTCCGATGTACTCCGCGACAACTCCTCAACACAAGCGGGCGAGCAGCTTGCGAAGGTCAATGTTAGCGCTAACACTCGGAGTGGCGTATCTCCGCCTGCGACCACCTCCAGGAAGGCTGCATCCACTGCGTACGTGACCTGCCACAGCCCTTCACCCCCCGATCCCCAAGGAGCTCCGCATGTCCTTGAGCCGTCGTCAGCTCTTCCAGGCCACGGGCGCGACCGCCGCGCTCACGGTCGTCGGCCAGGCAGCCGGCGCATCACCCGCCCTGGCCGCACTCCCCCAGGCCAGACCCGACATCGGCGTCTCGGCCTACGAGTTCGACCTCGGCCAGGTCCGGCTGACCTCCGGACGCCTGCTGGACAACCAGAACCGCGCTCTCGCCTACTTACGCTACGTCGACGTCGACCGGCTGCTCTACGTCTTCCGGGCCAACCACCGGCTGTCGACCGGCGGCGCGGCGGCCAACGGCGGCTGGGACGCGCCCGGCTTCCCGTTCCGATCACACGTTCAGGGCCACTTCCTGACGGCCTGGGCGCAGGCCTACGCCGTGCTCGGCGACACCACCTGCCGGGACAAGGCCACGTACATGGTGGCCGAGCTGGCCAGATGCCAGGCCAACAACGGCGCCGCCGGATTCACCGCCGGCTATCTGTCCGGCTTCCCCGAATCGGACATCACGGCACTGGAGAACCGCACCCTGAGCAACGGCAACGTGCCCTACTACTGCCTCCACAAGACCCTGGCCGGACTGCTGGACGTCTGGCGGCAGCTCGGCGACACCCAGGCCAGGACCGTGCTGCTGGCCCTTGCCGGATGGGTGGACGCCCGTACCTCGCGGCTCACCTCCAGCCAGACACAGGCCATGCTGGGCACCGAGTTCGGCGGCATGAACGCCGTGCTGACGGACCTGTACCAGGCGACCGGCGACTCCCGCTGGCTGGCCACGGCCCAGCGGTTCGACCACGCGGCCGCCTTCAACCCGCTCGCCGCCGGCCAGGACCAGCTCAACGGCCTGCACGCCAACACCCAGGTGCCCAAGTGGATCGGAGCGGCCCGCGAGTACAAGGCGACGGGAGTCACCCGGTACCGCGACATCGCCGCCAACGCCTGGTCCATCACGGTCGGCGCGCACACGTACGTGAACGGCTCCAACAGCCAGGCCGAGCACTTCCGCGCCCCCGGCGCGATCGCCTCCTACCTGACCAGGGACACCGGCGAGGCGTGCAACACCTACAACATGCTCAAGCTGACCCGGGAGCTGTGGCTGCTGTCCCCGAACCGGGCCGACTACTTCGACTACTACGAGAACGCCCTGCTCAACCACCTGATCGGCCAGCAGAACCCGGCGGACGCACATGGGCACGTCACGTACTTCACCCCGCTCAACCCCGGCGGACGGCGAGGCGTCGGCCCGGCCTGGGGCGGCGGCACCTGGAGCACGGACTACGGCTCGTTCTGGTGCTGTCAGGGCACCGGGATCGAGACCAACACCAAGCTGACCGACTCGATCTATTTCCACAACGGCACCACTCTGTACGTGAACCTGTTCGTGCCCTCCACCCTCGACTGGAGCGCGCGCGGCATCACGATCACCCAGACCACCTCCTACCCGGCCGGCGAGACCACGTCGCTGCAGGTCACCGGGAACGCGAGCGGATCGTGGACGATGCGCGTCCGCATCCCGGCCTGGACCCAGGGCGCGACGATCAGCGTCAACGGGGTCCAGCAGAACATCGCGACCACGCCGGGCAGCTACGCCGATCTCACCCGGACGTGGTCGTCCGGCGACACCGTCACCGTGCGCCTGCCCATGCGGGTGATCATGAAGGCCGCCGATGACAACCCCGGCGTGCAGGCCGTCACCTACGGTCCGGTCGTGTTGTCGGGCGACTACGGCGACACCGGCCTGTCGTCGGCCCCGGCCCTGAACCCCTCATCGATCACCCGGACCAGCACCTCCTCCCTGACCTTCACGGCCACGGCGGACGGCGCGCCGGTGCGGCTCGGGCCGTTCCACGAGGCGTACGACCACAACTACGTCGTCTACTGGAACACCCAGGGCGCCACCGCCACGGCGAGCTTCCGGCTGGTCAACGCGGCCAGCGGGCTGGTTCTCGGCATCCAGAACATGTCCACCGCCGACGGCGGCCCGGCCCTCCAGTGGACCGACAACGGCACCGCCGACCACGACTGGGTCCCGGTCGCGGACGGCAACGCCCTGCGGTTCCGCAACGTGCACAGCGGCAAGGTGCTCGGCGTCGAGAACATGTCGGCCGCCGACAACGCCCGGGTGCTCCAGTGGGGCGACACCGGCACCGCCGACCACCGCTGGACGGTCACCGACGTCGGCGACGGCTCGGTCAAGATCCGCAACGTCAACAGCTCGAAGCTGCTCGGCGTCCAGAACGGCTCGACCGCCAACGGCGCCCAGGTGGTCCAGGTGCCCGACGACGGCAGCCCGGACAACCAGTGGCGGTTCGTGCCGAACGGCGCGCGACGCCTCCAGAACGTGGGCACCGGGATGGTGCTCGGCGTCACCGGCATGTCCACGGCCGACGGCGCGCTCGTCGTCCAGTGGGGCGACACCGGCACCGCCGACCACCTGTGGACCGCGATCGTCGACACCGGCGGCCACCTGCGGCTGCGCAACTCCAACAGCCAGAAGGTGCTCGGCGTGGAGAACATGGGCACCGCCGCCGGGTCGCGTGTCGTGCAGTGGACGGACAACGGCACCGCCGACCATCGCTGGCGGCTGCGCCACTGGGCGGGTGCCGCCTTCCGCGTGCAGTGCGCCAACGGCGGCCGGGTCCTCGGTGTGACGGGCACCTCCCAGGGCGCGCAGGTCGTGCTCGCGGACGACGACGGCTCGAACGACAATCTCTGGAGGTTCATGTGAGGCGCGTCCTCGCGGCCCTGTCGGCCCTGCTTGTCGTGGCCGTGGCACTCACCGCTCAGGAGGCGTCGGCCGCGACGGTCGACACCGGCATCTGGTACGTCCTGGTCAACCGCAACAGCGGCAAGGCCCTGGACGTCTACAACCTGTCCACCGCCGACGGCGGCCGCATCACCCAATGGACCAGGAACAACCAGAACCAGCAGCAATGGCAGTTCGTCGACTCCGGCGGCGGCTACTACCGGATCAAGTCCCGCCACTCCGGCAAAGTCCTGGACGTCTACAACTTCTCCACCGCCAACGGCGGCGCCATCGTCCAATGGGCCGACCTCAACGGCAACAACCAGCAATGGCGGCTGACCGACAGCTCCGACGGCTACGTGCGATTCATCTCCCGCCACAGCAACAAGGCCCTGGAGGTCCAGGGCGCCTCCACCGCCGACGGCGCCAACATCGTCCAGTACGACGACTGGGGCGGCGCCAACCAGCAATGGCAACTCGTCCCGGTCACCGGCGACGGCGGCTACGCCAACCCGGTCGTCTGGCAGGACTTCGCCGACGGCGACATCATCCGCGTCGGCGACGCCTACTACTACTCGGCCTCGACCATGCACTACTCGCCCGGCGCGCCGATCCTGCGCTCCTACAACCTGGTCGACTGGGAGTACGCCGGACATTCGGTGCCGCGACTCGACTTCGGCTCCGGCGCCTACGACCTCAACGGCGGCCGGGCGTACGTCAAGGGAATCTGGGCCTCGACCCTGAACTACCGGCCCAGCAACAGCACCTACTACTGGATGGGCTGCGTCGAGTTCAACCGGACCTACGTCTACACCGCCTCCGCCGTGGACGGCGCGTGGACCAAGCGCTCACAGATCAACAACTGCTACTACGACGCCGGCCTGCTGATCGACTCCGACGACACCATGTACGTCGCCTACGGCAACAGCACCATCAGCGTGGCCCAGCTCTCGGCCGACGGCCTCAGCCAGGTGCGCAGCCAGCAGGTGTTCCAGACGCCGAGCAACATCGGCACCCTGGAAGGCTCCCGCTTCTACAAGCGCAACGGCTACTACTACATCTGGCTGACCCGCCCCGCCAACGGCCAGTACGTCCTGCGCTCCACCTCGCCGTGGGGCCCGTACGAGATGCGCCAGGTCCTGCTCGACCTGCCCGGCCCCATCTCCGGCGGCGGCGTCCCGCACCAGGGCGGGCTCGTCCAGACCCAGAACGGTGACTGGTACTACATGGCGTTCGTCGACGCCTACCCCGGCGGACGCGTCCCGGCGCTCGCACCGATCACCTGGACCGGCGACTGGCCGAACGTGCAGACCGTCAACGGAGGCTGGGGAGCCACCTACCCCAAGCCGAACATCCAGACCAGCCGCACCGTGGCGTCCATGACCGGCCCGGACACCTTCACCTCGGCCGCGCTCGGCCCTCGCTGGGAGTGGAACCACAACCCCGACACCGGCCGCTTCTCCACCGGCACCGGCCTGCGCCTGCAGACCGCGACCGTCACAGGCGACCTCTACAACGCGCGCAACACACTGACCCACCGCATCCAGGGCCCGTCCTCCACGGCGACGATCGAGCTCGACTACTCCCAGATGGCCAACGGCGACCGCTCGGGGCTGGCGATGCTGCGCGACCAGTCGGCCTGGATCGGCGTCAAACGCGACAACGGCGT
Source organism: Nonomuraea sp. NPDC051191 (assembly GCF_044455665.1). NCBI lineage: Bacteria > Bacillati > Actinomycetota > Actinomycetes > Streptosporangiales > Streptosporangiaceae > Nonomuraea > Nonomuraea sp. NPDC051191. The sequence goes on along the minus strand of NZ_JBITEZ010000022.1, from coordinate 157,660 downwards.
CAACCGGGTCGTGATGACCAACGGCCTGACCATGAACGGCTCTTGGCAGACCACCGGCACCGGTACCGAGGCGGCGAGCGCGAACATCTCGGGCGGCCGGATCTGGCTACGGGTCAACGCCGACATCCGGCCCGGCTCCGGCAGGTCGGCCCGCTTCTCCTACAGCACCGACGGCAGCACCTTCACCAGCCTCGGCCCGGCCTTCACGTTGAACAACGCCTGGCAGTTCTTCATGGGCTACCGCTTCGGGATCTTCAACTACGCCACCCAGTCCCTCGGCGGCGCGATCACCGTACGCCGCTTCGACCTCACCACCCCCTGACCGAAAGGCGCAAACGTGAGACTCCGATTCCTGACCGTCCTGGCGACGGTGGCCACCTTGCTGGTGAGCCTGTTCATCGCCACACAGCCCGCCGACGCGGCCACCGTCGACACCAACGCCTGGTACGTCCTGGTCAACCGCAACAGCGGCAAGGCCCTGGACGTCTACAACCTGTCCACCGCCGACGGCGGCCGCATCACCCAATGGACCAGGAACAACCAGAACCAGCAGCAATGGCAGTTCGTCGACTCCGGCGGCGGCTACTACCGGATCAAGTCCCGCCACTCCGGCAAGGTCCTGGACGTCTACAACTTCTCCACCGCCAACGGCGGCGCCATCGTCCAATGGGCCGACCTCAACGGCAACAACCAGCAATGGCGGCTGACCGACAGCTCCGACGGCTACGTGCGATTCATCTCCCGCCACAGCAACAAGGCCCTGGAGGTCCAGGGCGCCTCCACCGCCGACGGCGCCAACATCGTCCAGTACGACGACTGGGGCGGCGCCAACCAGCAATGGCAGCTCGTCAAGGTCGACGGCGGCACCCAGAACCCGGGATGCGACCTTCCGTCGTCGTACCGCTGGAGCTCGACCGGCGCGCTGGCGACCCCGAAGTCCGGCTGGGTCTCGCTCAAGGACTTCACCGTCGCCCCCTACAACGGCAGGCATCTCGTCTACGCCACCACCCACGACACCGGGACGAAATGGGGCTCGATGAACTTCAGCCCCTTCACCAACTGGTCCGACATGGCCTCGGCCGGTCAGAACGCCATGTCCTCGGGCACCGTCGCGCCCACGCTGTTCTATTTCGCCCCGAAGAACATCTGGGTGCTCGCCTACCAGTGGGGCGGAACCGCCTTCTCCTACCGCACCTCCAGCGACCCCGCCAACCCCAACGGCTGGTCAGCCCAGCAGACGCTGTTCTCCGGCAGCATCTCCGGCTCCGGCACCGGCCCCATCGACCAGACCGTCATCGGTGACGACACGAACATGTACCTGTTCTTCGCCGGCGACAACGGCAAGATCTACCGGGCCACCATGCCCATCGGGAACTTCCCCGGCAGCTTCGGCACCACCTCGACCGTGATCATGAGCGACACCACGAACAACCTGTTCGAAGCCGTCCAGGTCTACAAGCTCCAGGGCCAGAACCGCTACCTCATGCTCGTCGAGGCGATCGGCGCGCAGGGCCGCTACTTCCGCTCCTTCACCGCCACCAGCCTGAACGGCACATGGACACCACAGGCCGCCACCGAGGGCAACCCCTTCGCCGGCAAGGCCAACAGCGGCGCCACCTGGACCAACGACATCAGCCACGGCGAACTGATCCGCACGAGCGCCGACCAGACCTTCACCGTGGACCCCTGCAACCTCCAACTCCTCTACCAGGGACGCAGCCCCAGCTCCGGCGGCGACTACGGCCTCCTGCCCTACCGACCGGGTCTGCTCACACTCCAGCGCTGAGCCTGCTGAGCGCGGGTTGATCGTCCCGCGGACATCGAGACGGCCTTGAGCGATCACACCCGGTGCCGACCCACCGGTGATCGCTCAAGGCCGTGACAGACGTCGTCGCACGCCTGGCGCAACCAGATCTGGCGGCACCGGGACCGCTCGTTCGCCGAGTGGTAGTCGTCCCTGGAGCCGCCCGTCGCCGCCCTGTGCTGGCACAGGCACGTGGCGGACGATGTCGTGCTCACCGCACACGGCCTCGTTGCGCAGCGACTCCACCAGCGGACGGGCGATGCTCACCAGCCCCACCCACAGGCTCGACAGCCGGGAGGATGATCACGCAACCATGCGAAACCGCAGGTGGAAGCTCTGAAGATTTCGCGCGCCCCCCTCCGAGGCACCACGTCCTGCGCGGCGGTGGCGCCATCCTGTCCGCCCTCGCCGGGAACCGATTCGTCAGAGGCTCAGGAGGCACGTAGCTTGGCGTCGGCCGCGTCCGTACGGGCCCGGCTGCCCCAGAACCACTCCAGGTGGGCGGTCCGCCGCTGCTCCGTCAGCCACTCCTCGAACAGGTGCCGCTCGATGAGCCCGCGGCGGATCTCGTCGAGCACCGCCGGCTCCGTCGCCAGCACGTACGCGACGCAGAGCCCGCCGTCCGGGAGCCGCCCGGGCCCGAGCACGTCACCGGCGGCGGCCTTCTCGACCTCGGGGCCGAAGAGCCCGATCAGCGAGCTCCGGTCGTTCGCCTCCATTCGGCACGTGGCCGCGCCCGCCAGCACCTCCTCCGTGGCCAGCGCGACCGGGTCGGCCTTACCACCCCGCAGCATCGCGGCGGCGGTCGCGGCGCGGGCTGCGTCGACGTACCGCAGCCTGACCACGCGCAGCCCTGGCGTTTCCCACAGGCCCGATCGGGCCGCGGCCGGCCGCCCAAGGTGTCCCTGGACAAGATCGTGGCTGCGGCCATGGCGCTGGCGGACCGGGAAGGACTGGCCGCCATGACCATGGACCGGCTCGCCGCATCCCTCGGCGTCGGCACGATGACGCTCTACACCCACGTGCCCGGCAAGGCCGAACTGGTCGACCTGATGGTGGACTCCGCCTGGCAGGAACTCGACCTGACTCGATCAGGCTCCTGGCGGGACCGGATCGAGCACTACGCGAAGCAGAACACGGCCTTGCACGAACGCCACCCGTGGCTTCGCATGGTGTCGACCGTACGACCACCCCTGGGTCCCGGCCTGCTCGCCAGGGCCGACTTCCTCCTGGCCGCTCTGTCCATGACCGGGCTGTCCGCCACCGAGAGGTCCGCGGCGAGCGACTCCGTCGTCACCTTCGTCGACGCCGCGACCGCCACCCTTGCCGAACACACCCATGCCGAGCGGCTCAGCGGCCTGTCCGACGACGACTGGTGGGCCGCCCGTCAGGAGTTCTGGGAGACCATCTTCGACCCGGCGCGCTACCCGGCGATCGAACAGACCTGGCAGAACGGCGGCCTCGACCGCAGCGCGGCCGAGGCCGCGGTGCGCGCGTTCGACCTCGGCCTGCGTGCCCTGCTCGACGGAATCGCCGCGACGGCCCAGCGGAATCGCCGATCGACCGGCTGATCTCCACAGGGACCTCGATCGGCTAGCTAGCCCTGTCCGGCGACAGTCGCGCGGAGGGTCTCGATCCACCAGTCGAGCAGACGATCCCGGGCGGTGTCGTCCAGCCCGACGCTCCGGCGGAACTCGTCGCCGAACAGCGGCTCCGTCGCGACCGCTTGGTGCAGGGCACACACAGTCAGCTGGATCGCCTCGCGTGACGGCGGCGTTCGCCCGGTGGCCGCGCACTGCCGCCGAGCCTGGGCGTGCAGCCGGTCCACCACCTCGTCCAGCATTCCGCTACCGGCGTCCCGCCAGCCGGAACGGTGCAGCGCGAGCGCCAGTTCGGCGTAACCGCCCGCGTACAGCGCGGCCAACGTGCGCACCAGCTCGGCGGGATCGATCGGGGCGTCGGCCCACGTGTCGAGCACGATGTGCAGTTCGGCCTTCAGTTTGGCCCCGCCGAACCGCAGCAGCGACTCCAGCAGTCGTTCCCGCGTGCCGAAGTGGTGGTTGACCGCGGCGTCGGACACACCGACCTCCGCCGCGACGGCGCGCACCTGCACGGCGGCAGGGCCGCCCGCGGCGAGCAACCTGCTCGCCGCTTCGAGGATCAGCCGCTTGGCGTCCTCGGGCCGGCGTCGTACTCGGGGGGGCATGCGCCCACCTTACCTTGACCGGTCAAGGCAGCGTCGCTTACCTTGGTCGCTCAAGGTAAGGAAGGTGGCGCGTGCGGGGACACTTAGCGATTCCGGCGATGACCGAGCTGGCGACGGCACTGGGTGTCACGATCGACGATCCGGCGCCGCCCCGCGAGATCCACTTCTCCCGTGCGGGCTGCCGGTTGCACGGATTCGACTGGGGTGGAACCGGATCCCCGGTGCTCCTGTTGCACGGTGGCGCGTTGACCGCGCACACGTGGGACTTCGTCTGCCTCGGCCTGCGCGGCGCTGCCCGGCTGATCGCGCTGGATCTGCGAGGTCACGGCGAGAGCGGCTGGTCCGGTGACTACCGCGTCGGCACCCTCGCGGCCGACGTCGTCGCCGCGGCCGATCACCTCGGCTTCGACCGGGTCCGGCTGGTCGGCATGTCTCTGGGCGGCGTCATCGCGGCCCACGTCGCCGACCGGCATCCCGCTCGGGTGGAGCGGCTGGTGCTCGTCGATGTCGCGCCCGGCGTGGACTTCGACAGCACCTGGCGGGTGCGGTTGTTCATCAGCGGGCTCGGTCCGGTGCGGGATCTGGAGACGGTGGTGGAGGCCGCGATGCGGGTCAATCCACGCGCCGACCGGGCCAGTGTCACCTACCGCATGAGCACGCTGTTCCGCCGTGCACCCGGCGGCGGCTGGGTGCCGAAGAGCGATCCGCGGCCTCCGGACTTCCCCGCCATCCTGGCGGCCATCGATCGGCTGCCCGATCAGCTGAGCAGGACGCCGGTGCTGCTCGTGCGCGGCGGACGCAGCAGGGTGCTCCCCCAGGCCGCCGCCGAACGCCTGGCCGCGCGCCTCCCGGACGGCGAGCTCGTGGTCGTGCCGGACGCCGGGCACAACGTCCAGGAGGACAATCCGGCAGCACTGATTACCGCGTTACGTGCCTTCCTGACACGCTGACCGCGACAACGCCGGATCAGCAACTACGGCCGTGACCGGCTGCGAACCGCAGAACCCTGCTGGAGACCCGGCGAGTCCCTTACCGCCGGACCGCGAAAGGAGAACCAGCGCATGTCCGCACGAACGTTCGAGCTCACCACGATCCCCTCGGTGAAGGTCGGGATGCTCATCCGCCGCCCCGCCCGCGAGGTGTTCCAGGCCATCGTGGACCCCGCCATCACGAGCATGATCTGGTACACCAAGAGCAGCGGGATGATGACCCCCGGCGCCGAGCTGACCTGGGAATGGGAGATGTACGGGGCGTCGACTCAAGCCTCGGTCGAAGAGGTGGACGAAAACAGTCGGATCCGCTTCACCTGGGGCAACTACGCGCCCGACGCCCCCACCACAGTCGAGTTCCGTTTCATCCCCATGCCCGACGACACCACCTACGTCCACGTCACCGAAACCGGGTTCACCGGCACCGGCGACGAACTCGTCCACCACGTAACCGACTCCACCGGCGGCTTCACGTTCCTGATCAGTGCACTCAAGGCGCTGCTGGAGCACGACATCGTTCTCGGCCTCGTCGCCGACGCCGACCCGAGCGGCCTGTCGGCCTGAAAGAACTGGCATCATCGCAGCATCTTCTGTCCTGTCCGTTCATGTGTTGCAGGGAGCCAGATGGATCAGCTGGTGGAGGACGATCCGCGCACGCTGGGGCCGTACGAACTCGTCGCCCGGCTCGGCGAGGGCGGCCAGGGCGTCGTCTATCTGGGACGCGACCTCTCCGGCCGGCAGGTGGCCGTCAAGCTGCTGCACAACGGCCTGCTGACCGATCCCGGCGCGCGCGACGGGTTCCTGCGCGAGGTGGAGCTCGCCCGGCGGGTGGCCAGGTTCTCCACCGCGCCCGTGCTCAACGCCGACCTGGCGGGCCGGCGGCCCTACATTGTCAGCGAGTACGTGCCCGGCCCCTCGCTGCGTGACCTGGTCGCCACCGAGGGACCACGGCAGGGGGCCGCGCTGGAGCGGCTGGCGATCAGCACCGCCGCCGCGCTGGCCGCCATCCACCGGGCCGGGGTGCTCCACCGCGACTTCAAGCCGGCCAACATCCTCATGGGGCCCGAGGGCCCGGTCGTGATCGACTTCGGTATCGCCCGGGCTCTGGACGCGCCAGGCAACACCTCGACGGGCCCGCTGATGGGCACGCCGTCCTATCTGGCGCCCGAGCAGATCGGCGGCGGGCAGGTGACGGCCGCGGCCGACGTCTTCGCCTGGGCCGTGACCATGGTGTTCGCGGCTTCGGGGCGACCCGCGTTCGGCGCCGACTCCACGCCCGCCGTGATCAACCGCATCCTGAACGAGCAGCCGGCCGTCTCCGGGCTGGACGGCGTCCTGCTCCGGCTCGTCACCGCCGGCCTGTCGAAGGACCCGGCCGCGCGGCCGAGCGCCGACGACCTGGTCACCGGGCTGACCTCGCGCGAGTTCGTACCGGGACCGGCCGCCGGGTCTCCCCCGCCGCCGGAGCGTCAGGCCGGTCGGGGGCGGCGGCGCGCGCTGCTGGCGACGGCCGTCGCCACGGCGGCGCTGCTCGTCACGGGCGGCGTGCTGATCACCGCGGACACCCTGCCCCCACCGCCCCCGGCCACGATCGGCACGGCCTCTCCCCCGTCGTCCGGCACCGCCACCGCCCAGGCTCCGGCCGCGGCCACCGCCTCGCCGCAGGAGGTCAAGAGCACTGCGCGGGGGACGTCGTCCCCACCGGCCAGGCAGCGGGCCCGCCCCAGGAGCTCGCCCCCCGCCACCCGGCCGACCAGGACGGGCGACACGGTGAGCAGCCGCATCGACGACGGCTCAGTACCCCACCCGACACCCGCCCGGCACACGGAGAACCCGCCGGAGCCCACGCGCGAGCCGTCGCAGCAGCCCACCCAGGCGCCCGCCCAGCCGCAGCCGCCGTCCCCGATGGAGAACCCGTTCACCTGCATCCCGTCGATGTGCTGAGGCGTGGCCCGCGTCAGTCGTCCCGGGGGATCTTCGAGACTCGTGGTCGGCGTGGAAGAGCACCTCCTGCACCCGACGGTCGTCCCTGCGGGTGCACATCTGGCCGACCAGGGGCAGTGTGGGGGCCCGGCAGCGATGGAGCAGAATTCACGCTGTCGGCGCTGACCCGCGGGAACTCCTCGAGAAACACGATCACGGGACGGCGGGGTCCGGCGTGGCGCTGGACGACATCGCGCGCCGCGCAGGAGTAGGCAACCCTCTATCGCCATTTCCCCACGCGCGGCGACCTGCTCGTCGCCGTCTTCACCGAGGAGGTGGCCGAGCGCGGCGGTCGTGGGTGATCGACGAGGCCTCCGGCAGTTGGTTCAAACGACGAAGAAGAGCCAAATACCGGAGACCTCGATGGCCGGCGTAGCGGTGACGAGGCGGCACGACCTCACCGACGAGCAGTGGGCAGCGCTGGAGCCGCTGTTACCCGCCGCTCCGGGACGTGGTCGTCCGCCGAAATGGAGCAGAGGGCAGCCGGGATGGCCGTCTGCGGAAGGAACCGCCCGGTGGGACGGGGAGCGAACCCTAGTCGGGCAGGCGGTCCAGGAGCCAGGTGGCGGCCTCTTCCGTGATCTCGGTGTGGCCGCGGTTGTCGCCGGCGCACAGGAAGTCGTCGAAGTCGCTCTCGTCCGGGGACAGCGCGTCGATGTCGGTGTACAGCTCGGCGTCGGTGATGTCGCGGACGGAGACGGCGCTGATGGACGGGACGAAACAGTGCCCGGCGATCGCATTGTCGACGTCCAGGCCGAGGCCGGTGGCTTCGGCGATGGCGTTGAGCGCGTCGGCGAGGATCTTGAACCCGGTCAGGATGCCGCCGGGCGCGCCGTCGACGCACGGAACGCCCGGCGCCTGGACCTCGATGACGTCGGGCGTCAGCAGGCGAAGCAGGCCGGCCAGGGTCTCCGGTGCCTTGGGCTGCGTGCGCAGGTCGGTGCCGGTGATGAGGTCGCCGGTGCCCAGCAGCGCGCTCTCCCCGGCGCCGGTGCCGTTGCCCGCGCCGTTGCCCGCGCCGTCGGCGACGGCGAGCAGGCGCGGCATACGCGGCCAGCCGCCGACGGATTCCAGTTCGCGCAGGAACTGGGTGCGCAGCGGGTCGACGCCGGGCACGCCGTCGGTGCCGGGCAGGTGCCAGGCCAGCAGCTGGCGGGCGGCCGGGCTGTTGAACAGGTCGGAGAAGCGCGAGTCGTAGGCGTTGATGTGGTGCGCGAACGCCTGGAGCGAGATCGGCACGTAGGCGCCGCGGTGCGGGGTGTCCCAGGAGAAGTACACGCCGACCTGGTGGTCGATGCGCTGCGTCTCCATCCGGGCCAGGGCGTAGCGGGTGACCAGACCTCCCATGCTGAACCCACCGGCCAGCAGGCGGCTGCCACCGACCCGCTCGGCGGCGGCGCGGTGGATCGCCGCGGTGGCGGTCTGCGCGTTGTCGAGGATGGAGGCGCCGCGGTCGTCGAAGCCGATGACGACGACGTCGCGGCCGCGCCGGCGCAGCTCGCTGATCAGCGGGAAGGCGCGCCGCTCCAGGCCGTCGTAGAGCTCGTCGATGTCGCTGGCCCCGGATCCGAAGCCGTCGGCCAGGAGCACCGGCCGGGTCAGGGCCTGGTTGCGTTCGCCGTAGTACACCCATGCGGTCCCGCCGGGCAGCTGCCAGCGGTCGCTCCACTCCGCGGCGGGTGGAGCGGTGGTGGTGGCGCCCGCCCTGGAGCTGGCGCTGGAGGACAGGACGACCGGCGGCGCGGCGCTCAGAGCGCTCGCGATCTGCTTTTTGTTGATCACCCCAGAGTTATCACCATTAGTGGTCGTACGGACACCTAAAGCTATGATCTCGGTCGGCTCCTCGTTTGGTCCGCATGAGACCGCAGCAGCGAGTCCACCGGCCGGCCGAGAACACCCGCGCGCGTGGGATCGCACGCAGCGGCTTGTGCTCGGTCAGGACGTCTTCCAGGTGAGGGTGATGCGCCAGAGTCGCCCAGTGTGGGCGCGGAGGTCGTGCCCCTCCACGCGCTTGGGCCCGGCTCCCCACGCGTTGCGGGCGGGCGTACGTCGCAGGCGGCACGAACTGGCCGCGGCCCCGCTCGGTGATCAGCGCGCGACAGTCGGGCCCGGTTCGGCGTGTGCGCGCGACGGGCGGGCCGAGACGACGTCGAGCAGGTTGGCGAGCTGACCGAGCCGTTGTGGGTCCAGCCGACCGGTCGCCGGTGTCAGGGCACGCCGGATGTCGTCCTTCACGCGTTCGGTGAGTTCGATCCCGGCCGGGGTCATGTACACCTCGACGACCCGGCCGTCATCGGCGTTCTTGCCGCGCGTCAGCAATCCCCGGCGCTCGGCGCGAGCGATGAGGGTGGACATCGTGGACTTGTCCAGACCGAGGTAGGCGGCCAGGTCGGTGACGCGGAGGCGGCGGTCGCTGAGGATACCGAGCACCCGCAGCTGGGTGAGCGACAGATCATGCTCGCCACCGATGCGGGTCAGCACGCCGGCCACTTCGAAGGTGGTCCGGACGAGGGCGTCCATGACGTCGTCGGCGACGGTCATGCCGCCATGCTAGTCCGGCATGGTTGGAAATGCCAACCATGCCGAGGCGTGGACGCCTGACATCGCCGTCGCCCGAGGGCGCCTCACGGCTCGATCCCGCATCAGGTGATCGACGGATACGGCGTCGATCACACGGCCCGGTTGACATGGTTTGCATTTCCAACCATCCTGAAGATAGTTGGAAATGCAAACCATCCTCAGGAGGTCTCCATGCATGCTGCCGTCATCCCTGAAGCCGGTGCTCCGCCGGTCTATCAGGACCATCCCGACCCCACGGAACGCCACGACGAGCTCGCCGTCGAGGTCCTCGCGGCCGGGCTGCACCATCTGACCAGAGCCAAGGCGAACGGCTCGCACTACTCCGGCAAGGGCATGTACCCGCTCGTCCCAGGCGTCGACGGCGTCGTACGCGACAAGGAGGGCAACGTCCGCTACGTGGTCCTGGACGACACAGCTCTGGGAACGTTCGCCGACCGCACCCTCATCGACCCGCGTCGCAGCGTGATCCTGCCCGACGGCGTCGACCCCGTACGGATCGCCGCCGCGATGAATCCGGCCATGTCGTCCTGGGTCGCGCTGCGCCGGCGCGTCGAATTCCGAGCCGGTCAGCGTGTCCTCGTCCTCGGCGCCACCGGCAACGCCGGACGGATGGCGGTCCAGATCGCCAAGCTGTTCGGCGCCGCCCACGTCATCGCCGCAGGCCGTGACGCCACTCGCTTGAGAGCGCTGACCGCCCTCGGAGCCGACGAGACGATCACCTTCGACGAGATCAGCCGCGCGGCCGCTGTCGACGTGGTCATCGACTACGTGTGGGGCGAGCCCGCAGCCGGCGCCTTGATCCCGATGCTCACCGCCCGCGCCGACCGCGCCGTCCCGCTGACCTGGATCCAGATCGGATCCATCGCCGGCCAGAGTGCGCCGATCCCGTCCGCGGCACTGCGCTCGGCCCGCCTGCAGATCGTCGGCAGCGGCATCGGCTCGGTCCCTGCCCGCGACATCCTCGCCGAGCTGCCCGAACTGGCCTCAGCGGTGACCGCCGGCGCGATCGACGTGCGGGTCCGCGCCGTACCCCTCCCCCAGGTCGCGCAGGCGTGGACCGACGAGACCGAGGACCGCATCGTCCTCGTCCCCCAGCCGCCGAGGGCGGCGGGGGACGCGGCGTCGGGGTCATGATCGGCCCGTTGTCGGCAAGTGAGGCGCCTCATGTCGGCGGCGATGGTCGGACGCGGGGCCATGGCGAGGCCGAGGGAGGGGCGCGGATGTCGGCTGAGGCGTTGGCAGCGGTGGCGCCTCCGTACGTGCCGTTGCCCCTGTCCGACGCCCCGGACCCACCGACCATCACCACCCCGTGAACCACTTCGCCACGATCGGGGACCGCCGTCGAACCCGCCGACTCCACCTCGCTGCTGACGAACCTGACCTCACGCGGACCGGATCGGCAGCCATGAAGATCAGTACCTCCGAGAGCCCACCCGACGCGCAGTGGGGCCGGCCGTCCTGCGGGGAGATGAACATGATCGCCGCCAAGGTCTGTCCTGGTACGACCATGGCCCCGAGCCGTCCGGGGCCGGCGGGCGGCCTCGGACAGCGCGGTGACTGTTTGACGGTGGATTCCCGTCCACCCTGGTGAGCCTGTCGCCGGGGTACCCACGGCGTCGGCGCCACCCGAATGAGTAGGCGTTACTCATGCCGGGCGGCGTCCGGCGGCGGAGGCTGGTCCTGGAACGACTCCAGAAGATCAACGACTGTCGGGCAGGAGAATCCATGGACACGCATTGGGGCACGATGCGCCGCCACTACACGCGGGCCGCCGCGCGGGCACAGGCGATGACCGCGCTGGGCACGGCCGGATACGAGGTCTGGAGCGACCCGGCCGGCGACGAGTACTTCGTCCTGGGCGGCAACGACCAGGTGAACGTGACGATCGTGATCGTCCCCGAGGGGGACGACGAGTGCTTCCTCGCCGTCATCGCCAACAGCTCCAACGGCACGGCCGAGAGCGCACGCAACAAGGTCCGCAGCCTCATCCCGGACCTGGCGGCTCCCGCCCCGATGCCCCACCTGCCGTAGGTCCGGTCGTCCGACAGAGGGGAGCACGGTCATGGTTCAGGTGGCCCCGACATTCGGCCCGTGGTCGAGCAACGCGACCAGCGTCGTCAGCACCTGGGTGCCCAACGGCGACACACCGCTGGGCTACCGCGTCTGGGTGAACCCGTTCGACCTGCGGGTCACGATCGACGTCGACCTCGCCCTGTTCACGGCCGATCCCTCGGTCGGCGGGTGGGGCGGCCGGTACACCTGGACGAACCTGCCCAGCGACCGTCAGATGACGTTCATCGTGGCGTGCGTGTACCCGGGAGGAGTGATCGCGGCCAACAGCTTCCAGGCACGTACCCTGCCCTCGGCGACCGCTCCGGTGGAGCCGCCACCGCCGCCCGCCGGCCATTTCCGCGCGGTCGGGAACATCGGCGGGGCCGTCGAACTGACGTGGGACCGCGTCGACGCGGCGGCCGTGAGGGAGCTGTTCGTGGTCCGGCTGGGGCCGGAAGTGAGGTTGTTCAGCTCGCCTGGGGCCTCCGACCCGGGACGGTTCACCGACCACGTGGGCGGGCCGGGCGACTACACGTACATGCTGCGGACCATCGCCCCGCACGGGGCCTTCACGGACGTACGGGCGACGGCGACGGTCGTCCCGGCCCCAGCTCCGATGCCGCACCTGCCGGGCTGGTCGGAACGGCGCGGGATCGCCATGAGCCACGGTGTCCCGATACCGGCGATGACCGCCGTCTCATGGGGGCCGAACCGCATCGACGCGGCATGGAGCTCGTTCTCGGACTTCAAGAAGATCGCCAGGGTGGCCTGGACCGGGGCGGCGTTCGAGTCCCAGCCGGGACCGGCGGGACCGGGTGACGGGAGCGGTGACCCCTCCGCCATCGGCTCGATGGCCCTCAGCTCGCTGGGTCCGGGGCATCTGGACTTCCTCTACGCGCACCCGGGGACGGGCCCCTGGCATCGCTGGTGGGACGGGCAGTCGTGGACGGCGCCCGAGAACCTGGGCTGGGGGACGATCAACGGGCTCTGCGCCGTGGGGTGGCCCGCGTCGGACCAGTTGCACGTGTTCTACACCACCGCGAGCGGAGGCAGCCGCCTCCTGCACCGCCACTGGAGCGGCGGCGCCTGGTCCGGCGAGGAGGACTGGGGCGGGACCGTGCAGGGGCGGCCCACGGCCGCATCCTGGGGCGAAGGACGGCTGGACGTCTTCTACCGATCCCCCGCGAACCATCTCATGCACCAGTGGCTGGACGCCGGAGCCCGGGGCGCGGAGGAGGACCTGGGCGACTCTCTCACCTGCGACCCGGCAGCGGTCGCCGACCGGTTCGGGTCGCTCCACGTGTTCTACAACTCCGGAGGGCGCCTGGTCGATCGGCGATGGAACACCGGCGGCCACGGCTGGGACCGTCCTGCCGAACCGCTGGACCACACCGCCACCGGGCCCCTCGACGAGAAGCGCGCCCCAGCCGCCGCGTCCTGGGGGGCGGGCCGGGTCGACGTGTTCTTCGTCCGCTTCGACCAGGGGGCGGTCCCGTACGTGTATCACATGGCCTTTCACTGACCGGTGACCCGGCCCACGCGCGTCGGTTGTCAGGGATGCCTGGGTTGCTCCCTTGCGCGGCTCTGGAGAAACCCACGACGACCGCGCCGACCGGCTGCCGCACCAGGAACTCGAAGAGGCCGTCACACTCTGGACCCGTAAAGCCGAGGTAGCAAGTTACAAGTTTTGACATCTGTTACCAACCCGCTTAGCGTCTCTCGTATGGAGCAGAGGACATTCGCCGCCGACATCTGTGTGGGGGCGGTCGGGCTCGGTTGTGCAGGCATGTCCGGCGCGTACGGACGCAGCGCCGACGAGCAGAGCATCGCCACGCTTCGCAACGCGCTCGACGCCGGGATCACGTTCATCGACACGGCCGACCACTACGGGATGGGGCACAACGAGACGCTCATCGGGCAGGCGCTGCGACCCGCCGATCGCGACCGCGCCGTGGTGAGCGTGAAGTTCGGCGCGTTGTTCGGTGTGGACGGCAGCGTCCGCGGCATCGGGCTGTCGGAGGTCGGCGCCGAGACGATCCGCCGCGCCCACGCCGTGCACCCGATCACCGACGTCCAGATCGAGTACTCACTGTTCAGCCGCGGCGTCGAAGATGAGATCCTGCCCACCTGCCGCGAGCTGGGCATCGGCGTCACCGCCTACGGGGTGCTCGCCCAAGGGATGCTGACCGGGACATGGCGGCCGTCGGCCGGCGACGCACGGCATCACGGGCACCTGCCCCGCTTCGCCGCCGGCAACATCGAGACCAACCTCGCGTTGGTCGAGCGGCTGCGGGAGGTCGCCACCTCCCGCAGCGCCACGGTCGCCCAGCTCGCGATCGCGTGGGTGCTGGCGCAGGGTCGCGTGCACCAGGACATCGTCGCGCTGGTCGGGGCCAGCCGACCGCACAGCGTCACCGAGGCGGTGGACGCCGCCGGCCTGCGGCTGACCGAGGACGACCTGGACGCGATCGAGCAGGCCGTCCCCCGTGGGGCGGTCGCGGGAGAACGCTACGCCCCCGCCCTGCTCGCGCTCCTGGACAGCGAGCGAACGGGCGGCAGGCACTGATGCCGGCCCGAACCCCGCTGGATGCGAACGCCATCCTGGCGGCCACCGAGCAGATCCTGCGCCGCCACGGACCGGACAAGGCAACGGTCGTCGACGTCGCCCGCGCACTCGGGGTCAGCCACGCCGCCGTCTACAAGCACTTCCCCTCCAAGCAGGCGCTGCGCGAGGCCGTGACCCGGCGCTGGCTCGACCGCAACCGCGACGCCCTCGCCGTCATCGCCGCCGACAGCGCGGTCCCGCCGGTGCAGCGACTGCGTACCTGGCTGCACGCCGTCCTGGCCGTGAAGCAGGCCAAGATTCGCGAGGACCCCGAGCTGTTCGCCGCCTATGGAATCCTCGCGGCCGCGCACAGCAGCGTCGCCACCGACCACGTCGCCGACCTCCTGGGCCAGCTGACGGCCATCATCGCCGACGGCGCCGCCGACGGCAGCCTCCGCACCGACGACGCGGAGGCCACCGCCCACGTGGTCTTCAACGCCACCGCCAAGTTCCACCACCTCGCCCACGCGGCCGAATGGCAGCACCCCGGCGTCGGCGCCGAACTCGACGAGGTGTGCAACCTGCTGCTGGAGGGCCTGCACGTCCCCACATCGCCGTAGCCGAAGCGGGTCGACCACGGTCGGCCCTGCCCATCACCACCCAGGCGGCAACGAACAAGGAGGACGAACGACCATGGTTCAAGCAATCGGAGTGACGCGGCCAGGCGGACCGGACGCTCTCGGCGAGCTCGATCTGGCGGCCGAACCGATCGGTCCCGGTCAGGTCAGGATCCGGGTCACCAGCGCCACGGTGAACCCGGCCGACGCGATGATCCGTTCTCGTCCGCGGCAGGATGAGGCGGACGCGGTGCGGGTGCCGGGCATGGAGGTCGCCGGCGTGATCACCGAGATCGGCCCCGCCGTCGACCGCCCGTTCACGACCGGGGACGCCGTCATGGCCATCGTGGTGCCCTCGGGCGAGCACGGCGGCTACCGGGCAGATCTGGTCATGTCGGCACGCTCGGTCGCGAAGATCCCGGCCGGGCTCTCGGACGTTCAGGCCGCCACCATCCCGATGAACGGGCTCACCGCCCGGCTCGCACTCGACACGCTGGCGCTCCCGGCCGGCGCGACGGTCGCCGTCACCGGCGCAGCCGGCACCGTCGGCGGATACTTCGTCCAGCTCGCCAAGCAGGCCGGGCTCGTCGTCCTCGCCGACGCCGCCCAGCAGGACGAGACCTTCGTCCGCGAGTGCGGAGCCGACGAAGTCGTGCCGCGGGGGGACGACTTCGCCGCGATGGTCCGCCGCCACCACCCGGGCGGCGTCGACGGGCTCGTCGACGCCGCCGTGCTGGAGGCCGTCGTGCTCCCTGCCGTCAAGGACGGCGGCACCGTCGTCACCGTCCGCGGCTACCAGGGCGACGGGACCGGCCGGGTCCGCGTCGTCCCGATCTTCGTCCGCGACTACGTCGAGGCCGCGGCCGAGCTCGACCGGCTCGCCGAACTCGCCGGTGAAGGGCGGCTCACCGTCCGCGTGGCCGGCGAGCTGCCGGCCTCCCGAGCCGCCGACGCGCATCGCTCGCTCGAACGGCGCGGCGCACGCGGGCGGTTCGTCCTGCGGTTCGGCTGACCGATCCGCGCCAGGGCTGCACACGACTCCCGAAAGCGCTGCCACCACCGGAGGAGCCGTCGCCGCCGTCGAACCGCGAAGGGCGACCGGGACGAACCTGCTGCCTGTTCAGCAGTGACAGACGCCCGCAAGCGTTCGGCCGGCAGAGCAGGGCGGTGGCGATGGAGCAGGACAGTCCGACCGCGAGCACCGCGTCCCGGGCCGCCTTTGCCTCCGTCGCGGTAGTGGGGGTGGAGCCGGTTTGACGCGTACACTTGCACCTGTAAGACTGAACTAACAGGTGCAAGACAGACGCTCCCCAAGGACGACATGCCGACCAGCGAAGAGTTGCTCCGCCTGCTCGGCGCGGTCGGGCATCCACTCAGGTTGCAGATCCTCGCCGAGCTCGCCGGCGGCCGGGTCCACGTCAGCGAGCTGGCCCGCCGGATCAAGGTGTCCCGTGCGCTGCTCTACATGCATCTGGAGCGGCTGGAGAAGGCGGGGCTGATCGAAGGGCGGCTGGAGCTGTCGGCCGACGGCAAGGCGATGAAGTACATCGAGCTGCTGCCCTTCGAGCTCAGCCTGACGATCGACACCGTCCTCGCGGCTCTGCGCGCGGACGACGAGGAAGGACCCCATCAGGTGCAGGAGACCCCGCAGTGATCGACATCGGTTCCATCGTGATCCCCATCGTGGTCGTGCTGATTCTGTTCGGCGCGATCACGGCCTGCATGGCGTTCTACTTCCGGTTCGAACGGCACCGCACCGACGTGCTGACGGCCGAGATGGCCAGATATCGCGAACTGGCCGAGCAGGCCGTGCAGCGGCAGGGTGAGGTGCAGGCCAGGCTGGGCGAGCTGACGGAGAAGGTCGCGGCGATGGAGAGGATCCTGCTCAGCGTCGACTGACGAGCCTGTGACACAGGTCCGGGGGCGAGCGGCAACTCACCCCCGGACGGCGGAACCGCACGACCACGCCGTGACGGCGTGCCTTTGACGCGTACGTGCTCCCACAGAAAGGAGAGCAGCTCATGCTGCTCGAACGCAAATCGTCCCGCTGGCGTGCCCTCATGTGCTCGCTGGCGGTCGCCGCGCCGCTGCTCGCAGTGAGCGCCCCCGCCGCCGCGACGGCGGCCGATCCGGCACGGTCGGTACGGGAGTTCGCCGACGCCTACGTGCCCCGCCAGCTCAAGGAGCACCACATCCCGGGGGCGGCGATCGCCGTCGTGGCGGGCGGCCGTCAGGTCTTCGCCCAGGGGTACGGCGTCGCCGAGGTGGAGACCGGCCGTCCCGTGGACGCCGAGCGGACCGTCTTCGCCCCCGCGTCGGTGGCCAAGCTGATCACGGCCACCGCCGTCATGCAGCTCGTCGAACGGGGCCGGATCGACCTGAACGCCGACGTCAACCAGTACCTCACCACGTTCAAGATCGACGACGCCTACCCGGGCCGGCCGGTCACCATGGCGAACCTGCTGACCCACACCGCCGGGTTCGCCGGCGGTGACTTCGGCACCGGCGCGGCCACCGCCCGTGACGTGCACCCGCTCGGCGCCCACCTCGCCGACCACCAGCCGCCCCGGATCCGCCCGCCCGGCACCAGGGCCGTCTACTCCAACTACGGGATGGGCCTGGCCGGCTACCTGGTCGAGGTGCGCTCGGGCCTGCCCTTCCAGCAGTACGTGCAGGAGAACATCTTCCGCCCGCTCGGCATGACGCGCTCCAGCATGGCCCAGCCCGAGCCCGGCCCCGTCGCCCAGGCGCTGGCCCCCGGTTACCGTCTCCAGGACGGCCACCAGGTCCGGGCCGAAGGGGCCAAATACGGACACATGCCGCCGCACGGAGCCGGCTTCCGCTCCACCGCCACCGACATGGCCGCGTTCATGCTGGCCCAGCTGACCGGCGGCGGGAGGATACTCAGGCCGGACAGCGTGCGACTCATGCAGAGCCGCCACTTCGGCAACGCCGAGGGCACCGCCGGCATGGGGTACGGCTTCCAGGAGTACACCAGGAACGGCCGGCGCCTGCTGGTGCACCGGGGCAACATTCCCGGCTACTTCGCGATCATGGCGCTGATCCCCGACCGGGGCATCGGCGTCTACGCCTCCTACAACGGCATCGGCAAGGGCGGCCCCGACTCCGCCTGGTCCCTGGTCAACGCCTTCGCCGACCGCTTCGCCCCGGCCCCCGCCCCGGCGGACGGCACGCCGGGCCCGCTGCCCGACGTCGCCCAGTACACCGGCACCTACCGTACGGCCCTGGCCGCCGACATGACCGACCTGGGCAAGCTCAGCTCGCTCACCAGCACCGTGACGGTCAGCGCGGGCGGCGACGGCCTCCTGACCACCACCGGCGCGGTCGCGCTCGGCCCCACCGAGAGCCGCCAGTGGACGCAGATCGCCCCCGCCCTGTTCCGCGAGAAGAACGGCTACCGCACGATCCGGTTCCGCCCCGACGGCCTGCTGGCCACGGAGAACCCGGCGGGGCCGCTGGAGCGCCTGGCCTGGTACCAGTCGCCCACGGTGCATCTCGGCGTGCTCGGCGTGAGCCTGACCGTGCTGCTGCTGTCGGCTGTGGGCGGACCCCTCGCGCATGCCGTACGCCTCGCGCGGCGCCGCCGCAGGCCCGGCGGGTCCAGTGACGGATCCGCACCCGCAGGTGCCTCCGGGGCTGCCGCCGGAGTCGGGCGGGCGGCGCGCCGGCGGCCGGTTCGCGGGCCACGCCTGGCCGGGCTGCCCGCGTGGATCACGGCGGTGCTCGTCACGGCCTCCGCCGGATCCCTCGTGGCGATGTTCGCGGACTTCGACGCCAACCAGGCCGAGTTCTTCCTGGGCGGCAGCCCGTTGTTCACGACCATCACCACGCTGCCCGTCCTGGCCGCGGCCGGGGCCGGCGTGACGCTGGTCACCGCCGGGCTGGCCTGGGTCAAGGGCTGGTGGACCCTGGCCGGGCGGGTTCACTGCACCGTCGTGGTCCTGGCCGCGCTCGCCTATCTGAGTGTGGCCGCCGCCTACAACCTGATCGGCTGAGAGCCTCCGGCACCCGGCCCTTGGTTCGGGAAGGCGGTCAGCCCTTGACGGTGAGGAGCGGGCGCAGCTCGGCCACCGGGTCCGCCACGCCTCCCGCGTGCAGGCTCGACACCACGGGCCCGATGTCCTTGTACGCCCACGGAGCTTCCTGCTTGAGGTCGCGCCGCCAGGCCGCCATCACGTCCGCGCGGCGCGCCACGGTCGGATCGCGGTGGTCCAGCGGCGTGACCACGCGGAACTCCCGCAGGAACGCGTCGAGGTCGCGGTCGCCGGCCCGTGCGGTGGCGCCGCGCGGGACCCGCCGTCCGGCGCCGTGGCAGGCGCTGGCCAACGTGCGGGCGTTGCCGTGGCCCCGCAACAGGTAGCTGGACGCTCCCATCGACCCGGGCACGATCACGGGCTCACCCCACATCGCGTACGGGCCGCCGTTCATCTGCTCGTGACCACCCGCCGGCGTCGCGCCCTTGCGGTGGACGACGCGGTCCCCGTCCTGCCAGAACAGGTTGTGCGGCGCGTCGTAGAGCAGGCGCGCCGTCATCCGACCGCATTCGGCGGCGAGTCCGGCCCGCATGGTGAGGGCGAGGAAGAACCGATTGCCTGAGGCGAAGTTGGCGGCGTTGCCGAAGGCGTCCAGGTAGCGGCGCCGGGCGGCGGCCGTGCGCCCGTTCAGCAGGAACGGCAGGATCTGGTTGCGGGGTCGCGACAACCCCGGCGGCCAGGTCCGGCGCAGCCGGTCCAGCGCTGTGGCGTTGGCCTGGTGTCCCAGCGCCAGTGAGCCGCTGTGCACCATCAGGACGACCGCGCCCGCCGTCAGACCCCACGCGTACGCGGCGGCGGGATCGTGGATCCGTGCCACGTACTGCAGTTCGGCGAAGTGGTTGCCGCCGCCGATGCTGCCGATGAGGCTGTCGTGGCTGGCGGCCTCGGTGCCGCCCGCGCTGGTGATCCAGTCGGCGAACGCCTCGGCGGTGCCGGTCGGGTGCGCCGGGGCGTGCATGCGGTCCAGGCAGTCCTCGGTGTCGGTCGGCTGGTGGCCTTGCCAGGGGGCGTCGCCGGTGAGCATGAGCCCCGGGAGCCCGTCGCGCAGGAGCGCCTCCCGCTGGGCGGGCGTGAGGGCGATGCGGCGGCCGCCCTCGAAGAACAAGTGCCGCAGCCGCCGTTCCAGGGCGTCCAGGCGCGGCCGTACCTGCTCCACGGTGAGTGAGGTGACCTCCAGCCGCATGCCGCAGTTGACGTCGTTGCCGACCGCCTGCGGGAGCAGCGCGCCCTCGGTCTCGATGACCGTGCCGATCGGGATGCCCGCCCCCTTGTGGAAGTCAGGGGTGAGGACGAGGCGGACCAGGCGGGGCAGCGGACCGTCGTGGCCGGGTACGGCCTCGGCGAGGCGGTCGAGGGTGTCGGCGGTCTCCAGGACGGACAGCACTTCGTCGACGGCGGCCGGTTCGAGAGGCACACGCTCGTCGGCACAGATGTCGACGGGGACGTCCCAGGGGTTCGGGAGGGTGAGCCACTGCTCGTCGCGGCGCACGAGACGGCGGTCCTGACGGGTGCGCATGATGGTGAAGTCCTTCGGGCTGCTGAAACGCGATCTAAGGGCGGGCGCGGTCGAAAGCGCGCCGAAGAAGGCGACGGACCGGAGCCGCCGCCGTGGGCCTCGTGGTTCAGCAGCCGCGAGGGTGAAGGCGTGCCCGACTGTAGTACGGCACACGCCTCCCACACCACGGATTTACGCCTCCACCGAGGAGGCGATGCCGGCACTGTCCCCTTCCACCCTTTGAACCGACTCAGGGAAAACCCGATTTCATGCTGTGAGCTGCGGCCACCGTGTATCTGACCCGCGCCCCCTCCCCCGCAACGAGATGTGGGAGATGACCACAAGGCGCTGCCGATCCCGGTGCTGCCGCCGCGCGGATTCGCCGTCTGCCCGTGGCGTGCGGTCGACGTGCTCAGCCCCACCCCGCCCGGCCGGTCAGGGCAGTGTCCGGGTCGGGTCCTCAAGTGTGGCCAGTAGCGGTTCGACGGTAGTGAGGGCCTGGTCGACCAGGGCGGCGAGCGGGGTGGCGCCCTGGTCGGCCACCCATCTGCGGGAGGCGGTGAACAGGACCCCCGCGAGGACGAAAGCGATGAGTTCGAGCTGGTAGTCGTCGGCCGGGCGCCCGGTGCGGCCGGCGAGCAGGGCGGTCAGGAGCTCGATGGTCCTGCGCTCTTCGCCGGCGTAACGAGCTTCGAGGGCCGGGACGGTCGCGACGAGCCGCATGCGGGCGAGAGTGAGGTCGCGGTCGGCTTCGACCGCCGCCACGACCGCGCCCATGGCGGCGCGGACCGTCGCCGTCAGGGGCTCGCCCGCGGGTCGCTCAGCGGTGGTGGTCTCGAAGAGGGGGGAGGCGTCGTTGTCGAGGACGACGTCCTCCTTGGTGGGAAAGTAGCGGTAGAAGGTGGTGGTGGAGGTCTCGGCGGCCTCGGCGATCTGCTCAACGGTGGTGTTCTCGTAGCCCTGGCTCTCGAAGAGGCGCAGCGCCGCGGTCTGGATGGCGCGGCGCAGCTTGATCCTCTTGCGTTCCCGCAGGCCCGGGGAGGGATGAGTCGGTGGGCTCATTGTGCCGATCTCTGTTCGCAGGCCGACAGGGCCGCTCCGCTGTGGGTCATGCTTGCAGCACGACCTCGTAGACGGCGACCGGAGGAGGGGTGACGCCCAGCTCCGCACTCGCCTCCTGACGCGCCTGGGCGCCTCGGCCTTCGTTGTTCCTGCGCAGGTCGTCGTCGCTGTCCCACAGGGAGATGGTCAGGACCTTGCCGCTCTGGCGGTCGGCAAGCAGGTAGAAACCCTTGAAACCGGGAACTTCGCGGAAGCTTGGGAGCTGCTCCTCGCAGAACGTGAGGAGACCGGCGAGCTTGTCGCTTTCCGCCTCCGTGGAGACAACCTGAGCGAACATGACATGACGTCCTTTCGGAGATCGAGCCACGAGGGGTCGCCCGCCGCCCTGCGGTGTGCTGTCGATGAAAGGCAGCGCCCGTAGGAGCGATGGGATGAAGCCACGCCAAACCGACCCGATCCACACGCAGACCGTTTCGGGTCAATGGCACAAATAGTAGTTTGACCCATATTTTTCAGTCTGTCACCCACCCGTGAAAGCCGCCACCACCGGCGCCGCCACCGGACCACTGGACGCTGTTGCGGCGGGCAACGGCCCGATCGAGGGTTTCGCGCCCATGGCGACGAGCCTGCCAACCCTCACCGTGGAGACCGTCGCCGGCTACCGGCCGGGACCGTCCCGCCCACCGAAGATTGCAGCCGGGGCACATGTGCGCTCGTCTGGGGCCATCGGCATGTCGGAGGTAGCGGACGGCGCGTCGAAGGCCCCTTGCTTCCACTGAGGATCATCTCATCGGCAGCCGTCGCTCCACCCGGCGGAGTCGTTCACAACCATCCGCTCCTGCGCAGCAGCCGGTACACGATGATCACGGCGATGACCATGACGCACAAGCTCAGCGGGTAACCGAGCAGCCAGTGCAGTTCGGGCATGTGGTCGAAGTTCATGCCATAGACCCCGGCGATCATGGTGGGGACGGCGATGAGCGCCGCCCACGAGGAGATCTTGCGCATGTCCGCGTTCTGCTGCATGGCCGCCGCGCTCTGCTCGCGGCCGACGAGGGCCAGGTGGGCGTTCAGGGCGTTGGTGAGCAGTTCGTTGTGCTCGTCGACGGCCGCGTCCACCCGCAGCAGATGATCGAGGACGTCGCGGAACTGGTCGCGGGCCACGTTGCACAACTCCACCCGTCCCTTGACGATCTCCTCAAGGACGGGGATGAGGGGATCTTGAGCGGCCCGGAACTCCAGCACCTCACGCTTGAGCGAGTAGATGTCCTCGGTCACGTCGGCCTGCTCGCCGCTGAAGACCCGCCGCTCCAGCACGATCAAGTCGTGCTCGACCTCGTGGGAGATCTCCGAGTAGGTGTCGACGATCTGGTCGCAGATCGCGTACAGCACCCCGGCCGGCCCTGCGGCCAGCAGCTCGGGATCGTCCTCGATCCGCCTGCGCACCCCTGTCAGCGGGTTGGCCTGCCCATGCCGGACACTGATGACGAAGTCCGCGCCGACGAACAGGTTGATCTCGCCGACCTCGATGTCGGAGCCGTCCTCCACGTACAGCAGCGTCTTGAGCACCACGAACAGGGTGTCGCCGTAACGTTCGAGTTTGGGCCGCTGATGGGCGTGGATGGCGTCCTCCACCGCCAGCGGGTGCAGCTTCACCTCGCTGGTGATCAGGTCGAACTCCTCCTGGCTGGGCTCGTGCAAGCCGATCCACAGGAAGCAGTCGCCCCGGGTCCTGGCATCACTGAAGGCGTCGCTGATGTCGCCGTGGATGGTGTGGCGTACGCCGTCGCAGTAGATCGCCTTGTCCACAATCACATCCGGCATTGTCGCCCATCGAACGACTCACCGGCCGACGCGTTCGACCTCAAGGCTGCCTTCTCCACCTCGATGCCCGCCGCGCGTCCCTGCGCCGTCGGCGCGGACGGGGGACGATCTCGCGCCGTTCCATCCGCAGCCAGACGGGGCTGCGCCGGTATCGTGACAGCGCGCATCCGGGAAACTTCGGCCAGGACTGACACGATGCGCCGCCTCTCTCACCCCGGCCCGACTCGGCCTGCCGAGTGAGCAGAGCCTGCAGGCGGGAGCCGGTTCAAGGGGGCGCCGCCCCGGCCAACCGGCTCCCGCCGCCTGCGGCTGTCGCGTTCTCGGGGCGACGGGTTTCTCGCAGTGGCGGGGGAAGGGTTCCGGCGAGGGTGCGCACGCCACCGTTGCGGATCTGGTGAGCGGGAGAACCGGCGCCCTGATCATGCGGAAGTCTGGGGCTGGCGGGCGCCTGTCGCAACCTTTATGTTGCTATATTGATGGCAACACAAAGGTTGCGACAGGAGGGTGGGCATGGTCCCGGACACGATCGAACGCGAAGTGGTGCTGAGGCATCCCATTGAGCGGGTGTGGGCCGCCCTGATCACCGCCGAAGGCCTCTCGCGGTGGTTCGGTTCGGTGGCCGAGGTAGATCTGCGGCCCGGCGGGCGAGCGTACTTCCGCTGGGAGGACCTCGGCCAGGAATCTGTCGCCACGATCACGGCGGTCGAGCCACCCCGCCGTTTCGCGTTCAGGTGGGGGATCGAGGGCCTGCCGGCGAACCATGAACTGCAGACGCTTGTGGAGTTCACGCTGGAGCAAGTGCCGGACGGCACCCGGCTGCGTCTCGTGGATAGCGGATTCGCCCAAGCCGCCGACGACGTCGCCTGGTCCGCCCATAAGGCCAACAGCCAGGGATGGGACGCAGAACTCGTCGACCTGAAGACCTACCTCGATGCGGCCGCCTGATGCGGAAGGGCAGGCCGTCGCGGTGTTCGCGGCGCTCACCGACCCGACGCGGCGGGCGCTGCTGGAGGAGCTCTCCCGCACCGGGCCGGCCACCGTCACTGATCTGGCGCGACGGTTGCCGGTCAGCCGTCAGGCGGTAGCCAGGCACCTCGGCCGGCTCGCCGAAGCGGGCACTGCTCGCCAACAGGTGGGACGACCGCCTGACCGCGCTGGAACACGCACTGGACGCCACCGACACGAAGGAGTCGAGCAACCATGGACAAGCCTGAATTCACCGCCGGCCTGAACATCGCCATGAAGATCCCCAAGGCGCAGTACGAGGCCACCGTGGCCTTCTATCGAGACACCCTGGGCTTCGAGGTCAAAGAGGATGACGTCTCGTATGCACCGACCGTCTCGAGAACTCATTCGGTGCGGTTCGGGCCCAACACGCTGTGGCTCGACTGCGTGGACAACTACAGCCGGCCCGACCTGTGGCTGCAGCTCCACACCGATGACCTGGACGCGGCGACGGGCAAGCTGGCCGACATCGGCATCCACCCCTGTGATGAGCTGGAACCCCTGGAGAACCTCGATTCCAGAACCCATTGGATCAAGAACCCGGCCGGTATCGTCCATCTGCTCGCACAGTCCGGCTGATCACCGTCGTCGGGACCGGAGCGACGAGGCGTCGCAAGCGTTGCCTCTCCTTGTCGACAGCCAGGCTGCCATCGAGGCCTCCACCCGCGTACTGGCGGCGATGAGGCGAGCACCATCCCCATGATCGGCGACGTTCGCGGGAAAGGCCTGCCGGACCTCGACGACAACATCTGCGCCGACAACAACGCACGATCACCGGGATATCTCGATGATGGACCGTCGGCTCGCCTGATCGTCGAGATGGTTGAGCATGTAGTGCGCGAGATCGGCACGCGACAGGGTACGCGGGCGCGGCAGGTGCTGGTTGGCGGCCGTCCGGTACTGGCGGGTGAGCTCGCCGTCGGTCAGCTTCGGCGGTCGGACGATGGTCCAGTCCAGGTCACTGGTGGTGACGACGTCCTCCATCTTGGTCATGTCGGTGTAGACGTGGCGGTACAGCGGCCGGACCACACCGCCGATCAGCAGTCGCCGGCTCAGCGGTGCGGTCGGGGGCAGGCTGAGACTGGCTGAGGTGACGCAGGTCAGTCGGCGCACTCCGCTGTCCCGCATGGCCGCGATGATGCCGGTCATACCTTGCGAGTAGACGGTCGTGGGACGTCGATCAGCGCTTCCGAGGCACGACAGCACCGCGTCGTGGCCCGCGAGCACCCGGCGCCAGCCATGGGGTTCCAGCACATCGCCGGGCAGGATCGTCAGGCGGGCATGGCCGGGGATCGATTCGGGGGTGCGGGCAACGGCGGTGACGCGGTGGCCGGAGGCCAGGGCCTGGTCGAGCACCTGCGCGCCCAGGCCACCGCTCGCACCGAAGACGAACAGCCTCACGACGTGACCTGACGGCGGCGCGTCACGGCGAGGAGCACCGCGATGGCGAGGATCACGCAAGTGACGGCGGCCATGAACAACTGGCCGTGCAAGCCGAGAACGAACTGGGTTTCGTCCTTGAATTCCGGGTCGTACGTGGCGGTGCCGGGGAACAGCAGCGCGGGGAACATGCCGGCCCACGGTACGGCCACGATGCCTGCCGCCCACAGCAGGCGGGAGTGCGTGTCCCCATGGCGGCGGACCAGCAGGAGCAGGGCGAGCAGGCCGAGAGCCAGCGACGTGACGATGTACTGCGCGTCGTGGAACTTGGCGTGCGGAGGCCAGGCCGGGTTGTACATGTGCTCGTGGGCCGTGTCATGGAGGACCAGGTCGAACAGGAGCGCTCCCAGGGCGGTCTCGACCGCCACCAGGGCGATGAGTACGCGCGGCAGGGCCCAGTGTCGCTTCGATGTCGTCACGCTTACCTCTCACGGTGATTGGAGACGTTCCATAAGTGTAGTGACTACATCGACAGTGTCTATACATGAATAGAGTCACACTATTTATGTATCGGCCGCCGCAAGGGCTCGTACGCTTGGCCCATGAGCGAGATGACGAGCCGGCGAGACCGCAAGAAGCAGCAGACGCGACAGGCGATCGGCGAGGCAGCGATGCGGCTCTTTCTCGCGCGGGGATTCGACGCCGTCACCATCGCTGACGTGGCCAGGGAGGCTGACATGGCGGTCCAGACGGTCTTCAACCACTTCCCGACGAAGGAGGACCTCTTCTTCCAGGAGCGCGACAGCTTTGTGGCAGCACCGAGCGCGGCCATCAGGAGCCGTCGAGACGACGAATCGATCGCACAGGCCTTGGCCCGCGGCTACCTACGGCTGCTCAGCGACTATCACGTCGCCGGCCTGCTCGTGCAGAGCGTCGAGTACCAGCGGACCATGGACGCCAGCCCTGCACTGCGCAGCAGGGAACTGGAGCTGCGCCGGGAGCGAGAGGATCTTCTCGCCGCCACTTTGGCCGAGGACATGCCGCCGCAGGGGGATCCGCTACGCCCGCGCCTGGTGGCGGCACTCGCATCGGCCATTGACCGGGTGCTGGACGGGGAGTTCCGGCACCGACTGCTCGCGGGAGAGGGGGCCAGTGAGGTCCGGACCGCGCTGGCGCCGATGGCCGAAGAACTGTTCGGCACCATCGAGGCCGCCTGCCGGCACCTGGATGCGTCCGGAGCTGAAAATCCCCGCATCACCGAGCCTGCGCGCCGATCACCTGCCTGAAGCAACCTCCCGAGATCATTTCGGCTGAGATCAACTCATTGCTCTTGGACCTGTGGACGAGGATGTGGCGCGGGCCCCCGCTGGGCGACGCCCACCTCAACTGCTTGGGCCGCAGCGCGCTCGCCTGCTCGGCCTCGGCGCAGGGCCTGCGGTCGCTCGGATCGCCGCGTTCCTCAAGGGGCACAGACGAACCGGCGGCGTAAGCGTCGAGGAGATGGTGGCCGCCACCCTGAAGGGTGTTCAATACCCCGTTCACGGTCGTGAGCTGCACGTTCGTCCTGGCTTCCGGGCCGGAGCAGTAGCCCGGGTCGGCATGCTCGAACACGTGGCTCTGGGAGAAGCGCACTTAAACCGGTGACAGATGCCTCTGGGCAACCCCTGGCCGGGCTCCCTAGCTTCTTGAACGGAACCGTCTCCGCGAAGGGAGCATCGTGCGTCCGCTCAAACGTTCGGTCATCGCCACCGCAGTGCTCGCGGCGCCCCTCCTGGCGACCCCCGCCGCCCACGCCGAAGGCTCCTACGAATGCTTCTTCGGCAGCATCACCCCTGGTCAGTACGGCTACCACCTCTCCGGCAACCCATGCGACGGCACCGGATACGGCGTGGGCCCGGGCAGCTTCGTCCGCTGACCCTCAGGACTCCGAAGGGAATCATCATGCGCCCCGTCCGAACGCTCCTCCTCGCTCTCGTCGCGGCAGCGCTCCTGCCCGCGACGGCGGCCGCGGCCCAGGAGCGTGTGTACGACTGCGCCCAGGGCTTCTGGTCGCCCAACCCCTACCGCGGAGGGATCGACATCCTCGCCGGCCCCTGCACGGGACCGGCGTCGGGCACGGAACCGGCCTACGTCACGCTCCGGTCCGGGGTGTCCTCGCCTCCCCAGATGTTCCTGTGCCCGACGGCCGCGTATGTCGACGGCACCGTGGTCGCGTCGCGGTGCGCCCACGTGCCGCCGGTCTGACACCCTTCAAGCGGGGTCAGTCCCGCGCCGGCTGAGGGTGGGCGCGTTCGTGGACGAGGGTCTGCGCGCTCAGGACGCAGGTGGCGAGGACGGTGAGGACGGCGCCGGTCCACCTGGCGGCGGCGGTGGCGTCTCCGGTGGCGCAGACGGCCACGTCGCCGATGGCGCTGCCGGTGACGACGTCCAGCGTGATGACGGACGTGTGCACGCTGTCGACCAGCCTGCCCGCTCCGGCGACTTCGACGACGCGGGCGAAGAGGGCGAGCACCACCAGTGAGCCGGCCCGGGCCAGGTGACCGATGCGCAGCAGGGTCACCGCATGGCGGCCCACGGAGCGGCCCACGACGTTGTTGCCCAGGACCGTGCACAGCCGTAGCCGAAGAGGATGAAGGGCGTGGTGGTGGGACAGAAGCCCGCGTTCTGCTTGTACCGCTTCAAAAGCCGTCGCAGTGCGCTTGACCTGCGGAGCGACCGGATGCGGTGGTCCGGATAGGACGTCTCTCCGTCTCCTGTGTCTGATCGCGCTCCGGGTGTTCGGCTGGTCGGCGCTGCCGAGGTCGAAGCGAGGCGGTCAAGGATGTCGAGATCATGGTGCTGCGGAATGAAGCGGCGATACTGCGGAGGCAAGTCACCCGGCCGAAGCCGAACTGGGCTGGTCGGGCGGTCCTGGCCGCGCCTGCACGGTTCCTACCGGCCTGGCACCGGTGCCTGGTCCGAGATCGGTGGATGTATGCGCACCGGTCCGGCCGTCCGAAGACGTGCAAGGAGATCCGGGAGTTAGTGGTGCGCCCGGCGTGGAAGAACCCGTCCTTAGGGTATCGCCGGGTGCACGGTGAACTGGTCCGGCTCGGCTTTCGTATGAGTGAAACGACACGATCTCCTTGAGGCGCTTGTACCTGCTGTTCGTGATGGAAGTCGCCACCCGGCACGTGCGCGTCCTCGGCGTGACCGCCAACCCGACCGGTGCCTGAACGGCTCAGCAGGCCCGCAGCCTGCTCATGGACCTCGGTGTCCGGATCGGCTCGTTCCGCTTCCTCGTCCGCGACCGAGACACCAGGTTCGCTGATATCTTCGCCGGCGCGGGCGTGGCGGTGGTGAAGACGCCGCCGCGGACGCCGCGGACCAACTGCCATGCCGAGCGGTGGGTGCGGACGGTAAGGACCGAATGCACCTACCGCATGCCGATCTCCAACGAACGGCACCTGCGGCCCGTTCTGATCGAGTATGCCGCTCACTACAACGTGGCACTGGTCCCACTGTTCTTCGTCGTCCAGAACCTCGGGCTCGGCAACTCCCTGCCCGGGCTCATCCTCGTGTACACGGCGTACTCCCTGCCGTTCTCGATGTTCTTCCTGGTGGCCTTCTTCCGGACGCTGCCCGAGGAGGTCGCCGAGGCCGCCAAGCTCGACGGGTGCGGCGAGGCGCGCACCTTCTTCCGGGTCATGTTGCCGCTGGCCCGGCCGGGGCTCATCAGCGTCGGCATCTTCAACTTCATCGGCCAGCCGATCCTCATCGTCTACGCCCTCCTCCAGGGCCGGATCCAGGCGGGCATGACGGCGGGCGCGCTGAAGTGACCCGTGCGAGAAAGCACTCTCACTCGCGGCAGGGAGACCGGGAAAGGGGCCGCTTCCCAGCGTGAGCGGCCATGAAAGCGCACGAACGGCCGGCGCTGCCGACCGCGCGCTGGGCCGCCTCGGCCGCGCCGGCCGTACGTGTGCTGGGACGGTCCGTCCTGTCCCCTGGGCCAGGGCGGCGGCCGTCGGCCTCAGGCGGCTGACCGGCAAGTTCGCCGGACAACCCAAGATGGCCGTCGAGAAGCATGTGCCTGCGGTCAGGTCCGGCGGCTCGCGCGCGTCCGAACTCTCGGCGGTCGTCGCCAGTCAGCCTCAACCCGGCCACAAGTCCCAGGCGCAATCCTCGCCCCATGCGCGTGAACAAGATCGCCTGGTCGGCCGCGATGCTCGCAGTGACCGCAGGGCTCACCACACCCGCCGCGTCCGCCGCGGCGGCGCCTGCCATCACCGTCAAGAGCGACTTCAACGCCGACGGCTACAACGACGTCGCCGTCGGCATGCCCACGTACCCGGGCTACCTCGGCACGAACAACAGCGGCATGATCGCCGTCCTGTACGGCGGCCCGAACGGCCTCAGCGGCGCCAAACAGCTCATCCGGCCCACGACCGGCTGCTCAGGTGAATCAGCGGGTGTCTGCCAGGGCTGGGGCAAAGGGCTGACCTCAGGCGACGTCGACGGCGACGGCAGGACCGACCTGGTCACCGTGGGGCTCCGCGAGCGGCAGGTCTTCTCCTGGACACCGGCCGGCATCACCCAGCAGGGCAGCCCAAGCTCGGCGTACTTCCAGGGGCTGACCGTCGGCAACGCCGACAATGACTCGCGAACCGACGTCGTGGGACTGTTCGCGTCCGGCTGGTTCGCCTCCTTCGGAGGCTGGTACAACGGCGGCGCCTTCGAGAAGACGTCGCTCAACGCCCCGAGCGGCCCCTTCCTGCAGTCGACGGCGATCGGCACCGTGAACGGCGACGACATCATGGAAGCGATGGTTCTGCTCGCCCCCACCTATGGCTCGACCAGCCATGAGCTGTGGTACATCGACAGTCTGCGCGATCCGGCCCACACCCCCATGCTCATGGGCAACACGGCGGCCTGCGACACCCCCGAGGCGACCAAGCCCGCCTGCACCAAGAAGGACTCCCAGCTCGGCCTCGGCGACGTGAACGGCGACGGCTACCGCGACGTCGTCATGGTGACGCCCAGTACCGGCACAGTGCACGTCTGGTACGGCTCCTACTACGGCGCCGGCATGTACCAGCCCGGGTTCACGGCTCGCAACCTGTCCTGGCTGACCACGCTCGGATCCACCGACATCAGCGTCACCGTGGGCGACGTCAACGGCGACGGACGCGGCGAGATCGCCATCGGCCTGCCCAGGGCGACCGTCGCGGGCAAGGCGGCCGCGGGGGCCGTCGCGCTGATCCCCGGAACCGCCTCGGGCCCGGACGTCTCCGCTGCCCGGATCCTCACTCAGGACGGCATCGGCTCACCCGACACGGCGCCTTCGGCAGACCCGATCGCCGAGGAGTCCGCGGCCGACGACCGCATGGGCGAGGCCGTCTCCATCATCGACGTCACGGCTGACGGCAAGGGCGAGCTGATCGTCGGCGTGCCCGGCAAGAACGGCGGCAGAGGCATGCTCGCGGTGCTTGCCGGCAACGCCACCGGGCTCTCGTCCCCTGCGCAGTCCGTGCATGCGATTCCCACCGGGGTGAACGCCGCGGATGCCCGGTTCGGCGCCATCATGCTGAGATAGCGCCACCACGAGCGAAGTCGATCCAGGAGCGAGAAGCAGCGGGCCACGCCATGAACGCTCCCGTGGTGCTGGACCGTGGCGAGTGCCGAGGCGTTCACCTGTTCATCAACCGACGCGGCTCACTGGTCTGCCCTCCGGGCGGCGGCAACCCGTTCCTGACCCGGATGTGGGAGACCCTCGAACCGAGCCTGCGCGCCACCGCCGACACGCTCTTCGACGGCGACCGGCACGCGATGGCCGGCGAGCACGGCCGCCTGGTCTCGCTGCTGCCCGACGGCGACCCCGGCCAAGGCGGCCGAGGCGTTCGCCGACCATTCCGCGGGCCGCTCCCCCGTCCCCGACCGCCACACCCGCAAGAAGAGCAAGCCCTCTTCCCGCTGAGCCAAGGATGTTGTCGTTCCAGGTGGGATTCGCCGGATCCCGCCCCCTGAATCCCGCTAACGTGGGGCACATGGCAGATGATCAACATGGAGGTGCGGGGGTGACCGGCGACAGGCGGACGGGGGTCGATCTCAGGACGAACGTGCCGCACTCGGCGCGGGTCTACGACTACCTCCTGGGAGGCAAGGACAACTTCGCGGCCGACCGCACGGCGGCCGAGGAGGTCATCAAGATAGCCCCCTACATGCCGACGTCCGTACGCGCCAACCGCGACTTCATGGTCAGGGTGACCCGCCATCTGGCGGCCGAGCGCGGCGTCGACCAGTTCATCGACATCGGCACCGGACTGCCCACCTCGCCCAACCTGCACGAGGTGGCCCAGCAGGCCGACCCCGCCGCCCGGGTCATCTACGTGGACAACGACCCGCTCGTCCTCGTCCACGCCCGCGCCCTGCTCACCAGCACCCCGGAGGGCAGAACCCGCTACATCCAGGCCGACCTGAACGACCCCGACGCCATCATCGGCTCGGCCGAGGTCCGCGACACCTTCGACTTCACCCGTCCCGTCGCGCTGTGCCTGATCGCCGTGGTGCACTTCATCCGCGACGACTCCGACGTCCGCTCGATCATCGAGCACCTGATGAAGCCGCTGCCGCCGGGCAGCTTCCTGGCCCTGTCCACCATCACGCTCGACAGCGCGCCGAGCAGGCTGGTGAGCGAGGCCGTCGCCCAGTACAACCGGCGCGGCATCATGTCCAAGGCCCGCACCAGAGCGCAGATCGAGGAGTTCTTCACCGGGTTCGAGCTCATCGAGCCGGGTGTGGTGCCGGTGCACCGGTGGCGGCCCGACGACCAGGCGCTGCTCGTGGAGGACTCCATGGTCTCGATGTACGGCGGGCTCGCCGTCAAGGCCTGACCCGCCCCCGGAGGGCGGTGGTGAGGGCTCTGAACTCGGCGATGCGCAGGACTCACGCGGCCAGGGCGTAGAGGACGGCGCCGATCGCCGGAGCAGGCGATGTTGGCATGTAGTGGCACGGGAGCCGGATTCGGCTCCCGCCATGAGTAAGGCGTCGGTTCGCCATGCAGGGCCGCGAACATCGTGCTGTCGACTGCAACGCTCAAGGTCACTTCTCGTCCTACTGCCTGCAGCGGAGGTTCCGCCCACCCGTGGTGAGCGTGTTCGGCGGGTCGAGCACAGTGACGACGTCCACGTCGATGACGCTACGCCACTCGCGTCACAGTGCTCACAGCCCCAGCCGTTCCCGATCGACGTGGTCCAACGCCATGCGCACCGCGCCGAGCGCGATGCTCTCCTCGCCGAACGTGGACAGCGTGACCTCGGGAGGGTTCAGGCACATCTGGGCCAGATGCGCCCGCATGCGCCCGAGCAGCAACTCGCCCGCGCGCGAGAACCCACCGCCCACGACGACCAGCTCGGGGTCCACCACGAGGACGAGCGCGGACGCGCCGCGCGCGAGCCCGTGCGCGAGCCGGTCCACCACCGCGAGCGCCCGCTCGTCGCCCGCCCGCGCCGCCCGGAAGACCTCCTCGGCGTCCCGTCCCGCCTCGGCGAGCACGACGGAGGAGTCCTCCCAGCCGGTCAGCGGCAGCCTGCCCAGCTCGCCGGCGCTCCCGGTGCGGCCGGTACGCAACCGGCCGTCGAGCAGCAAGCCGTGCCCGGCCCGGTACCCGGACAACACGTAGACGAGGTCCTCGACGTGGCGGGCGCTGCCCCGCCAGTGCTCGGCGACGGCCGCGAGGTTGGCGTCGTTGGCCGCGAACCCCGGGCAGCCGAACCATCGCCCCACCAGGCCGCCGAGGTCGAGCCCGGTCCAGCCGGGGATGAGGTGCGAGACCGACACCCGGCCGGACCGGTCCACGACGCCCGAGGTGCCCGCCGTGGCCGCCCACACGCCCCCGCGGGCCAGCTCAGCCGCCTCCACGCAGGCGGTGGCGGCCCGCTCGGCCAGCGCGAGGCGTTCGGCTGCGGGCAGGTGCTCGTCCACGTCGAGCCGCCGCTCCTCGATCACGTCGCCGTCGAGGTCGGCCAGCATGGCGAGAATCCGCCGCGGCCCCACGTCCAGGCCGACGACGTGACCGGCCTCGGACCTGAACCTGAAGCGGCGGGCGGGCCGCCCGGCCCTGCCTTCGGTCGGCGCGGCCTCCTCCGCGAGCCCCCGCTCGGTCAGGTCGGACAGCGCCACCTCAGCCGTCTGCCGCGACAGGCCGGCGGCGCGTGCGAGCTGGGTCAGTGTCTGCGGCCCGCCCTGGCGCAGGGCGTGCAGGGTGGCGCGCGTGTTGAGACGGCGCAGCAGGGCGGTGTCGTTGGTAACACCGAGACTTCTCATAAGGCCCCTTGACGGTAGGACTACGCGAACTCTAGCTTTACGTCGCGTCTTCTCATAATTGGAGTTGGGGATATGCGGCAGGTTGGGCTGGCCTTGGTCGGTGCGGGCGACCGAGGGACGAGATACACGCGATACGCGACGGCGGACGGCCGTGCCAGGCTCACCGCCGTGGCCGAGCCCGATCCACGGCGCCGGGAAGGACTGCTCGCCGAGCACCCGGACGCCGTGGGCTTCGGCGACTGGCGGGAGCTCGCCGAGCAGCCGCGGCTCGCGGACGCGGTGGTGATCGCGACGCTGGACGCCGGCCATGTGGAACCGGCGGTGCGCTTCGCCGAGCTCGGCTACCACATCCTGCTGGAGAAGCCGATGGCGATCCGGCTGGAGGACTGCCGCAGGATCGTCGCGGCCGCCGAACGGGCAGGCGTGTTGTTCGCCGTCTGTCACGTGATGCGCTACACGTCCTACACCCGCGGGGTGAAGGACGTGCTCGACAGCGGACGGCTCGGCGAGATCGTCAACATCGAGCACCTGGAGCCCGTCGGCTGGTGGCATCACGCCCACTCCTATGTGCGCGGCAACTGGCGCCGCACCGATCAGGCCACGTTCATGCTGCTGGCCAAATCGTGCCACGATCTTGACTGGCTGACGTACGTGATGGGCCGCCGGGTGACACGGGTGTCGTCGTTCGGCGGGTTGAAGCACTTCACGGCCGACAACCAGCCGGCGGGCGCGGCGGAGCGCTGCCTGGACTGCGCCGTCGCGGACACCTGCCCCTACGACGCGCAGCGCATCTACCTGCCCTTCGTGGGCAGCCAGGACCGCTGGCCGCTGACCGTGCTGAGCGAGGACACCACCGAGGCGGGCGTGCTGCGCGCACTGCGCGAGGGCCCCTACGGCAGGTGCGTCTACGCCTGCGACAACGACGTGGTCGACCACCAGGTGGTCAACCTCGACTTCGACGGCGGCGCGACCGCCTCGTTCACCATGACCGCCTTCTCCCCCAAGACCCCGCGCCAGACCCGCATCTTCGGCACACACGGCTCCCTCGAAGGGGACGGCGCCCGGCTCACCGTCACCGACTTCGTGACCGGGGACGTCGAGGTCATCGACACCAACCCGCCCGCGGACGGTCACAGCGGCGGCGACCAGGGCCTGGTCACGGCGTTCCTGGACGCCCTCACCCGCAACGACCCCTCCCCCATCCTCTCCGACCCCCGGGAAAGCCTGCACAGCCACGAGATCGCGTGGGCGGCCGAGGAAGCCCGCCTCACCGGAACCGTCGTCACCCTGAAGGAACCACGATGAAGAAGACCCTCTTGCTCGCCTGCGCGCTGACACTCGCCACGACCACCGCGTGCGGCGCCGACGAGGAGGAATCGCCCGCCGACGGACGCGGCCCGATCACCATCGTCGACACCCAGAGCCACGAGGCCGCGACCAGAAAGGTGATCGACGCCTGGAACGCGGCGCACCCCGACCAGCAGGTGACCCTGGACATCCAGCCCAAGGACGCCGACAGCCAGCGGCAGCGCCTGATCAACAACGCGCAGACCAAGTCCGACGCCATGGACGTCATCATGCTGGACGCCGTCTGGACGGCCGAGTTCGCCGCCAACCGCTGGGTGGACCCCATCGCCGCCGGCACGTTCAAGGCCGAGGAGTTCCTCGCCCCCACCCTGCAGACCGCCACCTACCGGGGCACGCTGTACGCGATGCCCTGGCTCACCGGGACCGGCCTGCTCTACTACCGCGGCGACCTGGTCGACAAGGCCCCCACGACCTGGGCCGAGATGAAGGAGACCTGCGACGAGGTGCTGCCCGAGCACAAGGAGATGTCCTGCTACGCGGGCCTGCTCGACAAGTACGAGGGCCTGACCGTCTCCTTCTCCGAGGCCGTGCAGTCCGCGGGCGGCACCGTGGCCGACGAGTCCGGCGTGCCGCACCTGGACACCGACGCCGCCAAGGCGGGACTGGCCTTCCTCGTCGACGGACTCAAGAGCGGCATGATCCCCAAGGAGGGCATCACCTTCAAGGAGGACGAGGTCAAGAACGCCCTGCAGAGCGGCAAGGTGCTCTTCGCCCGCAGCTGGGCCTCGCTGTACGGCACCGCCAACGCCGCCGACAGCCCCGTGGCGGGCAAGGTCGGGGTCGCCCCCATTCCCGGCCTCGACGGTCCGGGCAGCGGCACCCTCGGCGGGGCGAACCTGGCGATCTCCGCCTTCTCCAAGCACAAGGAGACCGCCAAGGACTTCCTGGCCTTCCTCACCTCGCCCGAGCAGATGAAGACCTGGGCCACGGTCAACAGCACACCCGTCGCCCGCGCGGCACTCTACGACGACCCGGAGCTCGTCAAGCGGTACCCGTACCTGCCTTCCCTGAAGGACGGCATCGTCGCGGCCAAGCCCCGGCCGGTCGCCGTCAAGTACGGGGACGTGACCGCGGCGATCCAGAACGCCGTCTACCCGGCGCTGTCCGGCGAGGTGGCCGTCGACCAGGCGCTGTCCGGGCTGCAGCAGCAACTGTCGGGGCTGCTCAAGCAATGAGGCGCGGCTCGCGGTGGTTCACCGCACTGATGATCTCCCCGACACTGCTCGCCCTCGCCCTGGTAGTCCTGTACCCGCTGGTCGCGGCCGCGCGGGAGTCGATGTACGTCCGGGGCGAGGGCCTGGACGCCGACGGTTTCGTCGTCGAGGGCGAACGGTTCGTCGGCCTGGCGCACTACGCCGAGCTGGTCGGCGAGCGCTTCCTCAACGCCCTGGCCAACACCACGGTCTTCACCGTCGTCACCGTCTCGCTGGAGACCGTGCTCGGCGTCGCGATGGCGCTGGTCATGCACAACGTCCTGCGCGGCCGCGGCCTGGTGCGGGCCAGCATCCTCATCCCCTGGGCGGTGCCGACCGCCATCTCCGGCCTGATGTGGCGGTGGGTGTTCCAGGCCGACGGCGTGGCCAACGCCGTCATCGGCGAGAAGATCCTGTGGACCACCGAGGGCGTCCAGGCCAAGCTCGCCGTCGTCATCGCCGACACGTGGAAGACCGCGCCGTTCGTCGGGCTGCTGGTGCTCGCCGGGCTGCAGATCATCCCCACGATGGTGTACGAGGCCGCGAAGGTGGACGGCGCCTCGGCCTGGCAGACGTTCTGGCGCATCACGTTACCGCTGGTCAGGCCCGCGCTGGTGGTGGCGGTCCTGTTCCGCATCCTCGACGCGCTGGCCATGTTCGACCTGCCGTTCGTGATGATCGGCCGGGGCAAGCTGTCCGTGGAGACCCTCTCGGCCCTGGTCTGGGACGAGGCCACCCAGCTCCGATACGGGTCGGCCGCCGCCTACGGGATCGTGCTCATCTCGTACGTGGCCGTGTTGGTGTTCGTCTTCGTCCGCCTGCTCGGCGCCGACCTGCTCGCCGACGCACGATCAAGGAAGAGGACGGCATGAAGAGGGCCTTGGGGGCCGGGCTCGTCGTGGTGTACTGTCTGGCGCCGTTCTACTGGATGGTCGTCTCCAGCCTGCGGCGCACCGGCGACATCTTCTCCACCACGCCCTGGCCGTCGCCGCCGTCACTGGAGAACTACACCGCGGTGTTCTCCGGGCACAGCGACTTCGGCCGGGCACTGCTCAACAGCCTGATCGTGTCGGCCGGCACCACCGCGCTGACGCTGATCCTCGGCATCTGCTGCGCCTACGCGCTGGCCCGGCTCACCTTCCGTGGCAAGAACCTCGTGCTCGGCCTGATCATGGGCACCTCGATGTTCCCGGGCGCGCTGCTGATCGTGCCGCTGCTCAAGCTCTTCACCGAGCTGGGCTGGATCAACACCTACCACGCGATGATCGTGCCGAGCATGTCGTTCGCGCTCCCGCTGGCCGTCTGGACGCTCACCGCGTTCTTCCGCCAGATGCCGCACGAGCTGGAGCAGGCCGCCACGATCGACGGCTGCACCCGCTGGGGCGCGTTCCGGCGGGTGATCCTGCCGATCGCCGCGCCGGGCGTGTTCACCACGGCCATCCTGGCCTTCTTCGCCACCTGGAACGAGTTCATGATCGCGCTGACCATGATCAGCAAGGCGGACATGCAGACCGCCACCGTGCGGGTGGCCCAGTTCGGCGGAGCCTCCGACTTCGACACCCCGTTCGGCACCCAGATGGCCGCAGGGGTCGTCGTCACGATCCCCCTCGTGATCCTCGTCCTGGTCTTCCAGAAGAGGATCGTCGCCGGGCTCACGTCCGGCGCGCTCAAGTAACCCCCGGAAAGGAACCCCCCATCATGAGCATCAGCAGGAGAGGTCTGCTCGGCGCCGGCGCCGTGGCGGCGGCCGGCGTCGGACTGGCCGCGATGCCCGCCTCCGCGACCGTGGAGAAGCGCAGGATCCGGCGCGGGGTCATCCGCGTGGCCACCTTCAACATCCACTACGGCGCCGGTCCCGACAACGTCTTCGACCTCCGGCACACCGCCGAGATGATCGAGGCCATCGACCCGGACGTCATCGGCCTCCAAGAGGTCGACAAGCACTTCCGCGCGCGCAGCGAGTGGCTCGACACCGCCGGCGAGCTGGCCGGCATGCTCGGCATGCACCAGGCGTACGGCGCCAACTACGACCTGGACCCGCTGGAGCCGGGCCGGCCGCGCAGGCAGTACGGCACCGCGTTCCTGTCCCGCTGGCCGATCCTCGAATCGAGCAACACCCGCCTTCCGCAGTACACCGGCAGCGAGCCGCGCGGCCTGCTGGAGGTCGTCGTCAACATCCAGGGCAAGCAGGTGCGGCTGGGCAACTCGCACATGCAGCACACCAGCGACGCCGAGTGGCAGGAGCAGGCCGACGCCATCACGGCCCGGCTCGCCCAGTCGGCCCAGCCGGTCATCCTGCTCGGCGACACCAACGCCGTGCCGGCCTTCCCCGGCATCAAGACCTTCACCGACCGGTACGACGACGTGTGGGCACGGGTCGGCGTGGGCCCCGGCCTGTCGGCGGCGAACACGTGGCGCTTCGACTACGTCTTCGTGCCCAAGGGCTCCGACGTGCGCTCGGCCTGGCTGGTGAGCACCGACGCCTCGGACCACCTGCCGCTGGTCACCGACCTTCTGCTCCCGTGAAGAACGCCTTCATGACCCCCCGGCGCCTGCTCACCGCGTTGCTCGGCGTCGCGCTGACCGCGCCGATCGCGCTTCCCGCGCGGGCCGGCGGGCACTGGGCCGACGCCTGGGCCACCTCCCTGCACTCCTCGGCCGCCGCCGTCGTGCCGCCCGCGTACGAGAACCAGAGCATCCGCATGGTCGTACGGATGCGCGGCGACGGCGACCAGGTGCGCGTCCGGCTCTCCAACCTCCATGGCGACCGGCCGGTGACCTTCGGCGCCGCCACCGTGGCACTGCGCAGCTCCGGCCCGGCGCTGGCCGAGGGCACACTGAGGCGGCTCGCCTTCGGCGGCGCGCCCTCGGTGACGGTCCCCGCCGGTCAGGACGTCTCCAGCGACCCGGTGGAGCTGAAGGTCAGGAGCGGCCAGGACCTGGCCGTCAGCATCTACCTGCCGGACGCCACCGGGCCGGCCACCTGGCACCGCTCCGCCGTGCAGACCAACTACCTCACGACCGGCGACCACACCGCCGACGAGGACGGCGGCTCGTTCACCACCACGGTGAGGAGCTGGCTCTTCCTCAACGCGGTCGCCGTCACCCACGGTCCCACGCACGAGACGCTGGTCGCGCTCGGCGACTCCATCACCGACGGCTCCGGCACGGCCGTCGACGGGTTCGAGCGCTGGCCGGACCATCTGGCGGCCCGGCTCGCCGCCGTCCCCGGACGCGACCCCGCCGTCGTGAACGTGGGCATCGGCGGCAACCGTGTGCTGGCCGACACCGCACAGGACGGCCTGAGCGTGCTGAACCGGCTGGAGCACGACGTGCTCACCCGCGACGGCCTGAGGTACGTGCTGCTCCTCGAAGGCACGAACGACCTGCGCAACCGTGCCACAGCCGGCCGGCTCGTCACCGCCTATCGCCAGATCGCCGACCGGGTGCACGCGGCGGGCGCGCGGATCATCGGCGGGACGCTCCCGCCGCTGAAGGGCAGCGCCGGGTACGACGAGGCGTTGGAGGCCGAACGCCAGGCCGTCAACACCTGGATCACCACCGGCGGCGCGTTCGACGGGGTCGTGGACTTCGCGAGCGCGCTGGCCGACACCGCGGACCCGCTGCGCTACCTGCCCGCCTACGACCGGGGCGACCACATCCACCCCAACGCCGCGGGCTTCGCGGCCATGGCCGCCGCCGTGGACCTCGACCTGCTGCGCTGAACACCGCCGAGCTGAACACCACCGGGCGGGACGCGCACACCGCGTCCCGCCCGGTCCGCCGTTTTGACACCGTTCAGGCCCTGTACCTTCTCGGCACCGTCATATCCGCGTGAGCCGGTGGCGACGGTCTCCGCGGCCCGCAGTGACTGCGGGTCGGTGATCCCCGCGTTGGGTTCCGGCGCCTGGGGGCGGGAAGCCGTAGGGAAGTGCCTCACTTGAGGGGCCCCGAACCGGTGAGTTGCCGGGCATCAGGTGCGGTCTCCGGCTCCAGGGACGATCAAGCCGGTCTCGTATGCGATGACCACGGCTTGGGCGCGGCTGGACAGCTTGAGCTTGGCCATGAGGCGGCCCAGGTGGGATTTGACGGTGGCCTCGGCGATGTTCAGGCGGGAGGCGATCTGCTGGTTGGTCAGGCCCTGGCCGCGCTGACCGGCTCCCGCATGATCACATTGAACGGCGCCTTCCGCCACGGGGTCTACCTCGCGGCGGGCAACGCCTGCGTCGACACCAAGGTCGCCGGCTACCTGGCCGACGGTGTCCTGCCCGGTGAGGACGTCACCTGCGGCCGCCCGGCCGTCTGACACGTTCGCGCCCCACCACCGGCCGTCCCGGCCGGAACCGGGCCTCGAAGCCGGAGATCTACGCTGACCTCGCTGAACCGGCTGCACGAGATCCCTCGCGCCGTCATGGACGACGTCGCGCCCCCGGGGGGGCCGGCGACGGCGGTGCGCATGATCCGGGCCGGGGCCGACGCGCACCCCGATCGACTCGTTGGGGAAGCCTTTCGCGCCGGTGCCGCGTGGCTGAACTCCAACGCCCCCGACCGGCTCGGCCGCAACCTCCTGGAAGGGCTCAGCGTCCTCAACGACCTGTTCCAGCACGGCATCGCGGCCTGGTGTCCCTCACAACCACTGTGCGGCTGGTGACACGGACCCGAGCCGCGGCCCTTCCAGGAGCGGCAGGCCCGCCGCGTACCGCCGGAAGTAGCCGGCGGTCGGGGTGTTCGCGGTTGCGACGGCGTCCGGGGTGCCCTCCGCGACCACCGCGCCCCCGTCCGGACCGGCTCCCGGCCCCAGGTCGATCACCCAGTCCGCGGACGCGGCGACGGGGATGTCGTGTTCGGCCACGACGACGGTGTTGCCCGAGTCGAGCAACACGTCGAACGCATCCACCACACGCTGGATGTCAGAGGGGTGCAGGCCCGAGACGGGTTCGTCGAGAACGACAAGACCGGCCTTGCGGCCCGCGGCACCGCGCTGGATGGCGGACGCCAGCTTCAGCCGCTGCGCCTCGCCGCCGGACAACTCCGTGGCGCTCTGGCCGAGCTGCAGATAGCCGAGCCCGACCTGGTTCAAGGCTCCCAGGGTTTCGGCGAGTTGCCGGGGTTCGGGGAACTGCTCCACCGCCTCGGAGACGGTCAGCTCCAGCACCTGATCGATGGCCAATCCCTGGTACTTGATCTCCAAGGCCTCCGGCGTGTAGCGCCGCCCCTGGCATGCGTCGCAGACCACCCACACATCCGGCAGGAAGTGCATGTCGACCAGCTTGCGGCCATAACCGGTGCAGGGTTCGCAGCGGCCACCGCCCGCGGTGTTGAAGCTGAACCAGGACGCATTGACCCCACGTGCGCGTGCCATGCCGGTTTCGGCGAACAGCTTACGGACGACGTCGAACGCCTTGCTGTAGGTGGCCGGGTTGGATCGCGGCGTGCGCCCGAGCGGTTCCTGATCGACGACGGCGACCCAGTCGAACCCCTCCAGGCCGGTCACCTGTCGCACGGCGTCGATCGTCGTCCCGTTCAGAGCGGCCTCCACGCTCGCCGCGAGCGCACCGAGCAGGCTGCTCTTGCCGCTGCCGCTCACCCCGGTCAGGCAGGTGAGCCGGCCGGCGGGGAAACGCACCACGTCTGCGGTCACGTTGTGCGCACGCAAGCCGTGCAGTACCACCCAGCCGGTGTCATCCCCGGCCGGACGGCAGGTCCGGCGCAGCCGTGGCCCCTCACCGGCCAGGTAGCGTCCGGTCAGTGACGTGGGGTGGGCGGCCGCGTCGGAGGGAAGCCCCGACACCAGGATCTCACCGCCGAGGCGGCCCGCGCCGGGCCCCATGTCGATCACCCAGTCGGCCCGGGCGATCAGTTCGGGGTCGTGCTCGACCAGGAGCACCGTGTTGCCGGCCTTGCGCAGCTCCAGGGCGATGTCGAGCAGGTGCGCCTTGTCCGCCGGATGCAGCCCGGTCCCGGGCTCGTCCAGGACGAAGACGATGCCGCTCAGCTCGGTGCTGAGCTGCGCGGCGAGCCGGGTTCGCTGCAACTCGCCCCCGGACAGTGTCGCCGCGCTCCGGGACAGCTGGAGATGGGCCAGGCCGAGGCGGTCGAGGATCCCGAGTCTGCGGCCCAGGTCCTGCAGCAGCGGCTCACCCACCTCGCGCTGCCGGGCGTCCAGGTCGCCGGCCACCCGCTCGGCCCAGCCGCGTACCTCCCGTACGTCCACCTGGAGCAGGTCGGGAAAGGTCAGCCCGCCGAGCCGCACGGACCGGGCCACCTGGTCGTACCCGCTGCCGCCGCAGGTGCCGCACGGCTGCTTGCGCATGTACGGCAGGTAGCGCTGCTTGGCGCTGGCGGTCTGGGCGTTCAAGAACACCCGCTCCACCTCGGCCAGCGCCCCCCGCAGCGGCTGGCTGGAGGTGTAGGTCACCGAGACCGTCTCCTTCTTGCTGGTCATGTCGACGGTCGCCTCGACCTTCTCCTCACCTGTGCCGTACAGCACGCAGTGGCGGAACTCCTCCGGCAGCGACCGCCATGGCAGGCCGAGGTCCACGCCGCGCTTGTCGGCGAGCGCCGGCACGA
Organism: Nonomuraea sp. NPDC051191; assembly: GCF_044455665.1. Lineage (NCBI taxonomy): Bacteria > Bacillati > Actinomycetota > Actinomycetes > Streptosporangiales > Streptosporangiaceae > Nonomuraea > Nonomuraea sp. NPDC051191. Next base: position 114,631 of record NZ_JBITEZ010000022.1, on the reverse strand, counting down.
ACGCGTGCTCCCCCGACCGCCACTTGGCGTACCAGGGCGAGGCCCCCTCGAAGAGGGGAAGCTCCGGATGGGTGATGATGAGGTCCTCCTGCGCCCGCCAGCGCCCGCCCACGCCGTGACAGTCCGCGCAGCTGCCTTCCGGGGAGTTGCGATCGAAATGAGCGGTCGTCAGAGGCCCGTTGACGCTCTGCGCCGCCGGGTCCGCGCCGATCCCCGGAAGGCGCGAGTACAGCAGTCCCAGATGCCCGTCGATGCCGGTGATCGTCGCGACCGTGGACCGGGGGTTGCGGTTCAGGCGGCGCTGGTCGACTGCGAGCGTCGCGCCGAGTCCCAGGATGCGGTCGACCTTCGGCCGATTGCGCTGGGTGATGTACTGCCGCACGAACGGCGAAAGCCCCTCCAGGTACCGCAACTGGGCCTCGTTGTGCAGGGTGTCGATGGCCAGCGAGGTCTTGCCGCTGCCGCTCACCCCGGTGAAGGCGGTGAGCCACCCTTTGGGGATGCTCACCGACACGTCCCGCAGATTGTTGGTACGAGCCCCCACCACCTCGATGGCCTCTCGCCCCATGCTCGCGACGTCCCGTACGAACGCAGTCAACCTTGATCCACCCTCTCGCAACACAGCAGAACACAGGCGGACGGACTCCCACCCACGTCGAACAAGTTGATTCCGCCACTACGCGGCCGTTTGACCAGATCCCTCGGCACGTGGCCGGTCTGGATTCGGCCCGTGCCGCAGATCAAGACCGGGCCCCCCGGTGAGCTTGTCGATGCCCGGGGCATGGGCGGTCATCCAGTGCGGATGCAGCCGGCAGCAGACCACGTCGTTGTCCCAGTCGAAGGCGTCGTCGCCGGTGCCGATTCGGGTGATCTGCTCCGCGGTCAGGGTGTTCCCGGTGACGATCGAGCGGAGGTGCGAGGTGGAGCGGGACAGGGAGGCTTCGAGGAGAGTCTCAAGCTCCTTGAGCTCCTCGGGCGTTTCGCGCATTGAGGTCCTTGTCTATCCATGAGGTCCCCGGTCCACACCCACATCGGCGCCGACCGGTGCATTGATGATCACTCTGAAACCCGACGCCTTGTGTCATGTTTTCATCCGTGTCCTGTCCCGGGACACGCTTGACACGTCGATCCCAAGACCTGGGTGAAGGTGCTGTCTTCGGCCCGTCTGACGTGCGTCGTTGCGGCGTCGCGCGTCAGGACGCCGGGAATGGCCCTGGTGGATATGTCCGTTGTCGAGCAGCGGTATCGGGCTGTGCCGGCGGTGCCGGCCCGCGGTTCGGTGACCGGATGCGGGCGGAGGTGGAGGTACTGGTGTGTGAGTTGCGGCGTCAGCATGCGCGGTGGGGACCGGTCCGGCTGGCGCGCGAGGCCGGTCGCCGTGGCGTGGATCCGCCGCCGTCCCGGATGGGCGTGTATCGGGCGCTGGTGCATCACGGGCTGGTCGAGCCGGGTGCGAGGGTCTTTCGCCGTTGGCGGCGTGAGGCGCCGATGGAGTTGTGGCAGACGGACGTCGTCAGTGGCGTGCTGCCGGCTGACGGGCGTGAGGTCAAGGTGGTGACCGGCGTCGACGACCACTCGCGCTGCTGTGTGATCGCCAAGGCGGTGGTGCGGGCCACCGGCCGGGCTGTCTGCCTGGGTTCGTCGAGGCGTTGCGGGGGTTCGGGGCGCCGGGCGAGATGCTGACCGACATTCAAACTTGGTGGTGTCCCCAAGATGCTCGCCTTGTTCGGCCGGCGAGGTGAGGATCGGGGTGACCGGCGCCTGCTACCGCTCCCACCTGCGGCGCGACACCCTTACCAAAGCGGGCGTCACCCACAAGCGCACCCGCCCCAACCCGCCGCAGACACCTACAATCACCATCGCGGCCACACCGCACCAGCAGGTCTGCCACCAGCCGGCCGCGTACTCAACCTCACGGGACAGAACATCTAGGACGTCCCGCGGTGGTTCCGAGCACATCCGGGACTGGAAGAACAGGCGCGTCCCGGGCCTGGAGGGCCTCATCGTGGCTCGCCTGTCCGAGGCGACCGGACGAGCGCGGCGCACCGGTGAGCCGTGCCACCAGGGCCTGCGCGTCCTCGTCGTTCCATGCCTTGGTGCTGGCGGGCGCGGGCTGCGGTCGAGTCTGCGAACTGCGCGCACGGCGCAGCGTCCGCGGTGACGTTGCCGGCCGCGCTGTCGGTGGAGCGGGAGCGGGTGCGGTGCGGCCCCGCCGCCGTGGCGGGCGGAGGGGCCGTGACCTGCTGGGAACCGATCTATCCGAGCACCGGGTAGTTCGCGCGGAACACGTTGTGCGGGTCGCGGGCCCGCTTGATCTCCTGCAGGCGCGCGAGCGTGCCGCCGGAGAAGGACTGCGCCGCCGTGTCACCGGGGGACAGCAAGGTGTACGGCTTGCGGCCGCCGATGTAGGCGTCCAGGTCGGCCACGATCTCGGCCTGCTTGGCGCGGGTCGCGTCGGCCGTGTGCGGCAGGCCGAGGCCCACCAGTCCGAGCAGGTACGGCTCAGCCACCGCGCCGCTCGCACCGGCCCCGCCGCCCGACTCGGCCAGCGCCCCGCCCAGGTGCCTGATCTGCACGTTGATGAGCGGTTCGACCGGCTTGGCCAGCAGCAGCTCCACCGCGTCCGCGTCCAGGCCGGTGAGCAGCTCCGCACGAGTGATGGACGGGGCCGGATCGGTCGGCTCGGCGGCGATGCCACCCAGTTCGGCGACCGGGACGACGCCTCGGCTGTCGAAGACCGCGCCTCCGATCTTGTCGACGCGCACCAGCAGCTCCTCCGCCTGAGCCGCCTCGCCCAGGTAGGCCAGATCCAGCGTCACCATCGGCGGCGCGCCGGGCGGCTGGAACCGGTTGATCCAGACGCTGAGTTCACGCGGCGCCTCGGCGGTGATCTCCAGGAACGCGTCGTACACCTCCCTGGTGCGGTGCTCCGGCCAGATCACGCGCCCGCCGTACAGGGCCGGAGCGGGATACAGGTCGAGTTCGAGGGCGGTCACCATCGCGTAGTCGCCGCCACCGCCGCGCAGGGCCCAGAACAGGTCGGGGTCGGACTCGGCGGTCACCCGGCCCGGCTCGCCGTCGGCGTCCACGATGTCGAAGGCGCGGACGCTGTCGGAGGCGAAGCCGTGCTTGCGGCTGAACCAGCCGACCCCACCGCCCAGTGTGTAGCCGGTCACGCTGACCCCCGGCGCGCTGCCGGACAGGCCGGTCAGACCCAGCGGACCGGCCGCCGCCAGCACCTGCCCCCACTTCACACCCGCGCCCACCCGGACCACGCGCTCCTCGGCACGTATCTCCACCTCGTTCAGCAGGCCGGTACGCAACAGGATCAGGCCGTCCACGTCACCCGAGGCGCCGTGCCCGCTCGGCTGCGCGGTCACCGTCATGCCCGCCCGCCGCGCGTAACGCACGAGCGCCGCCACATCATCGGCATCTGCGGCCTCCGCCACGGCCGCCACCGGCTGCCTGACGGTGAGATTCCACGCGGTGGCCGCCTGTTCGAAGCCGTCGTCACCGGGCAGGAGCACGCGGCCCTTCAGGACACCGCGCAGATCGTTGATCGTCATTGTCGTCTCCCTTTTCGAGTTGTCAGAGAATGCGGACGTCAGGCGCGCGGCGCGGCGGTCGCCGGGGTGGTGCTGGTCTCCCGGAGGATCAGCAACCCCGTGACCGCGATCAGCGCCGCGGTCAGGCCGTGGACGCCGAGCGCGGCGGCCGTGGATCCGTGGTGGGCCAGGACGTTGACCATGTCGCCGAACGGGGTGACGGCCGTCATCAGCAGGACCCAGCCCAGCGGGCGGCGGTGGCCTGTCACCAGCAGGATGCCCATGGCCAGGCCCATCCCGATCTCGCGGCTGCCCTTCACGATGGAGAAGCCGCTGCCGTCCGAGGGCCAGTTCGCCAGCCCCGGGAAGGTCGTCCCGAGGGGCAGGACGAAGGACAACCCGAGGTAGAGGGTGAACAGGACGACGACGGCGGCCAGGACGGTGTTGAGCTTCTTCAGCGACATGGTCGTTCTCCTTGTTTGTTCGGACGGGCAGGGTTCAGCCGCGGACGCGGCGGATGTGGCGGGCGTAGCGGGGGCGGCCGATGACGTGCCAGATGGCGCGGACCGGGGCGGGCAGGCCGCCGAGGACGAGGGCGCGCTCGGCCGGGTTCGCGTCCTCCAGGACGGCGCCGAAGAGCGTGAGCAGGGTGAGCTTGGGGGTGTTGTTCACCAGGTGGTCGCCCAGGGAGGCCCACTCCCGTTGGGTGATGTGCTTGGCCGCGAGCGGGAGGAGCGTGGCCTCCTCGTCGTCGAGGTGTTCCAGCAAAACCGCGCGGTGCTCGTAGAGGGCGGCCGCCAGGGTGTCGCGTTCGTCGGCGCCCGCGGTGGCCTCCCAGGCGGGGAGCGCGGCGTCCAGCCTGCTCAGGGTGGCCGCGACGCGTTCGTGCTGGGCCTGCATGCGCAGGACGATGTCGGCCTCCAGGTCCACCCGGGACAGCAGCGGCGGCCACAGCAGCTCGTCCTCGCCCTCGTGGTGGTTGTGCAGGCCCAGCCGGTAGACGCGGAAGTGGCCGGCGATCACCTTGGCGCGAGCGGTGTCACCCGGGGCGACGGCCGCGACGAGCTCCACCAGCAGCCGTGACTCACGGCGGAGCACGCGGTGGACGATCTCCATGTCCTGGGTGTTGACGCTCATCTGTTCCCGCTCCTTCGTCGGTTGCGATGTGTTCAGGCTGCTCCTGGGTGTTTGGAAGGCATTTGGAAGCGATTTGGAACGTCCACGTGGGATGTGCGGATCATGGTCTTCGTCCGGGTGCTGGGCTCGTTCGGGGCCGAGGTCTGCGGCGAGCCCGTGCCCCTGGGCGGGCCTCGGGCAGCGGGGCGTGCCGGCGTTGCTGGTGGCGGCGCGCGGGCAGGTCGTGCCGGCCGATCTCCTCACCGACGCGGTCGCGAACTCGACCGACCCGGAGGAGCGCATAGACCTGTCTGGCAGGCTGCTGCGGGCGCGGATCCGGTCCGGTGCCTTGCCTGCCGCGCGCCAGACCCGCCTGCAGGCCGTCGAGTACGCCGAGTCCCTGGGACGCGACGACTTGATGATCGCCGCGTTCACGGCCTGGACCGAGCCGACACCATGGCAGTCCCGCGAGTACGGCACGGTGGACCGGCCCATCGTCGACAGGCTGAGCCGCCTGCTCAAGCACACCGACCTGGCCCCGGAGGCACGCAGCCACCTCCTCGCCGCCTGCGGGCGGCGGCCCTCCAGGTCCTTGTCCGCGGCCACCCCGGCTTGCCCGAACGCGACGACCTCTGCCGCGAGTTGGTGGCGATCGGCACCGAGCACGACCTGCCCGTCTATCGCGTCACCGGGCTGCCCAACCAGGCCGGCGCCGCCGCCGGGGCCCACGACCCGGCCACCATGCCCCGCGCGGCGGCCGAGGCCCTCGGCCTCGCGCGGGCCGCGATCCGGGTGAACAACGGCACGCTCGGCGAGCACCTGGAGGAGGTGCGCGCCTTCCACGAGGCCTTCGGCCCGTCGCCTCCGATCTGCTGGTCCTCGCCCTGCACGCCAACGGCCTGATCGACGAAGCCCGCCGGATACGCACCTCGGACCCGATCCGGCCCGATTACTTCTTCACCTTCCCCACGACCGTCCGCGCGATGGCCGCCATCGCCCTGGACGACCGCGCCGCGGCCGAGGAGATCTACGCGACGCTGCTTGCGCGCCGCGACGGCCCCCCGCCGGATGTCACGAGCCTGTCCGTGGAGCTGCGCCCGGTCGCTCAGCTGGCCGCCTTCCTCAGCCACGACGAGGCCGCCGCCCACTTCGCTCAGGCCGCCACCATCGCCGACCGGTGGAACGCACCTCATCGGGCCGCCGAGGCTCGATCGCGAACGACCACCTGGCCTCTGCCCGCGGCGCCGCCATCTGTGACACAGAACTCTCACTAGTCGCGCTGACGCCCGGGGGCAGGACGTTGTTCACGCTGTTTCGTGGTGGAGGGTGTCCAGGACGGTGAGTTCGTTCTCGGACAGACACAGAGATCCGGCGGCCACGTTCTGGACGAGGTGGTCGACGTCGCCGGTGCCGGGGATGGCCAGGACGTGCGGGCCGCGGTGCAGCGTCCACGCCAGCCGGACCTGGGCGGTGCTCACCCCGCGAGCGCGGGCGATTACGTGCACCTCGTCGTTGTCCCCGGTGCTCGCGCCGGCCGTGCGTCCGTGGCCGGCGATCGAGTAGAACGGCACGAACGCGACGCGCTGTTCACCGCAGACGCGCAGGAACTCCTCCTGCTCAGGCGTTGCGCCGATGCCGTACATGTTCTGGACGCAGACCACCGGCGCGATGCCCTGGGCCTCGGCGAGATGGTGGCGGCGGACGTTGGACAGGCCCAGGTGGCGGATGAGCCCGGCGTCGCGCAGGTCGGCGAGTGCGCCGAAGCGTTCGGCGATGGAGCCGGTGCCGACGATACGCAGGTTCACCACGTCGAGATGGTCGCGACCAAGCTGACGCAGGTTCTCCTCGACCTGGCCGCGCAGTTGCCCGGGGGTGGCGTGTGGCAGCCAGTTGCCATCGGGGTCGCGGCTTGGCCCGACTTTGGTGGCGATGACCAGATCATCCGGGTAGGGGGCCAGGGCCCTGTTGATCAGCTCGTTGGCCGAGCGGCGCGGCGAGAAGTAGAACGCGGCCGTGTCGATGTGATTCACGCCGAGCTCGATCGCACGGCGCAGCACTTCGATCGCCTGCTCGCGGTCGCGGGGGACGGCGTCGGGCGTGAGCGCCTCGCCGTGCTGCGGCAGGCGCATCGTGCCGAACCCGATCCGGTTGACCGTGCGGTCGCCGAGCCTCCAGGTGCCCGATGCCGTCGCGGAGATCGTCTGTGAGGTCATGGCGGCATGATGTCCACTCGGTAGACTTGCGTGCTATTGATTCACATATGCCGGAATCCATTGAGGAGTGGTCGTTCTGGCTGAGCTGGCGTTCTCGGCGAGCGATCTGGCGCAGGTGCGGTTCGTCGTCTCACCGATGTGGGAGGTGGCGCCCAGCTTCCGGTTGCTGACGTCCGGCAGGTCTCATCCGGTCCATCGGGCCTGGGTCGACCAGGTGCGGCCACGTATGGTGACCGCCGGGCTGGACCGGGGGTGGCTCGCTGAGCTGATCCCGCTCACCGGCTACGTGCCGGACTTCCTCACCCCGTCCCCTGGCGGGGCGGCGCCTGCCCCACGGCAGGAGTGGGACGCGATCATGGCCTCGCCCGCCGACCGGGTACGGCAGGATCTCGATCACCTCGCCCGTCACCAAGGGCATCTCGGCCCCCGCCTGCGGGCCCTGCACGCCGACCCACCTTCCCGCCTGGCCAAGGTCACACAGGAGATCGAGACCTACTGGGAGCTGGCCCTTGCCCCCTATTGGGCACGGATCCAAGCCGTGCTGGACGCCGACATCTTCTACCGGGCCCGCACGGTCGCCGAACACGGCGCGGGCCACCTGCTCAACGACCTGCACGACTCGGTGAGGTGGAACGACAACGAGCTGAGGGTGGCCCGCTGGAAACGAATCCTGCCCCGGGAGGCAGCAGGCCCTGGGCTGCTGCTGATCCCTTCGGCGTTCACCGGCCCCGGCCTGCGTACGAAGATGAGGCCGCCGGAGCCACCGCAGCTCGCCTATCCCGCACGTGGCGTCGGCCGGCTGTGGGAGGCGCGGGCCGCCATCGGAGCCGCCGCCCTCGCCCCCGTCCTCGGCCGCTCGCGCACCCTGTTGCTGGCCGAACTGGAGGCCCCGGCCTCCACCACTGAACTGGCCCGCCGCACCGGGCTCTCCGCGTCCGGGGTCTCCCGCGATCTCACCGCGCTGCGCGACGCGGGCCTGGTCAGCGCGCATCGCGCCGGTCGCTCCGTCCTCTACGCCCGCACCGCCGCCGCCGAAACCCTCCTCAAGGCCGCCTCCGCGTCCTTGGCGCAAGGTTCGTGAACCGTACGGCTGCAACGGCGCGGTCGTCGCGTCGTCCGCCGCTGACCGCATGTTTGATCAGCCTGGTCGAGCCCACGACTTGGAAGTCAGCACTCGACGTCGAAATCGAACTCGTTGTAGCGGAACTCCGCGATCTGCTTCCGGGTCCCCGAGATGAGGGTGATGCAGCCGTCCCCGAAGACCGTACTTTCCGGGATGGAGGCGAACAGCACCTTCCCGCGCTCTTCCACCGGGTTGTGCCAGGCTCGGGAGTAGCCGCCGAGCTGGATGTCAAATCTCCATCGGACGTCGGGAATCTCCCCTATGTCATCGATGAACTTGGCCACCAGGCGGGCCCGCTCGGCGTCCCCCTCGGCGTAGTCGGCCGCTTCCGCAACGTCGGACCAGCGGAGATCGGCAGACCAGGTGGTGCCAGGAACCGCGTAGAGCGGGAACGACTCGTGAGCCTTCGCCTGCGTGTGGCGTTCGACGGCCTCGGTGCCTGGCGGCAGGTGGACGATGACGCCTTCGTCGAGGTCGGTGATCTCGGCGAGGATGACCAGGTGGCCGTCGGCGGGAAAGTCGATGTCGAGGACGCCGGCGGGTAGGGCGGCGCAGTCGATGGTCACCACGTGCGGCACGTATGAGGGCAGTTCCAGGTCCTCGGGCAGATGGGGAAGCCCGAGGGCCCGAGCGGCCGGACGGGCATTCTTCTTCAGCTCTTCCGGCAGTTCGTCATGGGGGCAGAGGTAGACACAGGGGCGCAGGAGGCGGATGAACGCCTCGGCCACCGGCTCGGGTAGGTCAAGGACCCGTCCGGCGTCGAGGACGGCTTCACGCACGCTCACCTTCATGCTTCACGCACGCTCACCTTCATGGACGTCACAGTGCCATGCGCCACTGACACCCTGCGCCCCGGCCGGGTGCGGACCCACCTGATCCGTCATGCCGGCCGGCCGCTGATGCCCTTGATCGCGATGTCCAGCAGCCGGTCCGCCTGATCGTCGTCCTCGTGATGCTCGGTGGCCAGTGAGATGGCGTTGATGAGCGCGAGCAGGTCCTCGGCGCGGATCCCCGGGCGTACGGCGCCTGCTTGTTGTGCTCGTCGCAGGAGTTCGCGCGCCGCATCTGTGATCATCGCCTGGCAGCCCTCGTTCTGCTCCAGCAGGTCGGCATCCCGGCCGTCGTGCAGCAGCGAGGCGGCCAGACCGCGACTGGTGCCCGCGTAGGTGTTGAGATCCCCCAGCCAGGCCAGGAGCGCGGGGCCCGGCTCGCTCTCCTCGGCGCGTTGTGCCGCCATGGCGCACAACTCCTCGACGCGGTCGTGGAAGACGGCTTCGAGCAGAGCTCGACGGGAGGGGAAGAGGCGGTGCAGCGTCGCCGATCCCGTCCCGGCTTGACGGGCGATCTCCTTCAGGGCGGCGCCGGCGCCGTCACGTGCGAAGACGTCCCGGGCCGCGCTGACGATGCGGTCGTAGTTGCGCTGGGCGTCCGCACGCAGGGGCCGTCGCCGGGTGGTGTGGGGCATGGCCTCCTCCAGGTTTTGACAAGTGGGCTGGCGCTCCGGTTAGAGTAGCCGAACCGTAAGTGGGCCGCCAGCCCACTTATGTTCGGAACGACTGGGAGAGATCATGCGTGCCGTCCAATACACCCGTTTCGGCCCTCCCGAGGTGCTGCGCGTCAACGACGTGCCCACGCCGGAGCCCGGGCCGGGAGAGGTGCTCGTCGAGGTCCGCGCCGCGAGCGTGGACGCCGGAGAACTCGCCTTCCGCGCAGGCAGACTCCGCGGCGTCGCCCGAGCCCGCTTCCCCCGCGGCCTGGGAGGCGACTTCACCGGCCGCATCGCGGCCCTGGGCTCCGGAGTGCACGCCTGGAGAGAGGGAGAGGAGGTGTGGGGGTTGATGCCGCACTTCGCCTTCGGCGCCATCGCCGACTACGTCACCGTCCCCGAACAGCGGCTCGCCCGAGCACCCGAGAACCTGAGCCTGCTGGACGCCGCCGCCCTGCCCTCGTCGGGCACCACCGTCCTGACCGCCCTGACCGACAAGGCCCGCCTGGCCGGCGGTGAACGGCTCCTGGTCCGCGGCGCCACAGGCGGCGTCGGCAGTATCGCCGTGCAACTGGGCAAGGCGCTCGGCGCCCACGTCACCGCGCTCGCCGGCGCACGCAATCTCGGCTGGGTCACCGAACTCGGCGCCGACGCGGCCCTGGACTACCGCACGACCCGGCCGCGGGACCTCGGTCACTACGATGTGATCCTCGACGTCGTGGGCACCGACCTCGGGGCCTACCAGACCCGGCTCACCCGGGGTGGACGCATGGTCGCGCTCGCCTTCGACCAGGACCGCATCCTGGCCTCCATGGTCACCACGGGACTGCGAGCCGCCCTCTCGCCCAGGCGCATGAAACTCTTCAGCAACAACCCCTCCCCCGCGCGGATCGCCGAGCTCACCGCCTCCGCCGAGGCGGGCGGCATCCGCCCAGTGATCGACACCGTCTACCCGATCGGCGACGTCACAGAGGCTCACCGGCGACTCGAAGCCGGCGGAGTCCGCGGGAAGCTCATCATCGACATGCAGCGCTGATCCGCGATTGCCCGGCGCAACCCGCCGTGCTCGTCCCCCCGCACCGGGATGGACCACCGCTCTGGGGTGGTGCCGGCCAGCAGGGCGCGCAGGATGGTGGCCGCGGTGGTGTTGTGCTGCCGGCGTCTGCGGGTGTTCAGGGTCTGTGGCGGGTCTGCTCGACGGCGGGTGCGGGCGGACGCAACCCGGCCTGACGGTGAGAGGTGTGGTGGGCGGTGGCGGGTAGCCATGTCCCGCAGGCCAGCGTCTGCATCAGCGGGACGGCGACGTCGGAGGAGTCGCGCTGCGGGGCGAGCAGGGCGGCGCGGAAGGCGGCGGGGTCGACCAGGCCCCATCCGGGCCAGATGCGAGTCTTCGATGAGGTCGCGCCGGTGGCGGCGGAAGCCGGTGTAGTACTCGGCCGAGTATTCGCCGTTGGTGACGCGCCGCAGGATCGGCGGAACATGGTGAGGACCAGCCCTTCACGGCGATGCCGCAATATGCGAATATACGTTCGAAGAGCGAAGATCGTCTTTCGGAACGGAGTGCATGTGCGTCCATCAGCCTCTGAACGCATCGGCCGATTAGTCGCCTCGGCCGGGTCCCTGCTCCTGGCGGCGAGCCTGCTCGCCGCCCCAGCCCCCGTCGCCGCGGCCGCCGACCTCGTCGCCGACCTCGGGGTCGCGGGCAAGGGCGGGGACCTGGTGACCGGCCACGGCAGGGTCTTCGTCGCCGCCGACGACCGGATCGTGGTCACGGACCTGGACGGCGAGGCCGTCACCACGATCGGCGGCCTGTCGGGAGTCACCGCCCTGTCCGCGCCGGACGGCGCCAGGAAGGTGTACGCGACGCTGAGCGGCACGCATGAGGTGATCGAGATCGACACCGCCACGGTCGCCGTCACCCGGCGCATCGATCTTTCCGCGTATCCGTGCCCGTCCACGCTGGCGCAGGCCCACAACCGGCTGTGGATCGGATACGGCTGCGGCGGGGCGGGCGAGGGAGGGGTCGTCGCGCTCGAGGTGCGGGCGACCCCCACCCTCGTCAAGGTCGGGCCGGCCACGACCCGGCCTCCGCTGGTCGCGGTCGCCGGCGCCTTCCTCGCCGTGTCCGAGCCGGGAGTCAGCCCCGCCACCGTCAGGCTGTACGACGTCAACCGCGACCCGGGCAACCCGCTCGGCGAGATCCTCGGCGACGCGGACGGGCTGCCGCCCCTGGAGGACCTGGCCCTCGCCTACCAAGGGTCGGCGGTGCTGCCAGTGCCGTCCGGCGCCCACCGCTTCGACGCCTGGGACACCACGACCTTCGACCGCGCCCACGCCTTCGACCAGAAGGGGCCGGCCGGGCACGACCTGGCCGCCACCGTCGCGGCCAGCGAGAACGGCTACTACGTCGTGGGCGGCTGGAACTCCGCCGCGGGTGACGCGGCGGAGCTCGTGGTCTACGACGCGGCCACGAGAGAGGTGATCTACACGGCCGGCCACCAGGGAAAGGCGCTGGTGCCGGGCAGCATCGGCTTCTACGGCATCTACACCTTCGCGGTGCTGAAGGAGCCCGGCACCGGGCGCATGCATCTCTGGCGGCTGCCGCCCGCGCCCTACCACTCCTCGGCCCTGACCCTGACGGCGCCCGCCGAGGCGAACGCGCTCAAGCCGCTGACCATCAGCGGACGACTCACGCTCAGCACCGGGGCGACCCCCGGCGCGCAGACGCTGGAACTGTACAGCTGGCTCCCCGACGGCACCGACCGGCCCTTCCGGGAGGTCACCACAGCGGCGGACGGGACCTACGAGTTCACCGACACCCCACCGGGCCTCGGGGCGTTCAGGTATCGCCTGTCCTGGCCGGGCAACTCCTGGTACTACGGGGCCTACGCGACGGCGACCGTCACGGTGGCCAGGTACGAACCGGCGCTCATCGTGACAGGGCCGGCGACGGGCGCCGTCGGTGAGCTGCTGGAGTTCAGAGGCACCTTTGCCGCCGAGGGCGTCGTCTACCCGCGCACGACGGTCACTGTCAGCCGCAGGGCCGTCGCGCCGGACGGCACCGTCACCACCAAGGGTCAGAAACTGGCCGCCGCCACCGACGGGACGTTCGCCTTCACCGACACGCCGGCCACGGCCGGGAAACACACCTACACCGTCACGCTGGTCGGGAGCTCGACCGTCAAGGGAACGAGCACCGAGCACGTGGTCACCGTCGTCGAGCCGGCGGGATAGCGTCCCAGGGAGCCGGGGCCTGCCTCTGGTAGGCCTCGGCGATGCCGGCCGGGGCCGCCCCGCCACCCGAGTACCACGAAATCCTCGAAAGGCCCCAGACCAGCGGAAGCGGAGTTGGCCCAGGTCAGTGAACCCCCGCCGTTGGAGTCTTCTGGACGTCGTCAACACATGGGACATGCCTGGGATCAGGCGGCGAGGCCGAGGGCCTGGGCCACGGCCGAGGTGGCCGAACTGGTTTCCGTGGCGGTGTAGCCGCCGCGCAGGGAGGCGTCCTGGTCTTTCAGGCCGTTGCCGCTCAGCGTGATCACGATCCGCTGGCCCGGCGCGAGGTTGCCCCGGGCGTGCTGGTCGAGGAGGCCGGCGATCCCGGCGGCCGAGGCGGGCTCGGCGAAGACGCCGTCGCGCCGCGCGACCAGCTCGTACGCCTCGAAGATCTGCGCGTCGGTCACCGCGGCGATCAGCCCGCCGGACCGGTCGCGGGCGTCGAGGGCTCCGTCCCAGGTGGCCGGGCTGCCGATGCGGATCGCGCTCGCCGCGGTCTCGGGCTCGGCGACGGGCGCGCCGTGGACGAGCGGCGCCGCCCCGGCCGCCTGGAAGCCCCACATGCGCGGCGACCGCGTGGACAGGCCCTCCTGCTCGTAGCCGCGGTAGCCGCCCCAGGTGGCGGTGATGTTGCCGCCGTTGCCGACCGGCAGGCAGTGGATGTCGGGCGCGTCGCCGAGCGCGTCGACGATCTCGTAGGCGACCGTGCGCTGCCCCGCGAGCCGCAGCTCGTTGCCGACCGAGTTGACCAGCGCGATCGGGTGGTGGGCGGCGAGCTCGCGGGCGACGCGCAGGCAGTCGTCGAACGTGCCGTCGATCTCGACGATCCGCGCGCCGTAACGGACCGCCTGCCCCAGCTTGGCGAGCGCGACCCGCCCCTTCGGCACGAGCACGGCGGCCGTCAGCCCGGCGCGCGCGGCGTAGGCGGCGGCCGAGGCGCTGGTGTTGCCGGTGGAGGCGCACACGGCCAGCTCGGCCCCGGCCTCGGCGGCCCTGCTGATCGCCACGGTCATCCCGCGGTCCTTGAACGACCCCGTGGGGTTGGCGCCCTCGATCTTCAGCCAGACCTCGCAGCCGGTCACCGCGGACAGGTGCGCCGAGCGCAGCAGCGGGGTGTTGCCCTCGTTGAGCGAGACGGCGGGCGTGTCGGGGGTGACCGGGAGCCAGCGCCGGTACCCGCTGTCGATCAGTCCGTTCCAGGAACTCATACCGGCGACCGTAACATTCGTTTCATGCTCTCCGCCACGTGTAACATTTGTCAGTATGGATGAGGATCCGGTGACGAACCGGCTCAGCGCGGTCTACCCCGAGCTGCCACCGGGCGAGCGGGCCGTCGTTCGTGCGCTGCTCGACGACCACCCCTTCGCCGCGCTCGGCTCGCTGCGCGCGCTCGCCGAGCGTGCCGGGGTCAGCCCGCCGACCGCCTCCCGGCTGTTCGACCGGCTCGGGTACGCGGGATTCGCCGGGTTCCAGGCGGCCGTGCGCGACGGCGTACGCGACCGGTCGCGCCTACGCGAGTTCGTCGCCCGTCCGCCCGGCACCCAGCGGGCCGCCGAAGACCTGCGTGCCGGGCTCGACAGCACCCTCGCCGCCGTCACCGAGCCCCTGCTCGACGCCGTCGGCGACCTGCTGGCCGGAGCCGCGTCGGTCTGGGCGCTCGGCGGGCCGATCAGCGAGCTGGCCGCCGAATACCTGATCAGGCAGCTCGCCGGCCTGCGTCCGGGGGCGCACCGGGTGCCCGACTCGGCGTCCGCGCGTGCCCGTACGCTGCTCGACCTGGGCGGTTCTGCGGCCGTGGTCGCGTACGACTTCCGGCGCTACTCCCCCACGACGGCCCGCTTCACCGAGGCCGCGTGCGCCCGCGGGGCGCGGCTGGCGCTGATCACCGACGCCTGGGAGTCGCCGCTCGCGGCACGGGCAGAGGTGCTGATCAGGCTGCCGCGCGAGGCCGCCGGGCCGATCGCGCCGCTCGCGCACCAGATCGCCGTCACCGAGCTGCTGCTGGTCGCCGTGGCGGCCCGCCTCGACCCGGCCGGACGCCTGGCCGACCTCGACGCGCTCACCGAGAGGTTGTGAACCGCCTGTAGAAGAAGCAGCAGTCCAGCAGTGTGAAGCCGGGCACGATGCCGAAGAGGTCGTACCGTCAACTTGCCGGGCTGTCATGGGAGAACCGTTCCGGGCGGAAGTCGGCGAGCGTCTCGTCCCTCCTCCCACTGACGATCTCCGACGCGAGCAGCCGGCCGATCACCGGCCCGAGCGTGATGCCGCTGTGGGAGACGGCCTCGTAGTAGCCCGGCACGGAAGGCACCGCTCCCACCGAGGGGTATCCATCGCCCGGGATGGGCCGGTCGACCACCCGTGTCCCGACGATGCGGGAGTCCACGAACCCGGGAACGACGTGCCGCGCCGACTCGTGGAGCAGCCGCTGGAGCGCCGCCGGATCTTCGCCGGTGTCGATGAGCGCGTCGACCTCGCGGCTGTGGAGGACCACCGAAGCGTCTCCGTCAGGACGGATCGCGACGCGGGGCGCGTGCATGGTCCGGCGGATCGGCACCTGAGCACACTCGATCCGGGTGACGAGGCCGGGCTCCCGGCGCATCGGCAGGTGCCGCGCGACGAGCCCGGCGACGTGGGCGGCGCCGGGTCCCGCGGCGTTCACGACGACGTCGACGTCGAGACGGCTGCCGTCGGACAGGGCGACGGTCCGTACGCTGCCGTCGGCGCCGGTGCCGACGTCGTGGACCGTGGTGCCGAACCGGTGCTCGGCGCCGGACGCGACGGCCTGGCCGACCAGGCGGCCGACGAGATGGCGTCCGTGCACCCAGGCCTCGTCGGGAAAGAACACGACCGGAACCTCGTCGGACACCGTGAGCGCGGGTTCGAGGTGGCGGCGTACCTCGGCTCCCGTACGCACCTCGGCCCGGTAGCCCCACCCGGCCAGCAGCCCGGCCGTTTCCAGGAGGCTCGCCTCCGCCGCGGGGTCGTCCGCCCAGCGCAGGTGGCCGTCGGGGTGCCACCATGGGTCAGGCCCGATGATCCCGGCAAGCTCGCGGTACGCCGCCATGCTCGCGACGTTCAGGTCGAAGTAGGGCCTGCTCGCGGTCTTGGCACTGGCGTTGACCCACGAGAACGACCAGTCGGTGACCCCTTCACCCGGCCGGCCCGCGTCGAGGAAGACCACCTTGACGCCGTGCCGTGCCAAACTCCAGCCCACACAGGCTCCGAGAACGCCCACCCCGATGACAGCAACACATCCAGGCCGCTCCACGGTCCGATTCTCTCATGAACGGATGACCTCCGCTCGTCCATGCGATGCCGGGGCCTACCGCACCACTTGATTCAGTCCTGCCAAATGGCGCCGGGGCCGAGCAGCGCCTTGACTTCGCTGTAGAAGGCCGGCTCGGGGGTGACCTGGAAGGGCCGCAGGTTCAGCAGCAGCCCTTTGGCTCCTTGGCGGTGCAGGCGGACGTGGACGGGCGCGCGGCCGGGATGGGTGGACAGGATGTGCTTGAGCTCCAGGACGACGCGTGAGTTCAGGCGGCTCTCGTGAATCGAGAGCACCACGGGTGGCTCGGCGTTCGTGTGTGAGACGTCGAGGATCTTGATGTCCTCGCCGTACACGCTCAGCGTCTCGTCGCGGACGTTGACTCGTCCGCGCACGGAGATCACCCGGTCCTCGGCGAGCGCTTCGCCGTACAGGGTGTAGGTCTTGGGAAAGATGAGGCACTCGACGGCGGCGTCGTGGTCTTCGAGGGTGACGATCGCCCAGGGGCTGCCCTGCTTGGTGATCTTGCGCTGCAGACCGGAGACGATGCCGCTGACGCGGACGGTCGCGTCCTGCCGCCCGGAGGACTGCAGCTCGGCGATGGTGGTGTCGCGGTTGGCGTCCAGGACGTGTTCGGCTCCGTCGAGCGGATGGCTGCTGACGTACAGGCCGAGCATTTCGCGTTCGAAGGCGAGCATGGTGGCGCGGTCCCATTCGCCCTGCGGGATCGCGGTCGAGAACGCGCTGCTCCGGCCGGGCTCGCCGAACAGCGAGTCCTGGCCGTGGGCCTCGTTGCGCTTGAGGTCGACGACCGCGTCGACGGCCTGCTCGTGCACCGCCACCAGGGCCTGGCGGTGATGGCCGAGGCTGTCGAAGGCGCCGGCCTTGGCCAGGGACTCGATGACGCGCTTGTTGCAGACGATGGCGGGGACCTTGGTGAGGAAGTCGTTGAAGTCGGTGTAGGGCCCCTTGGTCTCCCGGGCGGTGACGATCGCGTCCACCACGCCCGTTCCCACGTTGCGGACGGCTCCCAGGCCGAAGCGGATGTCGGCGACGACCGCGGCGAAGTCCTGCCGGCTGGCGTTGACGTCCGGGGGCAGCACCTTGATGCCCGTGCGGCGGCAGTCGGCCAGGTAGACGGCCATCTTGTCCTTGTCGTCGCCGACGGAGGTGAGCAGCGCGGCCAGGTATTCGCACGGGTGGTTGGCCTTGAGGTAGGCGGTCCAGTAGGAGACCATGCCGTAGCCGGCGGTGTGCGACTTGTTGAAGCCGTAGCCGCTGAACGGGACCAGGACGTCCCACACCGCCTTGACGGCCTCCTCGGAGAAGCCCCGCCCGCGCATGCCGGCCGAGAAGCGGTCCCATTCGGCGTCCAGGACCTCCTTCTTCTTCTTGCCCATGGCCCGGCGCAGCATGTCGGCGGCGCCGAGGGAGTAGCCGGCGAGCTGCTGGGCGATGGCCATCACCTGCTCCTGGAAGACCACCAGGTGGTAGGTGTCGCCGAGGATGGGTTCCAACGCCTCCTCCAGCTCGGGGTGGATCGGCTCGACCGGTTGCCTGCCGGTTTTGCGCAGCGCGTAGTTGGTGTGGGCGTTCATCTCCATCGGGCCTGGCCGGTACAGCGCGTTCACCGCGGCGATGTCGGTGAAGGTGGTCGGCTGCATCAGCTTCAGCAGCACCCGCATGCCGCCGCTGTCCAGTTGGAAGACGCCGAGCGTGTCGCCGCGCGCCAGCAGCTCGTACGTCGCGGCGTCGTCGAGCGGGATCTCCAGGATGTCGAGGTCGATGCCCTTGTTGGCGCGGACGTTCGCGATGGCGTCGCCGATGACGGTGAGGTTGCGCAGGCCCAGGAAGTCCATCTTCAGCAGGCCCATCTCCTCGGCCTGGGTGAAGGGGAAGCCGGTGATGACAGGTCCGTTCGTCTTGGGCTTGACCAGGGGGATCACGTCGATGAGCGGCTCGCTGGAGAGGATCACGCCGGCGGCGTGGATGCCGGTTCCCCGGGTGAGGCCCTCGAGGCCGGTGGCGGCGTCGATCACCCTTTTGACGTCGGGGTCCTGCTCGTACATCTGGCGCAGCTCGGCGGCCTCGCCGTGGCGGGGATGGCCGGTGTCGTGGATGGCGGCCAGCGGGATCTCCTTGCCTGCGTCCGCCGCGGGGAAGGCCTTGGTGATGCGGTCGCCCAGGGCGTACGGCAGGCCCAGCACCCGGCAGGAGTCCTTGATGGCGGCTTTGGCCTTGATGGTGCCGAACGTGACGATCTGGCAGACCCGGGCGTCGCCGTATTTGCGGGTGACGTAGTCGATCATCTCGTCCCGTCGGCGGTCGTCGAAGTCGAGGTCGACGTCCGGCATGGAGATGCGTTCGGGGTTGAGGAAGCGTTCGAAGATCAGTTTGTGTTCGATGGGGTCCAGCTGGGTGATGCCCGTGCAATAGGCGACCATCGACCCGGTGGCCGAGCCGCGGCCGGGGCCCAATCCGATGCCGTGCTCGCGGGCGTACCGACAGATGTCGGCGACCACCAGGAAGTAGCCGGGGAATCCCATCATGTCGATGACCGACAGCTCGTAGTCGATCCGGTCCAGCACCTCCTGCGACGGCCGGCCGTCATAGCGGCGGCGCGCCCCCTCCAGGGTCTCCTTGCGCAACCAGCTCGACTCGCTCTCCCCTTCAGGTACGGGGAACCGCGGCGTCAGGTCCCGATGCGCGAACACCTCCTCGTAGTCGCCGACCCGCTCGGCGACCAGCAGCGTGTTGTCGCAGGCGCCCGGCACCTCGGCGTCCCACGTCGCGCGCATCTCCGCGGCGGACTTGACGTAGTAGCCGCTGCCGCTGAAGCGGAAGCGGTCGGTGTCGGCCAGCCGTTTGCCGGTGCCGACGCACAGCAACGCGTCGTGAGCCTGGGCCTGGCTCTCCGTGACGTAGTGGGAGTCGTTGGTGGCCAGCGGCGGCAGGTCGAGCTCCTTGCCGAGTCTCAGCAGGTCGTCGCGGACCCGGCGCTCGATGGCGAGGCCGTGGTCCATCAGCTCCAGGAAGTAGTTGTCCGGGCCGAAGATGTCGCGGTAGCGCGCGGCGGCCTCGACAGCCCGGTCGTACTGGCCGAGCCGGAGCCGGGTCTGGACCTCGCCGGAGGGGCAGCCGGTCGTGGCGATGATGCCCTGCCCGTGCTCGGCGAGCAGTTCATCGTCCATGCGCGGATATTTCTGGACGTGTCCTTCGATCCAGGCCCGGGACTGCAGCCGGAAGAGGTTACGCAGGCCCTGGGAGCCGGCCGCCCACATCGTCATGTGCGTGTACAGACCACGCCCGGAGACGTCCCCGCCCTCGCCGGTGTCGTCATCGGAGCGGCGCAACGAGAGGTCCCCGCTGTAGTACACCGGCTTGCGGTGATGCCTGGAGGCGGGGGCGACGTAAGCCTCGATGCCGATGATCGGCTTGATCCCCGTCTTGCGCGCCTTCTGATGGAACTCGTACGCCCCGTGCACGTTGCCGTGGTCGCTCATCGCCACGGCGGGCATGCCGAGCCGTGTCACCTCCTCCATCAGCAGGCCGACCTTGGCCGCGCCGTCGAGCATGCTGTACTCGGTGTGCACGTGGAGATGCACGAAGGATCCCATCCTCATCCACTCCCCCTGGTTGTAGGCTGCCGCAGAGACCCTGCATTCGACCCGAGAGGAAGCCGGGTTGTCCAACAACCGACACGCCGCCTCGCCACAACCAACGGTGGTTGCACCAGTTGATCTGGACCTCGCGGCGGTCCGCGCCTTCGTCGCCGTCACCGACGAGCGCTACTTCAGCGAGGCCGCCGCCACGCTGGGCATCAGCCAGCAGGCCGTCTCCAAGCGCATCGCGAAACTGGAGGCCGGCCTCGGCGTGCGGCTGCTGTCCCGCACGCGCGTCGGGGCCGAGCCCACCCAGGACGGCCGGGCGTTCCTCAACCACGCGCGCGCCCTCGTCAGCCTTGCCGACCAAGCAGCCGAGCTGCTGCGCAACCGGCGCCGCACACTGCGCGTCGACGTCCTGGACACCCGGCTGGCGTCCATCGACGTGATCCGCGCCTTTCACCGGGTCACCGCGGACGCCGAGATCGACATCACCACCTCCAACGGGCTCCGTTCCGCGCGCGCCGCGCTGGCGAACGGATCCGTGGACGCGGCCTTCGCACGGGCCTGCGGGCCGCTGGGCGACGAACTGGTGTCCACACCCGCCTACCTGGAGCAGGCGCACCTGCTGGTGGGCCGCGACCATCCCCTGGCAGCGCTGCCGCAGGTGGAGACGGCGCAGCTCGCGGGGATGACCATGTGGATGCCGGGCAACGCCGCCGGCAGCGAGTGGGCCGACTTCTGGAACCTCTTCGGCGCCGAGTTCGGCGTCCACATCGACGACTCAGGCCCCGACTTCGGCTGGGAGTACTACGTCGAGGAGATCGCATCGGGTGAGCGCGCCGGGCTCGTCGGGGAGTGGTGCCATCTGCCCAGCCATGCGCGCACCGTGCAGATCCCGGTGGTTGACCCGATCCCCGTCTACCCCTGTTCACTGCTCCGCCGACGGCAGAACGATCACCCGTTGCTGACGCCGCTCGTCCGCTTCGTCAAGGACCGGTTCCGCCCGTTCGACCCGGGACGCCAATGGCTGCCCCTCGCCGATCGCGCCGACTTCGTCGGCACCGGTGCTTAGCCCGGTCCGTCAGGACGCTGTGATCACCGGCACTGTCGATGTGCTCCAGGAGCACGATCCCCTCGACCTCGCTCGGCACAGGCTCGCACGCCGGCGGGCCCGCGTCGGTCGAGATGGTGCGGCCCTCGATGTCGTCGGCGGGGCTGGTCGGCCACGGCACCGCATCGGACGGCCCCTGGCCTGGACGCCGCCGCTGCCGTCTGACCTCAATCCCAGTGGTGAAAGCCTTGGCCGGTCTTGCGTCCCAACTGTCCGTCGGCGACCTTGTCGCGCAGCAGTTGCGGGGGCGCGAACCGGTCCCCGAGCTTGGCGTGCAGGTATTCGGCGATCGCGAGGCGCACGTCGAGCCCGACCAGGTCGGTCGACCGCAGCGGCCCCATCGGGTGGCGGTAGCCGAGTTCCATCGCGTTGTCGATCGCTTCGGCATCGGCGACGCCTTCTTCGAGCATGCGGATCGCTTCGAGGCCCAGCAGGACGCCGAGGCGGCTCGTGGCGAAGCCCGGCGAGTCCCGTACGACGACGTCGGTCTTGTCCAGGCCGCGCACCCAGGCACGGACGCGCTCGACGACGTCGGCGGCCGTCTCGGGCGCGGTGACGACCTCGACCAGCCTGGAGGCCGGGACGGGGTTGAAGAAGTGCGTCCCGAGGAAGCGGGCCGGGCGCTGGAGAGCGGCGCCGAGTTCGGCGATGGACAACGAGCTGGTGTTGCTGGCCAGCACCGTCTGATCGCCGACCGCTCTCTCCGCGCGGGCCAGGACGTCCACCTTGAGTGCCGGCTCTTCCCGCACGGCTTCGACGACCAGCTCGGCGGACGGCGGCAACCCGGCGACGTCGTCGACGACGCGCACCCGCTCCAGTACGAGCTCCGGAGCATGGGGGAGCTTCCCCCGCTCGGCCGCCTTGGCCAGGCCGTCGGCCAGGCGCAGACGTGTCGCCGTGACGTCGCCGGTCTCCACCACGCACACGGCGGCACCCGCGACGGCGAAGACCTGTGCGATTCCGGCGCCCATCCGGCCACCGCCGATCACGCCGACCGTCGTGGGCATTCGCACTGTCGTCACGTTGGTCTCCGTTCCAGGAACTCTGTCATGCGGTGGTGTTTGTCCTCGGTCTCGAACAGGACGGCCTGGGCCAGGTCGTCCGCCAACGGGTGTGCGCCGGGGGCGTCGAGGACCAGCTTGGTCAGCCGCAGCGCCGCGGGCGACCACCCGGTCATCCGGTCCAGCAGCCGATGCGCGGCATGGAGCAGCTCGCCGGTCGGGACGACCTCGGTGACGAGGCCGAACGCGAGGCAGGCTTCGGCGTCCAGTCGTCGGCCGGCCAGCAGGACCTGTTTGGCGACGGAGGTGCCGACCAGTTCGGCCAGCCGCCAGCAGGCGCCGGCTCCGGCGAGGATGCCCAGGCCGGGTTCGGGATTGGCGAACACGGTGGCCGGGGTGGCCAGCCTGAGGTCGCAGGCGTAGGCGAGCTCGGCGCCGCCGCCGATCGCGTAGCCGTCCACCGCGGCGACGGTGGGCATCGGAAGCCGGGCGATGCGGTCGAAGAGCCTGCTGTTGATGCCTTGCAGGGCTTCTTCCCGGCCGCGGGCGCGTAGTTCGGCGATGTCGGCGCCGGCGGCGAACACGCCACCCGCCCCGGTGAGCAGCAGGAGCCGGGGCCGGCGTTCGAGCAGGGCGCAGACGGCGTGCAGTTCCTCGACCATCGCCGCGTTGATCGCGTTGCGGGCGGCCGGACGGTTCAGCGTGACGACGACGCGATCGTCGCGTTCGTCGACGGCGAGGGCGTTCATGCGTGGCCCTGCGCCGCGATGCCGCGGGCGATGAGGTCGTCGGGGTCCAGGCCGAGTTCTTCGAGCAACGCGCGGGTGTGCCGGCCGAGTGCGGGGACATCGCCCATACGCGCTTCGACATCGGTGAACGTCACCGGCGGCAGGAGGGCGTCCACCTGGGCGTGCTCCGTGCCGATCGTGCGCCAGCGGTCGCGGGCGCGCAGCTGGGGGTGATCGACGACCTGGTCGACGTCCTTGAGCTGGGCGGCGGGGATGCCGGCCGCGGCGAGCCGGGCGTCCAACTCGGCCGTGGGCCGGCAGGACGTGCGGGCCGCGATCGCGGCGTCGCACTCGGCGCGGTTGCGCACCCGCAGGACGTTCGTGGCGAAACGCGGGTCGTCGGCGAGCTCGGGGGCGTCCAGGACGGAGGTGACGAGGGTTCGCCAGCCGGCGTCGTTCTGGACGCCGATCAGCATCTGGCCGTCGCGGGTGGGGAACGCGTCGTACGGGGCGATCGAGCTGTGGCTCAGCCCCATCCGCTCCGGCTGTGTCCCGGAGTACATCTGGGTGTAGAGGGCGTAGCCCATCCACTCGACGGTGGCTTCGAACATCGAGACTTCGATCGTCGCGCCCTCGCCGGTGCGTGCGCGGCGTAGCAGCGCCGCGAGCACGGCCTGCGCGCAGTACATGCCACTGGCGATGTCGGCGGTCGGGATGCCGGTCTTCACTGGGGTCTCCGGCGTGCCGGTGATCGCGATGAGCCCGGCCTCGGCCTGGATCAGCATGTCGTACGCCTTGCGCTGTTCCATCGGCCCGCCCGTACCGAACCCGGACAGGTTCACCACGACGAGCTCGGGCCGCCGGGAGCGGAGGTCGCCGAGGCCGAGGCGCTCCACGGCTCCAGGGGCGAGGTTCTGCAGGAAGACGTCGGCCTTCGCGACGAGCCGCCGGACCACGTCGCGTCCCTCCGGGGTCTTGAGGTCGACGGCGATCGACTCCTTGCCGCGGTTGAGCCAGACGAAGTGCGCGCCGGTGCCGTGTACGGCGTGGTCGTAGCGGCGGGCGAAGTCGCCGCCGTCGACGCGTTCGACCTTGATCACGCGCGCGCCGAGGTCGGCGAGGTTGCGGGTGGCCAGCGGTGCGGCGACGGCGTGCTCGATGGCGACGACGGTGAAGCCGTCGAGTGGGCGGGTCATGACCGCTTCCTTCTCTCGGCGCGTACGAGGCCGCCGCCGATGATGAGGCGCTGGATCTCGCTGGTGCCCTCGTACAGGCGCATCAGCCGGACGTCGCGGTAGATGCGCTCGACCGCGACGTCGCGCATGTAGCCGCTGCCGCCGTGGATCTGGACCGCCAGGTCGGCGGCCTTGCCCGCCATCTCGGTGCAGAACAGCTTCGCGGCCGAGGGTGCGATCCGGCGGTCCTCGCCGGTCACGTACAGCCGCGCGGCCTCGCGGGCGACGGCGCGGCCGGCAAGGACGCCGGTCTGCTGGTCGGCGATCATGGCCTGTACGAGCTGGAAGTCCCCGATCGGCGTGCCGCCCTGGGTCGCGGTGGCCGCGTAGGCGACCGATTCGTCCAGTGCCCGCTGCGCGGCGCCGACGGCCAGGCCCGCCATGTGGATCCGGCCCCGGGCCAGCGACGTCATCGCCGCCTTGTACCCGGCTTCCTCGTCCCCGCCGACCAGCGCGTCCGGGCCTACGCGGACCTGCGAGAAGGTGACGTCCGCCGTACGCGAGCCCTCCTGCCCCATCTTGGCGTCCTTCGCGCCGACCTGGATGCCCGGCGCGTCGGCGGGCACGAGGAACACCGCGATGCCCGTACCGGAGTCCGACGCCGGCCGGGTGCGGGCGAACACCACGAACAGGCCGGCCTCGGTGGCGTTGGTGATGAATCGCTTGTCTCCGTCGATGACCCAGCCTTCGCCGTCCGGCGTGGCGGTGGTCCGCAGACCGGCCGGGTTGGAGCCGGCGCCGGGCTCGGTGAGCGCGAAAGAGGCGACGATCTCGCCGGAGGCGATGCCGGGCAGCCATCGGGCCTGCTGCTCGGCGGCGCCGAAGCCGACCAGGACCTGTCCGGCGATGCCGTTGTTCGTGCCGAACATCGACCGCAGCGACAGCGACGTGTATCCCAGCGCCATGGCGACCTCGACGTCCTGGACGAGGTCGAGACCGAGCCCGCCCCACTCCTGCGGGATCGCGTACCCGAACAATCCCATCCGCGCGGCCTGCTCGCGCAGGTCGGCGGGGACGGCGTCGGTGTTCATGATCTCCAGCTCGCGCGGCATGACACGGGCGCGTACGAAGTCCTTGATCTGGGAGAGGACGTCCGCGAAGACGTCGTCGGGCACGTCGGGATTGCCGGTGTACATACGGACTACCGTTCCCCACCGATTGAGACCAGTCCAATACTTGATGAGTCCTGCTCTGATACCTTGAGCGCAAAAATCGCGGCGGGAAGGAGCCGGAGGTGGAGCTGCAGCAGCTGCGGTGCTTCCTGGCCGTGGCCGAGGAGCTGCATTTCGGCCGCGCCGCCGAACGACTGCACGTCGCGCAGCCGCCGTTGAGCCGCACGATCAAGCAGCTGGAGCGGGAACTGGGGACGCGGCTGTTCGATCGCAACACCCGGTCGGTCAGCCTCACCGCGAGCGGGCATGCGCTTCTGGGGCCGGCCAAGGACGTCCTGACGGCTCTGCGGCGCGCGCAGGAGGCGGCGCGTTCCGCCGGTGACGGCGAGGTCGGGCTGGTCCGGATCGCGTTCGCCGGTGTGTCGACCCACCCGCTCGTGGCGCGACTGGCACGAGCGGTACGCTCACGGCGGCCCGGCATCGAACTGGAGCTGTCGAGCCAGAACTTCGCGCAGCCGGCGATGCGCAAGCTGGTCCAGGGTGAGACCGACATCGCCTTCGGCCGATGGGACGTGATCCCCGCCGATGTCGCCGCACAGGTGGTGATGCCGGACTCGCTGGTCGTCGCGCTCCCCGCCACCCATCGGCTCGCCGGCGCCGACCGGCTGGAGGCCGGGCAGCTCGCCGGGGAGCCCTTCGTCTCGCTGCCGCCGCACGACGGAGCCGTGCTGCCCAACCGGTTGCGGCGGCTCGCCCACGCCGCCGGTTTCGTTGCCGACATCGCGCAGGTCGCTCCCGACACCCAGACCGCGCTGGCGCTGGTCAGCGCGGAGGTGGGCTGCCACCTGACCCTGGCCTCGGTGGCACGGAACGTGACCGACCCGCACGTGGTGTTCGTCCCGCTCGACGCGCCGCACGACGTCGACCTGCGCGCGGCCTGGCGGCGTGACGACGGCCGACCGGCGCTGCGCGGCGTACTGACCGAGCTCTTCGAGCTTGAGGACGGTTCCGCATAGCCACGCGATGCGCCTGGTCCATCACGGATGGGCCGTTCTCCTGGTCCGTGCGGCTTCAACGCGATCCCCTCAATGTCCTCGTCGACCTTGTACGGGGCCGATGACGGCTAGTGCGCCGAGGTCGGTGAGATGGGCAGGTTCGGCCGGTAGCCGGTGGCCGGCAGCACCGCATCGACGGGGCCGGGACGGCCAGAGGGTCACCGGGCAGGAGCTCCGGTCAGTGGCCGGCGATGGTGGCCACAGAGTGAGCGGGGTGCGCGAAGACCGTCTCCCGCGATCGTGCCCGACACAAACAGTTGATCAAGGTAACGTCCTCGGCGCGTGCCCACCCGCCGTACTCGCGGCCTTTGAGAGGAAACCGGCGTTCCTGGGCGTTCTGCGAACGTTCATGACCGCATCATGCCGTCGCCGCAGCGAAGG
Organism: Nonomuraea sp. NPDC051191; assembly: GCF_044455665.1. Taxonomy (NCBI): domain Bacteria; kingdom Bacillati; phylum Actinomycetota; class Actinomycetes; order Streptosporangiales; family Streptosporangiaceae; genus Nonomuraea; species Nonomuraea sp. NPDC051191. Next base: position 88,379 of record NZ_JBITEZ010000022.1, on the reverse strand, counting down.
GCGGACGGGCCTCTAGCCTCGCCAAGGTCATTTCACACCTTACAGAGCGGAACATCCCGTGCATTGTCGCCATGCCCTGGCAAGTCTGGCCTTCGTTTCCGTGCTCGCCGCTCCGGCCGCCGCCCACGCCTCGACGACCGGCGGCCCCGGCGTGCTGCCCCAAAAGACCCACTTCGACTTGCAAGCCCACCGCGGTGGCCTCGGCATGACGACCGAGGAGTCACTTGAGGGGTTCACCAAGGCCCTGCGCCTCGGGGTCAGCACCCTTGAGCTGGACACCCATGTGACCAAGGACCTGAAGGTGGTGGTCAACCACGACCGGCAGATCAGCGCCCAGAAGTGCCAGGACACCGCGCCCCTCACCCCTGGGGACCCGATGTTCCCCTACGTCGGCAAGTTCATCAAGGACCTGACCCTGGCCCAGATCAAGACCATGAACTGCGGGTACCGGCAGCTGCCCGGCTTCCCCGAACAGGAGGTGGTCGACGGCTTCCGGATGGTCGAGCTCAAGGACGTGCTGAACCTCGTCAGGGCTCGCCGGGCCAAGCAGGTCAAGCTGAACATCGAGACCAAGGTCGAAGCGGGCGCGCCGCAGCAGACCGCGCCGCGCGAGCTGTTCGTCCGCCGCGTGTTCGAGGAGATCCGCGCCTCGGGCATCGAGGACCAGATCACCATCCAGTCCTTCGACTGGGGCGCGTTGACGGAGATGCACCGGCTCGCGCCGGAATGGCCGCTGGTGGCCCTGACCAACTACGACTTCCTCCAGGTCGGCAAGCCGGGCGCTTCCCCCTGGCTCGGCGGGATCGACGCCGACGACTTCGGCGGCGACTTCGTCAGCGCCGCCGCCAGCATCCCGGGTGTCACCGCCCTGTCCCCGGTGTACGGCTTTCCCCAGAACGGCACGATCAGCGATCCCGCCTTCCGCTTCTACGTCACCGAGAAGATGGTGTCGGACGCGCACGAGCGCGGCCTGAAGGTCATCCCGTGGACGTGCGACGACCCGGCCACCATCGCGGCCCTCATCGACATGGGCATCGACGGCATCATCACCGACTACCCGGACCGGGTCCGGCAGATCATGGCCGAGCGCGGCATGCGCCTGCCCAAGCCCTACGCCAAGTAACCGTCGGCCGCCCTTCAGCGGTCTCTCAAGCACGTGGCTCGCCCGAGGCTTTGTCGGGCCGTCGTGCCGGTCCGCGGCCGGCGTGGAGAATCCCCGCCGGCCGCACCCTCACTCTCCGAATGTCCCGCCGCGGCGTCGATTTCGCAGTAGTTTCAGGAGGTAGGAGAGTCGCTGTCGTAGCGGTAGGACCCCTCTTCCCTTGGAGAGCCGGCGTTGATCTGAGAATTCTCCGGTCGGCCGGCGAGGGCGTGGGGCGGGTCGAGGTCGGCCTGTCCCCGAGCTGCGGCCTTGGCGATCATCGCCTGCATCAGCTGCTCGAACACGCCGTCCAGCGCCCAGGAGCGGAGACGCGTTCGACGTACCGGTGCTGCGAGCCCACGGCGCGCTCATCGTGCATCACCGCACGGGTCACGAAGCCCGGCAAGGACCGACCCTCCGCCATCGAGTACAGGTTCGACGCGATGAGATCAGCCTGGTCGTCAGCCACCCTGAGCTCGGCCACCGCTTCCCAGGTCTCCTGGCACAGGTCGTCAAGGCGCACACGAATCGACATGGATCCTCTCTATCGGATCACTGCGCAGACCGTCATGCGAATATCACCGCGATCAGGCACGGATGTCGGACAGACTGACCTCCCCATTGCCGTACCAGCAGGCCGACGGTCACATGCGCCACAGACGGCTCGCCGGAGCCTTCCGCCGTTCGGCGAGAAGTCGCCCAGCATTCGCTTCCTCCCCATGCATGCCGTCACGCTCCTCTGCGAGCGTGACGAAGGGCCGCAGGTTCACCTGCTCCGCCCCACTTCGTGCGCAAGCTCATGGGCCACCCGAGAACGACGCACCAGGTATTCCAGATGAGAGGTATGTCCCATGTGCCGCACCCATGCACACTCCCACAGCGCACCGGAAGGAACGGCTGCGTTCGCCGACTTGTCCGTCTCAGAGACCGAACTGTCGCCCGCCGACCTCGGTCGGCGCCGCTTTCTGCTGAACAGTGGGCTGCTCGGCATCAGCAGTCTCGGCGTCACCGCTCTGGGAGGGCTGACCACGCGTCCCGCCGCCGCAACCAGCAGAGGCTCCCGCGCGCTCCACTGGCTGGCCGGCGACCATCACGTTCATACGCAGTACAGCTACGACGGCATGTACACCATTGAGCAGCAGGCTGCGGGCGCTCTCAAGCACGGCCTGGACTGGCTGGTCATCACCGACCACGGGCACGCCGCGCACGAGAAGTTCGCGGTCGAGTCCACTTATGCCGACATCGTCACCTCCCGGGCCAAGCACCCTGAGCTGCTGTTGTGGCAAGGGCTCGAATGGAACGTTCCTGGAGGCGAGCACGCCACGGTGTTCTTCGACGGTGCTCGCGATGAGATCCAACTGCTGCGCGCGTTCGAGCGGCTCTTCGACTCCAGGATCAACGGCACCGGCGCCGGCAGCCCGGCGAACGAGGCCAAGGCGCTGGAGGCGCTCGCCTGGCTCGAGACCGCGCTGCGCACGGGTTCGGCGAGTTCCGCGCTGTTCCTGATCAACCACGTGATGCGGCGTGGCAGGTACTCCCCGCGTGACCTGCGCACCTATCGCGACAAGGCGCCGAACATCGCAGTCGGCATGGAGGGCGCGCCGGGCGCCCAGAACGAGCCCAGGGCCCGCGGCGACTTCAACAACACCGCCGACGCCGACTCTTGGGCCGGCTGGCGGCCGGAACACTACCCGACGTACGGCGGCTTCGACTCCATGACCGGAATCCTGGGCGGCATGTGGGACTCGATGCTCGCCGAGGGCAAGGGCTGGTGGATCACTGCCAACTCCGACGGCCACTTCTACAACGGTGACACGATCGTCGAGCCCTCCCGGCCTTCTGACTGGTACGACCAGCACGGTAGATACCCCGATCCCATCGACGGCGGCGTCCCGCTGCGGCACGCCGACTTCTGGCCCGGTCAGTTCAGCCGCACGGTTGTAGGGGCGACCTCACGCAGCCATGGCGCGGTCATGGAGGCGATCAAGGCCGGGCGATCCTGGGTGTCGATGGGCGGCCTCATCGACGGGCTGCACGTCGACGCGCACGCCCCCGGCAACGCCCCGGCCACATTCGGCGGACGGCTGTCGGTGCGGCGCGGCGACGACGTCACCATCACCATTTCCGTCGATCTCGCCGGCCGTCCCAACGCCAATGAAGAGATCCCCCGGCTCGCCCGCCTGGATCTGATCCGCGGTGCGATCACCGGGCCGGCCGCCGACCCCGACGTCTTCACCGCCCCGGACGTGAGTGTGGTCGAGTCGTTCATGCCGAAGGGCAGGGGCCGGGTCGCCCAGTTCCACTACAAGTTCCGCGACGTGCGCGAGCCGTTCTACTTCCGGCTGCGTGGCACCGACGGCAGGCGCAGCGCTCCCGGCGGGATGGAGCCGGCGGCGGACACAGGCCGCAATGAGAACCCCTGGCACGACCTCTGGTGCTACACCAATCCCACCTTCGTGGAACTGACATAGAACGATTCGACGACACCCGCCCCACTCGAAACATGGTTTCGGGTGGGAGCGGGGATTCGCCGTGCGACCAGAGCGACAACGGCGCCTGTCTCGCGCGCCCGGAACACGCCTTCACCGGCATCGCACCCGGCGCCTACGAGCCGCGTCGCCACCGTGAGCAGGCGGCGTACCCCATGCCGGAGCGCCCGCGTCCGGAAGGGCCCGCTAGCATCGGGGTCCCCCGGTCCCGCCTCGCGGATGCCCCACTGCGACGGACGCCCGGCCGACCCGCCACGGAGCGCGCGTGCCCACGATCGACCCCCGACGTCTCCTCATCCTCCGTGCCTTCGTGCTGTCCGACTCTGTCACCGCGACCGCGGCGGCGCTGCACCTGACGCCGTCCGCGGTGTCGCAGCAGCTCGCGGCGCTCGAGCGCGAGGTCGGTCACGCGCTCGTCATACGCTCGGGGCGCAAGCTGGTGCTCACGCCGGCCGGGCGCATCCTCGCCGGGCACGCCGAGGAGATCAGCTCACGACTGAAGATCGCCGAGGCTGACCTGGCCGCGCACGCGGGCGGTGTCCTCGGTCAGCTCCGGATCGGCGCCTTCCCCACGGCGATCAGCTGGTTGGTGGCACCCGCCATCGTCGAGCTGCGCCGTCAGGCCCCGGGTGTCGACGTCACCGTCGTCGACGCGGAGGCACACATGAGCCACCGGATGCTGATGCGGGGCGACATCGACGTGACCGTCAGCATGGAGTACGAGTCCGACCCCGAGCGCGACTCCCCCGACATCGTGAAGTTCCCGCTCTACATCGAGCGGTTCAAGGTCGTCCTCCCCCAGGCGCACCCGCTGGCCGGCGAGGAGGGCATCGGGCTCACCCAGCTCACCGAGGAGGGCTGGATCATGCCCTCGCCCGGTAATCCGTGCCGCACGATGGTGCTGCAGGCGTGCGCGGAGCTCGGCTTCCACCCGCCGATCACCCACGTCTCGGACGACTACCGCGCCGCGCTGGCGCTGGTCGCCGCCGAGGCGGGGATCTGCCTGGCGCCGGAGTCCGCGCTCTACGCCCGCGACGCCGACTGGGTGACGATCCTGCCGACACGCGGCATCGCGCCGCTGCGCAAGGTGATCATGACGACGCGGCGCGACAACCAGGGCCACCCCGTCGTACGCGCGGGGCTGGAGGCGATGCGGGCCGCTGTGTCCGAGCCGGACTCGGAGGTCTATGGCCCGCTCGCGCGGTCCGACACCTTCAGCGTCGAGTGACGGCTCCGGCCGGCGGCGCGTTCTCGCGGAGGAAGGCGTCGACGTGCCGGTGGTACTCCTCCGGCTTGTCGCGGCGCACGCAGTGGTGTGCGCCCTCGATCACGACGACGTCGAAGCCGGGCGCGACGGCCGTGAGGCGCTCACGGGAGTGCTTGTCGACGATGACGTCGCCGGTGCCGGTGACGAGCAGCGCCGGTACGCCGGCCGGGCCGACCGTGATCTGCCGCGCGGTCGGCGTCCAGATCCGGCGCTTCTCGTGGACCCGCTGCTGCATGTAGTCGATGTCGACGGCCTTCATCGCCTCGGCGAGCGGGCGCAGCTCCTGCTCCGCCCAGTGGGGCTTGAGCTCGCGCTGCATGTCCATCAGTTCCTCGACCGACGCCGTGCCGGCGTAGTCGAAGGGGTCCTTGGTGGTCTGCTCGACGCTGAGCCACGGGTTGGGACCGGCCTCCGGCACCCACCACGGCGGGTCCTCCAGCACCACGCCGGCCACGAGGTGCGGGGCGTCGGCGGCGACGAAGGCGGCGATCCGCGCGCCCATGGAGTGTCCGACGACGAGCGTCCTGCGCCCGGTCTCGTCGAGCATGTCCTTGAGGATGTCGATCGCGTCCTGCACCATCACGTCGGTGGACGGAACGCCCTCGTGCTCGGGCAGGCGGCCGGGCGACTTCCCATGGCCCCGCGCGTCCGGTGCCACGATGTGGTAGTCGCCGCCCCAGCGGTCGACGGCGTCGCCGTAGCACGCGCCGGACTCCACGGCGCCGTGGAGGATGAGAATGGCAGGCGCATCTGCTGCGTCCCGCCCATACTCTCGGACGAACAGGTCTGTTCCCACGTGTCCTCATTCACTGCTCTGTCGCACCGGCCCCCGGCCGGCTCACGACGGTTGTCGTTCAATGGATCATGGTCGTGATCGTGGCACGCCTCTTCGGCGTCGCGCAACGCTCCCGCCGGTCAGGTCAGGTCAGCAGCTCAGCCTCCGGTGTCGCCTCGACCAGCGCGCGTGTGCAGGGGTGCCGCGGGGAGCGGAAGATCTCGTCGGACGAGCCGGTCTCGACGATGCGGCCGCGCTGCATGACGGCGACACGGTCGCTGTAGAGCCGGATCACCGCCAGGTCGTGGCTGACGTGGAGGAACGAGATCCCCTGGTCGCGCTGCAGGTCGGCCAGCAGGTTGAGGATCTGGGCACGCACTGACACGTCGAGCGCCGAGGTCGGCTCGTCCGCGATGATCAGATCCGGCTTGAGGGCGAGCGCGCGTGCCACGGCGACGCGCTGGAGCTGCCCGCCGGACGCCTCGTGCGGGTAGCGCCCCAGGTAGTCGGCGCCGAGGCCGACCGACTCCAGCAGCGCGACCAGTTCGGCGGTCGACGTCGTCTCGCCGTGCGCGCGGAAGACGTTCTCCAGCGTCTGCCGCACGGTCTGCAGCGGGTTCAGCGACGCCAGCGGGTCCTGGAAGACCATGGCGACGTTGCGCCGCAGCCGCCGTAGTCCTCGCCGGCCGAGGCGGGCGACGTCCTGCCCGTCCGTACGGACGGTGCCGGACGTCGGCACCACCAGGCCGTTGGCCATCCGCGCCAGCGTGGACTTGCCCGAGCCGGACTCGCCGACCAGGCCGAGCGCCTCGCCCCGCTCGACATGGAGCGAGACGCCGTCCACGGCGAGGAAGCCCTTGCGGCCTCGGCCGAAGCCACCGGCGGTGCGGTACCGCTTGCTGACGTCGGTCATCTCCAGGATCGGCTCGCTCACCGGGCGACCTCCTGCGGTTCGGGGAGACGGTCGAGGTGGCAGGCCGCGAGGTGCACGCCGCCGCCCTCGCCGGCCGGGCGGACGGTGGGCAGCGGTACCTCCGCGACACAGCGTGCGCCGACCTGGTCGGCGAAGCCGCAGCGCGGCGCGAAGGCGCAACCCGGTCCGGCGTCGCGCAGCGACGTGGGCGTGCCGGGGATGGCGCGCAGCCGCGTCCGCTCCCCGCCGATGTCGAGCCGGGCGTCCAGCCGCGGCGTGGCCGCGCGGAGACCGGCGGTGTACGGGTGGGCAGGCTGATCGAAGATGTCGCGGAGGCTGCCGTACTCGGCCTGGCGGCCGGCGTACAGCACGAGGACGTCGTCCGCCGCGCTCGCCACCACCCCGAAGTCGTGGGTGATCAGGAGCATCGCCATGCCGTACTCCTGCTGGAGCCCGCGGAGCAGGGCCAGGATCTGCGCCTGCACCGTCACGTCGAGCGCGGTGGTCGGCTCGTCGGCGATGAGCAGCGCCGGCCGGTTCACCAGGGCCATCGCGATCACCGCGCGTTGCCGCATGCCGCCCGAGAACTCGTGCGGGAAGCGGCGTACGGCCTCCGCGGGCTCGGGGATGCCGACCCGGTCGAGCATCTCGACCGCACGGGCCCGCGCGGCGCGACGGGTGACCGACGGGTCGTGCAGGCGGACCGCCTGGGCGATGTGCGCGCCGATGTCGAGGTACGGGCTGAGCGCGGACATCGAGTCCTGGAACACCATGGCCACGTCGGAGCCGCGGGCCCGGCGCAGCTCGCGCTCGTCGGCGGAGAGCATCTCCCGCCCGGCGACGACGATCCGGCCCCGGGCGCTCGCCCCGCGCGGCAGGAGCCGCATGATCGCCCGGCCGGTGATCGTCTTGCCCGACCCCGACTCGCCGACCACGGCGAGCGTGCGGCCGCCGTCCAGCCTCACGGAGAGGTCCCGCACGACATCGGCGGTGACGCCGCCGCCGGTGAACGAGACGCACAGGTCCTCGACCTGGAGTACGGGGTCAGGCACGGCGGATCCTCGGGTCGAGAAGCGGCATCAGCAGGTCGGCGATCAGATTGCCGACGATGATGAGGAAGGCGGAGAAGAGCGTCACCCCGACGACGATGCTCAGGTCGGACTCGTTCACGCCGGACAGCAGCAGGTCGCCGAGCCCGTGCAGGCTGAACACCTTCTCCGCGATCACCGAGCCGCCCAAGAGCGCGGTGACGTCGAGCGCGAACATCGCCACGACCGGCACCATCACGCCGCGGACGGCGTGCCGGTTCACCCGCCGGGCCGACGCGCCACGCGCGGTCATCGCGACGAGGTGGTCGGCCGAGAGTTCGTTGAGCAGCTGGGTGCGGGTGACCCGGATGTAGCCGGCGGCGAGGATGAACGACAGCACCATCCACGGGCCGATCAGGTGCCAGGCCCAATCCGCCGGTGACTCCGAGAACGGCACGAAGCCGGAGTACGGCAGCGCGTTGAGCATGAAGCCGAAGACCTGGACGACGAGCAGACCGACGAGGAAGGTCGGGACCGACAACCCGAACATCGCGAAGCCGATCGAGAACCGGTCGACGATCCCGCCCTTGCGTATCGCCGACAACGCGCCGAGGCCGATGCCCACGACGAGGCACAGGACGGCCGCGCCCAACGCGAGCGACAACGTGACGGGCAGCCGCTCGGCGATGAGCGTCGTGACGTCGCTGCGGTTCGGGAACGAGTAGCCGAAGCAGGGCGCCTGGCAGTGCACCTGCTGGGTGCCCTCGCCGTACGTACGGCCGGTGAAGAGGCCCTTCACGAACTCGGCGTACTGCCACACCGGGCTCTGGTCGGTCTGCATGTAGGCGCTGACCTTGGCCCGGGTCTCGGGCGGGCACGGCTTGCCGCACATGGCGCGGGCCGGGTCCTTCGAGGCCCCGAAGAACAGGGCTATCGTCACGAAGGCGATCGCGAGGAGCATGAACACCGCGGTGGCCATGCGGCGGGCAATGTAGACGATCATGCAGCATCCTCCATGCGCACGTCGAGGACGTCGCGCAGCGCGTCACCGGCGAGCGTGGCGCCGAAAACGATCAGGAACACCACGGCGCCCGGGAAGAGCATGTACCAGACGTCCGCGCCGCTGTAGATCCACGGCAGCGAGTCCGAAAGCAGTTTGCCGAGGTCGGGAACGTCGCCACGCAGGCCGACGCCGAGGAACGACAGTCCCGCGACCACGCTGACGTTGCCGGGCAGTGACATCGCGAACAGGACGACGACCAGGCCGAAGAGGTGCGGCAGCATCTCCCTGCGGATGATCTGCCAGGGCGCGGCCCCGCTCGCGCGCGCCGCCTCGACGAAGGCGCGGGCGTTGACGGCGCCGGCCTGGGCGCCGATGATCCGGGCCGGGACGGTCCAGCCGAAGAAGGCCAGCACCAGCACGAGGACCAGGCCCCGCGGCATCTCCGGCGGCACGATCGCCATGATCGCGATGACGAACATCAGGCCCGGGAAGCCGAACATGAAGTCGATCACCCGCCCCGCGACGGCGTTGAGCCAGCCGCCGAAGTACCCGATCGCCGTACCGAGGACGGCGGCGAAGGCGATCGACAGGATGCTCGCCCCGAAGGCGATGAACAGCGACGAGCGGATGCCGTAGACGATCTGGGCGAACAGGTCGACACCCGTCACCGGGACGACACCGAGCCAGTGGTCGGCGCTGACGCCACCGAAGGCGCCCAGCGGACGGCCGCCGTCCGGGTCGAGCACGTCGGTGTGCAGGGTGTTCGGGTCCTGCCCCTCCATCCACACGAGCAGCGGGGCACAGAGCCCCGCGACGAGCGGCACGACCAGCATGACCAGGCCGGCGACGCCGGACCGCTTGCGGAGGAAGCGGCCGAGGACCGAGGTGCCCCGGCCCTCCGCCTGCTGGATCTCAGCGATCGACACCGACGACCAACTCGTTCGCGAACGGCGGGTAGGCGGGGATGAAGTAGTTCATGATCTTCGAGCCGGCCAGGGCCTGCGTGCGCTGCACGAGGATCGGCACGACCGGGGCGTCCTCCATGATCTGCCTGTCGATCGCGGCCCACATCTTGGCGGCCTTGTCGAGGTCCGGCTCCGCGATCGCGGCGTCGATCGCGGCGTCCACCTTGGGGTCGGAGAACTTCGAGGCGTTTCCGCCGCCGTTGCCGATCTCGCTCGACGCGAACAGCGGCTGGATGGTGCTCATGCCGCTCGGGAAGTCCGCTCCCCAGCCGTTCGTCGTCAGGTCGTAGTCGCCGTCGGCGGACGAGATGAGCTCGGACCAGGTGTTGGCGTCCAGGCCCTTGAGCTCGACCTTGACGCCGACCCGCACCAGCGAGTTCTTGATGCTCTGGGCTTCCTTCTCCTCGATCGCGCTCACGTCGGTCGGATAGGTCAGCGTGAGCTTCAGGTCGGAGACGCCGGCGGCGGCGAGCAGTTCCTTCGCCTTGCCGACGTCGCCGGTGTCACCGCCGTCGTACAGGTTGTACTCGGTGTAGCCGGGGATGCCGGGCGTCATGATGGTCGAGGCGATCTGGCCGCCGAACTTCGGACCGCCGTACACGCTCTGCACCTCGGCCTTGTTGACCGCGTAGTTGATCGCCTGCCGTACGCGGACGTCGGACAGGCCCGGGCGCTTGACGTTCATGGCGAGGTAGCGGAAGTAGCCCGAGGGGCTGTTGGCCATGCGGTCGGAGATCGACGGGTCGGACTGGATCCGCTGGAACTGCGACGGCGAGATGAGCGCGTTGCTGATCGCGGTCTGGTCCTCGCCCTTGTCGTCGATGAGGCGCTGCACGATCGTGTCGTTGTTCAGGCCCATGTCAAGGACGATCTTGTCCGGGCCGGCGAACCGTACCTGGTCGCTGTCGGCCGTCCAGTTCGGGTTGCGGTCCAGCACCGCCTGCGCCCCCTTGCGGAAGCTCGTCACCTGGTACGGGCCGCTGGCGACCGGGTGCTCGCCGTATGTCTCCGGCTTGGTGTCGGCGGCGGCCGGCACCGGCGCGAAGGCCGGCATGCTGACGATCCACGGCCAGTTGCCGAACGGACGCTTCAGCCGGAAGACGATCTTGTGGTCACCGGCGACCTCGATGGAGTCGAGCTCCTTGCCGTCGTACGGGCCGTCGTAGTCGGTGCCGCCGACCAGCAGCGTCTTGTGGTAGCCGAGGCCACCCTGGAACATCGGCGCGAACGACCGCTCGATGCCGTACTTCACGTCCTGGGCGGTGATGGGGCTGCCGTCGGAGAACTTCAAGCCCTCCTTCAACGTGAAGGTCCACGTCTTGCCGCCGTCGTCCGTCGTACCGGTGTCGGTGGCGAGGTCCGGGACGAGGACCGTGTCCTTGTCGGGGAGGGTCCGCCACGACGTCAGCCCGCGGTGCACCCACCGCAGCCGGCTGGTCGGCACCATCTGCGCGTTGGCGGTCTCGAAGGACTCGGTAGCGCGCCGCGAGAGGTAGTGCAGGGTCCCGCCCTTGGGCACGGACTCCAGCGGCGCCGCGTTCTTGCCCGTCGTCGGCTCTGTGGACTGCGAGGTGGACTGCGAGTTCGCGTTGCAGCCCGCCGTCACGAGGGCCAGGACGAGGGCGAGCCCTGCGGGCACCACTCTCCGGGATCGATTCGCCATAGATCGCGCTTCCTGTGAAGCGGCCCCGATCGGTCGGGTCCGCTGTGGATCTCAGGAAGGGAGTCTGTTGGCGAGCGAGAGCACGCGTCCATCGAGGAGTTCTGCACCGGATCTTTCAGATTTTCTGAAAGATCGCGGGGATCCGCGCGCGCGGCGTCAATGATAGTCCGGCAACCCCGGCGGCCGGAAGACCGCGGCGCACACCCACGGGACCCGGCATGGGGGCTCGCCGGTCGCCGGGCCAGTGAGCACTCCGAATCTCGGCGCCTGGGCTTCCGGCTCGCCGTAGAGGGAGGTCATCCAGATGTGGGTGAGGACCTCGACGAGGGTGTCCTCATCGTTGAAGGGGCCACGTCGAGGGTGGCGAGATAGTGGAGGCGCTCCCCGAGCCAGGTCAGCGCCGCGCCCAGGGCGGCCGGATCCACGTCCGGCGCGGTGGCGCCACCGGCGGTGACGCGCTCGGTGGTGACGCGCTCGGTGGTGACGCGCTCGGTGGTGACAGCCGTGAAGCTCGCCATCTGGTCGTGCCAAGATCCTGACCGCGTTGCAGAGGCGGACGGACGCCGCCGGGAAGATCGGCTGGACGGTGAGGGTGGTCTCCACGACCAGGATCCGGGCGCCGCATGGGGAGGTGTCGATCCAGGTGGGCCTGAGGGCCCTTGTCCGTAGCCACATCTTCTCGATGTGGCCTCGGAGGCGAGGTTCCCGTCGACGCCGCCGCTCCGGATCGCCGACCAAGCGCCGTCACGACGTCGAAGGCGTGGAAGACCGTCCACGCCACTGCCCTCATCGGGGACCGTGCTCATCATGCAGGCCACCCTCGTCCAGCGGGCCGCGAGCCAAGCCCAGCCTGAAAGTCACCCGGGACCGCAGCATGCCGTGCGATTACCGAATCAATAATCCGCTAGGCATCAGGCAAAGTCATGGTGCAGGAGAGCTGGGTGAGCAGCTCCAATTGATCAAAATACAGGCGCAAACTCGCCATGAGCCCGTCTTCCACTGTGCAGACATAACAGCATCGCAACCGGATGGCGCGACCCGTCGCGGAAACCACCTGTCCGTCGGCCAGGACATACGGCCCCCTATGTGTGCCTACCATAAGGAGCTCGTCAACGGTTGTGGATTCACTTTCGAAGGACTCCATGATCACCGCCTGGACGTCGGGGAATGCCGCCCAGAACTCCTCCAGATAGGAGGCCAGCTCGGCATGCCCCTGAGACACTCCTTCAGGGCTGATGGACACCCCAGTCGGGCTGAAGGTGCGAAGTAGCGCCTCCATGTCGTGAGCGTTGAATGCGGCCGTATATCGGTCACGTATCTCGCGGGCAACATTCATGGCACCAGATCCTCCCATCGCTCGATGCCCAACGTAACTACCGATATGCGGTCGACTTGCCAACGCTTGCTAAATCTGCTTACTCGACACGGTAGAATTCTCGGCGTTTCCGTCGGACGCGCTCCGGCATGTGGTCGCCTTCCTCATACCCGTCGTCGCCGCGCGGTGGCTGCTGCCGACGGTCAACGGGGCGCCCGAAGGGTTCCCCGCCACGCTGCCACGGGCGTTCCGGCTTGCCGCGATCGGCCCCCAGTCGGTCTTCTGGACGGCGTTCGGCATGCTGTTCGGCTGGGCGAGCGTTCTCCTTGATCAGGAGTTGCACCGTTGTTCTCACGCTCCCGAAATGTCCTCTCGCCGCGAAGGTTGAGCGATTCTCACCGAAGGTTGAGTCACCACCAGAAGTAGGCCGGAGCCAGTGACCGTACAGTCCCGGCGACGGGCATGAAGATGGTCAGGCCGGGCAGGACGCCGTTACGGCCCCTTGCCGTCATGACGAGTCAAGAGGTTGTGATGGTCATCATTTCGGGATGTCACTGCCGCCGAGGCGTGTCCCTCTGGGGCGTCGGCACAGTCCCTGTCACCCCTCTCGCACTGCAGGCACACCTGCCTCACTATCCCCGCGACGCGCCGTTGGTCGGCGGGCTGGTGCTCCTGACCGTCGTCACACTCTGTGCGATCGCCATCTCGCGGTTCCGGCGGAAATGAGGCGCGCGAAGGGCGTCCAGGACGGCCCGACTGCGTGGCGGCAGGCCGATCATCTGGGCCGAGCGGGCTCAGCCGTCTGCCTCTTCGCTGAGCAGGCCGACGTCGTCGGCGCAGGAGGCGGCGGTCTCGAACGTCTGGGTGAAGGCACCCGCCTGCTCATTCCATCCCCGGGTCAGGATCGCGGCGTGGATCTCGTCTCGGACGCGTGTCCAGTCGGCGACCCGGGAGGCGGCCCCCAGCACCGGGGCCAGGGCGATCGCCCTGTCCAGTCCCACCCAGCACATCAGCTTGGAGTGCGTGAAGTGCCGGCTGGAGCCTCGGACCTCCCACAGACTCTGATCGGGCTCCTGCCGGCGGCGCGCGGCGGTCTCGGCCACTCCGATCAGCAGCGAGCGGGTGAGGGGGTCGAACGGGCCGATGTCCCGGTAGGTCTGGTGGGCGGCGTCGAGCAGTTCGCCGTACACGTCGAGCTGACGCTGACGCCAGGCGTCGTTGCCGACCCGTACGGGTGCGCTGTCCCGCCACCCCCACAGATGCGATGGCCGCCGTTCACTCAGGTCGCGCTCGCCGCCGATGCCGTACATGATCTGCAGGTCCGGGCCCGCGTCGACCTGGGTCGCGCAAACGCGGGACAGGAAGGTGAAGAAAGCCGTTTCCTCCTCCTCGCAGGTGGCCGTGTTCAGGGCGTGCAGGGTGAAGCTGGCATCGCGCACCCATGTGTAGCGGTAGTCCCAGTTGCGCTCTCCGCCGATGCTTTCCGGCAGGGAAGTGGTGACCGCGGCCACCATGGCCCCCGTCGGGGCGTAGGTCATCGCGCGTAGAACCCGGCCGCTGTGGTTGACGTGCCGGCGCCAGGGCCCCTCGTAGTCGGCGTGACCGCGTGACCAGGAGCGCCATCCCGCGACGGTGTCGCGGATCCGGCGCGCGACGGCCCAGGAGGTACGGCGCGGCGGGTCGGGCGCCCAGGCCTGGCCGACGTTCTGTCCCGCGCGCAGGGTGAGAGCATCCAGGAGCACCAAGGTGCCCTCGCGCGTCCGGAACGTGGTCTCCAGCACAAGGGTGTCCTCGACGTACCGGCGAGTCACCTCGGCCGGACAGGCCGGCCGGATCGTCCAGCAGCCGGCCTCTTCGTCCAGCAGCCGGGCGAAGATCGCCAGGCTGTCGAAACGCGGCAGACACAGCCAGTCGACAGAGCCGTCGGACGTGACCAGCGCGGCGGACCGGCAGTCCGACAGCATCGCGTAGTCGCCGATCGGCCGGGCGCTCAACGGCCGAACCGCCCCGCAGCCAGGCGTCGCAACACGTAGAGCAGTGCTGAGGCAGCGAAGAGCACCAGGGTGACCAGAATCCATCGGTTGAGATAAGGGATGGTGCTCAAGCCGACCGCCGCCCTGTAGTTGGGCTCGGCGCCGCTCAGGATGAGTGGGAACCACACCAGCAGTAGCAGGCCGGAGAACGCGGTCGGCACGCGCAGGTAGTTGATCGGAGCCGGCCGCCGCCCCGTCGGCCGATGCCGAGGCCGAGCAGCCGTACGACCACGGCGACGGGCACGTGCGGTGGAAGATCGGGCGGCGAGGTCGGCGGCGGAGTAAAGAGGGAACAGCACCAGATCATGGAGGATGACGGCCCCCACGAACCACACCAGAAAGCCCGGCCAGATCCCTGCTTCGACCACCCGGGTGGCGGCGTAGGCGGCGACCAGGAAACAGAGGGCGAGTGCGAGCAAGTGCCATGGAGGGGCGCCGTAGGTTCTGGCCCATCGGCTGCGGCCGTTCAAGATCGTTCCTGGGTGAAGTCGAGCTCGCGTACCCACTTCGTGTTGTGGACTCCGGGAGCGTTGGGGACGATGACCCGCGCCGGGTAGCCGTGGTCGAGGGACAGGTCGGCGCCGTTGACCCGTAGTGCCAGCAGCGAGCGCGGGTCGGCCACCTGCGCGGCGCTGAGCGAGGCCTGGCCGAAATAGCCCCCGCGTTGCAGAGACCTGGCGGTGACACCTGTCGAGCCGGTTCGGATCCCGATGAGGCGGCCGAGGTCGGCCAGCCGTACGCCGGTCCAGGTCTGGACGGTCGACCAGCCCTCCACACAGGCGATCGGCAAGGCGTAGGTGTACAGCGGCATCGCCAGCAGGTCCGCGCGGGAGAGTTCCAGCCGGTTCGGTCCCGTGAGTGTCAGCCTCCAGAGCTCGCCTGTCTGGGCCGGTGTGACGCCGAGGCTCGCCGCCGTCTTGTTGACCTGGAAGTCGTTAGGGCCAGTACCGTAGAAGCGCCCATGAGGAGCGAGCAGCGCGGTACGGCGCAACGGCCCGTCGACGCACTGGCCGACGGACAGGCCGAACATGACCAGCGAGCCGCCGCCGGCGAAGGCCAGCAGGCCGCGCCTGGACATCGTGGGAGGCGCCGGGTCGGCGGCGACCAGGCCATCAGGGTCCGGCGGCTCCGGGCGGGTGTCCCCCACAGAAGTACGCAGGTAGTCGCGCAGACCGTACGTCCGCAGCGTGTGGATGACGCGGGGCAGCTTGATGACGACGTGGACGACGAACGCGGCCAGGAAGATCCACGCGCCATAAAAGTGGGCCGGGTAGAAGGAGAACGGGAAGACGTAGAAGAGCTGGACGTTGAGAATCCCGGTCACGAACTGGAATACCGCACCCCCGACCAGGAGCAGCAGGCCGGCCCGCTCGGCGGCCTCCGCCACGGAGCGGGCGGGCGGCCAGGAGAACAGCTTGGGGATGACCGACCACAGCTTGGCCAGCAGTATCGGCACCAGTGTCAGCCCGCCGATGACGTGCGCGCCCTGGGTGACCCGGTACAACCAGACCGGGTCCGTGGGCCAGTCGAACAGGTAGAAGCCCAGCAGCCCCCTGCCGGGGGTCGTGTCGTTGCCCGGTAGTCTCGGCTCGTAAGCGGCGTACGACATCAGCCCGGTGATCGCGACGATGGTGATCCCAGCTAGCAGGATCAATCCGAGCACCGAGGTCAGCCAGGGACCGCGTAGCGGGCTGCGCCAAAATTCTGGCCGGAACGGCCCGGGCGGCCGGCTCCACCTCCTGAGGCGCGCGGCCAGGCGGCTCTTCTTGTCGGGCTTGACTTCACGATCGCGCCCATGCGATGAATCCGGCACCGAGCCCCCTGAAATCCAATGTCGGCTGTCGGTCTCCTCACCGAAAACGGTCCTTCCAAAGCCACGTCCCGGCACCCATTCGGCAATGTCCGGCCGCTCTTCGCAGTCTCAGGGAGTTGTACGCGCTGCCGTTTGGAGAGCGGACCGCGCGTGCGACGAATCCGGCGGTCACCATCAGCGCGGCGAGGGCGTAGGCGATGGTCCCGAAGCCGGCGCCGGTGCCCATGTAGGCCGCGCCACTCGCCAGCGGGACGCCGAGCCACTCCCACCGACCGTCGAGGGCGACCAGCGCGACGATCAGTACGGCGTACCAGGAATAGCCGGGCGTGAACACGAGGAACCCCACCCCGGTCACCGACAGCGCGCCCTGCCACGGCCGGTCCGCGTCACCGTGGCGCAGGACGTGGAAGATCACGATCCCGACGATGACCAGGGCCGCGGCCAACGCCCACGAGCCGGGAAGGACCAGTCGCAGCAATGCGTACCGGCCCCTGCGGCCGGCATCGTCGTAACCCTCCTCGGTCAGGTACCCGAAGAGGTATCCGAGTACCGAGCCGCGCGAGGCGAGCGCGTACGGCAGATAGGCGAGCGCCACGACGAGAGCGGCGGGGCCGAGGACGGCCAGAGCGTCGAGCATCCGGCGCGCCGGTGTCCTTCCGTCTGCCGCGAGAACCCCGGAGAGTGCGCCGGGGACGGTGACGGCGGGCAGCAGCTTGACCGCGGTCGCCGCGCCGAGCAGTGCACCGCCGAGGCCCCTGTGCCGGTTCACCGTGCTCAGGGCGATGACGGCGAGCAGGACACCGAGCCCGTCGACGTGGGCGTTGTTCACCAGTTCGAGCGGGACGGCGGGACACCATGCGTAACAGGCGGTGTACGCCGCGGCATTGCCCCGGGTGCCGGCCCGCCGGCCGAGCGCGATCAGCAGCACGGCCGAGGTCGCGAACGCCAGCAGCGCACCGGCGATCTGCACCGGCTTGTGCCGTGCCCCTTCGGGAGAGAGTCCGTGCACCAGGAGGAAGTACGCCTCCGCCAGCGGCGGATAGATGGTGTGCACGCCGGGGCGGTTGATCCGCGTGCACGACGCGACCGTGTCCCCGGAGGGGATCGGGTAACGATCGGGCCCCTCGCAGCCGTCGCCGCGGGGGAAGAGCCAGTGATCGCGCAGCCGCGCCAGTGCCGCCTCGGCCGGTGCGTGGTCGTAGGGCGAGACACCTGCGGCCTGAACCCGTCCGTCCCAGACGTAGCGGTAGGAATCGGTGCTGGTGGCGGGCGGCGAAAGGAGGCCGGTGGCGGTCACGGCGATCCCACCGGCGACCAGCAGGCACATCGCCTGGCGTGTGGGCAGCCCGCGCACGGCCCATAGGGCCGCACAGAAGAACGCCCAGGCGAGCGCGTACGGCCAGAACAAGCCGCGGCGGTCTGCGGGAACGGCGTCCTGACCGATCGCCCACGCGAGCGTCCCAGCCAGGGCGACCAGCAGGAGGGCCGTTCCCGCCGTGCGGCGGATCACGCCGGGCAGGCCAGGGGTGCGGTGGCGAACTCCTTCATGCCTTCGTCGAACCCGATCCGGGCGTGGAAGCCGAGTTCCGCGTTCGCCTTGTGTGGAGCCGCCACGATGTGGCGGACGTCGCCCAACCGGTACTTCCCCGTCGTCACCGGCTCCGGCCCGCCACACTGACCGGCCAGTGCCGCCGCCATGTCGCCGATGCTGCGCGGCTCCCCACTGGCGATGTTGTACGCGGCCAACAGGCCGGGCCGGCCGCCGGAGAGCGCGGCGACGTTCGCGCGGGCGACGTCGTGGACGTGGACGAAGTCCCGCAACTGCCTGCCGTCCTCGAACACCTCGGGCGCTCGACCGGCCTCCAGCGCGGATCTGAAGATCGCCGCCACCCCCGAGTACGGCGTGTCCCGTGGCATCCTCGGCCCGTACACGTTGTGGTACCGCAAAGCGACGACCGTGCCGCCGGTCTCGCGTGCCCAGTTGGCGGCCAGATGCTCCTGTGCCAGCTTGCTGGTGGCGTACGCGTTGCGGGGATCCGTCGGCGCGTTCTCGTCGATGGCGGCGTGGACCATCTCCGAGTCGCACCGAGGGCAACGAGGTTCGAAGTGGCCGCGTGCCAGAGCGGCGGCGGCACGCGGTGCGGGCCGTACCCGGCCGTGACCAGGACAGTCGTAGGCGCCCTCGCCGTAGACCACCATCGAGGAGGCCAGCACCAGCCGCCCGATCCCATGCCGGGCCATCGCCGCGAGCAGCACCGCCGTGCCGTACACGTTGACCGAGGCGTAGTCCGGAAGGTCGGCCACGTTCACGCCGAGCCCGACCTTGGCCGCTTGGTGCACGACGACGTCGACCCCTGCCATCGACCGGTCGAGCGCGACGGCGTCGCGCACATCTTCGCCGCTCCTGAGGTCGAGGCGGACCACCTCATGTCCGGCCGCTTCCAGTGCCTCCGTCACATGACTCCCGATGAATCCGGCCGCGCCGGTGACCAGTACCTTCGCCTCGCCGTCGATCACGACAACACCGCCGTTCCGGCGAGCGCGGCGGCGAAGCGGGAGCGGGGAGCCAGCGCCGCCACCTCGATCGCGTCCGCCATGGTGTCCACATCGGTCAGGCAGGGCAGGCAGGCGACGCTCATCCCGGCCTCGGTCAGTCTGTTCAACTGGATCTCTCCTGTGGTCGGCTCGGACATCGGCACGCCGAGCAGCAGATCGGGATCGGGTGCGCGCAGCCCGAGCAGCCAGAACCCGCCGTCGGTCGCGGGTCCGAACACCGCGTCGTGGGCGCCGAGCAACGACAGGGCGCCGGCCAGCAGACCGGCGGTCACCTGCGGGGTGTCCATGCCGATGAGTACGATCGGGGTGGGCGAGAGCCGGTGGGCGTCGTCGAACGCGGCGGCGAGCCTCTCGTCCAGGCCGTCCCCGCGCTGCGGGACGATGGTGAACCCGGGCGGCAGCCACGCTCCGGGAGCCCCGTCGAGAGCGATCACGCGGCGGCCCGCCGGGACCCGGGTGACCGTCCGCAACGTGTCCTCCAAAGCGGCGCCCGCCAGCGTCGCGGCCTCACGCGGAGTGCAGGGCGGGGTCAGGCGCGTCTTCACCTTTCCCGGTACGGGCTCCTTGGCGATCACCAGGAGCTGCGCGCCACCGGCATGGTGCGGACTCACGTCATACCGCCCTGTCGGCCATGACCCGGCGCATGTCGCCGATCGTCCGGAGCGTGCCGCGCACCGTACCGGTCACCTTCGACCTCCCCGTACGGGCCAGATAGTCCACCTCGACCTCGGCGATCCGCCAGCCGGCCGCACCGGCGCGCAGCACCATCTCCAGGGGGTAGCCGAACCGGCGGTCCACCAGCTCCAAGGCCAGCAGGGCGGCACGTCCGCACGCCCGCATCGGCCCCAGGTCGTGCAGGTCGGCACCGGTACGGCGGCGCAGCTTCCGAGCCAGCACGGCGTTGCCGAGCCGGGCGTGCACCGGCCAGGAGGCGCCCCGCCCAAGGACACGGCGGCCGAGCACCAGATCGGCCTCACCCGCCAGAACCGGCCCGGTGACGCGCGGCAACTGCCCGGGATCGAGGGACGCGTCGGCGTCCATGAAGCACACCACGTCAGCCGTCGCGGCCGTCAGCCCCGCGTGGCACGCGGCGCCGAATCCGGGCCGAGGCTCGGTCACCACCATCGCGCCGAACTCCGCCGCGACCCTCGCGGATCCGTCGGTCGAACCGTTGTCGACCACGATCGGGCGGAAGCCGGGCGGCATCCGCCCGAGCACCCAGGGCAGGGCCGCCTCCTCATTCAGGCAGGGCAGGACCACGTCGATCTCCATGGGCCGACGCTAACGCGGCGACAGCGCCATTTCCCTTACGAAAGGATGACGTCGTTCCGAGAAATGACCGGCTCGGGTCCACGGAAATACAGTTTCATGGTCGTCCTCGCGGTTTGGACCGCTGAGCCCTTTGTTCCCGGCGGGACATGCGGCTTGTCCTGCTCCGTCATACTTGGCTTTTCACTGAGGGCCTGATGGACGCACTTTTGCCAGGCTGTCATGTCCTTGCGCCCGTAAGAGCCTCGTAAGGATCGGCGCCGACTCGTCGGGGTAGTGTTTACACATGATCATCGGTAGCCGCGCGAACATCGCCCACCACTAGGAAAAGCCGCGTGATCGGCACTCTCTACGAAGACTGCCTCAATGGCAGAGCCGTGGAAATCGAATATTCCGACGGCCTGATACAGCCGCTCTCCGCCGAGCGCTGGCTCCGGTACAACGAGGGCGACGAACACATTCTGGCCAGATGCGGCGGCCCCACTCTCGATGTCGGTTCGGGGCCCGGAAGACTGACCGTTGCGCTCGCCCGGATGGGGATTCCCGCCATGGGCATCGACATCGCGCCCTTGGCCGTGGAGCTGACCCGCCGCGCCGGCGGCCTGGCACTGCGCAGATGCGTCTTCCAACCCCTTCCAGGAACAGGGCGGTGGGCCGAGGTGCTCCTGGCCGACGGCAACATCGGCATCGGCGGCGACCCGGATGTCCTCCTCCGGCGCCTGCGCGAGCTGGTCAGGCCAGGAGGCACGGTGATCGCCGAACTTTCGCCCCCGGGTTCACCCAGCGGGGTCCACACCGTACGGTTGCGCCAGGCCGGGCGTACGGGCGACTGGTTCACCTGGGCGACCGTGTCGATCGACGACATCGCCCCCCTTGCCCGGCGGTCCGGGTTCCCCACCGTCGAACGCTGGAACGCGGCGGGGCGATGGTTCGCCTCCCTCTCATGACCCGCCAGTGCCGCGGGCCCCAGTCGTCTGTCGAGATCTTGTTCCAGTTCATGAAGGATCCCCAAGGCGACGTCACGACGCCGGCAACCCGCAGCGGTCAGTCCGACGAGGGTGCTGCGCGGAAATCCCGGCCCCGGCGTACTGGCCAGCAGGCCCTCTCCGAGAAGCTGCGTGACAGCGCGATGCATCGTGCGACGCGCAGGTGGCCCAAATCGTCCCACTCCGGGGAGTCGAAACCGAGCCGCCCGGGGACGCCGGTCGCCTCCATGTCGCGTCGAACGGCGAGCACCGCGCCGTCCAGCACCTGCTGCCTGGCCACCGCCCGTCACGTCCGCGTCGAGGACGGCAGCGGGCGGTTGGTCGTGGCCCGGTACGGTGCTCGGCCGCGAAGGCGGCGGCGTACGAACCCGGTGTGGCGCACCCTACCTGAACCCCCGGTGCGCGCGATCGTGCCGGAAGGCGTCGAGGCGGTCGAGGTCGAGCAGGCAGGAGGACAGCGGCGCGTCCGGGCAGGCGGTGAAGAAGTCGTCGGCGGCTTCGGGGCAGGGGTTGGCGAACCCGGTCACGCCCGCGCACGGCCGGCCCTGGTAGGCGGCCTCGTGATGCCAGTCGCTGACCGCGACGTACGTCATGAACTCGTACGCCCGCGCCACGCTCATGTGCCGCCACAGCGCGCGGGCGGGGCGGGGGCCGTCCCAGCGGGTGACGGAGAAGGCGGAGACCAGGACGACGTCGAGGTCGTCCTGTCCGGCCAGGGTCGCCGAGTACCACAGGTCGGCGCAGAGCAGCACGCGCAGGCGGCGTCCGGCCAGTTCGAACGCGCCCCCGGCCCTGCCCGGCACCACGCCCGAGCGGCGCTCGACGTCATAGGGGTGGACCTTGTCGTACTCGGCCACCAGCGCGCCAGACGGATCGATCACTGCACCCCGGTTGACCAGGCCCGCCTCGGTGCGGTCGTAGTGGGAACCGCCGGCGACCGTCGCGCCGGTGCCCGCGGCCAGGGCGGCGACCCGGGCCAGGTAGTCGGCGCGCGACAACGAGGACCCGGCCAGCTCGGGCAGGAGCAGCACGTCGCCGCGCACCGGCTCGCGCCCGGCCAGCTCCTCGATGGCGTCGAAGTTGGCGTGGCCGTCGGGAGACCAGATGGGGGGTTGAACCAAGAGGACGTTCACTCCTCCACTGTGGCTTATCCAGAGGAATGACGGTCATGTCCTGCGAGCGCAGCGGTTCCCGGCAGTGCCGCTGGCGCCGCGCGAGGAGGAGGTGCTCACCCATATCGCGCAAGGCTTCACCTACGACCAGATCGCCCGCCGGATGGGCATCAAGAAGTCCACGGTCGACACCCACGTCGAGCGGATCCGGCGCAAGCTGCAGGTAGGCAACAAGGCCCAGCTGATCGCCGCCGCCCTGGACCGGATCGCCGAGCGAGCCATCTGGGTCAACGCGGGCATCGCCTGGTGCGTCACCTCCCTGCTGTGCAGGAACGCCGCCGAACTGGACGAGACGCGAGAACAGGTGGCCAGGCTGGCCGCCGAACAGGAGCGCGCCAGGAACGGCCGCATCTTGCACGACCGGGTCCTGGAGGCCCTGGTCCGCGACGGCCAGGTGAGCGACGAGCAGGTCAGGCGGCACGTGGCCGCGGGCGCGGCACCCGCCCCTGCCCTCACGACCTCCCCGACACCGCCCTGTCGGTGGCCCCATGCCGGCCATTCGGCCAGGCGTGGAGCCTCAGCTCCGATCGTGGTCGCCTCTCTGTGACCGGTGAGCACCATCGTCTCGGGCGGCAGCGTCCGCTTGACACGGTCATCGAGATTCCTCTCGGGTCACACCAACGGCCGTCCGCTGGTCATGACCATGACGCCGGAGACCCGACGAATGTGACCACTCCCGCTGTCACATCTCCGCCGCGCGCCGGGTCATGGAGGCGACGGAACGGGCTCGGCCGCCGACACCTCGCGGAGCGTCCCTCGCGGGAGTCGTCACCTTCGCCGTGCCCGCGTCGTCATACAGGCGAAGACGAAACGCGAGCAAGTGGGTGTCCGTATATGGCAGCGACTGGGGCGTCTTCGAGGCTGTCCCGCCGGCCGCCGCCGCCCACGCGCAGGGATCGCCTGCCTCGGCAACCCCCTTTCACGAACCCGGAGGGAATCGTCCATGAAACTCACCGTCTTCGGCGCCAGTGGCGGCGTCGGCCGGCAGCTGCTCGACCAGGCTCTGGCCAAGGGGCACGACGTCACGGCCGTCGTACGGAGTCCGGCCAGGCTGGACGGGAAGCCGGTCCGCGTCGTGCGTGCCGCCGACCTGGCCACGGCCGACGTCACGACGCTGCTGCCCGCCGTCGAAGGAGCCGATGCCGTCCTGTCGGCGCTCGGCCCGCCGAACAACGCCGCGGCCGGGGTGGCCTCCAAGGGCACCAAGGCGATCCTCGCGGCGATGCAGGTCGCCGGGACCCGTCGGCTGGTCGTGGTGAGCGCCGCCCCGGTGGGCACCACCCCCTCTCCCGGCCGGCCCAACCCGCCCCGGCACGACCCCGGCGACGGGCCGTTCCTGCGCTACGTGGTCTATCCGATCGTCAAGGCCGCGCTCCGTCCGCAGTACCTCGACCTGGCCGTCATGGAGGACGACGTGCGCGACAGCGGCCTGGACTGGACGGTGCTCCGGCCGGTGCAACTGACCGACAAGCCGGTGACCGGCGCCTACCGGACGGCGGTGGGCCAGAACGTGCCGGGCGGCCGGTACGTCTCACGCGCCGACGTGGCCCACGCCATGCTCGCGGTGCTCGACCGGCCGGAAACGGTCGAGCAGATCATCGGCATGGCGAACTGACCCTCTCCTCACCGATCACAAGGGAGAAATCGTGAATGAAGTTCCGATCACCCGTACCGAAACGCCGGTTGACGAGCCGATCACCATGATCAACGCCTTCACCGTCCCGGTGGAGGAGTCGGAGACGTTCCTGCCGCTGTGGATGGAGAACGCCGAGATCATGGCAAGACAGCCGGGATTCGTCCGCGCGCGGCTGCACCGATCGATGATCGACGACGCCGAGCTGCGTTTCGTCAACGTGGCTCACTGGGAGAGCGGGAGGCGGCTCGAAGAGGCGCTGGGCAGACCCGAATGGCAGGAGAGCGCGCGGCGCCTGCTCAATGATCCCGGCCTGCACATCACCGCGCGGCCCAGCGTCTACGAGGTCATCGTCGACCTCCAGCCCTCCCGCGACGGAAGCACCACGCCAGTGACGCGCTGAAACCGGCATGGCCATGATCACGTGTCTGATCATGGCCATGCCGGCTTCTCCTACCGAACGGTCGACGCCCGTCCCACCGGCGGGCCCGGCGCCGCGCGGACGCTCCGGTCGTCGAGAGGGTGGAGAAGGTCCCGCCAGTCCGCCGGCCAGTTCGCCAGCGCCACGCCGATCATGATGATCAGGTGCAGCGGCGCCGACACCTCCTCATACAAGGGGGCGACGTCGATGAGGTGGGTCGTCACCGCGCCGATCAGCACGAACACCAGCCCCGCCGCGCCGACGAACCTGACCCGCCGCCGCGGGACGAGCATCATCAGCCCGAAGACGAGCTCCAGGGCGCCGACCACGAACCGCATCCACGGCGGCCAGCCCCAGTCGACGAACTTCTCCGCGTAGGCCGGACCGAAGAAGGTTGGCCCGGGCCAGAACTTGGTGACGAAGCCGATGAAGAACGACGCGGCCAGATACCAGTAGAGGACTGTGGCGAGCCGTCGCGGCCAGGTACGTGCGGTCATGAGCCCTCCGTCGTGTTCGCCATGCGACTCAGCCCCACTTCTGGCCGGCGAGCTGCCGGGTGGTGACGTTGAGCCGGTTCGCCAGGTTCGTGACCGCGGCCATCAGGATGATCGCGGCCAGTCCCGCCTCGTCGTAATGCCGGGCCACCTCGTCCCAGATGTCGTCGGGGACCGGGTCGCTGCGGTCGGCGAGCCGGGTGGCGGCCTCGGTGAGAGCCAGCGCGGCCCGCTCGGCGTCGGTGAAGTACGGCGTCTCCCGCCAGGCGACGACCAGCCCCGTCCGCTCGTCGCTCTCGCCGCTCTTCCTGGCGCTACGGACCCCCGACTCCACGCAGGGGCCGCAACCGTTGATCTGGCTGGCGCGCAGGTGCACCAGCCCCAGCGTGGTCTCCGGCACGCCGCCCGTACGGGCGGCCTTGAAGAGCTCCTGGATGGGCGCCATCGCCGTCGGCAGGACGGCGGCGGGATTCTTCATCCGTGTCTGCATGTGTTTCTCCGCTTCATCGGCTGGACTTCCGCCCTGATGACTCGCCGCGAGGGGAGGTTGTGACAGCGCGCCGCCTGTCACATCTGCGCGGTCGTTTCCGTCATCTGTTACAGACAGCACGAGAGGGACGGCGTCATGGAGGAGAAGGACCTGCTGGCCGGTTGGTTCCAGCAGCATCGCGACCATCTGTGGGCGGTGGCCTACCGGCTGCTCGGCTCGGCGAGCGAGGCCGACGACGCGCTCCAGGAGGCATGGCTACGGCTCAGCCGCGCCGGCGTGGAGGACGTTCGGAACGTGCCGGGCTGGCTCACCACGATCGTCGCACGGGTGGCGCTGAGCATGCTGCGCGATCGCCGGACGCGCCGCGAGGAGCCGCTACGCGTCTCCGGTCCGGACCCGATGGCCGGCCTTCGCGGGACGGACGATCCGGAGCACGAGGTGGTCGTCGCCGATTCGGTCGGCCTGGCTCTGCTGGTGGTGCTCGACATGCTCGCGCCGGCGGAACGAATCGCGTTCGTCCTGCACGACATGTTCGCCGTGCCGTTCGACGAGATCGCCTTGATCGTGAACCGCTCGCCGGCCGCGGCCCGGCAACTGGCCAGCCGCGCCCGCCGGCGCGTACAGCACCCGGCGGCCCAGGAGGCCGGGACCGGCTCCGTCAGACAGCGGGAGATCGTCGCCGCCTTCCGGGCCGCGTCCCGTGACGGTGACTTCGCGGCCCTGCTCGCGCTGCTCGACCCCGACGTGGAGATCAGCGCGGACCGCACCGCCGTGCTCTCCGGCGCGTCGAGGCTGGTACGAGGGGCGGACGGCGTGGCCGAGACCTTCGCCGGCCGGGCTCAGGCCGCCGAGCTCGCGCTCATCGACGGGGCGCCGGGTCTGGTGTGGGCGCCCGGTGGACGGCCACGGATCGTCTTCGCCTTCACCATCGCGAACGACCGGATCACACACGTCGGCCTGCTCGCCGACCCCGAATACCTGGAGGACATCGAACTGGTGATGCTCGGTGGGTAGGCGTCCGGCCGGGCCACCGACCACGCGGTTCCCGGCGCGGGGCCGTCAGGCGAAGAACCGGGCCGGCGACCGGGACACCCTCCACCGACTCCCCCGTCATCTCGCCGCGGAGGCGGTGTTCCTGGCACCGCACGCTGGGTGCGGAACCTCGGGTCCAGCGTCCAGGAGGACGAGGGCCACCGGGCGAGGTCGAGCCCGCCGATGAGGTCCGTTTCCGGCCTCCGGCGAGCTGGGCGAGCCGGGCTGTGTTGTCTCGGTTACCTACAGTCGCGATGCTGGTGCCATGAGCAGTCGAGGCAGGGGCCGCTGGGTGGTGTCGCCGGTCGCGCTCGCGGTGGTGCCGGTCGGGATCGGGCTGGTGGGGAACCTGGCGACCGGCACCGTCGAGGTGCAGGTCTGGTGGTGGGCGCCGGCCACCTGGGTGTTGACCGGTGTGCTGGTCGTGGTCGCCGTCGCGGCGCAGGTCGTGCGGTCGCGCGCCGTGCCGCCGAGCCGGGAGGCGGCGATGCGCGGCGCCGTGGGGGAGTTGCGGCGGCGGGTGCGGGAGCAGTGGGAGCACGAGGCGGTGTTGCGGGGCGTCCGTCAGCCGGTGCCGTTGCGGGTGCGGTGGTCCTCGACCGGCCGGCCGGTCGCGGGGGCGCGCCCGGTGGTGCTGGACGAGCAGGAGAGCACGTGGCAGGACCTGCCGCTGGAAGGCGACGTCACGCAGATCGTGGAGAAGTTCCGCGGGCTGCCCCATCGGCAGTTGGTGGTGCTCGGAGAGGCGGGCGCGGGCAAGAGCGTCCTGGCGATGCTGCTCACGCTCGGACTGATCGAGCAGTCGGCGGCGGACGATCCGGTCCCGGTGCTGCTGCCGGCCACGTCCTGGGATCCGCGGGAGGAGTCGGTACGCCGGTTCACGGCCCGGCGGCTGGCCGAGGACTACCCCATGCCGCCCGGCCTGCCGGAGGGCCGCCACCTGATGGACCTGCTGATGAGCGAGGGGCGGCTGCTGCCGGTGCTGGACGGCCTGGACGAGCTCCCGGCCGAGTCCCAGGAGCGGGCGCTGCGCAAACTGGACGAGTTCGCCGCGACGGGACGACCGCTGGTGGTCACCTGCCGCCCCCGCGAGTTCCAGCGAGCGGTGGACGCCGGCCGCCGGGTCGTCTCCCGGGCCGCGGTCGTGGAGATCATGCCGGTCGACGTGGAACAGGTGATCGCGTTCCTGTCCCACCCCGAGCCGTTCCGGCATCGCTGGGAACCGGTCTTCACCCACCTGCGTGACGCCCCCGACGGGCCGCTCGCGCGGGTGCTGTCCACGGCCTTGACGGTGTCGCTGGCCCGTACCGCCTACACCTCCGCGGAAACCGACCCCACGGCCCTGACTCGCCTCGGCGGCCGGGACGCCGTCACCGCGGCGCTCATGGACACGTTCGTGACGAGTGTCCACGACCCCGACCGGCCGGTGCCGCCCGACGGGCGGCCGCCACGACGGCACACCTCCGCCGCGGCCAGGCGCTGGCTCGGGTCGCTGGCCCTGCACCTGCGGCTGGTGGGCAGGACGGAACTGGTCTGGTGGCAGTTGTCCCCCGACCTGTACACCTTCGACGCGGAGACGATCAGGGTACGGGTCGTGACGGTCATCGCCGCCGTCGTGGGCGCCGGCGTCACGGCGGCGGCCGGCGCGATGCCAGGTGGGGCGGCGGCGTTCAGCGTGGCGGCCGCCCTGGCCGCCGCCGGGGCGGGCCTGCTGCGGCCACTCTGGCCGCACGCCTACCCGCTTCACGCGCCCGCCTCCTACTCGCCGGTTCGCCGCTCCCGGGTCCTGGCGCTGCGAGCCGGATTCGGCGTCGCGCCGGGGCTGCTGACCGGGGTCATCATCGGCGAGCCGCTGGTGGGAGCGGCCGGCGCCCTGGTCGTCGGGCTGCTCACCCTGGTCGTGCCGTTCCTGCCGTCGCGGACCGGGCCGCGGAGCACCACCCCACGTGCCACGCTGAACGCCAACCACCGCGCCACCGCCGTCGCCGCCGCCCAGCACGGCGGCACCGCCGCACTGGTCTTCGCCGCCTCCGCCGCGGCGCTGGCCCCGGCGGCGATTCCCTGGACCGCCGTCACCGCCGCAGCCGTCTACGGGTGGTTCGCGGCCTGCGGTGCGGGACTGTCGACCTGGATCGACTACAAGATCACCCATGTTCGTCTCGCCGCCAAGGGGCGGCTCCCCTGGAGGTTGTGGGCGTTCCTGGAAGACCAGCACCAGCGCCAAACCCTGCGTCAGTCGGGGACCGCCTGGCAGTTCCGCCACGCCCTGCTGCAACACCACCTCACCGCCACCCCGTACGCCGAGCATCTGTACGCCTGCGCCCGCCAGGGCGACGCGGGCGCCCTCGCACTCGTCGCCGACCGGCTGGTCGAAGAGGGCAGGCTTGAGGAGGCCGTCGTCATGCTCGGCGCGTGGGCCGACCACGGCGCCTCGGGCACCGCCGCGTCGGCCGGTCTCAAACTGGCCCGCTTGCTGGCCGAGCACGGCCGCGTCGAGCAACTGCGCGCCCGCGCCGACGCGGGCGACGCGCACGCCTGGTCGATCCTGGCCTACCTGCTGGAACGGCAGGGCCGGATCGAGGAGGCCGTCACCGTGCTGCGTCCGCACGCGGCCCGGGGCGCGGCGCCGCAACTGGCTCGGCTCCTCGCCCGCCAGGACGGTGCCCAGGAGGCCATCGACCTCCTGCACGCCCACCCCGACCAGGACCCCCACTGGGCCGGCACACTGGCCGAGCTGCTGGCCCGGCAGGGCCGGACCGAGGAACTGCGCGACCGCACCGCCGGGGACCGGCTGGCCCGGCTGCTGGCCGAACAGGGGCGCGTGGAGGAGCTGCGGACGCGCGCCACGGCGGGCGATCCCGACGCCGCCGTCCGGCTCGCCGGGCAGAGCAGCGTGGAGGACGCCCTCACCCTGCTGCGTCCGCACGCCGACCTAGGCGAGCGCACCGCCGGGGACCGGCTGGCCCGGCTGCTGGCCGAACAGGGGCGCGTGGAGGAGCTGCGGACGCGCGCCACGGCGGGCGACCCGCACGCGACCCACCACCTCGCCCGGCTGCTCGCCCGGCAGGGACGGCCGGAGGACGCGGTCGCCCTGCTCCTGCCGCACGCCGTCCCGGCGGAGAGATCGGTCGAGACGCATGCCGTCCTGCCGTTGCTCAGCCGGCTTCTGACGATGGCAGGGCGGGAGGAGGAGGCCCTCACCATGCTCGTCGCCCACGCCCACCTGGGCGACCCCGTCGCCGTCCGGCTGCTGGCCGACCGTGAGCCCCGACCCGAGGAAGCCTGATCGGCAGGTGCGACTGCTCGCCGGGGCGTCGTTCTCCAGCGCCCGGTACAGCGTTGACCGTCCGACACCGAGCTCGCGGGCCCGACCGGCCGCACCTCCGGAAGTAGTCCCTGGCCTCGACGCTGATCTCGCGGGAACGCCTCACTCCGGGACGCAGTGCACGCGGGACAAGACGTTGAGCAGCCTGTCCGTGGGGTTCTTGGCCCTGACCTCGTAGCTGCGGGTTTGCCGTCGGCGTCGAACACCAGGGCCGCCGTGCGGCCGATGACCACCCCGGTCCGGCCCTTCAGTGCCTCGACGATCTCAGGCGCACCGCCAGACGGCCGCGGCCGGCAGGTTGTTCTGGCCGCGTGTCGTACCGCCGATGGTGTCGTCGTCCCCGATCGTCGTGACGGAGGCGGCGGCGTCGAGCTGGCCCACCAGCGTTCCGAACCGCCAGACCCGGTACGGCGTGGACGTCAGGGAGCTGACGATGAGCCCGTTCCTGTTGATGTGCGCGGCCAGTGCGCTCTCGGGCAGCACGTGCGGCTGCCCGTTCCTGTCCCAGTACGCCGGCCGGTCCGGGTCGGAGCCCAGCCGGATCGATCCGGCCACCAGCCCGTCGGCGATGACCCGGGCGTACCCGAACTGCATGTCCGGCGCCTCCGACAGGCGGGTGAGCCGGCCGTCGCGCCACACGTGCGGCCACGGATAGGTCGCGTCCGTCCCCATCAGCAAGGTGCCGTCGTGGTCCACGTCGATCACCTTCATGCCCTCGGGCAGGCCTGGCACCCGCTCGACGACGCCAGGCCGGTCGTAGGGCCAGCGCACCACCACGACGATGCTGCTCGTGCCCTGCCAGACCACGGCGTGGCCGTAGACGTCGCCGCCGTCGGTGATCCCTATGGCTCTGCTGTTCAGCTCCGCGCCGGGCAGCGGGGTCAGTCTCTCCCACTGGCCGCCGCGGATGCGGAAGGAGATCGCCGACGCTCCGTAGAGGCCGGTCACGGACGTTCCCGCGATGGTCCCGCTGCTGTTCTGGCCCACGACCCGGTCGGTGCCGTGTCCGGAGGATCCGTAGTCGATGACCCGGCCGTCCTTCCAGTACATGACCCGCCAGCCGGTGCCGGGGAAGTAGGCGACGCCGGAGTACCCGCCGTTGTGGTCGGTGGCGTTGACCTGGTGCTGCGTCGCGCCGGCGGGCGCCTGGAGCGCCTGCATCCGCCAGACGCATGCCGAGCCGGCCGCCGCCTGGGGCATCGCGGCGAACGAGGCGAGGACCAGCACCGCCGCCATCACGATTCTCCCTGTCATGACTCCAGTCGATCGTGATCGGCCGGAGCGGGCATCTCCCTGAATGCGACAGTCCTATGTCGCCGGATCACCGTCACCGAACGCCGGCTCGGAGCTGACCGATGCAGCCCCCTCAACACGAGCTTGAACGATCACGCAGCCATGCGAAACCACAGGTGGAAGCCCTGAAGATCGGCGCGTCCCCCCTCCGGGGCCCCGCACCCGACGTCCGCCAGGCAAACCTTGTGGTCCCCAAGCATCCCTCACCATGACCCGAGGTGCTCGGTCAAGGTGCTGCGATGGGCGCCACCCAGCTGCTGAGGAGCCGGAGCGCTTGCGCGGTCGGGGAGCCCGGCTCGACGTTGTAGACGCACAAGGTCTGGTCGGGGTCGCCCGGCGGCTGGAGGGACTCGTAGTGGAAGTGCAGCTCGCCGACGAGAGGATGGTGGTAGTGCTTGGTGCCGTGGGTGCGGCGCAGCACGCGGTGGTCGTTCCACCAGGAGCCGAACTCCGGTGAGCGCAGGCGGAGCTCGCCGACGAGGTCGGCGAGCCGGCGATCCTGGGGATGGCGGCCGGCTTCCAGGCGGAGCATGGCGACGGTTTCCGCGGCGATGCGTTCCCAGTCGCCGGTGCGGGTTTTGGCTTCCGGGTCGAGCAGGTAGTAGCGGGCGAGGTTGCGCTGAGGCACGGCAAGGGCCTCGAAGTCGGTCAGCACCTCGCGGGCCAGGCGGTTGGCGGCCAGGACGTCCGTACGGCGGCCGAGGATGAAGGCGGGCACGTCGTGGAGGGTCTGGAGCATCAGGTGGAGGCCAGGCCTGACCCGCTGGGGGCTGACGGGGGCGTGGCGGGTGGGACGAGTCAGCAGGTCGGCGACGACGACCAGCCCGGCCTGCTTGGCGAGCTGGACGAAGTATCCGCCGACGGTGCCGGCTGCGCCGGTGACGGCGACCGTCGCGCCGGCCGGGAGCGCCAGCGTGTCGAGTGCGAGCCGGGCGGTGAGCCCGTTCATCGGGATGGTGGCGGCCTGAACGTCCGAGAACCCCACTTCGAGAGAGGCCCTGACTCAGAGGGAGAAGCAGGCCCACGACCCGATCCGGACAGAGCCGCACATCTGCCTTGTCAGCTCGTAGGCATGATCCCTTCTATGCAGCGCGTCGCTCGTCGGTCAACTCGTGAGCCAACCGGTCGGACGTCTCGGCTCGTACGACCTCGCGGGGCTTCGGGGGGCAAGGTCGGAGCGGGGGGTGACGAGGCCGCTTTCGTATGCGAAGACGATCGCCTGGGCGCGGTCTCGCAGATCGAGTTTGGCCAGGACGCGGCCCATGTGTGTCTTGACGGTCTGCTCGGCGACGACGAGGGCCGCCGCGATCTCGGCGTTGGACAGGCCACGGGCGACGTGGAGGAGCACCTCGGACTCGCGTTCGGTCAGCGACCGCACCCGGGGGGCGACGGTGGGCAGCGCGGGCCTGGACCGGGCGATCTCCTCGATGAGGCGGCGGGTCACCGAGGGGGCGAGCAGCGCGTCGCCGGCCGCCACCACCCGCACCGCCGAGACCAGGTCGGCGGGCGGCGCCTCCTTCAGGAGGAACCCGCTGGCACCGGCCCGCAGCGCCTCGTAGACGTAGTCGTCGAGATCGAAGGTGGTGAGCATCACCACCCGCGGCCGGTACTCGCCGGCGGGCGGCGCGAGGAGCAGGCGGGTCGCCCGCAGGCCATCCATCACCGGCATGCGGACGTCCATGAGGACGATGCCGGGCCGCAGCCGCCTGGTCTCGATCACCGCCTGCTCACCGTCGGCCGCGTCGCCGACGACCTCGATGTCGGCCTCGGCGTCCAGCAGGGCGCCGAATCCCGCCCGGACCATCGCGTGGTCGTCGGCGATGAGCACCCGGATCGTCACGCGCCCTCCTCCTGATGCCCGGCCCGGGTCAGGGGCAGCGTCAGCTCGACCCGGAAACCGCCCTGTGGCGCCGGCCCGGTCAGCAGGACGCCGCCCACCAGGGCGGCACGTTCGTGCATCCCGGCAAGCCCGTGGCCGGCGGCGCCGGCGGGCTCGGCGAGCGCGGGACCCGAACCGGCGGAGGGCTCGTTCTCCACCACGACCCGCAGCCCGGTGCCGTTGCCGATGATCGCGACGGCGGTGGCGGCACCCGGCGCGTGCCGGACGACGTTGCTGAGCGCCTCCTGCACGATCCGGTAGATCGGCAGCTCCGTACCGGGTGGCAGGTGCGGCGGCAGGCCCGTCACCGTCAGCTCGACGGGAATCCCGGCCCGCCTCGCGCTCTCCACCAGCACGCCCACCTGGCCGAGGCCCGGCAGCGGCGCGCGTTGCAGCGGCACGTCGTCGCTGCGCAGCACGCCCAGCAGACGCCGCATCTCGGCCAGCGACTGCCGAGCCGCCGCCCCGATGGAGTCGAACTCGCGCTCGGCGTCGGCCGGCACCCCGCCGAGCCTGCGGGCCGCACTGGCGGCCTGGACGGCGATCACCGACATGTGGTGGGCCACCACGTCGTGCATCTCCCTGGCGATCCTGGTGCGTTCCTCCAGCAGCTCACGGCGGGCCCGCTCGGCGAGGCCGACCCGTTCCTGCTCGGCGGCGCACGCCTGGGCCAGCCGCCGCGAGTGCAGGGCGTCGCCGGTGATCAGCGGCACCGGCACGACGGCCGCCACGAGCTGCAGCACCACGACGGCGTCGACGGACGACCGCGGCACCAGGGACACGACCACCACGGCGCCGAGGAGGGACAGCGCCCACACGGCCCCCAGCATCCATCGCGGCCGGTGCTGGGCCAGCGCGAACAACACGATCAGATAGGCGACCACGGACATCGGGAGCCACGGCCACGGGTTGTGCGCCGGCGGCGGCGAGACCACCAGAGGAGTGACCAGCATCCCGACGGAGATCATCAACCACGCGGTCACCGGCCGCCGCCCGCAGATCACGATCGGAGCCGCGCACGCCCCGGCGAGCGCCACCGTCAGCTCGGCCGGAGCGTCGTAGACGGTCGCGAGCATCCCCACGTTCATGGCGAACATGAAGCAGGTGAGCGCCCACGGCGCGGCGGCTCGCGCCTTGCGGAAGCGCAGCGGCGGCAGGACCGCGGGCACGGCCGGGGTGAAGACGTGCGACATGCGCCCACCGTAGCCCGTGACCTCGGCGAAGGGATCCGACCCG
Source organism: Nonomuraea sp. NPDC051191 (assembly GCF_044455665.1). Taxonomy (NCBI): domain Bacteria; kingdom Bacillati; phylum Actinomycetota; class Actinomycetes; order Streptosporangiales; family Streptosporangiaceae; genus Nonomuraea; species Nonomuraea sp. NPDC051191. Next base: position 54,188 of record NZ_JBITEZ010000022.1, on the reverse strand, counting down.
AAGTTGAACTCGTGCCTCCCACCTGGGTATGACCCGTGAGCCGGATGGCTCGAAAGTATGACGGGCAGGGACGGCTCCCTGGTGTGACGCACCTGGCCGGGGCCGCCTCCTAGCGTCGGGTCCCGTGAACGACAACAGGAAGACCAGGACGGCACGGCGGCTGGCCGCGCTACTGGCCGCGGTGAGCATCGCCGTGGCGGGACAGGCCGGCGCCGACGCGGCCTCTACGGGACGAGAGCCGTTGGACGGCCTGTGGCGGGCCGACGGATACGGCACGATCTTCAGCATCGTCCAGGGGCGGCTCACCACGTTCGACACGACCTCGATCAGCTGCCTGCCAGGATTGCTCTCGGCGAGACGTACGGCGGGCACACGCGGAGAGGCGTCCTTCGCGGCGCAGGAGGGCGGCCGGCGGATCGCCGTACGGACGAGCGGGCCGGGCCGCGCGCGGCTGCGTTACCTGGGCAGCGTCGGCGCCGTCGAGTTGCGGCGGCTGCCCGCCCTGCCCGCGGCCTGCGCCACGCTCACGCCAGGTGATCCGCTGAAGGTGTTCGACGTCTTCTGGACGACCTTCGCCGAGAACTACCCCTTCTTCGCACTCAAGGGCGTCGACTGGCGAGCCGTCCGGGACCGCCACCGATCCCGCATCGGCCCGGACACCGGGGAGGCGGAGCTGTTCGGCGTGCTGCGCGACATCCTCAAGGAGCTCGGCGACGCCCACACCGCGCTCCTCGCGGGCGACAGGCAGTTTGCCAGGCCGCTGCGGCCCGGCACCAGGCAGCTCGACGGACTACCGGCGTTCGTGGCCTTCGACAAGCGGGTCCGGGAGTTCGTCGAGCGGACAGCCACCCGCAAGCCCCTCCGGCAGTGGGGACAGGGCGTGATCGGGTACGCCGACCTCCCGGGCGGGTTCGGGTACCTGCGGTTGGGCGCGTTCGACGGCTACGCCGACGGCGGCTTCGAGGCCAACGCGGCCGAACTGGACCGCGCGCTCGACGAGATCTTCAGCGAGTCCCGCACCTCGGGCCCCGGCCGATTGCGCGGCCTCATCCTCGACGTCCGGGTCAATCTGGGCGGCTACGACGGGCTCGGCCTGCGGCTCGCCTCCCGGCTCACCGGCAGGCCGTACCTGGCGTACGTCAAGCAGGCCCGCAACACGCCGGAGGAGCCGCCCGGGTTCACCCGTCCCCAGCCGGTGCGGGTACGCCCGGCGTCCGGACCGGTCTACACGGGCCCCATCACGATGCTCACCAGCAGCCTGACCATCAGCGCGGGCGAAACCTTCACCCAGGCCATGATCGGCCGCATGCCCCGGCCCGAACGGATCGGAGAAAGCACCCAAGGAGCCTTCTCCGACTTCCTGTGGCGGAAGTTGCCCAACGGGTGGAGCTTCGCACTGCCCAACGAGCGTTTCCTGACCCGCGACGGCGTCTCCTTCGACGCGACCGGCATCCCGCCGCACCTGCCGGTTCCCGGCGTCCTCAGCGACGAGGAGCTCGACGGCGACCGTGACGCCGCCTTCGCCCGCGCTCTGGCCTTCCTGGCGAGCGGGCGATGACGTAGCGGCGCACGGCGCTCCCCGCCCGGCCGGGCCCAAGACCTTGATCGGGTCGCCCCTGACCAGGCGGGGACATCGCTGTCTTGTCGGAACGGATTCCGGATCCTACGGCCGCGCTTCGTGGCCGGCCTGAGCGCGATCCGGCTGACGGGTCCCGCGACCGGCGGCTGGAGGGGTGCGCGGCCGTAGGCGCTCGCCCTGCGGCCCGAACATGATCAGATACTCGACCGGACCTGGGTTGGTGTTCGCCACCCCGTGCGGGGTGCGGGTGTCGAACTCGGCGACGTCGCCGGGGGTCAGGATGAGGTCCTGGTCGCCGAGCGCGAGCCACAGCCGCCCATACAGGACACACAGCCACTCGTAGCCGTTGTGGGAGACCTGACGGGGCCGCGTGGGCGGGTTCTCAAGGGCGGGCAGGACGTGCTTGTGGGCGTGCAGGCCGCCGACGTACCGGGTCAACGGCAGCACCGCCTTGTCATCCCCGAAGCTCAGCGGCGCTCTCGCCCGCGGCTCTGCCGCGGGCGCGGGGGCGGGCGCGGTGCCGGCCAGTTCGTCCAGGGAGACGCCGTACTCCTTCGACAGCTGCAGCAGCACCTCCAGGGTGGGCTTGCGCCGGCCGGTCTCGATCCGGGACAGGGTGCTGGTCGAGATGCCGGTCGCGCAGCTGACACCGGCGAGCGTCGCGCCGTGGTGCTCGCGCACGGCTCGCAACCGGGGCCCCATCGCGGCCAGTGTGCCGTTGACGTCGTCGACCGCCACTTCCCCCCTCCTTGCCGTGCTGCTCCACCGCTCTGTCCTGCGAGTTTGCCAGAATGGCAAGGCTGGTCGCGCCGGGAGGGTGCCGCGCCGCATGATCGATGGGTAATCGCGTCCGTTGCCCGCGAACCGAGGAGAAGCCCATGCAGCCCGAGCCGACCGCCGAGCTCCGCCACCGCACCGTCGAGGCCCCGGCCGGGCGCCTGCACCTGGTCGAGCAGGGCACCGGCCCGCTGGTTCTGCTCGTGCACGGCTTCCCCGAGTTCTGGTACTCCTGGCGTCACCAGCTCCCGGCCCTCGCCGCGGCCGGACACCGGGCGGTGGCGATCGACGTGCGCGGTTACGGCCGCTCCTCCCGTCCGGAGGCGATCGACGCCTACCGGATGCTCGACCTGGTGGAGGACAACGTCACCGTGGTGCGCGCCCTCGGTGAGGAGAACGCGGTGATCGTCGGCCACGACTGGGGTGCCAACATCGCCGCCGCCTCCGCCCTGCTCCACCCCGAGGTCTTCCGCGCCGTCGGCCTGCTGAGCGTCCCCTACGCGCCGCCCGGCGGCCCCCGCCCCAGCGAGGTCTTCGGCCGGCTCGGCGGCCCCGAGCAGGAGTTCTACGTCTCCTACTTCCAGGAGCCCGGCCGTGCCGAGGCGGAGATCGAGCCCGACGTCCGGGGCTGGCTCGCGGGCCTCTACGCGGCTCTGTCCGCCGACACCATGCCTGCCCCGTACGAGCCCGACCCGCACTTCGTCGCACGCGGCGGCGGTCGGCTGCGTGACCGCTTCCCCACGGAGGTCCTCCCTGCCTGGCTGAGCGAGGACGACCTCGACGTCTACGCCGGCGAGTTCGAGCGCACAGGGATCACCGGCGCACTCAACCGCTACCGCAACATGGACCGGGACTGGGAAGAACTCGCCCCGCACCGCGGCGCCCCGATCAAGCAGCCGTCCCTGTTCATCGGCGGCGCCCTGGACGCCTCCACCACCTGGATGTCCGACGCCATCGACGCCTACCCCGCCACCCTCCCCGGCCTGAGGGCCTCCCACCTCCTGGACGGCTGCGGCCACTGGATCCAGCAGGAGTGCCCCGACGAGGTCAACCGCCTGCTGACCGGCTGGCTCGCCACCCTCCGGGGCTGAACCAGGCGGGCTACCTGACAGCTTGGCGGTTCATCCGGGGTGGGGCGGTGACGTGGCGCATGGCGGTCCGCTCGGTCGCTGTCACGTGGCGACGCCACGCGGTGGCCGACGAACTGTGGCAGCTGCACGCCCGGCGCGACCAACCGCTCCTCGTCCTACGCTGACGAGGAGCGAGCGACGCCGCACGTGCGCCTGCCGATGATCACATCCGCCCAGGTCATGGCTCTCCGAGGGCTTCACGAGGCGTAGGCGAGCTTCGGTCACCCAAGAGACGGAAGCACGTACGGGGAATGATCCGCCGTACACCTTCCCCTGACCTGCCTCACCGTACGAACGCGTTCGCCGCACTCCGGGCACCCCCCACCCGGGCCGCCCGTTCTGTGGCAGTTGCGTGCTGGGCGGCAGTGCGGAGATGGTGAAGCGCGATGTCAGGTACGCCCGGCCGTCCGGCGCACGGACGGCACGGACGGGCCGAACCTAGTGAGTTACCAGTTGGCGTCGCTGATGGGCTCCAGCCGGAACTTCTCATTGTCCTGGGTGCCGGAGTCGTACTGGTTCACGCTGGCACCCCAATCGAGGCTGGCGTTCTCGATGGCCAGCACCTTGCCCGAATGCTTGACGACGATGCGGACGTAGCCGTCACCGGCGTCGCGCAGCTCGAACTTCTCGTTGTCCTGGTGGCCGGAGTCGTACTGGTTCAGGCTGGCGCCGTAATCGAGGCTGGCGTTCTCGATGGCCAGCACCTTGCCCGAATGCTTGACGACGATGCGGACGTAGCCGTCACCGGCGTCGCGCAGCTCGAACTTCTCGTTGTCCTGGTGGCCGGAGTCGTACTGGTTCAGGCTGGCGCCGTCCTTGAGGCTGGCGTTCTCGATGGCCAGCACCTTGCCCGAATGCTTGACGATCAGCCGGGCGCGAGAAGGGTAGGGAGCCATGGTTACCTCCTTGGTAGGGGAAATCGGGGGGTAGGGGCCTGACACACACCGGACGGCGTGCCCTGCCAGTGGTCACCACATTGAGCCGGTCGACACTCAAGGGTCACCACATAAAAAGCGCCACATATTCTTCAGCCACGAATCGTTTCGGCGATAATCCAGCACGCCCCCGCGTAATCCTTCTCGTTGTACTGCACGAGCCGGAAACGCATGGAGGAGTACTTGGGGTGCTTCACCACCCCTTCGGGAGTGACTATCAGCACCTTGCCGGAATGTTTGGCGAAGAGATTGTAAGCGCCGGCAGGATCACCATCGCCAGCCCCTATCCAGTCGATGACCGGGGCAACGACGCCCCGTTCGCCTCTCTATGAAACTTGATTCTGGACGGGAAATCACCCTCCAGCCGTGGCCACATCCGGACAGGATTCAAGCCTCCGCCACTTAATCCCACCAGAGGAACCGGCGCAGGCGACTATCACTGTTCAGATCCGATGACAATGGAGAATTGATGTCAAACTATGCCGGGCCAAGGCACTGGTGCTCGTCGGGTTATCACCCATGGATAGGTGACCAAATGGCTATGTCCATGTGACGCCGGCGCCTGGCCGCTATTGGCCGGTAGACAGGTGACTGTTGACGTGAGCACGTGAAAGCGGCAGAGCCGGGGGAGGCAATGTCGTTGCGTTCTCGGTTCGGCGCACATGACGTCCACGCACGCTAGACCAGCAGCGACGCGCCGACCGCACCGACCACGAGGGTGAGGATCACGAACCAGGCGCTCAGGGGCAGGCGCACCACTCGCCACGCCCGCCGCCCACCCGGTCCCTCCGAAGAGCCCACATCGCCGACGTCGGCGACACCATCGACATCGTCCGCCGGCTCGGCGGCTGCTCGGAGGGTGGCCGCGATCGGCGCCCCCCGGTACCACTGCTGGGCCAGCGCCTCCCACAGGACCCACTCCTCGTCCTCCGAGCCGGACTCGTGACCCAGCTGTTTGAGCAGGTCACCCCGGTAGACGTCGAAGGTCACCTTGACCTGCTCGCCGTACAGCCGGGCCGGCCCGAGCGCGCACGCGTAGCCGATCAGCGCCACGGCCGCGCCTCCGGCGTAGCAGAGCAGGAACAGCCCGGCCGGCGCGCCGGTGACGAGCAGGAACAGGCCCGAGGCCGTGGAGAAGAGGCCGGCCAGGAAAGAGACCGTGAGGAAGAACTCCAGGTCGGCGCGGATGGCGGCGAGCGTGGCCCGATGGTCGGCGGGCAGCAGCGGGTACAGGCGCGGCCAGACGAGCGCGGCGTCGATCCCGTACCGCCCTTCGGGGTGGAGGACGGCGTTCTTGAGGATGTTGCCGAGCCGGGTCGGCATGACCTCCGCGAGGTCCGGCGGGTAGCCGGAGTAGAGGCGCTGGTAGTCGGGGAGCCGCTCAGGCCGCAGCCGGGCGTGGACGCGCGAGTGCCAGCGACGGCCCACCCCGGCCAGCAGACGCCAGGGACGGCGGCTCCAGTCCCCCTCGTACCAGCGCAGCAGCAGCGCGTTCAGGCCGGACAGCCAGGTCGCGACCAGCACCACGGCCGCCACGAAGGCGACCGAGTACAGCGCCTTGAGCAGCGTGTCCTGCCGGTTCCACGCGGCGAGCCCCGCCTTCGGCCCGGCCGTCGAGCCGACCGCGACCGCGCCGCACAGCCCGACGAGGACGAGCGCGGGCAGCAGGGCGTTGAGCAGGAACCGGCGTTCGAACAGCCCGGTCGTCTCCTTGAGCGCGGCGCCGAGCACTCAGACCCCGATCCGCAGCATGTGCGCGGGCACGTCGCGATTGACGCACGTGGGCAGCCGCCGCCGGTTGAACGACGCCAGCTCGTTGACCCGCCCGCAGCCCGGCTCCGCGCACACCACGTGGGCCAGGCCCGTCCTCGGCCGTCCCAGCCCGCCGCCGGCGCCGCCGCCGTGCGGTGTCATGACGTTGGACGGCGGCGTGTACGACTCCGACGCGAGGTACGCCCCCACCGCCCCGACCGGCAGCACCGCGGTCACCTCCTCGCCGTCGTGCAGCACCAGGGCCCGCGCCCCCACGTCGAGCAGCGTCACCGCCGGGGACGCCCCGTACTCGTGGAACGTCACGTCCTCGTCGGCCACGATCGCCGGCGGCAAGGACGCCGTGCCGAGCGGCGCGTAGTCGTCGAGCCCCGCGAGGTCGGCCTCGGTCACCGTGGACACGACCCGCCCAGCGGCGTTCCTGACCACGCCGATCAGCCCGCCGGCCAGCGCCGCCCGCGCCTCGGCCACCGGCGTACCCGGCGACAGCACGGCGAAGGCGTCGTCGGCCTGCGCGAACAGCGTGTCGGTCATCGTCCCGGGCACCCGGCCGGGCCCCGCGCCGGACATCTCGTCGGACATCATCATCTCCAGTCGCCCACCAGGATGAAGGGGGCCCAATGGTAGGGATCCTCGTAGATCTTCCGCTCGTAGTCGGCGGGCTCCCCGGCGGCTGCCGCGGCCCACCTGGAACGGGTCTCGCCCATCTCCAGTCGCAGCGGCCAGGGCCCGTCCTGCGGGACGCGCGGCAGCAGCCGCTCGTAGGCCGCCTGTGCGCCGGCGTAGTCGCGAGCCCTGAACCGTACGTCCGCGACGCTCTCCTCCAGCAGCAGCCGTGCGTCGAGCCCGTCCTCGCCGGCGGCGGACGCGGCCCGCTCGCACAGGCCGACGACCTCGGCGGCCGTCATGTCCCGCAGCCGCCGTTGCGCGCGGCGCAGCGCCTCGGCCTTGTCGGTCCCGGACAGCAGCTCGCGGTAGAAGTGCTGCATGAGCAGGCTGGTCGACACCTCGTCCACGGCCCACAGGCTGACCAGCACCGAGGCCGCCCCCGCGTAGATCAGCGCGCGGGTGAGGCCGATCAGCTCGTCGCCGGGGTGGCGGGCGTTCGCGCCGCTCTCGCAGGCGCTGATCGTCACAAGGTCGGCGGGCAGCGACATCGTCAGGATGCGCTCGGCCGACAGCTCGCCGTCGTCGGCGCCGTCAGGGGCCAGCAGGACGCCCGACCGCAGCGGGCGTTCCGGGTCGTAGCGGCCGTGGCAGGCCAGGTGGACGACGCGGAACCCGTCCGCGGCGTCCGCGGCGTCCTTCTCCAGCGCCGTCACGGCAGCCTGCGCGCCCATGCGCAGCGTCGCCTCGCCACCGAACAGGCGGGCGATGGCGGCGGCCTGCTCGCGCGCGTGCACGAGCGGCATGTCGGCGCGCGGATCGGCGTAGACCAGGACCCGGCGGCTGTCGGGACGGCGTTTGGCCTGGCAGTAGCGCATGACCGAGGCGCTCGGCGTGTAGCAGACGGGGTTGCGGTCGATCAGCCGGCCGTCGCCCAGGCGCAGCGCGTGCAGCGGCAGGTAGTGCAGCACGTTGTGGGGCACGAACCAGATCGTGTCGTCCGGTCGGCAGTGCCGGTCCAGCGGCGCGACCAGCGCGTCCAGCGCGGCGGGCGGGGAGGCGGCGGCTGGGCCGCGGGCCACCAGGTCGCCCACCTGGGCGCGGGTGAGGTCGATCTGCTCGACGTGCGGCTGCTCCTCGTCGTGGCGGACGACGAACAGCAGGGTGGTCTGGTCGGTGACCAGGTATTCGGCCAGGATCGTGGTCATGGGCGGCCGTCCGGGGCGAGCATCGGCCTGATGTCGTCGAAGGACACGGGATCTCCCCTTCTGAGCTGGGCGTACTCGGCGCCGTGCCGACCGGTCGCGGCGATCTCGTCCCACAGGGCGGTCAGCCTCCTCCGGGCGGCGAGGACGGCCGTGAGCGCGGCCTGCGGGTCGACGGTTCCGGCCGGCAGCGCGCGGCTGCGGGCCAGTTCGGCGTCGGCCTCCCGCTCGGCGGCGACCAGGCCGCGCAGCTCCGGCCCGGCCGCGAGCGGCAGGTTCTGTCCGAGCAGTTCCAGCAGGACGCGCGACCGGGAGCGCTCGATGAACTCGAAGGCGCGCGCCAGGGGAAGCGGGCCCGCTCCGGCCCGCTCGCCCGTGCGGACGAGGAACCAGGCGAGGACGGCCGACAGGTGCTCGGTCGAGCCGCCGGCCTCGATCCGCAGGTCCTCGCCCGCGACCTGGTCACGGATGCGTTCCTGGAGGTCGAGCGAGGCGGTCAGGTTGCGGTAGGCGCGGGGCGGGTCGGCCCGGTAGAGCGCGAGGCCGAGGACGTACCGGATCCAGCGGGCGTCCAGCGGGCGGTCGGTCTTCTCGAACAGCGCGGCGGCGCGTTCGAGCTCGTCGCTCGCCTGCTCGTGCACTCCCGCCGTCCACAGGAGCACGGCGCGGTCGGTGATCCGCTTGGCCTCGCTGTCGGGCCACTGCTCGTTGCCCATGATCAGCGGGAGCGGGAGCGGATGGAGGGGCTCCAGCCCTCTGGGCGCGGAGCGCTCGGCGAGCGTGCGCGGCAGTTCCTCGAACAGGCGGTGACGGGCCCGCAGCCGCGGCGGGTGGACCGGGTTCAGGCCGGCGCTCAGGCGTAGCCGGTTGAGCGCGCGGTCGTCCCCTCGCCGCGGCCGGCACGTGTCGGCCTCGGCCTGCCAGGCGCCCGCCCGCGCGGTGTCGCCGGTGAGCGTCGCGCACGCGGCGGCGGCGAGCAGCACGTCACGACGAAGGCGCGGGAGCAGGTCGCGCATGGTGGTCAGCGGGACCAGGTCGCGCAGCGCCTCGGCGGGCGGCAGCCCCCGTACGGCGATGACCCCGGGGACGGCCGACAGTGTGTTGCCGGAGACCGCGAACGCGGCGAGATCGGTCAATCCGTGCGCCCGCCAAAGCGCCGCCGCCTCCCGGACGGCGGCCGTGGCACGCTCCCAGGCCCCGGTGACCGAGTGGACGCCTGCCATGGCCGCGGCGCAGTGCGCGCGGGCCAGCCCGAACGCCCTGGCCACCTCCGGCGACGGCTCGCCGTGGCGTTCCTCGGCCGCGCGCAGCAGGTCGGTCGCCTGGTCGAGCCAGTCGAGGGCGGCCTGCCCGGTACGGGTCGCCGTCGCGTACGGGTGCACCTCGGCCAGCGCCCGGCTCTTGACGTCGTCGGCGAGCCGGACGGCCTGCTCGGCGATCGTGTGGACCAGCGCGAGGTCCGGCCGCGCGCGCGTCTGGTCCACCAGCCAGTGCAGGCGTGCCAGGGGGACGGGGACCAGCGTGCCGTCGAGGAAGCGGTGGGCGTCGAGATCGCGCAGGTGCCACAGGGGCAGCCTCGCGGTCCTCGCCATCTTCCAGTGGTGCCCGGCCGAGACCGCCACGAGCCAGCCCGCCAGCGTGAGCAGCGCGGGATCGGGCCGGAGGAAGCCGCCGAGCGCGAAGAGCAGGAAGCCCTTGTCGGTCACCAGCCGGGTGTAGCCGGGAGGGGTGTACCTGCCGCGGGTCACCAGCGGGAGCGCCTCCAGCAGGCCGAGTAGCGCGGCGGGCACGTACGGGTGGCTCGCGAGCCAGGGAAGCGCCTGCCAGGCCGCGGCGAGCAGATCGGCCGTGAACGCGACCACCAGCAGTCCCGTCATGGCGACCGTCGCCTCCACCTGCAAGGTGCGGGCCCGCTGGTGGCGGGTGAGCACCCGGGTGACGCGGAGATACCACAGGAACAGCGCCGTGACCGCGAACCCTGTCGCGAGCAGCTGCGCCGGGTTCACCGGGGAGCCGCGCAGCGCGCCGAGCACCGCTTGCCCTGCGGGCGTCAGCGCGACCAGCAGGTATCCGGCGCGGGCCAGGCCGAGCGGTACCGGCCGCCGGGGTGGGGTCGCGGGGGCGGGCGCGGTCACAGGGCCTCCAGCATGCGGCGGATCTCGTCGTACGAGCGCGGCGCGCCCCGGCGTAACTGGGCGTACTCGGCGCCCCGCTCGCCGGTCGCCGCCAGGCTGTCCAGCACCTCACGCAACTCGCCGCGCGCCGTCCTGAGCCGGATGACGGCCTCCTCGCCGGGCGCGCCCGTCCCGACCGCGGCCCGGCAGTCGGCCAGCCTGCGCCGGGCCGCCTCCTCGGCGCGGACCAGCTCGGCGTGCTCGGGGCCGACGTGGGCCGGCAGGTTCTCCCCGAGCAGCTCCAGCATGGACCTGGAACGTCCCCGCTCGACCAGCTCGAAGGCCGCGGTCGCCCGGCCAGGCGGCCACCCGTCGGCTCCGGCGTCGGCTCCGGGGCCGTCGCCGACCAGCAGGCGCACGATGGCGGCGTACAGGCCCTCGGCCGAGCCTCCCGCCGCCATGCGCAGCCGCGCGTCCAGGACCTGGTCGCGCAGCAGTTCCCGCAGGTCGAGCGCGTCGGTCAGGCTGCGGTAGGCGCGGGCCGGCGCGGGGGCGTACTGGGCCCTGCCGAGTTGCAGCATCACCCAGTACGCGAAGGTCGTCTGCCCGGTGCTCCGCAGCAGGCCGGCGGCCTCGCGCAGGGCGGTCTCGGCGGCGTCGGGGCGGCCGGCGCGCCACAGGCGCATGCCCGCGACGATCAGCTCCTTGGCCCGGCTCTCCGGCCAGAAGCGGGTGCCGAGGAAGAGCACCTGGGTCGGGCCGTAGGCGTCGTGGACGATCACCGTGCTGGTGGCGAGCACCATTGCGAGGTCCCACTGCCGCTGCGCGTGCATCGCCGTGGGACGCCTGCCCGCCGCCGTGCTCTGCCGGATGTGGGTACGCATGTCGGCACGGCGTACCCGGATGCGGCGGCCGGCGGCGGCCAGCTCGGCGGCCCGGTCCGGCCGGTCCAGTTCGGCGTGGCAGGCCGACGAGGCGAGCATGGCGTGGCGGCGGCTCAGTTGCGTGAGCTCCGGGGCGTCGATCAGGCGTTCGAGCTCGGTGATCGCGTCCTCGGGGCCCATGACCTGCATCGACTGTCCGTCGCTCCGGCCGCCGGTCAGGGTGATGAGGTGATGGGCGCGCAGGTCGTGCAGCCCATGGCGGGTCCACAGCTCGAATGTCCTGCGCCAGGACGCGAGGGCCTCCTCCCGCCGTCCCAGGACGAATCGGATCTCCGCCCTGGCCTGCGCCGCGTGCGCCTCGGCCAGGTCGAGCGCCCGTCCGGCAGCGGGCCGCGCGCCGTCCGGGCCGAGTGCCCGCCGCGCCTCCTCCAGCAACCCGGCGGCCGTGTCGATCCACTCCAGCGCGGTCTCGCCCGGCCGGGACGCGGTGGCGTCGAGGCCCATCAGCCGCAGGACGATGTTCTCGGTGCGGACGACCGACTGCTGCGCCTGGTCCAGCAGGGTGTGCACGAACGACAGGTCGGGCCCGCCGCGGCGCAGCACCGAGTCCGACAGCCACGCGCCCACGATCCGCTCGCGGTGCTCCCGGGGGGCGTCGATGAGCACGTGAGCGTCGTTGACCCGGGCCGCCCAGTGCGGCGCTGCCGACTCGCGGGCCATCATCCACGACAGCGGCAGTTGCAGCAGGGCCAGCCAGCCGGCCAGCCGGAGCAGCCCGGCGTCGGGATGGAGCAGCCCCGCTGTCCAGAACAGGAAGTAGCCCTTGTCGGCCAGCAGCCGTACCGGCCCGGCCAGCAGGGTCACCACGAGCCCGAGCTGCTTGGCGTACGCGAGGGGCGAGACGACCTGGAGCAGGACGACGATCGCGAGCGCCTGCCAGAACTCCCCGCCCGCCAGCCCCGGATGGTCCCGCCACGCCTCGACCAGCCACCCGCCCGCCATCGCCGCGGCGGCGATGCCCAGACCGGTGATGACCAGCTCCCACAACAGCCGGCTCAGGGCGAGATAGCGGTTGAGCACCCGGTATGCCCGGTACTGCAGCAGGTAGGAGCAGGAGATGACGGCGGCGACCCCGCACAGCAGCACCGGCTGCCCCGCACCTGACATCGCCGCGACGGCCGCCGGCAATGGCGCCAGCGAGGTGACCAGGTAACCCAGCCGGACCAGCCGCACCCGCGGCTCAACGGGGATCACCGGTGGACCTCCGCCTCAGGCGAGCCTCCCGGGAGCGCGGATCGCTCCTGCGTGCGGGCCATCAGCGTGGCCAGCCCCATGCACTGCCGCAGGTCGGGTTCCGGCAGGCCGTCGTCGCCGCGCAGGGCCGCGCGCACGGCACGCGCGTCCACGGGACGATCTCCGGCCACGACCCGACCCCCCTCGACGGCTGCGGCGGCGAGGTCCGCCAGCCTCCGTACGGCGAGCGGCGGGGCGTCCGGCAGCCGGACCCGCGCGTGCTCCCGGCGCGCGTCGGCGGGCCTGCCGAGCGAGACGGCGAGCAGCCGGACCGCCATCAGCCGGGCGACGAGCTCGTGAACCGCCGCGCCGATGCGCCGGTAGCGCAGCGCCGCCTCACGCCACTGTCCGAGCGCCTCGCCCGGCTCCCCCGCCAGCTCCAGGACGGCCGCCCTCGCCGAGCACAGCTCGGCCCGCGCTATCGCGAGCCCCCGTCGCAGCGCCGGCAGGTGCTGGGGCGGGTAGCGCGGCACGACCTCGATCTCGACCAGATCGAGCGCCTGCGCGGCGAAGTCGGTCCACCGGGTCGCGGCCATCCCGGTCAGTGGCCGCCTCAGCTCAGGGGCGGCGCCCATCGCGGGAGCCTGCCCGGGCACCGTCCACCCCTGTACGGACAGCACCGCCAGCCCGCCCAACGTGCGCGGCAGCGAGAAATCCGGACGGCCCGAACGGCTCAGGAACGCGTCGTGCAGCCATCCGCCGAGCAGCGTCTCCCGGTCGTTGTCGAACCACAGGAAAGACGCGGCGTGCCGGACCTGCTGGGGGTCCAGGAACACACGGTTCCAGCCCCCGCGCAGGACGACGAACTCGGCGGCGGCCAGCACGGCGGCAGCCGGGGCGAGTCCGGGCGACGGGTGCAGCAGGGCCAGGCAGACGGCCCCGAGGCCCTCGCGAAGCGGCGCCCGCGCCAAGCTCACCACGACGGCCCATCGCGGCAGCCGGCGCATCGGGTCGCGGCCCTTCACGGACTCCAGCACCACCATCAGCCCGACCGCGACCACGGCCAGCAGCGCGCCGCCGACGAACCCGGTCAGGAACGGGATGGCCGCCCAGCGTCCGGCGAGCCAGGCGCCGGCCGGGCTGGCCGCGATGGCGACGAAGGACACCGTCCCGAGCGCGTCGCCGCCCCGGGCGGCCAGGCGCAGCCGCCGGTTCGGCAGGGTCCGCATGCGCCGCGCGCCGACGGCGAGCTGGGCTCCTGTCAGCAGCGCGCCGGACCAGCGGGCGGCCACGTCGGCGAACCCCAGACCGGGGGCGGGCAGCAGCGCCGCACCGGCCGTCGGCGCGAGCGCCACCACCGCCTGGATCCCGTGCCAGAACCACTCGGCGGGCGTGCTTCCCCTGATGACGGCCCCCTGCCTGTCGAGCAGGAGGAGCAGCGAGGTGTACCCCCGCCAGTACTGCGGCCCGATGTGCACCAGCCGGAGCAGGTAGCCCGCGAGGACCGGCAGCGCCACGACCGTCGTCACGTGCGAGCCGGGCAGCCACAACGCCTGGCACAGCGCCACCCCGAGCGCGATCTGCGGCATCCCCGCGGCGCCCAGCGCCAACCCGGCGCAGACCACCGCCAGGGTGCCCGCGGCGCCCGTGCCCGACAGGAGGTCGACCGGTTCGTGGATCAGGAAAGTGAGCGGGGTCCAGAGCAGGACGGCCGCCGCCACGCGATGCAGCCGCAGGGCGGCCAGGGGCGGCAGCGCGATCTCCAGCAAGACGTTCTGCGGCGAGGCGCGCCTGGCGTGCTCGCGCGTCCGGATCACAGAGAGCACGAGGGCGACGCCGACGATCACGGCAGACAACCAGGGAACGGGCACGGCGGACTCCTAGGTCTCACCCATTCTCAGGAACGATCCAGCGTAACTACGCCGGACCGGCCGCGGCAATCGAACCAGGCGCTCGGCGTGACAGGGCCTGTGGCGAGGGTGACGATCTCGGTGCGGGGGTCGTGCTCGCCCGTCACACCCCACGGCACAGGGCGAACGGCGGGGTCTATGCGACGCCGGTCTGGGCGCGGACCATCCGCGCGTACCATCCGTGCCGGTCGCCGAGCAGGTCGAGGCGATCTCCGTGTTCCGCCACCCGGCCCTCGTCCAGGGCCACGACGGTGTCGAAGGAGTCGAGGACGCCGAACCTGTGGGTGATCATCACCGTCGTCCGTCCCGCCCGCTCGGCCAGGATCGCCTCGACGACCTCCAGTTCGGTCATCGGGTCGAGCGCGGAGGTGGCCTCGTCGAGGACCAGCACCGACGCGCCGGCCAGGAGCGCGCGGGCCAGGGCGATGCGCTGTCGTTCGCCGCCGGACAGCAGCGCCCCCCGCTCTCCCACCAGCGAGTCGTAGCCGTCCGGGAGTGCCGTGATCCGCTCGTGGACGCGGGTGAGCCGGCAGGCGCGCATGAGATCGTCCGCGGTGGCGTCGGGGGCGGCGTATCGGAGGTTGTCGGCGATCGACCCCTGGAAGAGGAAGGGCTCCTGTGTGGCGATGCAGACCCGTCCGGGCGACGGACGGGTGATCTTCACCCCGTCGATCCGGACCGAGCCCTCGGTGGGCGTGTGCAGGCCGGCCAGCAGGTGGCCGAGTGTCGTCTTGCCCGAGCCGCTCGGGCCGACGACCAGCGTGGTGGATCCGGCTGGGAGGGCGAGACTCACATTGTCCAACGCCGGACGGCCCCGCTCCCCTGCGGCGTACCGGAACGTGGCCCCGTGGACGGCGAGCGCGCCGGGCCCGGGGGCGGGGGCCGGCCGTGCATCAGGTCCGGGCTCCAGCTCGGGCTCCATGTCGAGGTAGTCGAAGACCCGCTCGAAGGCCCCCTGGGCGGAGCGGAACTCGGTGGAGATGTGCAGGAGTTGCCAAAGGGGCTGGTAGAGCCTGGCCTGCAGCACGGTGAAGGCGACCAGTGTGCCTGGGGTGATCCCGTCGGACAGGCCCGCCGCCACGAACACCAGATAGGGGGTCAGCACGAAGAAGACGTGTCCCGCGCTCAGCACCCCTTGGGCCACCAGTCCGGAGCGTACCCCGAGCCGGATCAGCCGCCGGCTTTCCGTGGCGAATCGGCCGGCCTCGTCCGCGCTTCTGCCGTGGACCCTGGCCAGGATGACGGCGCCCAGGCTCAGCCGCTCCGCCACGATGGCCGACAGTTGCGCGCGAGAGCGCTGGCTGACCTCCGACAGGTTCTTGAGCGCTCGCCCGGAGCGGGAGGCCACCCAGACGACGACGGGCGCGAGAATCAGGGCGGCGCCCGCGAGTTGGGGGGAAAGTGCCACCATCGCGGCGGCGGCGGCCACGAATCCGATGACGCCGGACAGCGTGCCGGGCAGGGTGTCCTTGACGGCGTTCTCGATCTGAGCGGTGTCGTTGGCCAGCCGCGACTGGATCTCGCCGCCTGGTGTCGCGGCGAAGAAGGCCGGCGCCATGCGCTGGAGACGGCCGAACAGCTCCACGCGCAGCGCGTGCACCACTTGCTGCGCGACGCGGGCCGACACCCACGACTGGCCGAGGTCCACCACACCCACCGCGCAGGCGGTGGCCGCCGCCAGGCCGGCTATCAGGGCGAGCAGCGGCAGGTCGGGACCGCCCGCGCCGAACAGCGCCCGGTCGAAGACCAGCTGGGTCAGCAACGGGACGGCGGCGTTCAGTGCGGAGTAGGCCACGACGAGCAGGACGACGAAGCAGATGGCGAGCCGGTGCGGCATGAACAGCCGCACGACCCTGCGCCAGGTCCCGGGGGCGGGAGGCTTCTCCGGAGCGAGGAGGGGACGATCGTGCACGGGCCGGGCCTGTCCTTGTCCGTTGATCGAACGTCTGCCGATCGAACGTCTGGCGATCGAACGTCTGGCGATCGAACGTCTGGCGATCGAACGTCTGGCGATCGAACAGAGCCCCGCCCGCCCGGGTCCGGGCGGGCGGGTTCCACCTGTCAGTTGTCGGTGCAGCCGAAGTGCTTGATGCAGTTGGTCAGCCGGAGCGCCTCGTTGGCGCCGGGCTCGAGCTCCTGGAGCGCCTGCAGGTCCTCGACGTCGAAGGACATGGTCGTCACCTCCTTGTGAATGCCGGGGCCGCCTGTGGCGCGGCCGTCTGTCATCGCCGTCCCGCTGCGGGAGCGGCGAGCCTGGGGGCCTCCTCCGGCATCCACAACCGGGCGGACCGGTCGCGCAGTCGGATGAGGAAGGCGACGATCCCCGCCGTACCGGCGAGAAAGGTCGGCGGGAAGTCTCCCTGGGGTCCGGGGACGAGCAGGCGGCCGCGACGGTCGGCCGCACGGATCTCCAGGCAACCGGCCAGATCTCGCGCCCACCGCCGGTAGTGGTCGTCACCGGTGAGATCGGCCATGTCGAGCAGGAATTCACCGTCGCCGGGCAGTCCGTGGCACGGCACCGGCCCTGACTGCCATCGCGTACGGTGCACGGCCGCCGCGGCCTTGCGCGCCAGGTCCAGCGCGGTCGGGTCGCCGGTGGCACGCCAGTACCGCACGAGGAAGGTGCCGATCCCGGAGGAGCCGCTGCACCAGTGCGGCCGGCGCGGGCGCACCGTGGACAGGTCGCCGCGCTGCGTCGGCCACCAGGCGGTGTCGCCGTCCACTTCGGCGTGTTCGTAGAGGGCGCGGGCGATCTCGTGGACGGTCGCCGTCCAGTCGGGCTGGTGCAGGGCCCGGCCCGCGTGGAGCAACGCGGTCCCGATGCCGGCGATGCCGTGCGCGAAACCGAAGTGGTTGGCCCCGGCCAGGCCCGAGTCGAACGTCTGCGGCGTCGGCCACTGCGGGTGGCCGTTGCCGTACGACCGCGCCTGATGCAGGTTCTGGAACGCCTCGGTGGCCCGGTCCCGAAGCGCGAGATCTCCCGAGGCCAGTGCGATGCGCAGGAGCGCCATGCCGCATCCGGCCAGCCCGTGCGTCACGTCGGAGCCGGGGTGGTCGGTCGGCAGCTGCCGCGCTGTCCGTACCGCGAACCGGGCCAGCTCGGCGTCGCCCGTGGCCGTCGCCGCGTCGTACAGCGCCCACACCGCGCCGGAGCGCCCGAAGTGCAGGCCTGGCGGCCAGACGTCCTCGGCCGCCAGCCGCCGCCTCAACCAGCGGGCGAGTTCGGCGGCCGCCTTGGCGTGCGGTTCGGCCCGCGTCAGGACGCCGAGGATTCCCGCCGCGCCGCCGTTGACCGAGCACGGATCGGCTTCGATGCCGTCGGCGGCGTCGGGCCACGGGGACGGGGCGTCCTCGCTCGTGTCCATCGTCTCCACCAGGTGCGCGATCCCGTCGTCGATCAGGCGGCCGATCCGCTGCGGCGGCCGGGACCGGTGGTGGGTGGCGGCCCGCTCCGGGGCGGGAGCGGTGAGGAAGCGAAGGCAGCTGTCCAGCGACCAGCGCCGCTCCGGTTCTGTCGCCAGCAGACCCTCCACGAGCGGTCGCAGCAGGGCGAGCGTGGGGTTGGCCGCGGCAACCGCTGCCACCCTGGCCGCCTGGCCGGGGCCTGGCGGGTCCAGGTGGGCGCCGACCGCCAGGAAGTACGCCATCGCGCCGAGACTGTAGAGGTCGGCGCCCGCGTGTGGGGCGGGCCGGAACTCCCCCGTGTGGCCCGCCAGCTCCGGGGCGAGGTAGCCCGGGGTCCCGCCCACCATGACGGTGGTGCCCGGCACGGCCGCGTGTTCCAGGTCGATGAGCCGTAGGTCACCGCCGGGCGAGAGCATCACGTTGTTCGGCGACAGGTCGCCGAACACGTAGCCTCGGCCGTGCAGCGCCTTCAGCAACGTGGTCAGGCGGCTGATGATGGGCAGGACCTGCGCCGGCGCGCCACCGAAGCCGTCCTCGCCCAGTGGCCCGGCATTCTCGTCCGACCAGCGCTGCAGCGTGATCCCCGGCACGAACTCCTCGACGAGGAAGGTGTGGCCGCCCTGCTCGAAGAAGTCCACCACGGCCGGTGTGATCCCGGCCGTGGCGAGGGCTTCCAGGCAGGAACGTTCGGCCGCGATCCGACCTCGCGCGTCCCGGCCGCTCAGATCGGCGCACGCGTGCGGACGCCCCTCCTTGACGACGACGTCGTGGCCGGTGGTGGTGTCCTCAGCGAGGTAGACGCCGCCGCGGTTGGCATGCCGTACGGCGGTACGGACGATGAACCGGTCATTGAGCATCACCGCGGCCGCCCGCGGGCGCCGGCTCGCCACCGGAACCTCGAACGGGCAGGTCGCGAACGGTGGCGGGGAGAAGCTCGGCCGCCGTTCGTCGGGAACGAGCCTGCCCTGCGGCGAACGCAGCCGAATCTCGTAGAACCCGTCGTTGCCGAGCACACGGTGCCCGCTGAAGGCGCCGTAGCGGTAGTGGACGATCCCGCCCGCCCGGTACGGACGGTCGGAAAGGATCACCGGGCCGGGAAGTCCCCGGGTGGCGTCATCGAGCAGGGCGGCCAGGCGTACCGACTCGGCGTCGTCGAGGGGATAGACGGTGATGAACTTCCCGGCCTGCGCCCGGCTGCAGTGCGGCTCAAGGAGTTTCCAGTAGTCGCTCAGCCGGGCGGGGAACTTGAAGGCGCAACGGGCCTCGGTGAGTACTCGCGAGACGCGTGCGAGCACCAGCGGGGCGGAGAGCATCGTCGCGGAGACGTGCAGCTTCCATCCCTGGTCGGGCATCGGGTAGGCGCCGGGGGTGACCTTGCACCAGAGGTTGTCCTCGGCGACCGACCAGTCCCGTGCGCCCGCGCGCCCGAATTCGGCGGTCACGATGTCGCGCAGAATGGCCGGGTCTTCTGCATGCATGCCCACGTGACCCGCTTCCACTGTCGCCGCTTCCCTGCGGAACCGAGAGTCGCGAAGCGCTCTTGCAGATGAATGGGAAATGAATTGAATGCGAGGTGAGAGCTCGTCTCCCGGCCGAAGGAGAGCGCCACTCCCCTTTACCGGCCGCATTTAGCTGAGATACAGGAGGTGCGGCACGCGAAGAGCCCGGACGCTTTCTGGGCGAGAGCTCGACGGTCGGGGCTGCGCCTTTGCGTTCGACCCCCTTTCCATTTTCCGATTTTGCGGTTTTGGAGCGCCCGATTTAAACGCTCAAACCTTTTCCCGTGGTTCTCACGCAGTTCTCCTGGCGCTCAGATTTTCATCATGTCATGTGTGACATGCTACTGATCGTGTGTGGCGCGAGGCCGCACGCCCGATCATCAAAGGGGAAATCGTTGAAGCAGATCGTCAAGCGTGGAGCCGCGGTACTCGCCGCGGGGGCGGCCGCCGCGGGGGCGCTCACGTTGAGCAGCCCGGCATCCGCCGCCACGACTACGACCACCTGCAGTGACAGCGTCCTGATCTCGGGCCTCTCCACCAAGGCCTGCGTGGATCTCACCGGCACCCAGGCGCGGTTCTACGGCACCGTCGGCGCTCCCGGCATCGCGGAGCCTGGACCCGGCGGAGTCATCACCCCACAGCGCGCGGAGGTGGAGGTGTCCGGCCACGTCGTCGGTGGCCTGTTCCTCGGCTCCCGGCGGCAGTCGGTGAGCATCTGGAACAACACCGTGACCGTTGAGGGCGCCACCGCGACCGCCCCCTGCGGATCGACGGTTCGCGCCGAGGTCAAGCTGTCCCAGGGGCCCGTGGGTCCCGGCGGGCCCAGCTTCTACGGCCCTGCCTCCGTCACGGTGGACGCGCCGGTCGGCTGCTGAAACAGATGACTCGACGGTGGGCGCGTAACAGCCGTTCCGCGCCCACGTGCGCCTGCCCGCGGCTCGCGCCGCATCAGAGCGATGAGGGATACGCCGCGGTGCCTTGAGGATCAGAGCCCGGCGCGTAAGGTTTCGCGTCCCGCCCACGATGTACGGGCGGGACGCGAAACCTTACGCGCCCGCGCCGGATCCCCGTTGCCGCGCCGCGCGTCCGACAGTTCATCGGAGGCCCAGGTGCCTTTCCAGCCGTCTTGCCGGATGAACAGCCGGCCTGCTCTGCGGGGGAAGGTCGCCCTGGTCACGGCCCTCGTCATCCTCGTCACCCCGGCGGCCTGCTCCTCGCCGGAGAACGCCCCTGTGACACCCGATGAGATATCCGCTTCCGCCGCGGGCACCCCCGGATCGGCGGGGACGCCCGGCCACGGCGCCACCGGCGGGCAACCCGGGACGCCGAACGGCACGACCCCTGGCTCGCGTCCCTCGCGCGCCTCCGGCCCCGAGGGAAGCCAGATCAGCTGGGTCCCTTTCGGCCCGGCCGATCCCGACAGCCCGCTGAACCCCGTGCGGAAGTACAACGCCCTGTGGAAGCACGACTGCGCGTCCCTGATCGGAGGCGAAGACCGCCGGCCCGACGTCTTCAGCCTGTTCGAGAGCGCGGGAGAGGTGTGCGCCGCCCTGCCTGGTGGATGCGGTGCGGCGCTTTGTCTCCGGCGCACTCGCCGCGCACGACGCCCGCCCGTCGGCTCCGCCGGCGGTCGTCGCGGGCAGTCGCTCGCCGGTGTGCCCGTTCGGCATCACTGTGGTCGAGCCGGAGCCCGACCAGGAGGATCCAGACCGCTACTCGGTGCTGATCCACGGCAGCGGCCTGTGGGTCAAGGACAGCAAGGTGACCGTCGACGGTGTCACGCGCAGCGCGAGCTTCCTGTTCGGTGAGTCAGGCCGCGCCTGGGACGGCTGTCTGCAGATCGACTTGCCCGAGAACATCCAGCAGACGACGACGTTGGAGTTCTGCGTCGAGAACGACGGCACCAGGACCTGCAGGAAGCAGACCCTGAACCCGCTCGGCCCGACCCCGTCATCGTCCCCCTCGGAGCAGCAGCCGCCTGACTCCACCCCAGAGCCCTCTGAGGTCTCCTCCTCGTGAGCCGGCCGCGACGGCGCGTCCCCCCGCGCGCGCCGGCCACCCGCCCGGCGACCCGCCAGGCAAGGCCCCCCGCCGGGCCGGCGCCGGCCGCCGTGCGGCGGCCAGGAGACGGATGGCTCCGCTAGCGGTCCTCCGCACCGCAGGCCGGCTGGTAGGGGAAGTCCGGGAAGTCCGTCGCCCATTCCTCCCGGCCGAGCCCGTGGCCGACCCGCTCGCAGACGGTGCTCGCGGCCCCGGCGGCGCTGAGGTCGTAGCGCTGGAAGGGCAGGTGTTTGCCGGCCACCGACAGCGCGTCGCCGCTGAGGGACAGCGCGAGGACCGCGCCGCCCGGCGTGGCGAGGGGCGGGCCGACAGGCCGGCGGCCCTGTTCGAACTGCACCACGCGCGCGCCCGGGTCGGTGGAGGCGTTCGCGACTGCCAGCACCTTGCCTGAGTGCTCGGCGATGCACTTGTAGCCGCCATCGGCGGGCTCCAGGCGGAAGATCTGGTTGGTCCGGCCGTGGGGGGTCCACTGGATCACCCAGCCACCGTCGGACATGTCGCATTCCTTGATGTCGAGGGCGAGCCCGGACTTCTTGTTGATCAGGGTGGCTCGGACCGGGATGTCCATGAAGGTCCTCTCGAACTGGACCGGGAGGTGGCGATGCGCCGCCTTGTCTCCAAGAAGAGACGATTACGCACCCGAAATCACCCTCCGGCGGTGACCGCTTCCGGACAGAGGCCCCGCAGCAGGAAGGCGGCAGCCCTCTGAGGCCCAAGCCTCCGGCCGGCTCAGAGATCCGAACTCCGTACAGGCTCAAGCCGCATCGGCGGCGGCTCGAAGCCGGCCCTCCGGGAACGTTTCTCCGGGTGGAGATCGCGTTGCGAGCGCGGTTTCCGGACCGGCTCCCGCGCGGCCTGAGGTCCCCCGGCCGCGCCGCGCGTCTCGCGTGGGCCGATCGCCGCACATCCTGCGACCGCTCCCCCACCGCTCCCCCGCGCCCCCACCGCGCCCGCCGCCCGGCGTACGTCCTGGCGAGCCTGAGCTCAGTCGACGATCGCGCCGCCGGTCAGGTTGGCGATCGTGCCGGTCATGGCCCCCGCGCGATCCGACGCCAGGAACGCGGCCGTCTCCGCGATCTCGGAGAGCGTCGGCAGCCTCTTGAGCAGCGTCCCCTGCGCCATCGCCCCGCCTTCCAGCATCTCCTGGACCGACTGCCCGGCCGCTGCCGCGGCCTGCTCGAAGAGCTCCCTGGTGTAGGAGCCGGCGGCCGGCGCGTCGACGACGGCGTGCGGACGGATGCCGATGACCCGGACGTTGCTCGGTGCCAGCTCCGCGGCCAGAACCCGGGAGAACGCCTCCTTGCCGGCCGCGCTCACGGCGTGCCCCAAGATGCCGCCCACGGCCAGCTTGGCGCCCGGCTCCGACAGCGTGAGGATCACACCGCCGCGCTCGCCTCCCATGTGCCGGGCCACAGCCTTGCTGGTGATGAACAACGTCCGCAAGAAGCCGTCGATCGGCCGCATGAACTCCTCCAGGGACAAATCCGCCAGCGTGGTCCCCTGGTCGTGCTGGACACTCACGGCGTTCACTGCGATGTCGATGCCGCCGGCCGTCGCCGCGACCGTGTCGGCGTGCTTGTCGACCGCCTCTTGGTCGAGCACGTCGACCAGGGCGGTCTCGGCCGTTCCGCCCGTGGCGGCTGTGTCACGGGCCACGGCGTCGAGCTTGGCCTGCGTCCGACCGGCGATGAAGACCCTCGCGCCTTCCCGGGCGAAGACCCGTGCGACGGCTCCGCCGATCGCGCCGCCGCCTCCGTAGATGACGGCGTTCTTGTCCTTGAGCAGCAATCCGCTCATCGGTGACCTCCACATGATCGTTCTTCCGGATGGACAGGCAGGCTCCGTGGTCGCGGCCATGAAGCCACCCGGCACGCGAGAGCGCACTTGCGTGATGCAAGCGAGGTTAGAGGGGTAGTCTTGCATGACGCAAGTTCTCCCTTGGGAGGTGGAGTCGCCATGCTGGGCAGGACGTACGACACGCAGGTGTGCTCGGCCGCCAGGGCGCTGGAAGTCGTCGGCGAGCGATGGAGCCTGCTGATCGTGCGTGACGCGCTGTTCGCCGGGGCCACCCGGTTCGCCGACTTCCAGCGCCTGGGCATCGCGACCAACATCCTGGCCAAACGCCTGGACAGCCTGGTCGAGGCGGGCGTCCTCGAACGGCGGTCGAGCAAGGAGCCGTCCGATCGGAGCGGCTATTCGGTGACCCGGAAGGGGCTCGACCTGGCACCCGTGATCATCGCGCTGACGGAGTGGGGTGATCGATGGGCGGCGCCCGACGGTCCGCCCATTCTGTATCGGCACACCCGTTGCGGCGGGGCGATCACCGAGCAGACCACCTGCGACACCTGCGGGGACGTCACCGAACTCGCGCAGATCCACGTCATCCACGGCCCCGGCTTCCCTGAAGCCCTCATGGCCTCGCGGAAGAATCGCCCGGATGTCGCCGACCGAGGCAGCCCGACAGCATCCGATGGGCGACCGCGGCCATAGCGGCGACCTGTTCGTCACAGGGGTTGGCCTGGCGCCGTTCCCCGGCGATGTTCCCGGTGATCTCCCTGGTCACCGACCCGTCATCAGGGCGGCGGTCAAGCCGTGGGAGGTCAGCGACGAGCTGTGGGCGGTGATCGAGCCGCTGTTGCCGCAGCGTCAGCGGCGGTTCCGGCATCCAGGGCGTAAGCGGCTGGAGAGCACCTGCCCCAAGAGCTCGGCTACGGCTCGGGCATGACGTGCTGGCGACGCCTGGCCGAGTGGAACGCCTCCGGAGTGTGGCAGCGGTTGCATGAGGTGCTGCTGGATCGGCTACGGGCTGCCGACGCGCTCGACTTCTCGCGGGCTTCGGTGGACTCCTCGCAGATCAGAGCGTTGAAGGGGGGCACAGACGGGTTCGTCGCCGGTCGACCGAGGTCGCGCCGGCAGCAAGCACCACCTGATCACCGAGGCCACCGGCATCCTCCTCGCGATCATCCTGACCGGCGCCAACCGCAATGATGTCACCCAGCTGCGCCCGCTGCTGGACGCCATCCCGAAGGTGCGCGGCAAGCGCGGCCGGCCGCGTCAGCGTCCCGACGCGGTGCTCGCTGACGGCGGCTACGACCACGACAAGTACCGCCGCCTGGTCCGCGAGCTTCAGATTCGCCCGCTGATCGCCGGCCACGGCACCGAGCACGGCTCCGGCCTGGGCAAACGACGCTGGGGCGGTGAGCAGACCTTCGCCCTGCTGCACGCCTTCCGACGCTTGCGAATCCGCTGGGAAGACGGTTGCAATCCACTTCCGGATATGCCGAAGCGGCTGAGAGGCTGGCCGAGCAGTACGAGAGCGTCACGTCCGCAGAGGTTCACCGCGAGATGCTGCACTTGTTCCCCGCACGGCCGAGCTGAGTGCTGGACATCGGTGCGGGCAGCGGCCGCGATGCGGCGGCGTTGGCGGCACTGGGCCATGAGGTCGTCGCCGCCGAACCCACCGCTGAACTTCGTGCGCGGGGGGAGGCTCCGCACGCCGGCCAGGATCTGGGATGGGTCGATGACGCGCTGCCGGACCTGACGGAACTACGCGGCACCCACGGCCTGGAGCTGATCCATCTCGCTGAGCGCGTCGATCCACATGACCGCCAGGACGTCTCGTGGACCTGGCTGGCGTTCCAGACGGCCGCCCACTCGGGGGCGACGGCCTGAACCGTCCACAGGCGCCTGACCGGCCGACCCATCGACGATCTCGCCGCCCAGCCATCGCATCTACCCAGGCCGGCAAGCAGGCGATCCGCCGGGCGGACAGATGACGATCTTCCCGGTGGCCCTGCCGGCCGCCATCCTGCCCGGCGTCCTCGGCGGCCCGCGGTGGGGTGACCGCCCTCGTCGCCGTCGTCCTGGCCGCCGCCGTCCTGGCCGTGACACCCGCGATCACCGTACGCCGCCGTACTGGCCCTGGGCGGAGCCCGGCCCGCGTACGACGGCGCTCATCTCACCGGCGCCGGCCTTGTTGAAGGCTGCGGCGATCTCGGCCGCGCGCTTGCGGTCGGCCTTCGGGAACGCCCCCACCGGTGGCTTTGGCGACCTGACGGCCGTGCACCCCTTCAGACGCGTACGGCCGGTTCGGCGGTCGCGGGGCCGGGCAACCGACCGGTGGGCAGGTCGCGCAGGCGCCGCAGCGGACTGGCGAGCAGGATCAGCCCGCTGAGCGCGAACACCGCCAGCATCGCCCACAGCGCCACCCGCACCCCGAACGCCTCCGCCAGCAGCCCCGCCACCACCGCTCCCAAGGGGATGGCGCCGAAGTTCACCACCTGCACACTCGTCGAGACCCGGCCCATCAACGCATCCGGCACGTACGTCTGCACGAACCCGGAGAAGACGACGTTGCCCGCCACGATGCCCGCGACGATCACGATCCCGGCCATGACGAACACCACCAGCCCCACCCCCTGGTCGGCCAGCGGGATCAGCAACCCGACCGGGGCGAGCCCGGCCTTGCCCAGCAGCACCGCCCGCGCGCTGCCGAAACGCGCCGCCATCCGCCGCGCCACCGCCGCGCCGACGACCCCGCCCAGGCTGGTGGCCGCGATCAGCACTCCCGTCACGCCAGGGTTCACGCCGATCTCGCCGACCAGGAAGACGACCAGGAGCGACTGGTAGCCGGTCAGCGCCAGGTTGGCGACGCAGCCGTACAGGGTGTTGCCGCGCAGCAGCGGGTCGTGCGCGACCGTGCGCACCCCCTCACGGATCTCCGGCAGCAGCCGGCGCCGCGACCGCTCGGGGACGGGCTCGGCATGCCTGATGCGTGACAGGCAGAGCGCCGACACGGCGAAGGTCACGGCGTCGACGACCAGCCCGCCGAGCGCCGAGAGGAGCTGGGCGAGCAGCCCGGCCAGGCCGGGACCCATCAGATTGGCCACCTGCTCGCTGCCCTGCAGCTTGGCGTTGGCCTCCAGCAGGTCGGGCCCCGCGACGAGGGAGGGCAGGTAGGCGCGGTAGGCGGTGGCGAAGAAGACCTTGGCGATCCCGGCGACCAGGGCGACGGCCAGGAGCTGGCCGACCGTCAGCCGACCGGCCACCGCCGCCAGCGGCACGCTCACGAAGGCGGCCAGCGACACCCAGTCCGCGGCGAGCATCACCCGGCGGCGCGGCAGGCGGTCGATCCAGGCGCCCGCGGGCAGCCCGATGAGCAGCCACGGCAGCCAGGCGGCCGCCGACAGCAGGCTGACCTCGAACGCCGAGGCCCCCAGGACGGTGATCGCGACCAGGGGCAGTGCCACGGTGGTGACGGCGCTGCCCAGGCTGCTGGCGCTCTCGCCGATCCACAACAGCCGGAAGTCCCTGTGCTGTAGCAGGCCGAACCGGCTCCCCGGAGTACGGGTCACGGACGCCCCGGCACGGCCCTGGCGAAGGTGAAGACCGTACCGCGCTCGCGGCCGTCGTCGGGCAGATCGCGCCCGGCCCACCTGTCGATGACGGCCTGCAGCTCGGCGGCGAAGTCGGCCAGCTCCTCGTCGGTCACCCGCAGCCACCCCTCCGTGGAGAACGGGCCGAGCGGCCAGCGCTCCTGCTCCTCCTGAGGCTGGTCGGCCCAGCGCCGCACGTGCCCGGTCTGCCGCTCCAGGTTGAGTGACTCCAGGGCGCGGGCGATCGTCTCCCCGGCGGCGTCGCCGGTGAAGTCGGCCGAGGACCAGCACAGCGTGGGGGTGGTACGGCGCCACCACCGCTCGCGCCGATCGCGAGCCAGCTCAGGGGCCTCCTCGATCAGCCCTGCGGCGGCCAGGGCCCGCAGGTGGTGGCTGAGGTTGCCGACGGCCTCGCCGGTGTGCCCCGACAGGCTGCTGGCGGTGCCGGGGCCCTCCAGTTTCAGCAGGTCGAGCAGGCGGCGGCGCAGGGGATGCGCCATGGCGGCGAGCACCCGCGAATCGGTGATCATGCGGTGCACCATATACGTACAAGAGTTGTTGCACAATGATCCTTGTGTATTCCGTTGGAGACTTCCCCAGGACCACAGCCATGCCTGGACGCAGGACGGCGGCGTCCGCGTGGCAAATCCGGCGGCCATTGCTCAGCCGTCGGAAAGCATCGGCAACAAAGAGATCACTGACCGCCTACCCGCTCCGGCCGGGCCGGCATCCGCAGGCGCTCGTCGGCGGAGTTGCGGCGGGCCGGGCTGATCAGCCCGGTGACCATCATCACCGCGATCCGATCGAGGCATCGTCGATCGCCTCGACCTCCAGGCTTCGGGTGACCGCCGGTGGCGTCGCCGTCCAGCGATGACACCTCGACGGACGAGAGGTGGGCGGCCCGAGCGCTTCCTGATCGTTCTCAGGCCGGCCAGGTAACTGTCCGGGCCCGTCGCCGTCGGCGTACCGTGGGAGCCGGGCACCGGGCTGATCGGCCTGTGCAGTGTCCTCGCGGTACTGACGGCCGTGCTGCCCGCGATCCGGATCAAGACGGTGGTCATTCCCCGAGGCTGAGGCGATTCGGCGCGGAACCGCCGCTCCCCACCGCGCCGCTGCCCGGCGGCGAGCGGGAAACTCCGAGGTGGACCGGCACTTCAACGGCCTGATCAGTGGCTGGGTGAGCGGGGCATGGTCATCCGGGCGCAGCGGATCGCGGCAGCCTTCGCCGCGCGAGTCCGGGCTCCTGGAGTCGTACCGGGCCGGGACCCTGCCCTTCGAGGGCGTCGTCGGGGTTGAGAAGCAGGCAGGCCTTCATCGACAGGCAGCCGCAGCCGATGCAGCCGGTGAGTTCCTGTTCGAGGTTCTCGATGGCGCGGCGGCGCTCTTCCAGCTGCTTCTTCCAGATGCGAGAGACCCGCTGCCAGTCCTTGTGGGTGGGGGCACGATCGGCGGGCAGCGTCGTGAAGACCTCGGCGACGTCCGACAGCGGGATGTGCAGGCGCTTGGCCACGATGATCAGGGATATCCGGCGCAGCATGTGCCGAGAGAAGACCCGCTGGCCGCCGATGCCGCGTTCGCTGACGATCAAGCCTTTGCGTTCGTAGAAGTGCAGCGCGGAGGCGGCTACGCCGGTCCGGCGGATGACCTCCCCGATGGTCAGGTGGTCGTCCGGGCCGGCGCGCACGGTGAGTCTCCTTCGTCGTGATCGGGACGGCGGGGTGGTCAGGTGGTTTCTCCGGATGTCTTGGCGCTGTCACGGATCAGGGCGATCACGATGACCGACAGCACGAGGCAGAGTAGTCCGATCCCGAGCTGGGTCAGGTGCCAGGACCAGGTGAACGCTTCGAGCTCCGCGGTCTCGGCCCCACGGGTGAGGCGTCCTGCGCCGACCGCGGCGGCGCGTGAGGTGTCACCCAGCTTCGCGGCGAGAAGACCGGCCAGGGAGGCACCGAACGCGGCGATCACGAGGGCCTCTGCCGCGCCACGCAGGGTGTTCAGAAATCCGGCCGCCATGCCGACGGCGTCGGCCGGGACCAGGGACATGGCCTGGCCGTCGGTGATGCCGAAGGAGGCTCCCATGCCGACGCCGATCATCACCATCGGGGCCGCGACGGTGGCGACCGCGTGATCGGCGTTCAGCGCCGTCAGCCACAGGTTCCCGGCCACGACCAAGGCCAGAGCGATCACGATCAGCAGGCGAGCCGGGACTCCCTTGTTCACCAGGGTCACCGCCACCATGGGAACGACCAGCACGGGCGCGGTCAGCAGCAGCATCGCCGCCCCCGCGGCCGAAGGGGACAGCTCTCCCGCTGACTGCAGATAGGTGGGCAGGAACACCAGAACGCCGAGGAAGCCGATCGAGGTGGTCAGGGTCGCGAGGCTCCAGCCCAGGAAGGCCCTGTTGGCGACCAGGGCAGGGGCCAGCACCGGAGCGGGGCTGCGTCGCTGCAGGACGCCGAACAGGGCCAGGCAGGCCAGGCCGGCGATCTCGCTGATCAGGATGACCGGGTGCAGCCAGCCGAGCGCGGGTGCCTCCAGCAGCGCGAACATGAGCAGGGACAGCGCGGCGACGAACAGGGCGCTACCGGCCCGGTCGACGGGGCCGCTGACGTCCGCCCGGGACTCGCGGGCACGGGTGGCGCCCAGGCCCACCAGCAGGCTGACGACGGCGTAGACCGCGAAACCGCCCCGCCAGCCCGTGGCGTCGATGAGTAGCCCCGACAAGGTGGGGCCGATGGCGATGCCGATCCCGGCCATGGTCCCCATCAGCGCGAAGGCGCGGTTGCGGGCCGCACCGTCGTAACTGGAGGCGAGAATGGCTCCACCGGCGGCCATGATCCCTGCTCCTCCGGCGCCGGAGACGATGCGGGCGGCGTCGATGACGATGATCGACGGGCTCAGCGCCGTCACGAGAAATCCGGCCGCGAAGACCAGCGCCGCGACGATGAACACCCGGCGGCGGCCGACCCGGTCGGCGGCCGATCCAGCGATGAGCGTCATGGCCGCGAAGGCGAGGTTGTATCCGGCGACAACCCAGTTCAGCGAGGCTCCGGAGGCGTCGAGATCGCTGCCGATGCTCGGCAGCGCGACCGCGGTCCCGGAGATGGACATCGCCACGATGACGACGCCGACCAGAACCAGCGGAAGCGTCAACCGTGACGGTGGATTCGTCGTGGCGGAATCTCGGGATGGGCCGGTGGTGGTGTCCATGTGGTGTTCGCTCCCTCAGGTCCATTGGACGACGGCGAACAGCCCATCACCTCAACCATGGTTGAGGGCAAACACGCAGGTCAGGAACGGGAACGTCGTCATGTCCCCAGACCGCGGTGCCCCAGTTCGGGCGAGACGTCGGCGAGCGATTCCACCACCCGCTCCCCCGCCTCATCCCAGGTGCGCAGGGTGAGCACCCCGTCCAGGGCGGCCTCCTCCGCGTTGGGCCAGGGCCGCGCCCGGGTTCCGGTGGCGATCAGCAGCCGGTCGAAGGGGAGCGGATCACCGTCGGCCAGGGCGGGCGGGGCTCGTCTCCCACCACGGTCAGAGAGCCGGTGAAGCCCTCCTCGCGCAGTGTCTCGGCGGCCCGCAGCCCCGCCAGCGACGCGCCGACGATGACGATCCTGCCCTTCCGCAGGTCATCGGCCACTGATGCTCACCGCCTCGCCGAGGACGACGGCCTGGACCGGGCACGCCACCGCGGCCTGGCGCACGCGCTCCAGCTGGTCGTCGGGGACGGCCGGCGTGTACAGCAGCGCCTCCTCCCCATGCAGTCGGAACACCCCTGGCGCGAGAAACACGCACTGCGCGTAGCCCTGGCAGCGGGTGAGGTCCACGACGATCCGCATCCCGCCATTCCCTCCGTCACCTCACCCTTGTTCCTGTCCGGAGCAGCAGCAAAGGGAATCGGACAATCGGGGATGCGTCCGGTAATCGCGCGGTCCAGGCCCGCACCTTCGGGACACGTCAGGAGCGTTCGTGAGCGACCGCCCGTGGGGACGTCAGCCGTGCGGACAAGGCCCAGCGGCCGGGACCGAACGCGGCGATGAGCAGGAACCCCCAGCAGAAGAGAGCGGCCTTCTCACCGCCGTTCTCGATCGGGAACAGCGCTTGGGGCTGGTGAACGACGAAATAGGCGTAGGCCATGGTGCCCGAGCAGATGACGGCGGCGGCGCGGGTGGCCACTCCCAGGACGACCAGGACGCCGGCGACCAGTTGGATGACCGCGGCCCACCACCCCGGCCACTCCCCGAGGCTCGGTGCGGGCCCCTGAGGTCCGCCCAGGACGCCGAAGAGGGTGGCCACGCCGTGACAGGCGAACAGCAGACCCGTCACGAAACGATAGAAAGCCAGGAACAGACCCTGCCGTTCGAGCGGCGTGTCCATCGGGACGTTGTTTCTGACCCTGTCCATGACGCCGCCCAGGCGTCCTGGCCGGGCCGGCGAGTGTTCACGTTCCGTAGTCATACCGATCTGTTCTCCCGAACGAAGATCAGAAGACATGAGAGCACTCACGTCAGCATCAAGAGTTCGGCATCTCTCCGGCAACCATGAACCACCCACGAGAGAGAGGGACGACTGCCCGTAGAAGAGCAGGCGCCCGTGCGACGATCTCGTGCTTCGTCATGCGCATGCTCGGCGCTCGTCGTGCGCCTCTGCCGTTCCGGCAAGGACGCGGCCGGTACGGGACAGTCCGGCACTGTGTATGGGCAAGCCGTCCGGAAGCCATCACGATGAACTGAGAGTCTTCAGGAAGGACGCCGTCATGTCCGTGCTCTCCACCAGGCTCACCGCGAGATACGCCGTCCCGTACCCGTTCGCCTGCGCAGGGATGGCCTTCGCGGGCGAGACGCCCGATCTGGCGGCGGCGGTCACCAACGCGGGCGGCATCGGCGCGATCGGGGCCGCGCTGCTGCCTCCCGACCGGCTGCGCGAGACCATCCGCGAGGTCAGGGACCGGACGGGGGCGCGCCGTTCAACATCAATCTCATCACCTTCTTCCCCACCGCCGACCTGGTCGAGGTGTGTGTGCAGGAGCGAGTGCCGATCGTCTCCTTCCATTGGGGCCATCCGCCCGCCGACCAGTCCGCCGCCGGGGACGACACCGTGCTCGCGTCGATCTTCGGGCCCGAGTTCCCCCGGTTCAACCCGATGCGCCTGCAGCGCAACCGCGTGGTGGCCGAGTGGAACGACCGGCTCGCGGAGATCCCCGCCGACCTCGACTCGCTCGAACCGGTCGGCACACCTTCGTCCAGGGGCAGGAGACGGCGGTCCGCAAGTTCGGCCTCCTGCCGGCGGTTGCGGGGACGCGGGCCGACTGGGAGGAGATGCCCTGGCTCATGGGGCAGGGCGTGGGCCTCATCCACGACGTCAAGCCCGCCGCGGACATCGTCCGGGACATGATGGAACAGGCCGAACAGGTGTTGACCGGCTTCAGACCCACCACCACGGAGCAGGCCCAGCCGTGATCGACAGCGTCTTCGGCCAGGACTCCGCCTGTCCAGCACCACGATCGTAGGCTCGGCCCGGGACCCCAAGGAGGTGGTGGCCGCGGCCGAGGAGACGCTGGCGTACCTGACGGACCTGTGCGCGGCCAAACGAGCCGACCCCGCCGACGACCTGATCAGCGCCATGGTGCAGATGCACGACGAAGGCGGGCGGATGAGCGACACCGAGCTGGTGAGCACGTCCTGGCTGCTCCTGGTCGCCGGGCACGAGACGACGGTCCACCTGATCGGCAACGGGATGCGCGCGCTGCTCACCCATCCCGGCCAGCCGGCCCGGCTCCGCTCCGACCCCGGCCTGATGCCCGACGCCATCGAGGAGTTCCTCCGGTACGACGGCCCGATCAGCACCTCCACCTTCCGCTTCACGACCGAGCCCGTGACGATCGGCGGGGTGGACATCCCCGCGGGGCAGCTCGTGGTGGTCTCGCTTCTGTCGGCCAACCGCGACGCCGCGCAGTACGACGACGCCGACCGCTTCGACCTCGCCAGGAAGCCGGTCACCACCTGGCCTTCGGCCACGGCATCCACTACTGCCTGGGGGCGCCGCTGGCCCGCGTCGAAGGCGAGATCGCTTCCGTCAACTGCTGGGACGCTTCCCCGCACTCGAACTCGCGGAAGCAGTTGTCCTCCTCCCGACACCCGTCACCGGTGGGCCCGCCCTTCCGGAGGCACTTGCGCGGCTGGCCCGGTTTGACGGGAGGACTTCCCGGGATGCAGTCACGTTCGGCGGCGTGGGCGGCGCTCGGAGCGGTGATCGCACCGGACGGGCCGAGGGCCACTGCTGCGCTGCCCGCCACCGCATGAACGGCGCGCTTCATGGATGACACCTCTCACACGGGAATGAGGTTTCCGCGGGCATCACCGAGGCTCGACCACCGGTGACCGTCTCGCCACTCACCGTAGTTCCGGCCGACAGGAGCGCCCGGCTCCGGCACGGCGACAGAGCCAGATCACGACGCCGGCGTGCCCTCCTGGGTCAGCGCATCGACGGACACCCCGGAAGAGAGAAGCCCTCGGGCGGCGAACCCTCGGCGAACAACATCCGCACCCGGGCCGTGCTCTTGCGCATCTCGTTCATCCCCACCCACCTGGGTGACGACGTCACCGGCTCCGACCGGCCCAACATCGCCTTCCCCTCCGACGGGCAGACCTTCACCCTCGACTCCAGCGGCCTGACCGGTGCGCCTGGGCAGCCCGGCCAGTGGGCGGCGGTTCATTGACGGGATCCCGCGCCCGGCATTCCATGAGATGACTTGAGAGCCGTCAACGCGTGTGCGGGTGGTGCATGTCGAAGGCCGGGCGCTCGGAACGGATCATGGGCATCGTGGTGAAGTTGTGCCGCGGCGGCGGACACGAGGTGGCCCATTCCAGAGAGTTTCCGAAGCCCCAAGGGTCGTCCACGGACACCCACGCCGGTTTGCGCGAGGTCCGCCACACGTTGTAGAGGAACGGCAGCCTCGACAGACCGAGGAGGAACGCGCCGATCGAGGAGATCTGGTTGAGCGTGGTGAACCCGTCGGCGGCGCTGTAGTCGGCGTGGCGGCGCGGGAAGCCCAGCATGCCGAGCCAATGCTGGACCAGGAACGTGACCTGGAAACCGATGAACAGCAGCCAGAACTGCACCTTGCCGAGCGTCTCGTCCAGCATCCGGCCGGTCATCTTCGGCCACCAGAAGTAGAACCCCGCGAACATCGCGAACACCACCGTGCCGAAGACCACGTAGTGGAAGTGGGCCACGACGAAGTACGAGTCCGTCACATGGAAGTCCAGGGGCGGTGAGGCCAGGATGACCCCGGTCAGTCCACCGATCAGGAACGTGACCAGGAACCCGATCACGAACAGGAGCGGTGTGTCGAAGGAGAGGTGGCCGCGCCACATGGTGCCGGTCCAGTTGAAGAACTTCACGCCGGTCGGGATCGCGATCGTCGCGGCGACGATGCCGAAGAAGGGCAGCGCGATGATGTAGACCTCGGGGTGCCCGAAGAACCAGAAGAGATGCTGGTAGATCATGGGCCCGCCGGAGGCGGCGTCGTAGATGTGGGTGCCGAGTTTGCGGTCGGCCTCCAGCGCCAGCAGCGCGGCGGCCAGCACGGGGAAGGCCATCAGCACGAGCATGCTGGTCAGCAGGACGTTCCAGGTGAAGACCGGCATCCGGAACATGGTCATGCCCGGTGCCCGCATGCAGATGATCGTGGTGAAGAAGTTCACCGAGCCGAGGATCGTACCGAGACCGGAGAGCACCAGCCCCATGATCCACAGATCCCCGCCGGGAGAGGGAGAGAAGGTGCTGTGCGAGAGCGGCGTGTACCGTCCGGCGCGCCGATCTGCAGCGGCATGATCACGTTGGCGAAGCCGGCGAAGAGCGGGGTGGCGAACAGCAGCAGCATCGCCGCGCCGTGCATGGTGAACAGCGAGTTGTAGGTGTCGTTGGCCAGGAACTGCATGCCGGGCTGCGCCAGTTCGGCCCTGATGATCAGTGCCATGATGCCCGCGACCGAGAAGAAGGCGAAGGAGGTGATCAGGTACAGGTAGCCGATGACCTTGTGGTCGGTGCTGGAGAGCCACCTGACGATCGTCGAGCCCGCGGAGCCGGTTTCGAGAGCGGGAGGAGGCGTCAGTGACTCGCCACCCGTCGGCTTGTATGTCGCCACCTGCGTTCTCCTTCTACCGGCACGATCCGCATGCAGATGCCTACCCTCAGTGCCTCTCTCTGTAAGTCAAGGCCGGTCCCCTCGATCTCCTATAGCTTCAAGGAGCGGTCAACAGGTCCCGGCCGACAGCGGCGCGGTTGGGAGTGGCGTGCTGCCTGACTCCGGACAGGGCCAGGGCGAAGGATCAGGGGCGGGTCGCGGCGAGTACGGACCTCGTCGCCTGCTTGCCCTGGCCCCCAGTGCGGGTCAAGCCTGGCGCCTTGCTCGATCGACCAGTGCCACGACACCTCGGCCAACAGCGCACCGCAGGCCGCGACCACCGTCGCCGTCGTACCCACGTCGCCGTCGTCCGAGCTGCCCGGCTCGGTGATCAGCACCTCCATCGCACGCCACCCGGGCTCCGCGAGATCGAGGACCGTGCTGCCCGCCACAACGCCCTCCGGTGGTCGCCCGCTGGTCGGCTGCCCGCGTCGCGACGTCCCGCCGATGCCCCCGTGCTCGGGGCGTTTCGGGATGCCGACCAGAGCGAACAACTGGCGCACGTCGCGGGCCATGGACTCCGCGGGCTGGGAGCGGGTGGACATGCGCGCACCGTACAACGACACGCCGCTCCGCTCCCCGGGTTCGCCGTTGGACGACCCGCATGGGCGCCCCCTCACTGTCTCGTCCAGGCGAGAGCCTGACTCTGGTCAGGTGCCCTCCTGCAAGGTGTCAGGTGGCTTCGAGGCCGTGCACCATCCTCACCGCACGCCAGCCAGCCCGTCGGAGCAGCCGCTGCACGGGATGGTTGGACACGTTCGTCGACGTGAACAGCTTCGCGGTTCGGCATGAGACTGCTGCAGCCTTCAGGAGGCTCGCGCCGATGCCGTACCCCCGGGCGGACTCAGCCACCATGAGCATCGTCACGAAGCCCTGCTCGAAGAAGGTGTACTCGACGACGCAGTAGCCGACCAGCCCAGCGGGGGTGTCGGCTACCAGGACGGACCTGTCGCGACACCAACGTTCGATGCTGCCGCGCCGCTCGCCGCCATCGGATCTCGCGACCGGGTCGGTCCGTCGCGAAGGCCGGCCCGGTGCCGGGTGTCCAGATCGTGTTGAAGAAGTTGTGGTTGCCTCCGGGTACGTCGTGGTGTTCGGCGTTGGAGTTGCCCGCGGCCATCGTGGCGGCGACCTTGCCGTCCTCCCACATGGCGTCGCAGGTTCCGGCGACCACGGCCAGGGGGATGCGGGTGATGCGTTCCTTGTCGGCGTCGATGCCGTTCATGGCGGGCGCGAGCGCCATGGCGGCCCGGACGTGCACGCCGGCCGGGGGCGTGTGGCTGTCCAGGGCCTGAGCGATGACACCGCCACCACCCCGTGAGTGCCCGAGCGTGCCGACCCGGTCCAGATCCACATGGCCGGTGAACTGTTTGAGTTCCCGCAGGGGGCCTTCCCCGGCGGAGAGCTGCGTCCACATCTGAAGGTGCTTGTCCAGCAGGGCCGCGCGTGCGGTGTGCCCCTCGTCCTTCTCCTGGGCCTGGATGCCGTTGGCCGCCACCGACACCACGATGTAGCCCTTGTCGGCCAGGGCCTCGGCCAGGTAGGCGTATCCCAGGTAGTTGTCGACCGGCTTGGCGCCCTTGGCGCACGGCCAGCCCTGGCCGCGGACGGGTTTGTCCCCCGCGGCGCAGGTGTCGCCCCAGCCGTGCAGCATCATCACCAGAGGGTGCTTGCCCCCGTCCAGCTTGCGAGGGTAGGTGACGGCGGCCTTCAGCTCCATGCGCTTGCCGTCCAGGCCCGGCGGAGCGTAGGCGGTGTCACCGAAGTCGTAGGTGACCTGGCCCGAACGGGCCGTGCCCTCTTGTGTGGAGACCTGCGCCGAACCCGCGACTTCAGGCTGAGGGCTGGCGCAGGCTCCCAAGGTGAGCGCGGCGACGGCCGTCGCGAGGAGGAGGCGGCGCAGAGGGCGATGGAGCATACGCATGGGAAAGAGGGGCCCTTTCGTGGCTTGGTTCTCGGGCCGAGACGGCCGCTCGGGTCCGTGGTGACGCGGCGGCATCTGGACGGTCTCCGACAGGCGGCTGTGGCGGACCAACCCTCCCGCCGGCTTCGGGCCGCTGGAGCACATGTCCGGTTGCCGGTCAGGCTTGGGCGGTGGCTTGCAGGGGGCGCATGGCGGCCGCCCGCTGGGCCGGGACGAGCGCGGCGAGCGCGCCGGCCGCGAGGGACAGCAGGCACACCAGCAGCAGCGTTCCCCAGGGGATCGTGAGCGTGTACTGCGGGATCGCCCCGTTGGCCAGGGCGCCGACCGCCCAGGCCCCGAACAGCGCGCTCACCAGCCCCAGCAGGGTGCCGAACGCGGCGATCGTGAGGGCCTCCAGGACCACCATCCGCCGGACGCCGGACCGGTCCAGGCCCAGGGCGCGCAGCATGCCGAGCTCCCGCGTCCGTTCCGACACCGACATGGCCAGGGTGTTGACGACGCCGAGGGCGGCGATCACCACGCCGATCACGAGCAGGCCGTACATCAGGGTCAGCAGGTTCCCCACGGTCCCGGCGGCCTCGGCGACGAACGCGGCGCGGTCCTGCACCCTCAGCAGGGGGCTGTTGCCCACGGCGGCGCGCAGGGCCTGCTCGGTGGCCGTCGCGTCGGCGCGCAGGAGGATCCGCTGGATGGCGCCGGGCACGAAGGCGTGCTTCTGGACCTCGGCGCGGGCCCCCAGGGCGTCCCCTGCGACCGGGTTGTCCTGGTAGACGCCGACGACGGTGTACTTGTGGAACGCCTGGTCGCGGCCGATGCGCGCGTTCACCTGCCCGCCGGTGCGCACGCCCTGGGCCTCGGCGATGGTCTTGGACAGGGCGATCCGGCCTGGACCGAGGTCGTCCAGGGAGCCGTTGACGAAGTCGAGCTTCATGACGGCGCCCACGGTCGCGGGGTCGACGCCGGAGATCTGCCGGACGTGGCCGCTGACGAACAGGGTGGAGTCGGCGACGGCGGAGGAGGTCCGCACACCGGGGACGGCGGCGACCCGCTGGACGGCGGCGGGGTCGATGCTGTTCATGGAGTTGAGGGTGCCGATCGTGTAGTCGGCGGCGAGACCGGCGGCGGCCTGGCGGTCCAGGGCCCGGCTGGTGGACTCGCCGAGGACGGCGAGCCCGCCGACCAGCGCCGTGCTGATCATCAACGCGGCGGCGGTGGCGGCGGTGCGGCGCGGGTCGCGCAGCGCGTTCTGACGGGCGAGGTGGCCGACCACGCCGAACCGGCCGGTGAGCGTGCCGAACAGCCGGATCACCGGACCGGCCAGCAGCGGCGCCAGCACGATCAGGGCGGCGCCGAGGAGGGCGCAGCCGAACATGGCGCTCTGGAGGTTGTCGACGGAGGCGTCCTCGGCTCCGCTGAGCGACACCAGCATCCCGGCGCCGAGCAGGAGCAGGGCCGTCCCGGCCGCGCCGCGGATCCAGGACCGCGAGGCGGAGGGCGGCTGCTGGGCCGAGCGCATGGCCTCCAGCGGGGCGACCCGGGCGGCGCGCAGCGACGGGACGAGCGCGGCGGCCATGGTGACGCCCACGCCGACGAACAGGGCCGCGATCAGGGGGATGGGGCCGATCGCCAACGAGCCGCGCGGCAGCGGGTGCTCGTCGGTGCTCAGGAGCGCGGGCAGCGCGGCGGCGATCCCCAGGCCCAGCAGGAAACCGGTCACGGAGGCGGCGAGGCCGAGCAGGGCCGCCTCGGCCAGCACGGAGCCGACGACCTGGCGGCGGGAGGCCCCGATGGCGCGCAGCAGCGCGATGTCGCGGACGCGCCGGGAGACGAGCATCGTGAAGGTGTTGATGATCAGGAACGAGCCGATGAACAGCGCGACCGCTGCGAAGATCATCGGGATCTTGGTGTAGCCGCGGGTCAGGGTGTCCAGCAGGATCGACTGCTGGAGGGCCTGGGCGGTGGCGCTGACCGCCTCGGCGCGCTCAGCCGGGAGCATCTCGGTGACCCGGTCGGCCAGGACGGCCTCGGCGGTGCCGGGCGCAGCGGTCAGGTCGATCCTGGTGTAGCGGCCCGGCGCGGCGAACAGCTTCTGCGCGGTGGCCAGGTCGAACAGCGCCAGGGTGCCGCCGGCGGTCACCCGGCTGTCGGCGGTGCGCACGAGGCCCACCAGCCGCTTGGTCATGACGGGGCCGTCGGTGGCCAGCGTGATCATGTCACCGAGGTGGAAGCGGCCCGCGTCGGCGGTCCCGATGTCCACCGCGATCTCCCCGCCGTCGCGGGGCGCACGGCCCTCGGCCAGCGGATACCGGCTGTCCCTGCCGTCGGGGCCGGGTGCATAGGAAGCGGCCAGGTTCGCCCAGGCGCTGCCCGCTCGCAGCGGGGTGCCGTCCGAGGCGGACAGCACGGCCATGCCGTCGGCCGACGGGCGCACGGCCGCGACTCCGGGCACGGCGGCCAGCTTCCGCACGAGGGCGTCGTCGAGGCCGTCCGCGTGCTGGTTCTCGGGAGTTCCGGGCGGCGGGTCCTTGGGGGTCACGGTGACCGCGACGCCGTCGAAGCTCTTGGCGGCGGCCGCGCGATAGGCGGCCGCGGAGGAGTCGGCGAAGACGAGGGTGCCGGAGACGAACGCGACGCCGAGGCAGACCGCGATGAAGGTCATCGCCAGGCGGCCCTTGTGGGCCAGGAGGTTGTGCAGGGCTGTGCGCAGCATGATGGGAGCTTTCGGTGCAGAAGGGGGGCGGGTCAGCGCGTCGTGCCTTGGGCCTGGAACCGGAGCATCCGGTCGAGCACCGTGCCGGAGGTCGGCCGGTGCAGCTCGTCGACGACGCGGCCGTCGGCCAGGAACACCACCCGGTCGGCGTGCGCGGCGGCCACCGGGTCGTGGGTGACCATCACCACCGACTGGCCCAGCTCGCGCACCGACTCGCCCAGGAAGCCGAGGATCTCGGCCCCGGAGCGGGAGTCGAGGTTGCCGGTGGGCTCGTCGGCGAAGACGATGTCGGGCCGGGAGACCAGGGCGCGGGCGACGGCGACGCGCTGCTGCTGGCCGCCCGACAGCTCGGCGGGCCGGTGGGCGAGTCGTTCGCCCAGGCCGACGGTGGCGATGACGGCCTCCAGCCAGGCGGGGTCGGGTTTGCGTCCGGCGATCCGCAGCGGCAGCGTGATGTTCTCCGCCGCGGTCAGGGTGGGCAGCAGGTTGAAGCCCTGGAAGACGAACCCGACCTTGTCGCGGCGCAGGGCGGTGAGCTGCCGGTCGTTCAGCGACGACAGCTCGGTCCCGCCGATGCGGGCCGAACCCGACGTCACCCGGTCCAGCCCGGCCATGCAGTGCATCAGCGTCGATTTGCCGGATCCCGACGGGCCCATCACGGCGGTGAACCGGCCTCGCGCGAACTCGACCGAGACCGCGTCCAACGCGGTGACGCGCGTCTCCCCGGAACCGTACGCCTTGGTCAGGCCGACGGCGCTGGCGGCCGGGCCGGCGACGTGGACGTCAGGGGAGGGAAAATCGTGTGACATGTGAGGACCCCGCCTAGGAAGCGTCGGCCCGCGGGATGAGACCGCGAGCCGGGAACGCTTCCATCCTCACGACGTTGACCGGCGAGAACATCGGTCCTTGGGGAGGAGTTCGGCTCTGCCGGAAGTGAGGGAAGTGGTGCGGATGCTCTGTCTTCCGGCAGAGGCGTCTCAGGCGGACAGGCCGGTCCGGTGGGCCAGGATCGCGGCCTGCACCCGGCTGGCCGAGCCGGTCTTGTCCAGGATCGCGCTCACGTGCGTCTTCACCGTTCCGATCCCGATGTACAGCCGTTCGGCGATCTCCTGGTTGGACAGTCCTTCACCCAGCATCGCCAGGACCTCCCGTTCCCGTTCGGTCAGGCGCGCGATCCGCTCGTCGGCGTGGGCGGGGTCGGCGTCCTGGGGGCCGGTGCCGTTCAGCATCCGGCTGATGACGGCGGCGGTGACGCCGGGCGACAGCACCGCGTCACCGGCGGCGGCCGCTCGGACCGCGTTGATCAGTTCCTGCGGGCCGTCGTCCTTCAGCAGGAAGCCCGCCGCGCCTTCGCGCAGCGCCCGCAGCACGTTCGCCTCCTCGCCGAAGGTCGTCAGCATCACCACGCGCGGCGCCGGGTCCAGCGCGAGCAGCGGCGCGATGGCGGCCAGGCCGTCGTACACCGGCATCCGGATGTCCACCAGCGCCACGTCCGGGCGGTGGGCGGTGGCCAGTTCCACAGCCTGGCGTCCGTCGGTGGCCTCGGCGACCACCTCGATGCCCTCGGCGTGCCGCAGGATCAGCCGCACGCCGTGCCGGATCATCGTCTCGTCGTCGGCCAGCAGGACGCGGATCGGCCGGGCTGCCTGAGTCGCAGGGCTGGTCACGGGCTCGGTCACGGGGTCTCCCAGGGTGCGCCGTCGCGAACCGACGGTACGGCGAAGCGGTCGATGGCGATCAGATGCTGCGAGGCGTCGAAGCAGTAGCGGGCGACGATCAGGCGGTCGGGGCGGCGTTCGGTGGCCCCGTTGAACGGGTAGATGCAGCCGGCCGCCGTGGCGGGGCGCGGCGGCTCGCGCCCGGTCGCCGCCGCCCGGACCGCCCCGTTGTCCAGCACGCTGAGCTCCGCGACCTGCTGGTAGGTCATGCCCAGGCGGGGCAGCGGGAGCGGCCCGGGATGGGGGTTGGGCAGGATGGCGTGCACGAAGGTCGCGGCCAGGGCCATCAACGCGCACAGCGCCACCAGCCCGAAGGCGAGCGTCAGCGACTCGACCCAGCGGCGTCCGGAGTCGGCCGGGGCGGGTACGGCGGGGGGCGCGTCCGGGGCCGCCGAGCCGGAGGCGTCCGGCGCATCGGTCCGGTTGACGAGGTCGCCGGGATCGGCCGGCACGACCGCGGCCACCTGGAACCCGCCGGACGGCAGTGCCCCGGCCTCCAGCGTCCCGCCGAGCAGCTCCACCCGTTCCCGCAGACCGGGCAGGCCACGGCCGCTCCCCGGGCTCTCGGCGGGCGGCGTGCGCGGCGGAGCCCCGTTGCGGACGGTGACGCGCACCACGTCCCGGTCATGGACGATCGTGACGGTGGTGTGGGCGGCGCCGGCGTAGCGGTGCACATTGGTCAGGGCCTCACGGACGACCCGGTGGACCGCGCGCCGCACCGGCGCCGGACGGGAGTCCAGATCGGGTCCGGTCCACTCCAGCCGCACCGCGATCCCGCCGGCGCGGGACTGGGCCACCAGCCCCTCGATGTCGGCGCGGGTGCCGGTCGCGTCGGTGAGCGCGTCCGGCCCGGTGTCGCGGCCCGGCGGCCCCAGCACCCCCAGCGACTGCCGCAGCTCGCGCATGGCGTCACGGGTGGTCTGGCGGACCAGGACCACTTCCCGGCTCAGCTCGGGGGCGGTTGCGGCCAGGGCCATCTCCAGCCCGCCGACGTGCAGCGAGATCAGGCTGAGCCGGTGCCCCACCAGGTCGTGCATCTCGGCGGCGATCCGGGAGCGTTCGTGCATCCGGGCCTCGCTGTCGGCCAGCCGTCGGGCCCGCTCGGCGGCGTCGCCGCGCTCCCGCGAGGCGACCAGCAGGCGCTCCTGCTGGCCGCGCACCGTCCCCACCAGGCCCGGCAGCACCACCGCCAGCGGCGCCATGAGCAGGCCGAGCAGCAGCCCGTACGGTGCCGGTCCGGCTCCCGACCAGGGCATGCCCGCCGTCGCCGATGCCACGGCCAGCACGCTCGCCGCCGCCAGGACCCAGGCCCGTCGCCGCGCTCGCGTCGTGCGGCGCGCGGCGGTGTAGGCGGTCGCGGCGGTGAACGGCCCGACCGCCGCGACCGGGCCGCACAGCGCCGCCAGCGCCAGCAGCACCGCCGTGGGGAACCGGTGGCGCAGCAGGAAGAGTCCCGCACCGGCGGCCACCGCCACCAGGCTCCGGATCGGTGCGTCCTCACCGGCCAGGATGACGACCATGCCCAGCGCCGCCACGGTCACGCCACCGGTCTCGACCGTCGCGCGCACGACGCCGTAGCGGCTCGCCCCGGCGAACGGGCGGCTGCCGGCGAGGCGGCGGAAATAGCTGGTCACAGGCACGCTTGCCAGTATCGAGGCAGCCACAGGCTGCCCGAGCACGGACCCCACGGCCGGTCGGCGCCTGTGCCGGAAGTCAGACCTTCACCAGCCGTGGGGGAAAGGCCGTTCAGCGGCGCACGGACCTGACCACGAAACGCGCCGGCGCCCCGACGCCGGCGGTGACCGCCCCGAAGCCCAGCAGGACGCCGACGCCCACAAGCGCGTTGGCCAGCCCCAGGGGCATACGGGAGGCGAGGCGTTCGCCGGGC
The DNA here is from genome assembly GCF_044455665.1 of Nonomuraea sp. NPDC051191. NCBI lineage: Bacteria > Bacillati > Actinomycetota > Actinomycetes > Streptosporangiales > Streptosporangiaceae > Nonomuraea > Nonomuraea sp. NPDC051191. Next base: position 11,277 of record NZ_JBITEZ010000022.1, on the reverse strand, counting down.
TGGGCGGGCAAGGTGTCGTCAGAGGCGTTCACGATGGTCTCCTTGGTGTGAGCGGCTGACATGTTCCATCCTCGCCGGCTCCCACCTGCGCTGACATCGGTCCGAAGGCAGACCGGGGCTATGCCTGATGACCGAGTCGCCCAGGTGGCCGGCGTCAACGCCGGCGGCATCGAACAGGTCACCTGGCACCGTCACCGCCGGCGCCGTTGCGCAGGCCACGAAGAGGAAGGTCCAAGCTTCCCGTCGCGTTGCGGCGGCGGCCCGTTGTCCCGCCGCGACATCCCCCTGCGGGAGAAGACCCTGTGGCGGATGCTCTACGGGACCGCGGCCCGGGCCGCGGAGATCCTGGCGCTCAACGTCGAGGTCTTGGACCTGGAGCATCGGCGGGCGCCTGTCCGCTCCAAAGGTGGCGCCACGTACGGGATGCCGTTCACCGTGATCCCGTCCACCAGGATCTTCTGCCGGCCGTAGGCGTGGCGGGGCTGCTTGGTCCAGGGCTCGCCGCGCGCGGCGCTGCTCGTAGAACCGTTCATGGCCTGCGTACCGGTGGCGCCACCCGGTGCGGGTGTTCTGATCGCAGGCGCACATGTGCGGAGCCGGAGGCGACGGTGGTCGTCTCCGGCTCCACGGCCGGGGAGGTCATCCGACCGCGTAGGCGCGGTGGATGGTCTGGCTGACGCTGTTGTCCGCGCTGTCGGTCACCATGGCGCGCAGGGACACGAAGCCCGTTGCGCGCGGATTGTCGATCTGCGCCGTCCAGGCCGAACCCGCGGCCCTGACCCGGATGTCGCGCCAGGTCACCCCGTCATCGACGGACATCTGCAGGTGGATGGACGTCACGGCCGCCGCGGGCGCACCGGGATTGCGTTCGATCCAGACGGGCAGCCGGGTGGACGATCCGGGCTTGGCCCGGTTGTACTCGTCCAGCCCCTTGGGGGCGTAGCGGACCGCCGACAGCGGGAGTGCTTCCCGCTCGGTGGTGTGCGCCGAACGGAACGTCCACGTCGATGCCACCTTCGTGGACAGCGTGGAGTACGGCACCTGCCGGTCGGCCGTCGCACTGAGCGTGTACGTCGCGGGCTTCGCCGGGAGGCCGGCGGTCAACCGGCAGGAATCGAGCTCCCACGGGCCGCACCTGGTGTAGTCGATCGTGGAGATGACCTGACCATCCTGGGCGAGGCTGACGGTGCCGGTGGCCGCGCCATCCATGCCGACCCGGCCGGGCACGCCCTCGGAGAACAGCCGGGCGCCGTCGAACACCACGGTGTCACCCTCTCGCCAGCCGCCCAAGGTGGCGAAGGACGGACCGCTCACCGCGGCGCCCCACCTCTGACGATCGCGGCCGTGGCCGGTGGGTTCCGTGGCCCCCGTGACCGCGGATTCGCCGACGCGCAGCGCGCTGGACCACTTGTACCCTCGCGTCCGGTATTCCGTCAGCTTGCCCGGGAGCGGCACCTCGTTCGTGGGGGTCAGGAATCCGGCAGAAACGCCTTCGACGGCGTTCGCCACGAAGTAGGTGCCCTTCGCGGCCGTTCCGGCGCCGCGAAAGGTCGTGGTCACCTGGTCGAGGTCCTTCACCCTGGCCGTGTAGGTGGGGTCCTCGGGCATGCCGTCCTGGCGTTCGTCCACCAGGTCGTAGCGGACGGGAGTGGGAGAGGCGTCCTTCTTGTGGAAATGCATCCTGCTGATGTACTTCAGTCCGGGCTGCATGGAGCCGAGCACGAAGTACACGGAGCTGGGGTCGGGCCTGCCTCCGGCCCAACCGAGCCACCATGAACCGTTGATCACCCACATCTCGACCCATCCACTGGTGACAGCCGTGGGCTCGTCCAGGGCGAACCTGATCGGTTTGGCCTTGCGCGTGTCCAGGATCACCTCCGTGCCCTGTTCGCCGACCTTCACCGGCAGGTGCGTGGTCGTGATGCGCGATCCTTCGTAGATGTCGGCGTACAGGCTCCACTCGCCGGCGGGGAGCCGGTAGGTGTCCGGCGCGCCGATGAGGAGCATCCGAACACTCTCGCCCTTGCCGTTGTAGAACTCCCCGACCGCGTCGACGGGCCGGCCGTCGGTGCCGAGTGCGCTGATCTTCACGTCGTAGGCTTCCGGCTCCACGTACGCGGTGGCGACGGTTCGGATGAGAAGGTCACCCGATCGGGCGATGATGGTGCCCGGGTGATCACCGGGCTGTTTGCCGGTCCCGTCGATCGTCACGGTGACGGACGCCGTGCCTTTGGCGGGCACCTCGACCCGCTGTGCCGAGGTGCGCAGCACGTCGCCGTCCACGGTGAGGTCGAGGATGACCGGGGAGTCACCGGCGTTGGTGTAGGTGATCTCTTTGGCCGCCTGCCGCACGCCGGATTCGCCCCAGCGGAAGACCGTGCCGATGTTCGCGGGACTGGCGTACACCTCCTGGCCGATCGCGCGGACCACGTCGACGCGCCCGGCCCCCTGGTCGAAGGGTGTGGCACCGGCCTGCGGCGCGGCGCTGCCGATGAGCGCGGCCTTGAGCTGCTCTCCGTTCCAGTCCGGGTGCCGCTGGGCGAGGATCGCCGCCGCGCCCGCGACGTGCGGCGCCGCCATGGAGGTGCCGCTGTGGGCGACGTACGGGCCTCCTGCCGTGCCCTGCGCGGCCGCCGCCGTGATGTCGACGCCGGGGGCGGTCACGTCCGGCTTGATCGCATGATCGCCCAGTCTTGGGCCGCGGCTGGAGAATTCGGCCATCTGGTCGGACTTGTCGACCGCGCCGACCGTCAGTGCCGCGTCGGCGCTGCCCGGGCTGCTGACCGAGCCGGGTGTTCCGTCGTTGCCCGCCGCGATGACGAACAGCGCTCCCGTACGCGCCGACAGGGCGTTGACGGCGTGCTCCACCGGATCGACGCCGGGCGTGTCCGGGCTGCCGACGCTCATGTTGATGATCTTCGCTTTGACCTCGGCGGCGGCCCATTCCATGCCTGCCAACAGTGCCGCTTCGCTGACGTACTCGCCGCCGACCTTGCCGAGCGCGATCTTCGCTCCCGGCGCGACGCCCCGGTACTTGGCTCCGGCTCCTGCCACGATGGAGGAAACATGGGTGCCATGTCCAACGTTGTCGCTGATGTCGGGTTCGTCGGAGAAGTTTCGCGACTGCGTGACGACGTCCTTGAGATCGGGGTGAGTGGCGTCGTAACCGGAGTCGAGCACGGCGACCGTGACACCGGCTCCGGTCAGCCCCTGTTGCCACGCCTGCGGGGCCCCGATCTGCTTGACGCTCTGGTCAAGGGTGATGTGCCGCTTCCCGTCCAGCCAGATCTTCGACTTGCCCGCGGCCGGTGATCGGGCGCCACCGACCAGGTTCTGCCAGGTCTGGCCGGCTGTCACCTTGGGGACGCTCGTGGCGGCCAGTCCCAGCCCGGCGAAGTCCTTGGCCTTCCGCGTTCCGCTGAGCGTCTGTGCCGGTTCCCCCTGGGGTGACTGCACGATCAGTGGTATTTCCGATTTGTGGGCGTCGCCGTATCGCCAGGTGAGCAACTGCGTGACGTCGAACAGACGCTCATCCAGCACCCCCTGGGCCAGCAGCCGCTTCGCGTCCTCTGGAATGACGTGGAGGTGGCCCTGACGACGCTGAACGTCGAAGCGCTCCTTTCTGCCTGGTCCCGGCTCGATCCGGTGACCGTTCGCGGTGACGGTCACCCGGTCACCGGTCAGCAGCGTCACCGAGCCCGACACCTCGGTCACCGAAGATGCCGGCTCTGCCGCCTGCGCGGTGTGCGTGGTGCCGCCGGCGATGAGACATCCCGCCACGAGCGTGGCGAGGGTTCCGTGTGTTGATTTCATCTGCTCTCTCGTGGTCGATGTGCGGAGAGTTGATCGTCCGGTGGGGCAGAGACGCTGATGGCCTGGGAAGCGACTCTGCCGTGCCACCGGCAGGAACCTTGGAGGCGGACGAATCGGGGTGCCGCCCGCGCGCCACGAGCGGCACCCCTGGCGTGCTGGGTCAGACGAGCTTGCGGTAGATCCGGGACGAAACAGCCTGAGCCGCGCCCTCCCGGCCGAACTCCTGGTAGACCCGCGACGTGATCTCCACAGCCTTGGGCGAGTAGGCGGGGTAGAAGTCCTTGCCGCAGTCCAGGTCCTTCAGCGCCGCCTTGATCTCCTTGTCCAGGTACGGCCTGGCCTGCGCGGGCTTCAGGTTCGGCCGGAAGATGGCGGTCTTGCCCTTGGGCAGTTCGCCCTTCCACGCCTTCTTGGCGACGTCGGACGCCTGCCGCACGATCTTCGTGTGGCTCAGACCGTCCAGCGCGGTCGGCGCGGTCCGGTTGACGCCCAGGCACGCGGCGAACTGCTTGCCCAGCTGGACGAGCCGCTCGTCCTGGTCGAGGACGCTCAACGACTTCCGTACCGCCGCGTCGAGCTGGTCGTGGTAGTCGTCCTGGGAGGTGACGGTCTTGCCCAGCACCTCCTTCACCGCTTGGGAGAAGCAGGACTCGTCGGCGGCGCGCCACTCCTTCAGCTCATCGGCCGGCAGCGACATCAGCGTCTTGTCGTTCGGGTTCTCCTGCCGGACGGGGTTGACGACCTCGTCCTTGGGATAGACATTCGGCGACCAGACGCCGAAGCCGTACTTGGCCCGGTAGGCCCGCAGCGCCTTCAGGTCACCCGCGAGCCGCTCCTGCTCCCCGGGCTGCCACTTGTAGCGGGCCTCCGGGGAGGCCGCGTAGTCCAGGCCCCGCTCGGTCATGCAGGCGACGCGCTTGGCCTCCAGTTGCGTCTGCTTCTCGTACGCGGCGGCGTCCCCCGACGGCGACGCGGTGAGGCCGCCGAACGTGCCGGCGAGCAGGGTGACCGCGACGGCCTTGGCGATGAGCATGGATGTTCTCCTTCTTCCTTGAGGGCATGCCGGTTCGATCTGAGGGCATGCGAAACAGAACTCACGGCCGGAACGGCCGGATCAGGGGGAAAGTCTCAGCAGGGGATCTTCATGCGGGACGCCTTCGGCGACACCTCGGGCAAACCGCGGGCGAGATCGACGGCGAGCACGGCGGTGCCGGTCACGGTGCCCTTCTTCTCGGTGTACTCGACGCCGGAGGACACCTTCACCTTGCGGTCCCTGGTGCTCACCGTGCGCTCGCCCAGGTAGTGGTAGGTCTGCCGGTCGAAGATCAACTCGGACCGGGTGCCGTCGCCCCCGTCCATGGCGACGGCCAGGCCGGGGCGGCCGGCGGCGTCCATGGCGTCGCCGACGAGCACGATGCCGTCCAGCCCGGCGGCGACCTGGTACAGCGCCGCGCCGAGGCTCGGCCGTACCACGGACTCGCGGACCAGGCTCTGTAGGGAGCGCCAGATGCGCAACGGCTCCTCACCCGTGTCGGCCACGATCTTCGCGCGCACCTGGGCGGGGTCCGTCGGCCAGGCGCCCAGCCGCGCGTAGGCCGGCCGGCCGGGACAGGTTCCCGGCTCGTGCACGATGTCCTCGACGCCGTGGTCCCAGTACCTCCGGGGCGCCGGTCCCGTGCCCGACAGGCTCTGGCTGCGGCTCAGCCAGGGCTTGCCCACGTCGGCGGCCTCCCACCGCTCTTCGTTGACCATCACCTTGGTGTACTGCGTCGTGCCCGACTTGTCCTTGGTGTGCAGGCTGCGCTGGGCCAGCGTCTTGGTGTGGACGTACTCACCCTGGGAGGGCACCGTGTCACGTTGACCGGCGGCGGCCCGCGCGGCCAGGGTGAGCAGCGCCTTGGCGTCGGCCGGAGGGGCAGCGAGCAGGTACCCAGGGGTGCCCGGGTCGGAGCCGCCCAGCCCCACCTGGCTGACGACGATGCCGCCGGTGAGCAGCACCGCCATGGCGCCGACCAGGGCGACGCGCCGGATCGGCAGCGCGGTGCGCCACCGACGGTCCGACCGTGGCGCCCGTGCCTCACGGAGGAGGCGGTCACGTCCCTTCGCCGCCGCCTCCGGCGTGGGCTCGGGCTCCGCGAACACGGCCTCGACCAGCTTCAACTCGTCCATCACCACTCCCCGATCGGGTTGACGTCGCCCAGGGCCTTGCGCAGCTTCCGGCGCGCCCTGTTGATCCGGGACCCGACGGTCCCCACCGGGATGTCCAGGGCCGTGGCGATCTCCTCGTAGCCGAGCCCGCCGAACACGAGCAGGAACACCACGTCGCGATCGCCCTTCGCCAACCCCTTCAGCCCCCGTACCAGCTCCGGCCGGCTGGCCCGCGCCGCGAGCTGCGCGGTCACCCGGTCCTCGTGCCCGTCGATGGATTCCTCGGCCGCCACCTTGCTGAGCGCGTTCAGGCGGCGGCCCTCCCTGCGGCGGTGACGGGCCACCACGTTCGTGGCGATGCCGAACAACCACGACCGCACAGTCCCTCGCTGCGGGTCGAAGCCGTGCCTGCCGTTGAACGCGAGCAGAAAGGCATCCGCGACCAGATCCTCGGCCTGCTCACTGCCGAGCCGGGCAGCCAGATAACGGTGAACCTCCTGGAAGTACCGGTCGTACAGCAGGGCGAAAAGCTCGGGACTGTGCAGCGACCGCTCGACCACCGTGACGTCTTCCATCACGTCGTTGGCGTCAGGTGGTGCAGTCATGGTGTCCTTCCGAAGGCAACTGTCATCCAGTGTTCGCCGCTCGGCAGGTTTTCTTCACGGCAATTTCCGTCCAGGCAGGGCCGGCCTGCCGTCCGGTGGGCGCGGCGGGCTCAGACGCGGTCTCTCGGTTTCAGGGACCGGGAGCATGTCGGCGATCCGCCAACGGATACGGATCAAAGTTCACGCCCTCACCCCCGGCGCGAGTTCCGGGCCGCCCGCTGCCACAGCACCCGCATGAGGTCGGTCAACCGCCGGCCACGAGAAGGATCTCGTACCGCTGTGACAGCGTATTGATCGCGTGCTCCACCGGATCCAGCTCGGGGCCGCCGAAGCTCATATTGACGATCTTGGCCTTGACCTCGGTGGCCGCCCACGCCATGCCGGTGGGGGCCGCGGATTCAATGATCATCCGGGCTGGTTCACCTTGCCGATGGCCAGATTGGCATCCGACGTCACGACCCACGTCGGGACCGCCGGGGCGGTCGGGATCGTAGCCACCGTCGAGGACCCTGACCGTGACACCCTTCCCTCCTGGGAGCTGCTGCCGAGCCCGGGGTGTGCCCGCGCTGCGCTCATCCCAGGAGTGGACAGCCGACGGACCCTGCCATGCCCATTGACGCTGATGCCCTGCCCGATGACGCGGATTTCGCAGGTGTCCGCGTGCCGCCCTCCAGGGAGACGGGGTGTGGCTGGTCGGACGCCAAACGAGCGGCCGAGTACCTGGTGTGGACCGGCGTCTGATCACTGCCGCGCGCCGCGGCGCCGAACGCGTGTACGACCTGGCCGAGCGCCGCGTCCCCGCCGACCTCCCGCGAGCCTGCCCGGGTTCGCCCAACGGCTCTGGAGCGCGCGTTCCTGCCCGCCGAACCGGGTCTTTCTCACCCCGTTCGACAACCTCATCCGGGACCGCGACCGCACCCGGCGGCTGTTCGGTTTCGACTACACCTTCGAGGCATACAAACCGCCGGTACGGCCACTACGTCACCCCGTTTGCCGGCCGGAACAGGCATAAAACTACCCACACCGGCACAGCGTCTCCACGACACGCCGACCCAACAGCACTACTAGGCCTCGCCAGAAGCGGACGAGGCTGATCGAGGCAGGTGTGCTCAGCAGTTCGGCTTCTCGGAGTCTCGCCGACCGGTGGCTTGCCACACCAGAAGATCGCACCCGCATCGGAGAGCCGCTGAAGCAACGCTTTTCCGAAGTCATCGTGGACGAGAGCCAGGACTGCGGCAGCGAGGAGCTCGCAGTGCTCGGCCTGCTACGGGAATACGGCGTAGATCTCGTCATGGTCGCTGACCTGAACCAGTCGATCTACGCATTCCGCCAGGCCGTACCCGAGAAGGTACTGAGCTTCGCCGCGACGCTCCCCCAAGGTGAGCGACTCGACGGCAACTTCCGGAGCACTCCCGCCATCTGCAGGATTACCGCCAGTGTGAGAGGACTGACGCAGCTTGACCATGCCCTCGGCCCGCATCGAGAGCTCACCGTGCCCATTCGGCTCCTCCCTTACGACAAGGCCGTCCGGCTGCGCGTCCTGTACGCCGGCTCTCACCGGCACATGGCCGACCTGATCCGCAAGGACCAGCAGGTCGGCCGCATCCCCAGCGATGCCGACCCCGAGGGAACGGCGCTGGCTCTGGTGGCGCTGGCCGAAGGACTGGCCGCCTACGTGCTCACCGGCGTCATCCCCGCCATCCACGCCCGCGAACAGGTGCTGGAGGCCGTCACGGCCCTCTACCCCTGAGCAGCCGTCCACCCTCCAGAATCGTCTCGCCCACTACGGCACACTGGATCGACCTCGCCGTGCCTGCCCTATCGACCTCCGGGCAGGATCGGACCGGATTTGGGCGCTACGCGGCAAGTGCATCGGTGCGGGCAGGAACGCGCCGAGCGGCGCAGAATCAGCTCTCAGCGTCTGCGCCGCCGGGCTGCGGGGTCGTGCTCGGCGGTGATGTGGGCGGAGGTCTCCTCCCCCAGACGGACGTAGCGGCCGAGGCTGGCCAGGTGCTGGTGGCAGGATTTGGCCTGCAGACCCTGACCGATGCCGCAGGCTTGATCGGCTGGCAGGTCGAGGGCGACTCCACCGTCTGCCGCGCCCACCAGCACGCGGCCGCGCATCCCGGTACGGGCAGGCGCAGGCCGCGCATCCCGGAGGTGGTCGAGCTCGATGGCGGGAGAATCAGTTCTCCTTGACCCTCTCCCACGCGGCGGCGTTGTCGGCACGAGCCTGGTCGCGGCGCGCGGGTGTGACGCAAGCCTGGTCACCGACGTAGGCCTCCCGCCAGACATACCCCTGGACGCAGCTCTTGGGTCCGGCCGGCCCGTCGGTCCAGCGGCCGGCGGCGGCCGCGTTGTCGTCCAAGGTCTGGTAGCGGGTCTCCAGGGACACGCAGACGTAGTCGGAGTCGTCGGCCATCCGCCACACGTAGCCGTCCTGGCAGGCGTTCGGCCCCCACACATGCTGGGCGACGTTGATCCGGGCGGGCGTGGCGGCCGTGTCCTGCTCCGCCTGGTTCTTCACGGTGGGGGAGACGCAGGCCACGTCGGCCAGCGTGATCTCCCGGTGGACGTAGCCCCACCGACAGGCGCCGTTGGCGTCCAGACGGTTCGGCTGGTCGGCGTTGTCGGCGGCGGTGCTGTCGCGTACGGCAGGCGTCACGCAGGCGTTGTCCCCGGCCACGGCGGCCCGCGGGACGTAGTCGAAGCCGCACTTGCCGGTCACGTCGGTCGAGACGGTGACGGTCGCCGAGTCGGCGGTCATCGAGTCGAGCTTGATCTCGACGCCGTCGCCGCGGTAGCTCTGGATCGGCGTGGGGTTCGTGTCGTTCTCCATCAGGAGGGTGGCCCAGCTTCGTTCTTGGTACTGGTGGATGAGGATGCTGTCCTTGGGGATCGCGCTGCTGCGGCCGGTCTTCTTACGGAACTCGACGGTGAGGTACCTGTCGGGTCTCTTCGGGTCGTACGGCACGCGGACCATCAGCGCGCCGGGCCGTTCCGGCTGCTCGATGGGTGCCAGCCGTACGGTCCGGGTGCCGGCTCCGTCCTTGCCGAGCGTCGTCACCCGCCACCCGGGCAGCCAGCCGAGCTCGTCGAGGCTCGGCGCGGCCAGCGCGATCGCGCCCTCGCCGAACCGCTCGGAAGGCGGGAAGTGGGTGGTGGACGCCGACATCGTGTCGTACGGGTTGCCCACATCCGTGGGGTGCTGGTTCAGGAACTGCGACAGCCTGTGGTTCAGCCCGTTGAGCCGCCCGAACTCGTAGGCGGCGCGGTTCAGCGTCCAGGCTGTGGAGTCCAGGACGATGGTTCTGTCCCCCCGTGCGTTGTACGAGGCGCGCCCGATTCCGCCTTCGGCGGTGTTGATGATGACGAACAGCGCGCTGCCGGGCGGCCGCGTCCACCCTTGGCTCTGTGCGCTCCGCACGCAGTCCTTCGGCTTGTTCAAGGAGTACCAGCCCTCGTCGCTCCACTGCGAGTAGGTCTTGGGGATGGTGTACCAGCCGTGGACGTCGCCGCCCTCCAGGGCGACCCGGCCGCGCGACTGCTCGGCGACGAAGTCGGCCAGGCCGCCCTTGCCGAGACCTTCGGCGGTGAGCAACTCCTTGAAGAACTGCGGGGGTTCGGGCTCCTCAGGCCGGTCGAGGAACTTGCACAGCAGAACCGCGATCGGCCACTTGGCCTGCACCGGCGTGGCCGGGGCCGGCGCGGACGGCACCAGCACGGCGGTGGTCAGGGCGGCCAGCAGTGTCACTGCCAGCCGGCGGGCACCAGGGTAGAACATGACTCTCCGTCTCCTCTGATTCCAGACGATCAGGTCGGCTCAGAGCGTGGGGCGGACGGCGAGGCGCAGGCCCAGGTGGGCGTGCGCGCCGAGCAGCAGCGCGGCGCTGGCGTACACCGAGACGGTGGAGCCGCCGAGGGTCTGCGCCAGGACGGTCACCGGGAACCACAGGCCGGCGAGCAGGGGCAGCCAGCGGACCGCCCCCCGCAGGCGGCCCCGGATCGCGACGGCGAGCCCGAGGGCCAGCATGCCGAGCTGGCTGAGCGGCCAGCAGGCATCCAGGATCAGCAACGGCAGCGGGAACTCGTCGTAGGTGGCGTAGCCGAAGGACAGCACGTTGGTCACGAACGCACCGGGCAGCAGCGCCATCAGGCCCATCGGGATCACGCGGGTCCACCCGTCGCCGGCGGAGCGCGTGACGTGCACGGTCCACACGAACGCGAACAGCCCCGCGACGAACATCATGCCGGTGACGGTGTCGAGCGTCTGGACGCCGTCCTGGACCCTGTCGCCGACGATCACGGTGCCGGCGCTCCAGGCGACCGCTCCCGCGGCCAGCAGGAGACCGGAGATCCTGACCTGGGCCGGGTTCGAGCTGGGCCGGGCCACGACGGGCTCGTGCGGGTCGACGTTGCTGGGCACGATGCGGCTGGACATGATGCTCCTCGGGGTGCGCGGGTCGGTGGCAGCACTTTCCCGCCGCAGTGCCCCGGGCGCCCAGGGAGCACGGCCATGCCTGCGGTCCTGGATCGGCCCGGCCCGATCAGGGACCGCTGTCCCGGTCAGACGGGGACATCCCTCGGATCGGGGTCACTGCCCGAGGCCGGCCTCCCGGGCCTGGATGATCGCCTGGGCGCGGTCGGCGACCTGGAGCTTGGCGAAGACGTTGGAGACGTTGTTGCGCACGGTCTTGGGGGACAGCGACAG